>PFEY01000024.1:1310-61268 GCA_002783205.1 Rhodobacteraceae bacterium CG17_big_fil_post_rev_8_21_14_2_50_63_15 | reverse complement strand
TCACACCCCCAACAGCGGATTTCGATTTAGAAGTCGGTAGAGACGCGGCCTGTGTCGCAATTCGCCTAGTGATCCAGCGCCGAATTGTCGATAGCTGCGGCAAGACGTAACGCGCGGCGCCGCGCAGTAGAATCAGGGAACCCGGCAATGTCCGACCAAGACGACGACATCATCCTGTCGGAACTGGACGATGACGAACTTGTCCAGCAGATGTTTGACGACCTCTATGATGGTCTCAGGGAAGAGATCGAGGAGAGTGTGAACATCCTGCTCGAGCGCAACTGGGAACCCTACCGGGTTCTTACAGAGGCGCTGGTCGGCGGCATGACCATCGTGGGCAAGGATTTCCGCGACGGCATCCTGTTCGTGCCCGAAGTGCTGCTTGCCGCCAACGCGATGAAGGGTGGCATGGCAATTCTCAAGCCGCTCTTGGCCGAGACCGGCGCGCCGCGCGTCGGCAAGATGGTCATCGGCACAGTCAAGGGCGACATCCACGACATCGGCAAGAACCTTGTCGGCATGATGATGGAAGGCGCCGGATTCGAAGTGGTTGATCTGGGCATCAACAACTCGGTCGAGAAATATCTTGGGGCGCTCGAAACCGAACAGCCCGACATCCTCGGCATGTCGGCGCTGCTGACCACCACAATGCCCTACATGAAGGTGGTGATCGACACGCTGATCGAACAGGGCAAGCGCGACAACTATGTCGTGCTGGTGGGCGGGGCGCCGCTCAACGAGGAATTCGGACGTGCGATCGGCGCCGATGCCTATTGCCGGGATGCCGCCGTCGCTGTCGAGACGGCCAAGGACTTCATGGCGCGCAAGCACAACCGGATGGCGGCGGGCTGAGCGTCTGACACGCTGTCGCACGGCCCGCCCCCTGTGCGGGCCGTTTGCATTTGAAGAGGGCGCAATGGATCTGAGCGACGATCACCTGACCACTCAGGGGCTTGAGGCCGAGGGGCGCGGGCGCCTCCTGCTGATCGCCTGCGGGGCATTGGCGCATGAGATTCTGGCGCTCAAACGTGCCAATGGCTGGGATCACATGGATCTGCACTGCCTGCCCGCCAATCTGCATCTCTACCCCGCACGCATCACCGAAGCCGTGACCGACGCTGTGGCGCGCCATCGTGACGATTATGACCGCCTGTTCGTGGTCTATGCCGATTGCGGCACCGGCGGGTTGTTGCAGGCAAAATGCGCCGATCTGGGCGTCGAGATGGTCGCCGGACCGCATTGCTATGCCTTTTTCGAGGGCAATGACCGCTTTGCCGCCCATGACGACGAGATCAGCGCCTTCTACCTTACCGATTTCCTGGTCAGGCAGTTCGACGCCTTTGTCTGGAAACCCATGGGGCTGGACAGACACCCCGAACTGCGCGACATGATCTTTGCCAACTACACCAAGCTGGTCTATCAGGCGCAAACCGATGATGCGGACTTGCGCACCAAGGCCGAAGCCTGTGCCGCGCGGCTTGGGCTCGCTTATGAATACCGCTTCACCGGCTATGGCGACCTTGAAACGACCCTCAAGGAACAGGCCGCAAAATCCTGATTGCAGGTTCTTCTGGCTAAAAATATCCCGGGGGTCTGGGGGCAGCGCCCCCAGGCTCTGTGCGGGTCAGGCCGCCTCGGAGGCAACCAGCCGGATACGATCGATCATCGCCCTGAGTCCGTTCGAGCGTTGCGCCGAGAGATGGTCATTCAACCCCAGCCGCGCCAGTTCGCCGCCGGCATCGACGCCCGGCACCTGCCCCACCGGCAGCCCATTGTAGAGCGCGCGCAGGACCGCGATCAGACCGCGCACGATCAGCGCATCGCTGTCGCCGTCGAACCAGAACTGCCCGGACTCGATTCGCGGATGCAGCCAGACCTGACTGGCGCAGCCCTCGACCTTGGTGCTGGGAACCTTGAGCGCGGGGTCGAGCCCCTGCATCTTGCGACCATAGTCGATCACATAGCGATAGCGCTCCTCCCAGTCGTCGAGAAACGCGAAATCGTCGACAATCTCTTCAAAGGCCGGGCTTGCCATACGCTGCTCCTTTCGGTCTGGCATTCACCTAGGCGTCGTCCGCCCCGAGGTCCAGCCCCCGCTTGCACCTTTTCAACCCAGATCGGATAGGGTAGTCGGATAGAACATGATGACGGGGGCGGTTGGAAGATGCGACGGCGGGTTTTTATCTCATTGGCGGCGGGATCCATTCTGGCAGGCTGTGGCGGGTTCCGCCAGTCGCGGGTCAATCCCCGCAACTGGTTCGGGGGTAGTCGCTCGCGCAGCGTATCGAGCACCCCGGCAGAGAACACCAACCCGCTGATTCCGCAACGCGAGGACAGGATCCTGTTTCGCAAGCGCGACGAGATTTATGACGGCACGCCGGTGGATCAGATCACGCGCATGGTCATCGAGCGCACCAGCGATGGCGCAATTGTCCGGGTCACGGGTCTGCCACTCCGGCAGGGGGCTTATGACGTGCGCCTGATCCCCGATGACAAGGACGCTCAGCCGGTGAACGGAGAATTGGGATTCAGTCTGATGGCCGTTCAGTCCGATACGATGCCACAGGGGTCGGAGCGGGCCCGGGAAGTTCACGCTGCGGCGTTCGTCTCGCTGCCCAAGCTGGAGACGGCCAGCATTGTGCGGGTGCGCGGAGCACGCAACGAACAGGTCAGTCGCCGTTGAGGCGACCAGTTCACAGATCGACCGTCTCGACCCCGTTACCCCTGACCGCCAGCGCGATCGCACCCTCGCAGAGCCGCAGCGCATCACGTCCGAACACATCGAACCGCCAACCGTTCAGCGCCGCAATATCGCGTCCACCCGCCGCGAGGGTGTCGAGATCCGCGGCACTGGCAATCAACTTCGAGGCGACGCCAAACCTCTCGCTCTTGGCCTTGAGAAGCACCCGCAAGAGATCGGCAAGCGCCGGGTTGACCTGCGCCTTGTCGCCTTCGGCATCCGCCCGCGGAAGTTGATCCTGGGGGCAGGCGAGCCCGGCCTTGACCGCGCAGAGGATGCCGTCTGCAATCTCGCCCCTGCGCGCCTCGCGCAGCAGGAGCCGCGAGCGCCCGAGATCCTCCAGTGATTGCGGTTTGGTCGAGGCCAGTTCGACGAGAGCGTCATCCTTGTAGACACGGCTGCGCGGGACATCGTGGGTCTGGGCATATTCCTCTCGGAACCGCGCCAGTTCACGCAGCACGGCCAGAAATTTACCCGAGCTGTTGCGTGTCTTGATGCGGTGCCAGGCGACGGCCGGATCGGTGCGATAGGTGGCGGGGTCGGTCAGCACGGCGAGTTCCTCGGCCAGCCATTGCTCACGCCCGGTGTCCTGGAGTTTGCGGGCGAGGAACTCGTAAATCTCCCGCAGATGCGTCACATCGGCCAGCGCATAGGTCTTTTGGGCCTCGCTCAGCGGGCGGCGCGACCAGTCGGTAAAGCGCGAGCTTTTGTCCACGCTCTGGCGGGCGATCTTCTTGACCAGCGTTTCATATCCTGCCTGTTCGCCAAAACCGCAGACCATCGCCGCAACCTGCGTGTCGAACATCGGTGCGGGGATCACGCCCGCATCGACCTGAAAGATCTCGAGATCCTGACGGGCCGCGTGAAACACCTTGACCACGGAGGTGTCGCAAAAGAGCGCATAGAGCGGATCGAGCGAGAGGCCCTCGGCCAGCGGATCGACCAGAACCGCGCTCTGCGCATCCTTGCCGGGCACGGCAAGCTGCACGAGGCAGAGTTTCGAATAATAGGTGCGCTCGCGCAGGAATTCGGTATCAACGGTGACATAGGGATGGGTCCGCGCCATGGTGCAGAAGGCCGCGAGTTCGTCGGTGGTGGTGATCGTGGTCATGCGTTTTGTCTTTTTGTTCTTGCCTGGGGTGCGGCCTTGCCCGATTGCAAAGCTTTAGTCCAGATCGCGGGAAATGCAAATGGCGCGGGCTGTCATGGCAGATAGAGCGGGGTCCGGTCGCCCGCCGCAAAGCGCCGCAGCACCGCAGGATAGAGCAGATGTTCCTGCGCCAGAACGCGGGCCGCGAGGCTATCGGGGGTGTCGTCGGGCAGGACCTTCACGCGCGCCTGTCCGAGGATCGGGCCGTCATCCAGTTCCGTCGTCACCTCGTGCACGGTGCAGCCCGCCTCGCGCTCGCCTGCGGCCAAGGCGCGGGCATGGGTGTGCAGGCCGCGATATCTGGGCAGGAGCGAGGGATGGATATTGATCATCCGGCCCTGCCATTGGGTCACGAAACCCGCTGTCAGCACCCGCATGAACCCCGCCAGGCAGATGATGTCGATGTCATAGGGCATGAGGCGCGCGGCGATTTCGGTCTCGAAGGCGGCGCGGTCGGGGCCAAAGGGGCGGTGATCGACCACCTCGGTCGCGATCCCCTGCCCCGCCGCCCAGGCGATGCCGCCCGCGTCGGCGCGGTTCGAGAGCACCAGCGCCGGGCGGGCGGGGTGATCATTGCTCATGCTCGTCACCAGAGCGCGCATGTTCGAGCCGCCGCCGGAGAGAAAGATCGCGACCTGCTTGCTCACAAGAGGCGGCCCCGATAGGCCACGCCCCTGCCCTGCGTCACGCGTCCCAGAGGCTGCACATTCTCGCCCGCCTCCGCGAGCCGGGCCGCAACCGCCTTGGCCTGCGCCGGATCCACCACGGCGATCATGCCGATGCCGGAATTGAAGGTCTTGAGCAGTTCGGCCTCGCTCATGCCGCCGGACTCGGCCAGCCAGCGAAAGACCGGGGGCAGACCCCAAGCGTCAAGGTCGATCTCGGCGCCAAGGCCTTCGGGCAGAACGCGCGGCAGGTTCTCGGTCAGCCCACCGCCGGTGATATGAGCCAGCGCGTGGATGCCCCCTCCTGCGAGCGCCTCCAGCACCGGGCGCACATAGAGCCGGGTCGGCGTGAGCAGCGTCGCGCCAAGGCTCCCCTCGGTCCAGGGACAGGCGCTCTCCCATCCCAGCCCCGAAATCTCGACGATCCGGCGCACGAGGCTGAAGCCGTTGGAATGAACGCCGTCAGAGGCCAGACCGAGGAGGATGTCGCCTTCTGTCACCCCTGCGGGCAAGTCGCGGCCTCGCTCCATTGCCCCCACGGCAAAACCCGCGAGATCGAAGTCGCCGCTCGGATACATGCCGGGCATTTCCGCCGTCTCGCCACCGATGAGCGCACAGCCAGAGGCCGCGCAGCCCCGCGCGATGCCCTTGATGATCCGTGTCGCCTGATCCAGTTCGAGCTTGCCGGTGGCGAAATAATCCAGGAAAAAGAGCGGCTCCGCCCCCTGACAGATAAGATCGTTGACGCACATCGCCACCAGATCGACGCCCACGTCCTCGACATGACCGGTATCAATCGCGATGCGCAGCTTGGTGCCCACCCCGTCGGTGGCGGCGACCAGGACCGGATCGGCAAAGCCTGCGGCCTTGAGATCGAAGAGCGCGCCGAAACCACCCAGTCCCGACATCACACCGGCGCGGCGGGTGGCGGCGGCGGCGGGCTTGATCCGTTCGACAAGTGCGGCTCCTGCGTCGATATCGACGCCCGCATCGGCATAGGTGATCCCATTTGTGTGCTCGCTCATGGCCTGATGCTCCGCTCTGGTGCTTGCGCATCGGTTAGCCGATTGCCCGGTGTGGCGCAACCTGAAAGCCTTGACCTGTTGCAAGCCACAGCTTACCAGATGCCGCAGGTCGGGCCTGTAGCTCAATTGGTTAGAGCAGAGCGCTCATAACGCTTTGGTTGGGGGTTCGAGTCCCTCCGGGCCTACCATCCCCGCTTTTTCTCCCTTTCTATTCAGGGGTTTAAGCGGTATTTTGTCAAACTTGGGAAGCCGGTTTGACAATTCCCGTTCTGGTTTCGGTCCCTTCGGCCAGATTCCAGACGGTATTCATGGCGCTACGGGCGAGGGCCGAACGGCTGGCCGCGTCGGTGTAGCGGGTCACTTCCTTCAGGTTCCGGTGGCCGCTGATAGCCATAATCTGGTTCGCGGAACACCCGGCTTCCGCCAGCCGCCGACAGGCCGCCTTGCGGAGTCCATGCGGCGACAGGCCCTTGGGCAGCTTGGCTTCCACCACGCGGTCCCGGAACCAGTTCCCGAACCCGTCGGGCGTGAACGGCTTCCCGTATTCGGTCAAGAGGAAGGTCATGTTCTTCTTGGGCAGGGCGTCCAGGGACGCGACAAGATCGGGGTGAAGGGGGATGCACACTTCGGTCCCGGTCTTTTGTTGGGTGTTCGTCAGGACGCCAGCGCGGACGTTCTGGCGGCCAATGCGCACCACGTCCGCCCGCCGCTGCCCGGTGTGCAAGAGCAAGTCCAGGGCCAGCCGCGCGCGGCTTCCGACGGGGTGAGCCTCATAGAAGCGTTCGATCTCGGCTTCCGTCCAGGTGCGGAAGCCCGTCGATCCGGTGCGCATCTTCCGAAGGCCCGCCGTCGGATCGTCCCGGCGGATGCCCATTTCCACGGCATGGCGCAAGAGAATCTTGATAGCCTTCAGCCAATTGTTCGACGCGGCGGGACGATCCGCCAGCTTAGCCACAATGGCCTTGACGTGTTCCCGCTGAAGGTCGCGGACCAGCCGGTGCCCATGCTGTTCGCGGAAGGCCTCCGATCCGCTGGTCAACGCGCCCGCTGGTTCGACACGAATGAGGACGGTCCCCTGTGTCGCCTCTTCGACCGCCTTGACCCAAGGGATCACCCCGTTGTCCCACCCCGCGTCAGTCTGGTCAAAGGCTGGCTGAAAAACCCATTTGGTCACCTTGTCCGGTGGCCCATCCGCCTGAGCCAATGCGATTGACCCGCTCAGCGCCAAAGCACCTGCCGAAACGAATGTGGTCCTAAGAATGTTTGACACAATACCCAAGATATTACTCCCCTTATTGGCTTCGTGTTTCTTGTCCGATTGCCTGACGACTGATCATGGCGAACGGTCCTCCGCAACCGGCGCAGGGGCTTGCCCGGTAACGAGGTGCCGGATGTCGATGGCCAGTTGCTTGAGTACGACGAGCAATACGGCTGCTGCCGCAATCGGTATCGCACTCTTGATAGGATAAATCGGAAGTGGCACGCCGGTGGGCGTGACTTGGTTGAGCTTGATCGAAAGAAGCGCCGCGTCGATACCTTTCCAGATCAGAACCCCCAGAAAGAGCAGGGTAAAAGGCGCGGTCATCAGATCCAGAATTGCCTTGTTGCGCGGGCTGGCCCCGTCATAAAAAAGATCCAGTTTCACGAAAGCTCCATGATTGAGCGCGCAGGCCCCACCAACACAAGCTATCAGAACCAGCGCCGCCTGAATCGACGTGCCGATCCACATGGAGGGAGCGTTCAATACGTAGCGCAGGAAAACGTCCGTGATCCCGAGGCACATGCAATAGAGGATCAGGACCCAGCCGATCCACCCCAAGACTTCCGACATCAGATCAATTTGCCGACCGGACCAATGCCAGATAGAGCATTTCCCTCTGTCCTCGACCTGCCAGTCACGCGGCAGGAACACCCAAGGAGTAGGAGCTTTCGCAAGACTTGGCAATAACTTTCAGGTCGTTCGTGATCCGCGGATCCGCGTGATCCGCTTGGTCCCGATCAAGGAAAACCGCCTGACGACCCCGCGCGACGCGATCGAAGATCAGCCGGTCGGCCACCTTGCGGACAAGGCCCATCTCGTGGGTGATCACCATCATTGTCACGCCTTTGCGCGCCAGCGCCAGCATCACATCGAGCAAGTCGTTGATCATCTCGGGGTTCAGCGCCGACCCGCACAGCTCTCATCCGTTCCTGCCCGCTACAGAGGCGTGCGACCGCCGCCGTCGAGAAACCAGTCATCAGGATAGGGATACCACCAGCCCTGGCGCGCGGGTTTGTGGTCGAGGATGACCATCTTCGAGCGCCGGAACGCATCCCGCCCTTGGCGCCCCAATTCTCGACCCAGCCTCGACGCCTTCCAGCCGCCAAAGGGCAGCGCGTCATTGTCGATCATCGGGTTGTTGACCCAGACCATACCCGCGTCGAGCCGCTCGACCGCCTCCATGGCTTCCTCGAGATCGGTGGTCAAGAGCGAAGCGCCCAGCCCGATGGCCCGCGAAGCCCGCGCCATCCGCACGGGCACCGCAAAGGATGTGGACGCACTGATGCCGGCCATGTTGCATGATGTTTTCAACGAAAAGGCTGCCGATTAAGTTCAGCCACCGTGAGGTTCCGTTGACGACGCCGGATGGGTCATGCAGATGTCCTTTCAGTATGGGCCGGCATCATGTCTGCAACACATAGTCCCCCGGCGCGGCAGCGAGCGGGGCCAGGCCCTGATCCGGTGCGCCTGTGTCGGGTGGCCCGGATGAGCCGGAGCTTTGAGTGGCGAGCCAGCCGGCCCATTCCGGCCACCAGGACCCCGTGCGCGTTTCGGCAACCTCCAGCCAGCGGTCGGGCCCCTCGTAGAGCCCTCCGGCCCGGCGCTCCCCGCGATGGTAGCGGCTACGCGCATCGCCGCCCGGCGGGTTGACGATGCCGCTGTTATGGCCCCCCGAGGTCAGTACGAAGGTCAGGTCGCAATCGGTAAAGAGCTGCGTCTTGTAGACCGACCGCCAGGGCGCGATGTGGTCGGTTTCTGTTGCCACGACGAACATCGGGACCGCGATGTCCTTCAGCGCGATCACCTGCCCCTCGACGGCAAATCGCCCCGCGGTCAGCCGGTTCTCCAGGAACAGCCCCCGCAGATACTGGGAATGCATCCGGGCGGGCATCCGGGTGGTGTCGGCTGACCAGACGCCCATGTCGGTGGGCAGATCGTCCTGACCGAGGAAGTATCGCCGCACCGCCCGCGACCAGATCAGATCCTCGGACCGGATCGTGGAAAAGGTCCGCGCCATCTGCGGGCGGTCGAGATAGCCCTGATCCCACATCATGTCCTCGAGAAAGGCCACCTGGCTTTCATCGACGAACAGCAGGAGTTCCCCGGCCTCGGCGAAATCGACCTGCGCGGCCATCAGCGTGATGCTGGCAAGCCGGTCGTCGCCGTCGCGCGCCATCGTGGCCGCGGCGATGGCCAGCATGGTGCCGCCGAGGCAATAGCCGACGGCGTGGACCTTGCGGTCGGGCACGATCCGGCCCACGGCGTCCAGCGCCGCCATCACACCGGTCGTCCGGTAATCCTCCAGCGACAGGTCAGCCTGTGCGGCGGTCGGGTTGCACCAGGAGATCATGAAGACCGTGAAGCCCTGACCGACCAGGTAGTTCACCATCGAATTATGCGGTGAAAGGTCGAGGATGTAATATTTCATGATCCAGGCCGGCACGATCAGGATCGGCTCGGCCTGCACCTGCCCGGTCTGGGGTGCATACTGGATCAGTTCGAACAGGTCATTGCGAAACACGACCGTGCCCGGCGTGCAGGCCAGATCCTGCCCCACGCGGAACCCCTTAGGCGCGGGATCATGCGACTGGGTCAGAGTCTTGACCATGTCCTGCATGAAATGCGCGGCACCATCGGTAAGATTGCGCCCGCCGCTGGCCAGCGTCGCTTTGATGATCTCGGGGTTTAGCGCGGGGAAGTTCGCGGGAGACACCGTATCCAGCGCCTGCCGCGCCATGAACCGCACCCGGTCGGCATCCTCGGGCTGCAGGCCCCGCAGATGGTCCGTCGCGTGGTCCCACCAGTCCTGCACGGCAAGGAACCCCTGCTGCCACAGCAGGAACGGCTGGGTGTTCCAGCCGGGATGATCGAAACGGTGATCGTAGGGCTTCGGCACAAAGGGTGGCGGTGCGTCCGGATCGGCCCTTGCCGAAAGGGCCATCAGCTTAAGGGCGTTCTGCTGCGCGCGCTCGGCAAGTTCCAGCTGCCGCCCGGGCGAATTGCTCAGATGGAAAGTCCAGTCCGTCCATGCCTCGATGAAGGCATGTGCAGAGACACCCCCGCTTAGCCGCGCCATGGCCGCGCGCGCACCGCGGTCAAGGTTCTGGTGGGCATGTTCCGGTTGAAATGCCTTGCGCGCGCTTGCGGGCACCGGAACCGGCGCCGTGCTCGCCAGATTGCGGGTTGGCGATGCGGATTGGTTTCTGGCAGGCTTCGTGGGCATTGAAATTCATCCGATCAATAATTTGCGCGATCAGCCTTCACCGGGGAAGGCCGCTGTGAGATGCTCGAGAGCGTCCCCTGCCGCCCGCTGACCTGTGATTTCCATAAGCGATAGGGCATTCCGTGGCCTTGATCCAAAGCAAATGCATCGAACGGCTCACCTCGCCGTAGGGTAGGTCTTGGGCCACACTTCAATATTGGGCGCAGTATCGGCGTGCCAGCGAGCAGCGCGAAGCGGGACTGCGGTCCAACCATCTCAACTGCGCGATGAGAGGTCCGCTAAGCCGTTCTATCCCGTTGTCGAATAGGTGGGAAGCCTGACAATTCTCGCAGTGTCTTAAGTGGATGTGCACGCGCGTGACTGATCCCGCGTCACCGCATAGTCAGCCTCCGCATCGATCTGAACCAATCCGAGGTTCTTGAATGCTAGCTGTGCCAAAATGGTTTGTCATCAGGGGTTTCGGTGAGTGAATGAGATGCGAACCTACCCAAGAAATCCGCCACTTTACGCTGGCATCCCGAGCAACGCGCCTACCGTGTGTTCCGTCTATGTTGCCGTCGATATCATTCGGAACGCGCGTTTGGGTTTTGGCGGTGTTCGCAGGCAGGCCATTGAAAAGTAATGCCAAAAGTGGACCGAACCGGAATGGACGAGGTTCGCCCAAACTGAGACTGAGGGCCATTCTGAGCCCAGCTTTGGCCAGGCGGCGCGTCTATGAGGTTCGGTCGGCTCCCGCAAACCCCTTTGATAACACGGAAAAATCCGTGCCCGTCAGGGCAGTGTCACTGGTTCGCGATGTGCAAGTGGCGGAGCCGATGGGATTCGAACCCACGAGACCCTTTCGGGTCTGCGCCCTTAGCAGGGGCGTGCCTTCGACCACTCGGCCACAGCTCCGCTGACCCGTTTAATTGCAGCGCGTCAGGGGAACAAGGGCCATTTTGGGACTTTTTCAAACTTTTGGTTTTACGGGATTTTCACAGGACATGCAGAACCCTCGGCCTGTCCGGGGCCGATCCTGACCGGTGCTGTCTCAGGTATTGAACAGGAAATGCAGCACATCGCCATCCTTGACGACATAGGTTTTGCCTTCGGCGCGCAGCTTGCCGGCGTCGCGTGCCTTCTGCTCGCCGCCCAGGGTGACGAAATCGTCATAGGCGATGGTTTCTGCCCGGATGAAGCCACGCTCGAAATCGCCGTGGATAACGCCCGCGGCGCGCGGCGCGGTGGTGCCTGCGGAGATCGTCCAGGCGCGGGCCTCCTTGGGGCCGACGGTAAAGTAGGTCTCAAGGTGCAAGAGCGCGTATCCGGCGCGGATCAGACGGTCGAGCCCGGCCTCCGCGAGCCCCATCTCGGACAGGAACATGCTGGCCTCCTCGGCATCGAGTTGGCTGATTTCCTCTTCGATCCGGGCCGAGATCACCACCGAAGCGGCGCCTTCTGCCGCCGCCATCTCGGCCACGCGCGCCGAAAGGGCATTGCCGGAGGCGGCGCTCGATTCCTCGACATTGCAGACATAGAGCACCGGTTTCGAGGTCAGCAGTTGCAGCATCTTCCAGGCCCGCGCATCCTCGGGATCAATCGTGACGCTGCGCGCCGGCCGACCTGTTTCCAGGGCGGCCTGTGCGGCGGCGAGCAGGCGATCCTGCTGCGCGGCGTCCTTGTCATTGCCCTTGAGCTTGCGTTGCAACCCGGCGCGGCGCTTTTCGACCGATTCGAGATCGGCAAGCATCAACTCGGTCTCGATCGTTTCGGCATCGGCCACCGGATCGACACGGCCCTCGACATGGGTCACGTCGTCATCCTCGAAACAGCGCAGGACATGGGCGATGGCATCAACCTCGCGAATGTTGGCGAGGAACTGATTGCCCAGACCCTCGCCCTTGCTGGCCCCTTTCACCAGCCCCGCGATATCGACAAAGGTCATCCGGGTCGGAATTGTCTGTTTCGATCCGGCAACCGCCGCGAGCCGGTCGAGACGGGCATCGGGCACCGCGACCTCGCCGACATTGGGCTCGATGGTGCAGAACGGAAAATTCGCAGCCTGCGCGGCGGCGGTGCGGGTAAGTGCGTTGAAGAGTGTCGACTTGCCGACATTGGGCAGGCCCACAATTCCCATCTTGAAACCCATCTCGACCCCTTCCTGCGGTGAATTGCGCGCATCTACGGGTTTGCGCGGGCCAAGGTCAAGCCGGGCATTGATTTCCTCAGCCGTTTGCGCCACACCCGCACGGACGTATTCGGAGGACCGCCCGCATGACCCGCATCGACACGAAATTTGCCGAACTGAAAGCAGCCGGGAAAAAGGCGTTTGTGTCCTACATCATGGCGGGCGATCCGGATCCCGATTACTCTCTGGCGGTGATGAAGGGTCTGCCCGCAGCCGGGGTGGACATCATCGAACTGGGCGTGCCCTTTACCGATCCGATGGCGGATGGGCCGACCATTCAACTGGCCGGACAGCGGGCGCTGGCTGCGGGCATGACGCTCACGCGGACGCTGGCGATGGCGGCGGACTTCCGCAAGGTGAACGACACCACGCCGATTGTGCTGATGGGCTACTACAACCCGATCTACAGCCGAGGCGTCGATCGGTTTCTCGAGGAAGCGAGAGCGTCGGGTATCGACGGGCTGATCGTGGTCGATCTGCCGCCCGAGGAGGATGAAGAGCTCTGCCTGCCGGCACAGGCGGCGGGGCTCAATTTCATTCGTCTGGCAACCCCCACGACAGATGACAAGCGCCTGCCCAAGGTGCTGCAAAACACCAGCGGATTTGTCTATTATGTCTCGATCACCGGGATCACCGGGGCGGCGGCGGCGAGTGCCGCCGATGTCGGTCCCGAAGTGGCGCGGATCAAGGCGCAGACCGACCTGCCGGTGATCGTGGGCTTTGGCATCCGCACGCCGGACACCGCACAGATCATCGCCGGCGTGGCCGATGGCTGCGTCGTGGGATCCGCGATCGTGGCCGAAATCGCCAAGGGCGGCCCCGTCGAGGGCGTGCTCGACTTCGTGCGCGGACTGGCGGCAGGCGCACACCGCGCGTGAGGGCTGTGGCAAAGAGGCTGATTGCAGAAATTGGTTGGCTTTGGTAATCTGACCTTACCAATTTGGAGGTATCCGAGATGCCCGTGATCACCAATATCGAAGATCTCAAGGCGATCTATGCCCGGCGCGTGCCGAAGATGTTTTACGATTACGCGGAATCGGGAAGCTGGAGCGAGCAGACCTTTCGTGAGAACGTGACCGACTTCGACCGGATCTACCTCCGGCAACGGGTGGCCATCGACATGACCGGGCGCAACCTCGCCTCGACCATGATCGGGCAAGATGTGGCGATGCCCGTGGGCCTTGCCCCGGTCGGCCTGACCGGCATGCAGCATGCCGATGGCGAGATCAAGGCGGCGCGGGCGGCGGAAAGGTTTGGCGTGCCCTTCACCCTTTCCACCATGTCGATCTGTTCGATCGAGGATGTGGCGGCGCATACCAGTAAACCGTTCTGGATGCAGGTCTATACGCTCAAGGATGACGATTTCATGCAGCGCCTGTTCGACCGCGCCAAGGCCGCAAAATGCTCGGCCGCGATGATCACGGTCGATCTGCAAATGCTGGGACAACGCCACAAGGATCTCAAGAACGGCCTCAGCGCGCCGCCCAAGCTGACCGTGAAGTCGGTGGCCAACATGATGACCAAGATGCAATGGGGCCTTGGCATGCTGGGCACCAAGCGGCGCTTCTTCGGCAATATCGTGGGCCATGCCAAGGGGGTGACGGATCCCTCCTCGCTCTCGGCCTGGACCGCCGAGGCCTTCGATCAGGCGCTCAACTGGGATCGGATCCGGCAATTCCGCAGGATGTGGGACGGCCCGCTCATCATCAAGGGGATCATGGACCCGCGTGACGCGCTGGAGGCGCTCAACGTGGGGGCGGATGCACTCATCGTGTCCAATCATGGTGGGCGGCAACTTGACGGGGCGATTTCATCGATACGCGCCCTACCCGCGATCCTCGATGCCGTTGGCGACCGGATCGAGGTGCATCTCGACAGCGGCATCCGCTCGGGTCAGGACGTGCTGAAGGCGCTGGCGATGGGGGCCAGGGGCACCTATATCGGCCGCGCCTTCACCTATGGCCTTGGCGCGATGGGTGAGGCTGGCGTGACCCGTGCGCTCGAGGTGATTGCCAAGGAACTCGACAGCACGATGGGATTGTGTGGACGGCGCGATGTCCGCGATCTGGACCGTGACATCCTGATGATCCCCAAGGATTTTGCCGGGAATTGGGCCTAGCCGACCCGACTGCGGTCACTGGCAGGGTTGACACAAAACAGGAACATGCGTAGAACAAAAGGATACGCATGACCGGAGACTCTGCCCATGTTGACCCGAAAACAGCTTGATCTGCTGGAATTCATCCACAAACGGGTTCAACGCGATGGCGTGCCACCCAGTTTCGACGAAATGAAGGACGCGCTCGATCTGCGCTCTAAATCTGGCATCCACCGGTTGATCACGGCGCTGGAGGAACGCGGCTTTATCCGGCGACTGGCACATCGAGCGCGGGCGCTCGAGATCGTGAAACTGCCCGAAAGCATGGGGGGAGGCCCCTCCTATGGGTTCATCCCGCGCGTGATCGAAGGTGATCGACCGGATGTAGCGCAGCCGGCCAATGCGCGGCCTGTCGTGAGCGCACATGCCATCGAGGTGCCGCTGATGGGGCGCATCGCGGCGGGCGTGCCGATCGAGGCGATCGCCCATGTCCGCGATAGTGTTGCCGTGCCGGGCAGCATGATCTCGGGACGCGGCGAGCATTATGCGCTCGAGGTCAAGGGCGACTCGATGATCGAGGCGGGGATCAATGATGGCGATGTGGTGATCATAAGGGAAACCTCCGTTGCCGATAACGGCGATATCGTCGTGGCGCTGATCGAAGATCAGGAGGCCACGCTCAAGCGGTTTTTCCGCCGCGGTAATGCGATCGCCCTGGAAGCGGCCAATCCCGCCTATGAGACGCGCCTTTTCCCGGAAGATCAGATCAAGGTGCAGGGGCGTCTTGTGGGACTCATCCGCACCTACTGACGATTCCAGAGTCGCATACCGCTGATGTCGCGCGCCGTGACCAGGCGACCGCCTTCGGCTGTGTCATAGAGTGCCAGGGACCCGGTTTTGCGGAGGCTGGCGGGCGTGATGATCGTGCATCCCTGCTCGCGCGCCGGATGATCCGGATCGACCGTCAGAACGACAAGCCTTGCCCCGTCGCAGGAAATCGGCAGCTGCGCCGCCGCCTTGCCTTCGATCAACCTGATCGACAAGGGGGCGGACTCGAGGGTTGACCAAAGGCCAAAGGCTGCGTGCTGGGTTGTGCCGTCTCCATCATTTTCCAACCAGTTCGTCGCAACAAAGCTGCCGCCCTTTGGCTTGTTGAGCGCGCGGCCCTGGTCGGTCATCACGCCGACCAGCGCTGCGCTGTCCGAAATCAGAACCAGCGGGCGCTCCGTTTCGATCCAGAACCAGATTGACAGCAGCATGGGCAGGCATCCGATGAGGCGGGTCCGGCCCTGCCATAGCACCACGAGAAGCGCCCCGAGTGTCAGAAGCGGCAAGACCGATGGAGTGGGGGCCACAACCGGAAGGCGCGCGCCATCGAATGCCGCTACCCGATCCGCTACGAACAGGATCCAGTCAAGCCCGAGTCCCATAATCGAGAGGGGCAGCCCGTCAAGCCCAAGGGGCCAGAGCAGCACCGCCAGCACCGCGGCTGGCATCACCAAGATACCCATCAGCGGCACGCTGAGCAGGTTGGCAACAAGACCGTATTGCGCAAACTGATTGAAATGCGCCGCCGCCACCGGGGCCGTGGCCGCCCCGGCGACAGCCGAGGAAATCACAACCGTCAGAATGGGGTGCAGCCAGCGGGGCCCTAGTTGAATTTCTGCGTCCCGCAGCCAGCCAAAAACCGCAACCAGTGCAACGGTGGCGGCAAAGGACATCTGAAATCCGGGGCCCAGCAACGCCTCCGGCTGCTGGGAGAGCACGATCGTTGCGGCCACCGCGACGGCCCGCAATGTCAGCGCGCGGCGGTCCAGCATCACCGCAACAAGCATCACCGCCACCATGACAAAGGCGCGCTCGGTCGCGACATTGCCGCCGGACATGCCCAGATAGCCCGCGGCCGCGACGAGCGCAAAGGCCGCCGACAGCCGCTTGGCGGGCAGACGCAATCCGATGACCGGCACGGCGGCAAAGCCCAAGCGGCAGGTGGCAAAGACAAACCCTGCCAGAAGCCCCATGTGGAGCCCCGAAATCGCCAGAAGATGCGCAAGGTTCGAGACCCGCATCGCCACGAGCGTCGTCTGGTCAAGAGCGGAGCGGTCGCCTGTCATGATCGCCGCCGCAAAGGCCCCCGCCTGCCCTGGGAGTCGCTCTTGGACATGCTCTGACAGCGCCATGCGCGCCCGAAAGAGGGGCAGACTGCCAGTGGCCGGCGCGATGCTCAGGACCGGTGTCCGGGTATAACCCACGGCACCAATCCTCAAAAACCACGCCTGCCTCTGGAAATCGAATCCCCCCGGTTCGACCGGCCCCCCAGATGGCCCGAGATGTGCTGTCATCATGATCCGCTGGCCGGGTTGCGCCTTGAACGCCGACTGCGGGCCATGGAGGGATACCCGCACCCGACGCGGCACACGGTCAGGATCGGTGCGGGCCAGCACCACCTGGTCCAGCGTCAGCCGCAGCGCGTCCGCGGCAGAGCGGTCGATGCCCACGACCCGCCCCTCGACGGGACCGTAGTAGCGCCAACCCAGCACGGGAGCGGCCAAGAGGTGCGCCCGCAAGCCGGCAAGAGCAAATCCTGCCAGCACCAGCGCCACCGCCCAGAGCGCCGGTCCGCCCCATTCGCGCCCCCGTCGCGCGACGAGCATCAACAACAGCGCGCTGCCGCCTGCCGCCACAAGCAGGAGTGGCGCAGGTTCGATCCGCAACGCGAAATAAAAGCCCACGCCGCAACCGATCAGGACTGGAACCCAAGGAAACAGTGCGCCACGCTGCAAGAGCCAGACCGCCTCGACCTGGGGCCAGATGCGCGCCACTTGTGTCCCTCCCGGCGGGTCGATAGACAAGGCCCTAGCGTACTGCACGCATTGTTACCGAAAGGTTAATACGCCCCATGACAGGCCCGGTCGTGACCCGCTTTGCCCCATCGCCCACCGGTTATCTGCACATCGGGGGCGCGCGCACGGCGCTCTTCAACTGGCTCTTTGCGCGCGGGCACGCGGGCAAGTTTCTGCTCCGGATCGAGGACACTGATCGCGCCCGCTCGACGCCAGAGGCAACGCAGGCGATTCTCGATGGGCTGAAATGGCTTGGGCTTGATCACGACGGCGCGGCCGTCAGCCAGTTCGAGCGCGCGCCGCGCCATGCCGAAGTGGCGCATCACCTTCTGGCCGAAGGCAAGGCTTACAAATGCTTTGCCACCCAGGACGAAATCGAGACCTTTCGCGAGACCGCCCGCGCCGAAGCCCGCTCGACGCTGTTTCAGAGCCCGTGGCGCGATGTTCCGCCCGATCAGCACCCGGACGCCCCTTATGTCATCCGAATCAAGGCTCCACGCGGCGGAGAGACCGTGATCGCCGATCGTGTGCAGGGCAACGTGACCATCCGCAACGATCAACTCGATGACATGGTGCTGCTCCGCAGCGACGGAACCCCGGTCTACATGCTGGCGGTCGCAGTGGATGACCACGACATGGGCGTGACCCATGTCATCCGTGGCGACGATCACCTCAACAACGCGGCGCGGCAGATGATGATCTATGCGGCGATGGGCTGGCCGCTGCCGGTCTATGCCCATATCCCCCTGATTCACGGCCCCGACGGCAAGAAACTGAGCAAGCGCCATGGGGCGCTTGGCGTCGATGAATATCAACGGATGGGCTATCCGGCGGCGGGGATGCGCAACTATCTGGCGCGCCTTGGCTGGAGCCATGGCGATGACGAATTTTTTACCGACGCTCAGGCGCAGGCGTGGTTTGAATTAGAGGCCATCGGCCGATCACCGGCACGATTCGATTTCAAGAAGCTGGAGAATCTCTGTGGCCGGCACATCGCCGCGACGGAGGATGCTGCGCTGCTGCATGAACTCGGCGAGTTTCTGGCCAGAACCGGCCAACCACCGCTCGATGATTGCCAGGCGGATCTGTTGTCGAAGGCAATGTACTGCCTCAAGGAACGTGCAAAGACATTCCCGGAACTGATTGATAAAGCGGCATTTGTTATGAAAGTCAGACCGCTTGTGCCAGAGGCTGCCGCTGCTGTGTATCTCAATGATGTATCCCGTGGTATGCTGAGAGAATTGACGCTGCACCTGCAAAGTGCTAGGTGGACGCGTGATGATCTCGAGGCAGTTGCCAGCCAAATTGCCGAAAGCCACGGAATGAAATTCGGCCAACTCGCCGGCCCGCTCAGGGCGGCCTTGGCAGGTCGGACAACGACGCCAAGTGTGATTGACATGATGCTTGTAATTGGGCGGGATGAAACCATCGCCCGTCTGACCGATGCCGCCAGCGAAGGGACTTAACCCTTTGGCAAGGCCTAACGTTTACACAGCCCGAGGCGCAGACGACCTGCGGGCGCTCAGTGGGAGGATCCCAGATGTCAGAAGGCAAGAGAGTCGCGAAGCTGGAAATTGACGGCAAGACCCATGAATTGCCGGTTCTTTCGCCCACGGCAGGCCCTGATGTGATCGACATTCGCAAGCTCTACGCCAATGTTGGTGTGTTCACCTATGATCCCGGCTACACGTCGACCGCGAGTTGCGACAGCACGATCACCTTCATCGACGGCGACAAGGGCGAACTCTTGCATCGCGGCTATCCGATCGACCAACTGGCGGCAAAATCGCATTATCTCGAAGTTTGCTATCTCCTGCTCTACGGGGACTTGCCCAGTCCTGCACAACTTGAGGACTTCGAGAGCAGAGTCACCAATCACACGATGATTCACGAACAGATGATGTATCTGTTTCGTGGCTTGCGCCGTGACGCCCATCCGATGGCGATCATGGTCGGTGTGGTCGGGGCAATGTCGGCCTTTTACCACGACAGCACCGATATCAACGACCCCTGGCAACGTGAAGTGGCGTCGATTCGCCTGATCGCCAAGATGCCGACGATTGCCGCGATGGCCTATAAATACACCATCGGCCAGCCTTTCGAATATCCCCGCAACAATCTCGACTATGCCTCGAATTTCTTGCGCATGTGTTTTGCCGTGCCAGCCGAGGATTACGAGGTCAATCCGATCCTCAGCCGCGCGATGGACCGGATCTTCACGCTGCATGCGGATCACGAACAGAACGCCTCGACCTCGACGGTGCGCCTTGCGTCCTCTTCGGGGGCCAACCCCTTTGCCTGTATCGCCGCCGGCGTTGCCTGTCTCTGGGGACCGGCGCATGGTGGCGCCAATCAGGCCTGCCTCGAAATGCTCCGCGAAATCGGCACGCCGGATCGCATCCCGGAATTCATCGCCCGCGCGAAGGACAAGGACGACCCGTTCCGCCTGATGGGCTTTGGTCATCGTGTCTACAAGAATTTCGATCCCCGCGCCAAGGTGATGAAGCAATCTGCGGACGAGGTTCTCGAGCTCCTGGGCGTCGACAACAACCCGACCCTTCAGGTCGCCAAGGAACTGGAGCAGCAGGCGCTGGCAGATCCCTATTTCGTCGAGAAGAAACTATTTCCGAATGTGGATTTCTATTCGGGGATCATTCTCGAGGCGATGGGCTTTCCAACTTCGATGTTCACGCCGATCTTTGCGGTCAGCCGCACGATTGGCTGGATTTCGCAATGGAAGGAAATGATCGCGGATCCGCAACTCAAGATCGGTCGCCCCCGCCAACTCTACATGGGCGAAACCATGCGGGACTATGTTGATATCGAAAGGCGTTGATCTGTTGCGGGGACGATCCGTAAGTCAGAGCCGCCCTGTCCTTAACGGCCATCGAACTGCGGCAGACGTTTTTCAAGGAAGGCAACCAGTCCTTCCTTGAAATCACGCGACTGCCCGCAGGCACCCTGGAGTTTCGCTTCGAGGTCAAGCTGGGTGTCGAGGCTGTTGTCCCAAGTTTCTCGAATTGCCTGCTTTGCGGCCGCGTAGGCCAGGGTCGG
The DNA here is from genome assembly GCA_002783205.1 of Rhodobacteraceae bacterium CG17_big_fil_post_rev_8_21_14_2_50_63_15. Taxonomy (GTDB): domain Bacteria; phylum Pseudomonadota; class Alphaproteobacteria; order Rhodobacterales; family Rhodobacteraceae; genus Roseovarius. Next base: position 41,042 of record PFEY01000024.1, on the reverse strand, counting down.
TCCCTTGGCCAGGTGAGCGGCGCGGGCGCGCCAATGGGCGTCAAAGCCCTCGTCGCTCACCGCTTCCCAGATCATTCCCCAGTCGCTCGCCTGGCGGGCGGTGATCGGTTCGGCAAAGAGCGCCGCCCCCATCGCCTTGGCCATCCCGATCTGGCGCGGCAGAACCCAGGTGCCGCCTGCATCCGGGATCAGTCCGATCCGGGCAAAGGCCTGAAGGAAATAGGCGCTGTCGGCGGCGATCACCACATCCGCCGCCATGGCCAGATTGGCTCCGGCGCCCGCCGCCGGCCCGTTCACCGCGCTCAGCGTCGGCACCGGGCAGTCGGTGATGGCGCGCAACATCGGGACATATTCCTCGCGCAGCACCCGTTCCAGATCGAGTGTTGCGGCACTCGTCCCGTCACTCAGATCCTGCCCGGAACAAAACGCACGGCCCTTGCCAGTCAGCACCACGACCCGCGCCTCGCGCCCGGCAAGGATGACCGCATCGGTGATTTCGGCGCGCATCTGGGCATTCAGCGCATTCATCTTGTCGGCACGGTCAAGGCACAGGACGGCGATGTCTTCGGCAATCTCCAGGGTGATGGTCTGATAGTCTTTCACGGGTTTTGCGCCTCTCGCTGGGGTTTCGGCCATCAAAGCGCAAGCGCGCCATCAGGCCAAGCGAAACCACGCGTCAGTCCTTGAGGATTTCGCGCAATCGATCCTCTTCGGCCTGGCTGAGGCGTGCGACTTCCGGTTCAATGGCCCCGGCCCGCCCCCGCAGATAGAGCGCCGCCATCAGCACGCCGACACCCAGCATGATCGGCCCGGCCAACCAGAGCAGGACATTGGCCCCCCCCGACTGTGGCTTGAGCAGAACGTATTCACCGTAGCGGTCAACGATGAACGCCACCGCGTCTGCATCGCTATCCCCCGCCACCAGCCGCTCGCGCACCAGGAGCCGCAGATCACGCGCAAGTTCGGCGTTGGAATCATCGATACTCTCGTTGCGGCACACCAGACACCGCAATCCGGCGGAAATCGCCCGGGCCCGCGTTTCGAGTGCCGGATCGTCAAGCACTTCATCGGGCTGCACCGCCATCACCGGGGCCGCGATGAGGCAAAGCGCCAGGATCAGTCGTTTCATTCCGCCGGCACCCCGGCGGGCAGCTTGCGTGCCCCCGCCGCCACCCGGTAGCGCCGGTCGCTCAGCGACAGGCAGCCGCCAAGCGCCATCAGGATGGTGCCACCCCAGATCCAGTTGGCGAGCGGCTTGTAGTAGCTGCGCACGGCCCAGCCGCCGCCCTCCTGCGGATCGCCGATGACAACGTAGATATCGCGTAGAAACCCGTTATTCAGCGCGGCCTCGGTCGTTGGCATCCCGGCCACGGGATAGACCCGCTTCTCGGGGAACATCTCGGCGATCACCTGACCGTTCTTGCTCAGGGTAAAGGTCGCCTTGGTGGCCATGTAATTCGGACCCTGCTCGGGATGCACCTCATCGAGACGCAGGCCATAACCCGATAGCTCGAACTGCTGTCCGACCTCTAGCACACGAATATCCTCGGCCTGCCAGGCCATCATCGCAGCGATCCCGGCCATGGTCACGCCAAGCCCGCCATGCGCCACCGCCTTGCCCCAATCAGCGCGCGGCAGCCGGGTGAGGCGACCGAACCGCCCCTGCCCGAGCCCGGTGCGTGACCAGAGATCAACCCCCGCACCGCCAATCAGCCAGGCTGCAAAGAACAGACCCAGCGGCCCAAGCGCCGAGCGCCCAGATTGCAACGCCCAGGCAAAGGCTGCAACGGCGACGGCCAAGACAAACACCGGCGCAAGCTGCCGCAGCACCCGCCCGAGCGTTGCCCGTTTCCAGGGCAGCATCGCTCCAATTGGCAACACGAGCCCAAGTCCCGCCATGAACGGCGAGAAGGCGGCGTTGAAAAATGGCGCACCCACCGAAAGTTTGCGGTCAAAGAACAACTCGGCCACGAGGGGCCATATTGTGCCGATAAAGACCACGAAACAGGCCACGGCGAGAAGAATGTTGTTGAGCACCAGCATCGATTCACGGCTCAGAACGCTGAACACACCCTTGGCTTGCATCACACTCGCCCGCGCCGCAAAGAGCGTGAGCGCGCCCGCCATGAACACCGCCAGGATGCCGAGCAGGAACACCCCGCGCTCGGGGTCTGTGGCAAAGGCGTGGACCGAAGTCAAAACGCCCGAACGGGTGATGAATGCGCCCACCATCGAGAAGCCGAAGGCGAGGATCGCCAGCAGGATTGTCCAGCTTTTCAACGACTCGCGCTTTTCCACCACGATGGCGGAATGCAGCAGCGCGGCGGCGATGAGCCACGGCATGAAACTTGCGTTCTCGACCGGATCCCAGAACCAGAACCCGCCCCAGCCCAGTTCGTAATAGGCCCACCACGAGCCCAGGCCGATGCCGATGGTCAGAAAGATCCACGCCGCCAGCGTGTAGGGCCGCACCCAGCGCCCCCAGGCTGCATCGACGCGCCCCTCGATGAGCGCTGCGACCGCGAAGGAGAAGGTCATCGAAAGCCCGACATAGCCCAGATAGAGAAACGGTGGATGAAAGGCGAGGCCGGGATCCTGCAACAGCGGGTTGAGATCCTGACCGTTGAAGGGGGGGACCGCCATGCGCAGGAACGGGTTGGAGGTGAGCAGGATGAAGGCAAAGAAAGCCACCCCGATCATCGCCTGCACGCTGAGCACCCGCGCCCGCAGGGTGGGCGGCAGGTTGGTTCCGAACCATGCCACCGCGCCGCCGAACAGCGTCACGATCAGCACCCAGAGGAGCATCGAGCCTTCGTGATTGCCCCAGACGCCGGTGATCTTGTAGAGCATCGGCTTGTCGGTATGGCTATTGAGCACCACCAGCCGGAGTGAGAAATCCGAAGTGACAAAGGCCCACATCAGCGCGCCAAAAGCCACCGCCGTCAGCAGAAACTGTAGGGTCGCCGCAGGTTCGGCAAGCGCCATCCAGCCGGGCCACCTCCGATAGGCGCCAATCAGCGGGATCGTCGCCTGACAACAAGCGACCAAAAAGGCGAGAATGAGGGCGAAGTGACCAAGTTCTGTAATCATGCAAGTGTTATAGGACAGACGCTGCCGCAGGCCAATCCTATTCGCAACGTCCGCCGGATCACATTGTCGCGGCCCTGCGTCGCCAATCGTCAAGCGCCGGGTTTTCGGAGGGCGTGATGGCGGCCAGCGCCAGCCCCGAATCCGGCCCCGCATCCGCCGCGCCGGGGCTTGCGGGCCGGAGCGCATCGAGCGCCGCAATCGTGCTCACCACCTGCGGCGCACGCGCCATGGTGGCAGCGATGGAGCGCTGGAAATCCTGCCCCTTGGCCTGATGGCGCGCCCCGAAATAGAAACTGACAATCGCGCCCAACAGCCACCAGAGCGGATCAGGCACCAGGGCAAGACCGGTCATGCGGGCCCCAAACCAGAGCGGATCAACCATCGCCGCGACAAAGAGCCCGAGGGTGCCAAGCGCCATCGCCGGACGGGGTATGCGGTTCAGTCCGTCAATGAAGCGGTCGAAAGCGCCACGATTCTGAAGCTGAAACTCGCCTGCCATTTGCGCAAGCGCGGCGCGTTGGGTCTCGGTGTTGCGCTGATCGGCAGCTTCGGCATTGACCCGGAATACTTCTGCCGTCTCGCGCACCACATTGGTGCCGCCGCCAAAGAGCGCCCTGAGAATATCGATCACCATGCCGCCACCCGTGCATTGAAGTCCGCTAGACTGAGATGAAACCGGGGGCTTATGAACTCCTCCGCGCGCCGGATCCAGCCGCCCTTGCCGCCCGCCTGCGTGCGCGCGAACTTGCGGCTCGCCGGTCGGCCATCTGCCAGACGAAAGTAATAGTTGCGCCGCGCGATCCCATAGGCATCGACGATGTGATCGGGGGCCGTGCGCGCCGCCGCCGCGGCGGCCTTCTCCGTCTGCGGCCCGATCAACCCGTCCAGCTCGATCGTCTGCCCCATCTCGCGCAGGAGCCGTTGCAGGATCTTGACCGCGTTGGCCCCGGCGTTGACATACATGTCGAACACGCTGGGCTGGAGCAGGTCCGGCAGGCGCGCGATGCCGGGACGATGATAATAGTGATCGACGAAAAGTCCGATGGCCTGCGCGCGGGTCAGTGCGCGCAGATCCGCCGCATCAATCACCCCATCGCGGGTGAGATCGAGGCCCAACCGCCGCAACGTTGCAAGCGTCACGCCAAAATTGGTCGCCCCGCCCGGATCATCGGGATCGTCAACATATCCCCCCTCTCGGGCGACGATTTCTGCGGCAATGTCCTCAATGCTTTGCATCTGCCCCACCTTTCGCATCGCTTGGATGCAAGGCTGCGGGCAAAGTGGTTAACGCGGGCCTTAACTACCGTTCGCCGGATCGACATAGACGCCCTGTGCCTTGAGCGCCTCGATCACTTCTTTAGGCATGTAGGTTTCGTCATGCTTGGCGAGGATCTCGGTTGCCTCGAACACCCCGTCACGATAGCTGCCGGTGCCGACCATCCCCTGATTTTCCTCGAAGAGATCGGGCAGGACGCCGCGATAGGTGACCGGCACGACGCCACCGCCATCGGTCACGTTGAACCGGATCACCTCGCCCTCGCCGCGTTTCAGACTGCCCGACTCGACGAGCCCGCCAATCCGAAAGACCTCGGAGGGGCCGGGCGGCTCTGCCAGAACTTGCGAGGGGGCTCGGAAGAAATTGATACCGTCGCGCATACCGTATCCGATCAGGGCGGTCGCCGCGACCAGCGCAATCGCGGCAATCGCAATCACCTGCACCCGGCGGGTTTTCTTGAGCGACTTCATCGGTAGCGCCTCCTACGGAAAGACCGGGGCCAACATCAGGCCGCTGATCTCAGGTTCAGATAACATCAGATTGGCATTTTGCAACGCCTGACCGCTCGAACCCTTGGTCAGATTGTCGAGCGCTGCGATGACGATTGTCCGGCCGGAACGACGGTCCGCCACAACGCCGATATGGCAGAAGTTGCTACCCCGGATGTGGCGCGTGCTGGGCGTCTCATCCAAGGGAAGAACCACGATGAACGGCTCTTCGGCATAGGCCGCCGCCAGTGTGGCATGGATCTCGGTCGCCTCGCCCCTGACATATCCGGTGGCGAGGATGCCGCGGTTGGCCGGAATGAGATGTGGAGTAAACTGGATCTCCACGGGCCGACCGGCAAGCGCAGAAAACTCCTGATCGAACTCGCCCAGATGGCGGTGCGTGCCACCCACCGAATAGGCGTGATAGCCCTCGCTCAATTCCGCATGGAGCAGATTTTCCTTGAGGCTGCGCCCTGCCCCCGACACGCCGCATTTCAGATCGAGGATGATTTCATCAAGGTCGATCACCCCGGCGGCGATCAGTGGACGCAGCATGTATTGCCCGGTCGCGGCATTGCAGCCGGTGCCCGCCACCAGCCGTGCGTCGGCAATTTCGGCGCGGTAGAACTCGGTCAGGCCATAGACCGCCTCGCGCTGCAATTCGGGGGCAGCATGGGGATTGCCATACCACTTCGCGTATTCCGCCGGATCGCGCAGCCGGAAATCCGCCGACAGATCGACGATCCGCAGATCGCGCGGCAGTTTGGCGATCACCTCCTGGCTGGTCTTGTGCGGCAGGGCGCAGAAACACAGGTCGATGCCCGCAAAATCAATCTCCTCGATCCGCACCAGATCGGGCAGCTTCAGATGTCGCAGATGGGCAAAGACCTCGCCCATGCTCTGCCCCGCCTTGGCATTGGCGGCAAGTGCCACGATCTCGAAGGTCGGGTGCGTGGCGATCAGCCGGACAAGTTCGGCCCCGGTATAGCCAGACGCCCCCAGAATGGCGATCTTATGGGTCATTTCGACCTCTCTTTCGGATTTCTCGTGAAAAGGGCAAGGACAGGACTGTCCGGTTCAAGCGGCCTCGAAGATGATCTGGCGGCGCAGGAACTGCGTCGCGCGGTTCGACACGCGCCGCGGATCCCCCGTCGTGAGGAAGCGTGCCTCTTGCCCAGGTCCCCGCATTTCCGGACGCCGCGCGAGATAATCCGCGAGGCTCTCCGCGACGAGATCCGGCTGCGAATAGACCACAACGTCGGGCCCGAGCGCATCCTGAAAGACCTCCTGCACCAGCGGATAATGGGTGCATCCCAGCACCGCGGCCTCTGGGTGTGGCATCTTGCGTTTCAGGGCTTCGACATGGCTGCGCACCAACGCCTCGGCGAGGATCATGTCGCCCTCCTCGATGGCATCGACCACACCGCCGCAGGCCTGCGTCTCGACATCCACGCCGATGGCACGGAACGCCAGTTCGCGCTGGAATGCGCGGCTCGCCACCGTGGCTGGCGTGGCAAAGAGCCCCACGTTCTTGACCGCCACTTCCCTCGGGGGCGAATTGTCCCCCCATTGCCGTTCGGTCAATGCCTCGATGAGGGGCACAAAGACGCCAAGCACGCGCTTGTCCCTCGGCACCCAGGATTCCTGCATGCGGCGAAGGGCGGCGGCGGAGGCCGTGTTGCAGGCCAGAATCACCAGATCACACCCCGCCTCAAAGAGACGCGCGACCGAGGCCGTGGTCAGAGCGTAAATGTCATCAGGGTTGCGCACCCCATAGGGGGCATTCGCATTGTCCCCAAGATAGACGAACGGCACATCAGGCAAGCGCCTGCTCACCGCATCCCACACCGTCAGGCCGCCAAGCCCGCTGTCGAAAATTCCTACCGCCATGTCCCGCGCCCAAAGCTGTCACTCGAAGTCGAACCCGATTTCAGAGGTGACAACCGGGCTTGGCGATAATTCATAGGTCCTCGCGCGCAGGAATGCCATGAGCGATTTCGTATCGCCGCCATGGACTGACAATGCGCTGCGCGGGATCGGTTTGCCCACCACGACACGCACCGGCGTATCGACCCTCTTGCGAAACTCCTTGAGCAGCAGACCCATGCGCAAGGTGACATGCAGATGACTGGCAACTTGAAAGATACGGCTGGTGTGACCGTCGAAATAGATCGGCACCACGGTGGCCTCGGACTTGGCGATCATGCGCGCGGTGAAGCCGCGCCATCCCGGATCCATCGGCCGGGAAAACGGCCGCGCGCCCGTGCTCACCGTTCCGCCCGGAAAGATACCGATGGCCCCTCCCTGCCGCAGATAGTCGAGCGCCATCCTGCGGGTTTCCAGATTGAGCGCGAGGGCCTCTTTGGTTTCATCGAAACTGATCGGCAGAATGACCTTGCTCAGATCCGTGGCGCGCGAAAAGATCTGATGCGCCATGATGCGAAAGTCGCCGCGTGCGCTGCTCAGGATATGCCCCATCATCAGACCGTCGAGAATACCATAGGGATGGTTGGCAATCAGCACGACCGGCCCGTCGCGCGGGATCATCTCGAGACTGCCCGCCACGACATCAAGGCTGAGCCCGTAACGTTCGACCATCACCTGCCAGAAGTCGCGGCCCTGCGCGACCTCACGCTCATATCCCGCCGCGCGCTTGATCAGGGCAATCCGCCCGGTCAGGTTCTCCATCGTGCGAATGACGGCCCGTCCCCCTCTGGTCTGGGCGGAAAAAGCATAGGATATTTCGCGGGCGATATGGCGGTCCTGACGCATGGTCGCTCCTTGGCTGAGTCGCGTTCTGTCAAAATGATGAGACAGGTGTGACCCCGGTCCATGACAGTTTCGTGACACCTATTCCGCAGCCCGTGACAGCCCCGTCCCGCCATCCCGGATCACCGCCAAGAGTTCCTCTCTTCGCTTCGCTGCCTTGGTCTCGCTGGCCTGTTTCACAGGACCAAAGCCCCGGATACCAAGCGGCAGTTCGGCAAGGGCAATGACGGCATCGCGCGTGGCAGCGCTCAGCCTTGGCAGCACGTCGGCCATATCCGCCTCGTATTGCCGGATCAGGGCGCGCTCCATCCGGCGCTCGGCGGAACGGCCAAAGGGGTCGAACGGCGTCCCGCGCAGCCCCTTGAGGCGCGCCAGAACCCGGAAGGCGCGCAGGATTCCGGGACCGAATTGCCGCTTTACTGGCCGCCCGTCGCTTCCCAGCTTCGACAGAAGCGGCGGCGCGAGGTGAAATTTCATCCCGAAATCGCCGCCGAACTCGGCGCGCGCCTTGGAAGCGGTCTCAAGATGCAGCCGCGCCACCTCATATTCGTCCTTGTAAGTCAGCAGCTTGTGATAGCCCTTGGCAACTGCCTCCTTGACGCCCGCATCTGCAATGCCGTCGAGCATCTTGAGATAGCGTTTCACCAGCCGTTTGCCCTGATAGGCATTCAGGTGGTCGGCGCGGTAAGTGATCTTTTCGGCCAGCGTCCGGGGTTTGGACACGACCTTGGCGCTCAGAAGTTCGTCCACCTCTGCCGGATAGAGCGCGGCCCAGCGACCAATCTCGAACGCGCGCAGATTGGCAGCGACGGCAGCGCCATTCAGCCGGATCGACTCGCTTATCGCCGCGCGGCTCAACGGCACAAGTCCGCGCTGCCAGGCGGCGCCAAAGACCATCATGTTGGAATAGATCGAATCGCCCATCACCGCCTTGGCCAGATCGGAGGCATCAAACAACTGCACCGCATCGCGCAACCGCGCCTCCAATGCCAGTTTGAGCCGGTCGGTTGGCAGCGAAAACTCTGTATCGCGGGTGAAGTCGCCAGTGATGATTTCATGGCTGTTGACCACCGCGCCGGTCTGCCCGGCCCGGGTCAGCCCCAGCGTCTTGGCCCCCGCAGAGACCACCAGATCACCCCCGATCAGCGCGTCGCACTCGCCTGTTGCCACGCGAATGGCGCTGATATCTTCGGGGTTTTCCGCCAGACGGCAGTGAATATGCACCGCGCCCCCTTTCTGCGCGAGGCCTGCCATCTCCATCATGCCGGCGCCCTTGCCATCAATCTGCGCCGCCTGCGCCATGACTGCGCCGATGGTGACAACGCCGGTACCGCCCACGCCGGTGATGACCACGTTCCAGGTGCCGTCGATCCGCGGCACGACAGGCTCTGGCATCTCGGGCAGGGTCAGATCGGCGGTGCTGTCCTTGCGGATCTTTGCCCCTTCGAGCGTCACAAAAGACGGGCAGAACCCCTTGAGACAACTGAAATCCTTGTTGCAGCTCGACTGGTCGATCGCCCGCTTGCGCCCCAGTTCGGTCTCCACCGGCACGATCGAGACGCAGTTCGACTGCACCCCGCAATCGCCGCAGCCCTCGCAGACATCGGTATTGATGAAGACCCGGCGGTCGGGATCGGGAAAGCTGCCGCGCTTGCGGCGTCGGCGTTTTTCGGCGGCGCAGGTCTGAACGTAGAGAATGACGCTGACCCCCTCGATCATCGACAGCCGCTCCTGCACCGCCATCAGGTCAGCGCGTTCCTTGAATTCAATACCTTGCGGGAAGGACTTGACGTCAATTTCCTCTTTCTCGTCATGGACCACCACCAAATGTTTCACGCCCATGGCCAGCAATTCGGCTGCAATACGCGGGGCATCGAGCCCGCCCTCATTGGCCTGTCCGCCGGTCATCGCCACGGCATCGTTGTAGAGGATCTTGTAGGTGATCGTCGTGCCCGCGGCGAGCGCGGCCCGGATCGCCTGTACGCCCGAGTGGTTGTAGGTGCCGTCCCCCAGATTCTGAAAGACATGCTTGCGGGTTGAAAACGGCGCCTCGCCGATCCAGTTCGCACCCTCGCCGCCCATATGGGTGAATCCGGTCGTCTCGCGGTCCATCCACTGCACCATGTAGTGACAGCCGATCCCGGCATAGGCGCGGGCGCCTGCGGGCAGGCGGGTCGAGGTGTTGTGCGGACAGCCCGAGCAGAAAAACGGCAAACGCGTGGCGATCTCCTGGGCATTGTCCCCCGCCCTCGCCTCGTCGATCTTCGCCAGCCCCGCCTTGATCCGGTCGGTGCCACGCCCCTCCTCGATCAGGATGTCGCCCAGTTTTTGGGCAATCCAGATCGGGTCAAGCGCACCGCGCGTCGGGAACAATTCCTCGCGATGCATGCCGCCCGCGCCGCCCTTGTACCAGCCATAGACACGGCGCCCGCGGCGGTCGTCAAAGATTGCTTCCTTGATCTGGACCTCGATCAGCTTGCGCTTTTCCTCGACCACGACGATCAGGTCCAGCCCTTCGGCCCAGTCGTGAAATCCCTGCATGTCGAGCGGAAAGGTCTGCCCGATCTTGTAGGTGGTGATCCCCAGCCGCTCGGCCTCGGTCGCGTCGATCCCCAGCAGATCGAGCGCATGAACCAGATCGAGCCAGTTCTTGCCCGCCGCAACCAGGCCGATCTTGGCCCCCGGTTTGCCCAGCATGCGCCGGTCCATCCGGTTGGCATGGGAAAACGCCTCGGCGGCAAAGCGCTTGTAGTCGATCATCCGCGCCTCTTGCGCATGCGGCGTGTCGATGAGGCGAATGTTGAACCCGCCCTCGGGCATCGGAAACTCGGGCATGACAAGTTGCATCCGGTCGGGGCGGCCATCCACCACCGCCGTCGCCTCAACCGTGTCCTTCATTGTCTTGAGGCCCACCCAGAGGCCGGAAAAGCGGCTGAGCGCATAGCCGTAGATGCCAAAATCGAGGATTTCCTGCACGCCTGCCGGGCTTACCACCGGCATATAGGCATCGATCAGCGCCCATTCGCTCTGATGCAGCACGGTGGAGGATTCGCCGGTATGGTCGTCCCCCATGGCCATCAACACGCCGCCATGACGTGATGTCCCCGCCATGTTGGCATGGCGCATGACATCGCCCGAGCGATCCACCCCCGGTCCCTTGCCATACCAGAGGCCAAAGACGCCGTCATACTTCCCTTCGCCGCGCAACTCTGCCTGTTGCGTGCCCCAGAGCGCAGTGGCCGCAAGATCCTCGTTCAGCCCTTCCTGAAAGCGGACATTGGCGGCAGCCAGAACCTTTTCTGCCCGGCGCATCTGAAGATCCACCGCCCCGAGAGGCGAACCGCGATAGCCGGTGACATATCCCGCAGTCGTCAGTCCAGCCGCCCGGTCGCGCGCCGCCTGCATCAGCATCAGACGCACCAGAGCCTGCGTTCCGTTCAGGAGAACCGGCGATTTCTCCAGATCAAAGCGGTCGTTCAGCGTCACTTTTTGCGTGGTCATCCTTGCCTCCCCTGTTTGAGGGTCATGCCTCAATATAAGGCAATATTAGGTCATAATTTATGACCTACCAAGCAGAATTTCGTCATTTGCACGGCCCTTTCCTATAGCCTGACAAGTATTATCTGCTATTGCGTTCGGGACACGAATTTCCTCAGAAAGTTAGCGTCATGGATTGGGATAAACTCAGAATCTTTCACGCAGTGGCGGATGCGGGCAGCCTCACCCATGCCGGTGATCAACTGCATTTGTCGCAATCCGCCGTCAGTCGCCAGATTCGCGCGCTGGAAGAGTCGCTCAACGCCACGCTCTTTCACCGACATGCGCGCGGGCTGATTCTCACCGAGCAGGGCGAGTTGCTGTTTGACGCCACCCGCGCCATGCTCAAGCGGCTTGAGACAGCCACCGCCCGGATTCGCGACAGCGAAGAAGAAGTGTTCGGCGAATTGCGGGTGACGACCACCACCGGCTTTGGCACGCTCTGGCTCGCGCCGCGCCTGCGCAAGCTCTATGAAAAATACCCCGATCTCAAGATTGACCTCATGCTCGAAGAGCGCGTGCTCGATCTGCCGATGCGCGAAGCCGATGTCGCCATCCGCATGAAGGAACCGTCACAGGCAGACCTCATCCGCAAACGCCTGATGAGCGTTCACATGTGCCTGTTTGCCACAAAAAGCTATCTCGAAAAGAACGGCACACCTGAAACACCCGAAGACCTCCAGTTTCATCGGCTGATCTGTCAGAATCCGCGCTCGGCCCAGGTGGGTGCGGCGGCGATGCTGGTCAACGAATTGATGACCAACGATATCCAGTCGCTGCTGACGGTGAACAACTACTTCGGCGTGCTGCAAGGCGTCCTTCAGGATCTTGGCGTTGGGGTTCTGCCCGACTATGTGATTCACGATCTGCCGCAACTGGCGCGCGTTCTTCCTGATGTGCAATCGATCGAAGTGCCGGTCTTTCTCGCCTATCCCGAGGAATTGCGCCAATCCAAGCGGATCGCGGCCTTTCGGGATTTCATCCAGGACGAAATATCCAACTATCGGAAAGGGATTAAGGATCAGGCAGTTGGCTGACATTGTCAGCACGTTGTCCACCAGATATGCGCGTTTCGCATAACGGCCATGTTGCAGTTGCGGCATTATTTCCCTTGATCGGTTGGAAGTGGGGCCTTACCTGCGCGTCATGAGAATGATTACCGAAAGGCCGTCATTTTCATACCTCCCTGTTGGACTTGGGCCGAGCTTAGTGCTCGGCCTCTTTTTTTGACGTGCCTCAAGTTTGGGCATGGCGATCAGCTTTGCGGCGCCGCGATCGTTCCGCAACACCGACTCAGCGCCCCTTCCCCCCGCCGCTGCCATGCTTTAAGACGCGCGCATTCACAGTGTTGAAGGGTCGCTCGCATGCAGGAACCGTCCATCACGCCAGAGTTGGTCGCGGCGCATGGCCTCAAGCCCGAGGAATATGCGCGCGTTCTCGAGATTATCGGGCGCACGCCAACTTTCACCGAGCTCGGCATCTTTTCTGCGATGTGGAACGAGCATTGTTCCTACAAGTCCTCAAAGAAATGGTTGCGCACCCTGCCCACCACCGGAAGCCAGGTGATCTGCGGTCCGGGTGAGAACGCGGGCGTGGTGGATATCGGTGACGGCCAGGCCATCGTGTTCAAGATGGAGAGCCACAACCACCCGTCCTATATCGAGCCCTATCAGGGCGCCGCCACCGGCATGGGTGGGATCCTGCGCGATGTCTTCACCATGGGCGCGCGCCCCATCGCCTCGATGAATTCGCTCAGTTTCGGCGCGGTATCGCACCCCAAGACGCGCCAGCTCGTGCATGGCGTGGTGGCGGGCATCGGCGGCTATGGCAACTGCTTTGGCGTGCCTTGCGCCGGGGGTGAGGTGCGGTTCGATCCCGCCTATAACGGCAACTGCCTGGTCAATGCCTTTGCCGCAGGGCTGGCTGATGCCGACAAGATCTTCTACTCTGCCGCCTCGGGCGTGGGCATGCCGGTGGTTTATCTCGGGGCCAAGACGGGACGTGACGGGGTGGGCGGCGCCACCATGGCCTCGGCTGAATTCGATGACAGCATCGAGGAAAAGCGCCCCACCGTGCAGGTGGGCGATCCGTTCACCGAAAAACGCCTGATGGAAGCCTGCCTTGAATTGATGGCCACGGGTGCCGTGATCTCGATTCAGGACATGGGAGCGGCGGGCCTGACCTGTTCGGCGGTGGAAATGGGCGACAAGGGCGGGCTTGGCGTCAGGCTGCAACTCGATGCTGTGCCGCAACGCGAAGAGGGCATGACCGCCTATGAAATGATGCTCTCGGAGAGCCAGGAGCGCATGTTGATGGTGCTGCGCCCCGAACTGGAGGCCGAGGCCCGCGCGGTCTTCGAAAAATGGGATCTCGACTTTGCCATCGTCGGCGAGACCATCGCCGAGGACCGCTTTCTCATCCTTCAGGGCAACGCGGTCAAGGCCGATCTGCCGCTTGCGATGCTTGCGGGATCGGCGCCTGAATATGATCGGCCCTATTTGGAAACCGCCCCCGCCACGCCGCTTGATCCAGCCTCGGTGCCGCATGTCGATCCGATCGACGGGCTAAAGGCGCTGATCGGCTCGGTCAATTACTGTTCGCGGCAATGGGTCTATGAACAATATGACACGATGGTCATGGCCGACAGTGCCCGCACACCCGGTCGGGGCGCTGGCCTCATCCGGGTGCATGGCACCGACAAGTTGCTCGCCTTCACCTCTGATGTGACGCCGCGCTATGTGGCGGCAAACCCGGTCGAGGGCGGCAAACAGGCCGTGGCCGAGGCCTATCGCAACCTCTCGGCCCTCGGGGCCGTGCCGCTTGCCACCACCGACAATCTCAACTTCGGCAACCCCGAAAAGCCCGAAATCATGGGGCAATTTGTCGGTGCAATCAAGGGCATCGGCGCGGCCTGCGCGGCGCTCGACATGCCGATCGTGTCGGGTAATGTCTCGCTCTACAACGAAACTGACGGAGTGGCGATCCTGCCCACGCCAACCATCGGCGCGGTCGGCATCATCCGCGACCCGGCCACCGCCATCACGGGCAAGGCGCGCGAGGGGCATGTGGCGCTCCTTGTGGGCGAAACCCATGGCCATCTGGGCCAATCCGCGATTCTGGCAGAGGTGTTCAACCGTGCAGAGGGCGACGCCCCGCCCGTCGATCTTGCCACCGAAAGGCGTCATGGCGACTTCATCCGTTCCAATTACGCGCTGATCGAGGCCTGCACCGACCTTTCCGATGGGGGACTGGCCCTTGCCGCCTTCGAGATGGCCGAAGCAGCGGGTGTCGGCATTCATCTCGTCACCGAGGCCACAGCGGCCCTCTTTGCCGAGGATCAGGCGCGCTATCTCATTGCCTGCGACTTTGATCAGGCCGAGGCGCTGATGACCACCGCCGCGCGGGCTGGCGTGCCGCTGACCAGCGTCGGCCGGTTCAGCGGTGACAAGGTGCGCTTTGGCCGGTGCGAGGCACCTTTGGCTATGCTATCGGACATCTTTCGCCTCACCTTTGGCGCGACCTTCGACTGACCCACACGCAGCTTCACGTTTTGCGGAGCGGCATGGCGGGACGAGACGCGCTGTGGCAGGCTCTGGTGGAGCCCTCGGAAAGGATCCACCATGCTTCGTCTGTTGCCCGCCCTCTGCCTCGTCATGCTGCCGGTTGTGACCATGGCGCAGGACACCACGCCGGACCCCGAACCCGAAGCCCCGATGACGCTGGACCGGCTCGACGAGATCATCCGCGCGCTTGATCCCGAGGCGCAGAGTAATGGCAGCGTCTGGCAACTGACGATCAACGAGGTGCAGGTGCTCATCGTCACCGATGCCGCCGCCGACCGGATGCGCGCCATCACCCCGGTCGCCAAGACCGACGACCTGACCCCCGCGGATGTCACCCGTGTCATGCAGGCCAATTTCGACACCGCGCTCGACGCCCGCTATGCCATCGCCAAGGATATCCTGTGGTCCGCCTTCATTCACCCGCTCTCGCCGCTGGAAAAGAAAGAGTTCATTTCCGGCCTTGGACAGGTGGTCAATCTGGCACAGAGTTATGGCACGCTCTACTCGGGGGGGGCGCTTCAATATGGTGGCGGCGACAGCGGCGCGCTGCAACGCGCGCTCCTCGACGACCTGCTGAAAAAGGGCGAGGAGATCTGACCGGCCGCACGCCAGGACCAGTGGCGCAGCACCACCAATGCGCCGCCATCGGGGTCTTTGACCCAGGTCGAAATGTGCCCGGTTCGGCAGTCGGGGCTGCGGTGTCTCTTGCACTCGGGCCGGGTGCGTTCTAAATCGTCAGTGACAGACAACACGGAGATGCCCGATGGCCTTGCTCGCCTCTGATCTCGAAGCGATGATCCGCGAAACCCTGCCAAATGCCAGGATCAATGTAGACGGTGATGACGGTGTGCATTTTTCCGCCGAAGTGATCGATGAAAGTTTTCGGGGCCTCAACCGGGTGCAGCAGCAAAGGGTTGTCTATGCCGCGCTCAAAGGCAAGATGGACGGGCCAAGCGGCGTGATCCATGCCCTTGCCCTGACCACCAAGGCGCCAGATTGATCAGGCCCCGCCAGACAGGAAGAAACAGATGATGACCGACGCCAAGACCCGTATCGATCAGACCGTGAAGTCCAATGACGTGGTGCTCTACATGAAGGGCACCAAGGCGATGCCGCAATGCGGTTTTTCCTCTCGTGTAGCGGGCGTGCTCAACTATATGGGCGTCGATTTCACCGATGTGAACGTGCTCGCCGACGCCGAAATCCGTCAGGGCATCAAGGACTATTCCGACTGGCCGACGATTCCGCAGCTCTATGTCAAGGGCGAGTTCGTGGGCGGCTGTGACATCATCACCGAAATGACGCTTTCGGGGGAACTGGACGCGCTCTTTGACAAGTCCGGGATTGCCTATGACAAGGACGCCGCCGCCAAGATCCGCGAAGCCAACGCCTGAACCTGTGCGCTCAGCCCAGCGGCTGCGCCCGCTCGACCAGACGCGCAAAGAACGACGCGCCGACCGGCGCCACCGCATCGTTGAAGTTGAAGCCCGGATGATGCAGGCCCGACCCCGCGCCCTGCCCCAGAAAGAGATAGGCGCCGGGCCGCTCTTGCAGCATGTAGGAAAAATCCTCGGCGCCCATCTCGCGCGGGCGGTCCGCGATCACGGCCCCGTCTCCCACGACCTCGCGCGCCACCTGGGCCGCAAAGGCAACCTTGGACGCATCGTTGAACGTCGCCGGATAGCCGATTTCGATCCGCACCTCGGCGCGCACGCCGTAAGCCGCCGCCGTGCCCTCGGCCACCTCGCGCAACCGCCGATGCGCCATCTCCTGCACCTCCGCGGTAAAGCTTCGGATCGTGGCGTTGATATAGGCCGTTCCGGGGATCACGTTATCGACCGTGCCAGTGTGGATCTGCGTCACCGAGATCACCAGATCATCGAGCGGATTGCGGTTGCGGCTGACGATCGTCTGGATCGCCTGCACGATCGCCACCGCCGCCACCACCGGATCGCGGGTCTCATGCGGCATCGCCCCATGGCCACCCTGCCCGATCACCTCGACATGCAGCGTATCGACGGCCGCCATGATCGGCCCCGGCGTCGTCTCGAACGTGGCCGCGGGCACGCCCGGCAGCGTGTGGAGCGCGTAAACCTGATCGATCCCGTAACGCTCGAGAACCCCCTCCTCGACCATCACCTTGCCCCCGCCCGGCCCCTCCTCGGCGGGCTGAAAGATGAGCGCAACGCGGCCCCTGAAATTGCGCGTCTCCGCCAGATACTTTGCCGCGCCAAGCAGCATCGTGGTATGCCCGTCATGGCCGCAGGCATGCATCCGCCCCGGCACCGTGCTGGCATAATCAAGCCCCGTCGTCTCGGTCATCGGCAGCGCGTCCATATCCGCACGCAGCCCGATGCAGGGGCCCTCCCCCTGCCCCTCGATCACCGCAACCACGCCGCTTGTCGCAATGCCCGTCTCGATCTCGGTGATGCCAAAGTCGCGCAGCCGCGCCACCACGAAGGCCGCCGTCGCATGGCAGTCGAATCCGATTTCGGGATTGGCATGCAGATGCCTGCGCCAGGCCGTCATTTCCTCGTCAAAGCCCGCTATGCGGTTGATCACGGCCATCTCTGGACATCCCTTTCCTGACAGGTCAGGGTTCACTCAACTCCAAAGACGAGACATCCGCAATGCCCGACGACAGGCTTCTTCACGACCCCGAGGGCGGCGTGCCGCGCCTCATCGCCATCATGGCCCGGCTGCGCGACCCGGCGTCGGGCTGCCCCTGGGACATCGAACAGGATTTCGCCAGCATCGCCCCCTACACGATCGAAGAGGCCTATGAGGTGGCCGACGCCATTGATCAGGAAAACTGGCAGGAGTTGCGCGGCGAATTGGGCGATCTTCTGTTACAGGTCGTCTTTCACGCTCAGATCGCAAAGGATCGTGGACTGTTCGACATAGAGGATGTGGCCCGCGCCATCGCCGACAAGATGGTCGCGCGCCACCCGCATGTCTTTGGCGACGAGAGCCGCGACAAGTCGGCCGAGCAACAGACCCGCGACTGGGAGGCGATCAAGGCCGCCGAGCGCGCAGCGCAGGCCAGAGTTGGCACGCTCGACGGCGTGGCGCTTGGCCTGCCGGCGCTGCTGCGCGCGGTCAAGTTGCAGAAGCGCGCCGCGCGCGTCGGGTTCGACTGGCCGCAGACGGCACAGGTGCTCGACAAGATCACCGAAGAGGTGGCCGAACTGCACGAAGCGGCGGCGAGCCTGCCACATGACAAGATCGAGGAGGAATTCGGCGACCTGCTCTTTGTGATGGCCAATCTCGCACGGCACATGCAGGTCTGCCCCGAAACCGCGCTGCGCCGCGCGAATGCGAAATTCACCCGGCGCTTCGAGCGGATCGAGGCCTTGCTTGCCGACATAGGGAAAACGCCCGGCGAGTCCGATCTTGCCGAAATGGACGCGCTCTGGAACCGTGCCAAGGCCGAAGAGCGGCAGTAGCACCGCAGCGCCGAAAGAGGGTATTTAGACCAAGAAGAAAGATCTCTTCATCTTCTTCTTGGTCTAAATACCCATGATCCAACGCCGTGTCGCTCTGCAACGTTTGATGGTCAGCCGAGCGCCTCGTCACACCGCTTGCAGGTGCCGGGATGTCGGTGATGGCCGACATCGGGCAGGATCTTCCAGCAGCGCTGGCATTTCTGCCCCTCTGCCTTTTCAAAGACCACACCAACCCCGTCCACCTCGGGCAGACGGAATGCCTCTGCCGGGCGCGGATCGCTGGTCAGCACCAGATCGGAGGTGATGCAGATATCGGCGAAATCGACCGATTTCAGCGCGCTCAGCATCTCGGGGTCGCGGACATGCACCACCGGGGCCGCCTCCAGCGAAGCGCCAATCACCTTGTCGGTCCGCTGCACCTCGAGCGCCGCCGTCACGACGCGCCGCGCGGTGCGCACCATGGCCCATTTCGCCGCCAGCGGCTCATTCAGCCACGCCGCGGGGGTCTCGGGAATGTCCGTCAGATGGATCGAGCCATCTGCATCCGGAAAGCGCGACAACCAGACCTCCTCCATGGTGAAGACCAGCATCGGGGCGAGCCATGTGGTCAGCCGGTGAAACAGCAAGTCCATCACCGTGCGCGCGGCCCGGCGGCGCGGCGTATCACCATCGCAATAGAGCGCATCCTTGCGGATATCGAAGTAGAAGGCGCTCAGATCGAGCGTGCAAAAGTTGAAGATATGCTGGAACACGCCTTGAAAATCATATGTTTCATAGCCTTTCCTCACCGTGTGATCGAGTTCTGCCAGACGGTGCAGCACCCATTGCTCCAGTTCGGGCATCTCTGATACCGCCACCCGGTCTGCCTCCGAGAACGGGGCGAGCGCGCCCAGCAGGAAGCGCAGCGTGTTGCGCAGGCGACGGTAACTGTCGGCCACACCCTTGAGGATTTCCGCCCCGATCCGCAGGTCGGCCGTATAATCCGCCTGCGCCACCCAGAGCCGCAGGATATCCGCGCCATACTGCTTGACCACCTCCTCGGGGGCGACCGTGTTGCCCAGCGACTTGGACATCTTGTTGCCCTTCTCGTCGAGGGTGAAGCCATGCGTCAGCACGCCGCGATAGGGCGCGCGGCCGATCGTGCCGCAGGCCTGCAACATCGAGGAATGGAACCAGCCGCGATGCTGATCGGTGCCCTCAAGGTAGAGATCGGCGATGCCGTCCGCGCTGCCATCTTCCCGGTCGCGCAGCACGAAGGCGTGGGTCGAGCCGGAATCGAACCACACATCGAGAATGTCATCGACCTTGATCCAGTCGTCGGGGTTGACGATGCCCGAGAGGAAACGCTCCTTGGCTCCCGCCTTGTACCACGCATCCGCACCCTCGGCCTCGAACGCCGCAAGGATGCGGGTGTTGACCTCCTCGTTGCGCAAAAGATATTCCGGGTTAGTGGGTTGCGCGCCGTTCTTCACAAAACAGGTGAGCGGCACACCCCAGGCACGTTGCCGCGAAAGCACCCAATCGGGCCGCGCCTCGATCATCGAATAGAGCCGGTTGCGCCCGGTCTTGGGTGTCCAAGTCACCAACGCGTCAATCGAGCGCAACGCGCGCTCGCGGATCGTGGTGCCGTATTGGTCCTGCCCGTCGCCCACGGGCCGGTCGATGGCGGCAAACCATTGTGGCGTGTTGCGATAGATCACCGGCGCCTTGGAGCGCCAGCTATGCGGATAGGAATGCTTGATCTTGCCGCGCGCCAGAAGGCCTCCCACCTCGATCAGCTTGTCGATCACCACCTTGTTGGCATTGCCCTCCTTGCCCTTGCGGTCAAGAATATGGGCGCCACCGAAGAACGGCAGATCGGGCCGGAAGGAGCCGTCGTCAAGCACGTTATAGGTGATGACCTGCTCGAGCATCCCCAGATCACGGTACAGTTCGTATTCCTCCATCCCGTGCGAGGGCGCGCAATGAACGAAACCGGTGCCCTCCTCGTCGGTCACGAAATCGGCGGCGCGAAAATCGCGGGGGTCGTCCCATTCGCCATTCGAGCCTTCGACACCGGCAAGGGGGTGGAGCAAGGAGATGGACGACAATTCTTCCGCGCTCACATCGCGAACGCGGGTATACATAGACGGATCCAGCCGCGCACGGCTCATCACATCCTCGGCGCGCGTGTCGGCGAGGATGAATTTATCGCCGACTGCGGCCCAGCATTCCTCGGGCGTCGCGGTAACTTGGTAGAGGCCATAGGAGATGCCCGCGCCATAAACCACGGCCCTGTTCGAAGGCATGGTCCAGGGAGTCGTTGTCCATATGACGACAATAGCATCTTTCAGAGAAAGAAAATTCGTGCCCTCATTTTGAATACGAGTATCTAGCTTGTGTTGCCATTCAGCAGCCCTTTCCTTCATGAATTTAACGGTTCTTTCGATACCCTGAGGATTCTCGCTAACCCTAACACTTGAATAGGAAGGATGAGCCTGCATCGCCAACCAATCTTCGCGGGAATGCCCATTGAAGTCGAAGTCACCCGCTCCATACGCTCTGAACTTCACCCAAACGGTGAAACTCTCCTTGTCGTGATACTCCACCTCCGCCTCTGCGAGCGCGGTTTTCTCCACCGGCGACCACATCACGGGCTTTGACCCCTGATAGAGCACGCCGGTCATCAGGAACTTCTGGAATTCCTCCGCGATGATCCGCTCGGCGCGGAAATCCATGGTGAGGTAGGGACGATCCCAGCAGCCGGTGATGCCCAGACGCTTGAACTCTTCGCGCTGGATGTCGATCCAGCCCTCGGCAAACTTCCGGCATTCCTGACGGAAATCAACGACATCCACCTCGTCCTTGTTGCGGCCCTTGGCGCGGTATTGCTCTTCGATCTTCCACTCGATCGGCAGGCCATGACAATCCCAGCCAGGGATATAACGCGCATCGCACCCCATCATCTGCTGGCTGCGCACCACCATATCCTTGAGGATCTTGTTCAGCGCGTGCCCGATATGCAGATGCCCGTTGGCATAGGGTGGGCCGTCATGGAGCGTGAAGGGCTTGCGGCCCGCGCTCCGCTCGCGCAGGCGCTCATAGACGCCGATGCGTTCCCATCGGGCCAGCCATTCGGGCTCGCGCACGGGCAGGCCCGCGCGCATCGGGAAATCGGTTTCGGGCAGGTTCAGCGTGTCCTTGTAATCGGGCATATCGGCGCACATGGGCGGCGTCCTTCGTCAGGTCTGGGATTCATGGTTGGGTGGCGCGATGGCTCGAACGCCCGATGTCCCGGCGGCTCGATTGTCTCAGAGCGCCGGGCATGTAATTCGAATGATGATCGCGATGGCATGGATCATGCGCCGCCTTATAGGCGCGCGCCCGCCAAGCGTCCAGAGGCGCAACGCTCGCTTTCTTGAAAAGAAAGCGGGCCGAACTCTTGAAAGGATTTCGGCGACCGCCGCGCTCTTGCCTATGGCGGCGGAGAGGCGCATCTCTGTGGCATGACCGAAGCTGCCCTGCCCCCGCGTTTTCCCGTCACCCGCGCCGAGATCGAGCGGGTTGTTGCGGCCTTTTATGCTGCCGTGCGCGCCCATCCCGGCCTTGGTCCGGTCTTTGCCGTGCATGTCACCGACTGGCCCGCGCATGAGGCCAAGGTGGCCGATTTCTGGGCCAACTCGATCCTGCACGAGCGCTGCTATGACGGCAGCCCGATGGCGGCCCATGTCAAGGCGCGCAATGTGCAGCCGGGCATGTTCTCGATCTGGCTCGCACTGTTTGATGCCGTTCTTGCACGCGAACTGCCCCCCGCGCAGGCCGCCGCATGGTCAGACCTCGCGCATCGCATCGGGCGGTCCTTGCGCGCGGGCGTCGTCGAGCGCTCCACCCATCCCGGCGGCGTCCCGAAACTGCGCTAGTCGCGTCCCATATGCGCCGCAATTCGGGCATTGAGCCACGCAAGGCCCGCCAGAGACAAGCCTAGCCCAAGAAAGGATGCGACGCGTACCAGCCCCGCCAGCCCGGACATGTCGATGACAAAGACCTTGACCACGGTCAGCGCGACAGCCGCCATGGCCATCCGCCGCAGCGCCTCCGAGCGGCGGATCAGCGCCAGCCCCAGCAGCAGCACGGACAGCACGATGAGCGCAACCGTGTAGCTGTAAAGCTCGCCATCGCTGACCCCCGACACACTCAGATCCCGCCCCTGCCAGAGCCGCCGGATCTCGAGCCCGAGAGACCATGCGGCATAGGCCGCTCCGGCCACCGCGAACCCGCCCCGCAGCCAGCGCGGTAGATGCCTGAGCCGCCACGCGCCCACCGCTAGGACCGCCGCCACCGGCAGATAGGCCGCCGCCAGACTGTCAAGGATCGGCGGCCCGCTGACCAATTCCTTGCGCCAGAGCACGGGGAAGAGCGGGTTGGTCAGCACCGCCTGCGCGGCGAGGCTCGCCAGCGCCACCGCCCCGCTGCCTACCGCCAGCAGCAGACGCAGCCCGCGCATCAGCGCACTGCCATCCAGTTTGTGCCGGTAAAGTTGCACCATCATCGTGGCCAGCCAGACCACCGCCAGCAGGCCCAGCCCGGCATGGCCCATTGCTCCCGGCTTGCCCAACCAGCGTTGCAGAAGGACACTGACCAGGATCGCCAGGATCGACCACAGCGCGCTCTCGATCACGCCCCGCGTGGTGCCACGCGCGCGCGCCGCCATCACCCCCCAGGCCACCGCGAGCAGCACGAGCGGCCCGCCATGCGCCAGCAGCACGTCGAGGAGACTGGCCTCCCGCACCGCCCAGCCCAGACCGGGATCGATCACCAGACGGTAGCCGATCACCGCCACGCCGATCTGCGCCAGCCCACCCAAGAGCGGCAGGTCGAACCGCCGGTCGATCATCGCCGTGGCCAGCACCATCACCGCCAGCGCCAGCGTCAAAGCCGCCTTGCTCAACATGACGAAGAGCGCAAGCGTTATCAGCACCAGAGCCGCCCCGGCAAAGAGCGCTGCCAGGAGCCGCGCCTGGGGTCCGCGCGCGCCCTGCGCCCACCAGACCATCACCCCCGCCAGCGCCATCAGATGCAACGCCCAGGCGTAGCCTCCGATCACCGCGCCGGGCGCCCAGAGCAATTCGAGCAGCAGCGCCAGCGCGGGCGCCGTCACCGCCGCCGCCAGTGCCCAGAGGATGTCTGCCAGCGCCGCTTCCCTGCTCCGGATCCGCCCGTGGCAGAGCCAGGATGCCACCACCCCTCCCGCGAAGAGGATCGAGGCCGCGAGCGGAATCGGGGTCTCGGGCAAGCGTTCCGCCGCCGCCTGAAATCCGCCCCAGACCGAACCGCGCTCCAGCGCCTCGAGCGCCACCAGAACCAGCGTCGCCACCGCGGGCGCGAGGGCCGCATCTTCGAGCGCGGGAGCCCGCCATGTGCCCAGCAGCAGCGCCGCCAGCATCAGCGCCAGCAGGCCGAAGGCCAGCCAGACGAGCAGAGCCTGTTGCGTGTCCAGCGCCACACGCACCGTCGCGATGGAGGCCAGCGCCACCATCGCCAACGCCAGGCGTGCCGGAAAGTCGGGAAAATCCCCGCCCACGATCAGCCGGCGCGAGAGCGAATTGCCCGCGTGCTGCGGCAGCAAACGCCCCTCGGGCACCAGCACCGCCAGGAGAACCGCCAACGCCCAGAAACCGAGGTAATGCTCGCCGCCCGTGCCGCCCTGATAGAGCAGCGCCGCACCCGCCACCGCCACCGCCAGCGCCAGCACCGAGATCCAGGCCCAGCGGCGCTGTGCATCCACCGCCAGCCCGACTCCGGCAATCAGCGCGAAATAATAATAGAACATCCAGGCAGCCTCTGACGCGCCACCGACCAGAAACGGTGCCCCGCCCGCGCCGATCAACCCGAGCGCCGTCATCACCGGGCCGTAGAACCAGCCCAGAACGATCGCCATCGCGCCCACGCTCACCAGCCCGCTCAACGCCAGTCCCGGCCCGATCAGCCCATAGAGGGCGCGCGCGGCCAGCACCGCGGCAAAGAGCGTGACGATGCCTGCCCCCGAGAGGACCGAGGGCACGCCCGCCGCACGCGCGCCGTCACCGTGGCGGCGGCGGATCACCTCGCCGCCTCCGATCAGCGCAGCGCCCAGCCCCAGCGCGCCGATGATCCGCGCCAGCGGCGTGAGCAATCCCTGCTCTACGCCGTACTGCACCATGAACACGCCCGCCAGTGCCAGCGACACCCCCGCCACCGCCAGCGTCCAGTTGCCGCGCAGCCAGCGCCAGAGCCCCGCCAGACGATCGGCGCGCAGCACGAAGGCGCGCGGTGGCGCGTTGACCTCTGACGCCTTGGTTTCGGGCAAAATGGGCGCCGAGGCACCGGTTTGTGCCGTCACGGTCTCTCTCTCTGCTTGCATATCGGGCACAAGGTCAGGCGCCGTGCTCTCCGGCAGGGGCAGCGGTGCCTGTCGCGCCGCAAGCCCGGCCTCAAGCCGCGCCACCCGCGCCTTGAGTCGGTGATGAGAGATCAGCAGGTATGGCACGCCCACCAGAATGAGGGCCGCAAACGCCAAGCCGAAGAGAGCCATGGTCAGATCCGACATCCTCATCCCTGTCCAAAAAGCCCGCTCAGCGCCCGCCGCACCAGCCCAGTGACCGATGGCTTGCGCGCGTGGATGAACGGCATCGGGCGGCAGACCTCGATGGTGGCCACACCAACCCGCGCGGTCAACGCGCCATTGACCACCCCTTCACCGAACCGCCGCGACAGTTTCGACAGCACGCTGCCCCCCGCCACGCTGCTGATCAGATCGTCGCCCACGGCCACTGCTCCGGTTGCCACCAGATGCGCCATCACCGCGCGCGCCACTCGCCAACTGCCCAGAAATCCCGCGCGCCCGCCATAGATCTCTGCCACCCGCCGGATCATCCGCAGGTTCGACACCAGCGCGCCCACCACATCCGCCAGCGCCAGCGGCACCAGCGCCGTGATCATCGCCACCTGCCGCGCCGCCTGCTCCACCTCGCGCAGCGCCAGGATATCGAGCGGCACCAGCAGCTCGGTCTCGGCCAGAGCCAACAGGGCTTCGGCATCGAACTGTTCGGCCTCGCGCCCGGCCAGACGGTCAAGACCCCAGCGGAGCTCGCCGCGCCCGCTATAGAGCGCCTTTACGTTTTTGACGACTACCTGCGCTCCGCTCAGATCCGCCTCGGCCAGCGCCGCCCCCGCCCTCCGATGCAGGCTATCGAGACGCCCCAGCCGGGCAAAGCCCGCCAGCTCGCGCAAGGCAATCCCCAGAGTCACGGCCAGGAGCCCGAGCCCCATCGCCGCCACCGCATAGCCCAGGAGCGGCACCCGCGCGATCAGGCCCGTGGCGAAATCCCAGGCGGCCACCGAGACCACCGCCCCCGTCAACCCGAGTGCCAATCCCCAGAACAGCCTTGCCAGCCGCGACGGACCGCGCGCCAGACCGGCCATCACGCCCTGCATGACCTGACCTTCGGGGGCCGGCAGATCCGGCACCGGCGGGGCCCGATCCGGACCGGCCGACGCGCGGCCCTCCATTTCGATCAGAACCGGTCCCTTGCTCATGCCCCGCTCCCCCGGTTGCGCCAGATCATCCGGATATCCGGCAATCCCTCGTCATTTCCCATGCCCTCGCCGTGCTCGACCTCTACGAACCCTTCACGCAGATAGAATTGCCGTGCCGCGAGATTGGCCTCCAGCACCCAGAGTTGCAACGCCGGCGCTTCGCTCTTGGCCTGTGTCAGCAGCAACCGGCCCAAGCCCTGCCGCCAGCGCAGCGGATGCACATAGAGGGCATGCAGGATGGCCCCGTCGCAGACGCTGAACGCCGCCACGCCCTGCGGATCGCGCACCACCCGGACCCAGCCCTTTACCACTACCGCGCAGAGCGTCCGCAGATCCTCGCTCCGGCTGCGGACGATGGGCAACCACGGGGTCGCGCGGGAGAAGGCCCAGAGAATGGCTGCCAGCCGGGGCACATGCCACAGATGCCCGCGCACCACCTTCAAAGCCGGTCCCCGATCAGGAACTGCGCTGCACGATCGAGCCGGATATGCGGCGGCCCCTCGCCGGGACGCAGGCTGAGCGGTGCGGGCGCGAAATGCATGACGGCGTAATCGGCATCGAGCCAGGTCTTGGCACCGCTGCGCGCCGGACCAATCAGTCTGGCAGGATCGTCCGGCAGTTCCCCGGCATGAAAGGCCGCCTCCTTGCCGCTCTCCAGAAGCCGCCCGCGCACGCAGTCAAGGTCGCGCCCGTGATGCGTCACGCGCTCCTCCGTGGTCGCCCTCAGCGCCGCCAGCGCCATCGCCTCGACCCGGGCCCCGGAGAATTCCGCCCGGTCGCGCGCCTCGCGCAGCAGCGCGACCATGATCGCGGTCAACCGTGGGTGCTGGCCATGATGCAGATGGTCCGCCTTGGTTGCCGCAAACAGGATCTTCTCGACCCGTCGGCCGAGCAGAAGCTGCGTGAGAAAGGCGTTGCGTCCCGGCCGGAACGCGATCAGGATTTCTGCCATCGCGTGGCGCATGTCCTCGAGCGCCTGTGGACCCTTGTGAATGGCGTCGAGCGCATCCACCAGAATCACCTGCCGGTCGATCCGCGCAAAGTGGTCGCGAAAGAAGGGTCGCACCACCTCGCGTTTGTAGGCCTCGTACCGCCGTGCCATTTCGGCCCGCAAACTGCCTCGTTTCGCCGCCGGTGCCTCTGGCAAGGGCGCGAAGGTGACTACAGGCGACCCCGCAAGATCGCCCGGCAAGAGAAATCGTCCCGGCGTGCAATCATAAAATCCGGCGGAACGCGCCGCTTCGAGGTAGGTTGTGAACTGCCGCGCCAGCGTCTGCGCGGCGGCCTCATCGAGGGCCTCTGCCGCATTGCACGCCACCGCGGCCGACAGATAGGCCGCAGCCTCGGCGCGCGGCGCGATTCGCGCCAGAACATCGGCCGACCACTGATCATAGGATTTGTCGAGGAGCGCGAGGTCGAGCAGCCATTCGCCGGGATAATCCACGATGTCGAGATGCACCACCCGCGGTCCGGTGACGCCCGCCAGCAGCCCGGCTGGCCTGATCCTGAGTGAGAGCCGCAGTTCGGACACCGTGCGCGTGCTCTCGGGCCAATGCGGCGCGGAACCGGTCAACGCCCCAAGATGGGTCTCGTAATCAAAACGCGGCAGCATCACGTCCGGTTGCGGCTGAAGATAGGCCGCGAGGATCCGCCCCTCGGCGACGGCCCGAAGCCCCGGCATCCGCGCCCGGTCGAGGAGATTGGCCACCAGCGACGTGATGAACACCGTCTTGCCCGCGCGCGCGAG
Organism: Rhodobacteraceae bacterium CG17_big_fil_post_rev_8_21_14_2_50_63_15; assembly: GCA_002783205.1. Lineage (GTDB taxonomy): Bacteria > Pseudomonadota > Alphaproteobacteria > Rhodobacterales > Rhodobacteraceae > Roseovarius. The sequence goes on along the minus strand of PFEY01000024.1, from coordinate 13,572 downwards.
GCCAGTCACACCCAGTCGGATCACCGGCTCGAACAATGCCTGCCCCACCCGATCGCTCAGGCCCTCGATCCCGCGCGTCAGCCCCTCTGCCAGTCCTGCAATCGCCAAACACTGCCCTTTCCCATTTCGAGATCAGGATAGACGTCGTGCGCCGGGCTTGCTAGGGGGCTTTCCGCTTGACCCAAAGCGCATCGGACGAGCGTCGGTCTTGGGTATTTTTACCAAGAAGAAGCACCGTTGCGGCAATGGTCAAAGCCCGTTTCCCGCGCTATGAGAGGCGAAATCATCTGGAGGGCCCGCAATGGCCGAAACCGAGCAACCGCAAATCTACCTCATCACGCCGCCAGAATTCGAATTGAGCAGTTTTCCAGACAGGCTCGGGGCGGTGCTCGATGCGCACCCTGTCGCTTGCGTCAGGCTGTGGCTGACCACCCGGGACGAAGATCGGATCGCACGCGCCGCCGATGCCTGCCGCGAGGTAGCCCATGCCCGCGATGTGGCCCTTGTGCTCGACAGCCATGTCAGTCTTGCGCAGCGGCTCGGCCTCGACGGCGTGCACTTGCCCGATGCCGCGCGCTCTGTGCGCACCGCCCGCAAGACATTGGGCGAGGATGCCATCATCGGCTCGTTCTGTGGAACCTCGCGCCATGACGGGATGACCGCCGGCGAGGCGGGCGCGGATTACATCGCCTTTGGTCCGGTCGGGCTCACCGGTCTAGATGATGGACGCCATGCCGAGTCCGAGCTTTTCGAGTGGTGGTCCGCGATGATCGAATTGCCCGTGGTAGCCGAGGGTGCGCTGGAGGAAGACGTGATCCGCCGCCTCGCCCCGATGACCGATTTCTTCGCCTTGGGCGAAGAGATCTGGCAGACGCCCGATCCTGTGGCCGCGCTGGCGCGGCTGATCGCCGCCATGGCGTGATCACGCGGCAGCTCAGCCGCCGCGTCTGTCGGCTGGCATCCCCGCGCGCACCTGCGCCTCGGCATCGGCCGCCAGAGCTTTGCGGCCAGGAAAATCATCAACTTTCAGAGGCGGATGATAGATGACCCTCACGCGCCCCTGCCGCCTTGCTCCGAGCACCTGCATCAGATGCTCAGCAAAGCTCATGTCGCCCCACCATCCATAGAACCGGGGATCGACATCCGCCGGAGCGTCATAGATGACACTGACTGGTTGGACATAGAGCCGATGGCACAGAGCTTTACTAAAGAACGCCTGAAAAAGCGTTGATTTGAAATTTAGAACGCGCATTCCATCCGTTGAGCTTCCTTCCGGGAAGAACAGCAGCCGATGACCGATCAGCAAACGTCGTTCAAAAACCGCCGTCTGTGCGCGCGCCTCCCTTGGATTGCGACGGATGAAAACCGTTCCGGTGATCTTGGCCAGCAGCCCGATCCCCGGCCAGTCCGCCACCTCGGACTTCGAGACGAAATAGACCCGCTTGCACGCATTGAGGGCAAAGATATCGAGCCAGGAGGAGTGATTTGCAACCACGGCCCCGGGTTCGAGCATCGGCGCACCCGTCACTTCATGACGGATTCCGAGGATCACGAAAGCCATGCGACAAACCCCCTGCGTAATGAACGGTGTCCATGGGCGATACAGCCTGAAGAGGGGGGCCTCGATCATCCGCAGGCCGAGCGTTGCCAGAACACCAAGCCCCAAAACGAGGACAAGTGGTCCGCCGCGCAGGACGACACGCAGGACATGCCCCGCGTCACGCTGAAACTCGGGCGGCGCTTCGCTTGAAAACCACGTGAATTTCACGCACCAACATCCCGTGTATAAATGGCTTTTTGTGCTTTCGTCAGGTTTGCTGTGTCGAGGATCAGACAGACATCGGTGGTATTGAAGGCGTGATCCAGATAGGCTCCGTCCCCGACATAGCCCCCCAGCCTGAGATAGGCCTTGATCAGGGCGGGCACCTGAAGCATGGCCGCAGGCCGGTCAAGACGGCTCTCCTCGATCAGGTCCATACGCTGGTAGTGATCGCGTCTGGCGCGCACGCGCATGTCGGACGGGGCGAGGTGCCGATGATGCAGAAGCGACAGGGGCTGCGCCAATTTTTCCACGTCCGTGCCGTGAAAACTTGCCACACCAAACAGGATTTCGATGCGATGTTCGGCGACATATCGGGCCAGCGCATTCCAGAGATGATACATGCCACGCCCACCACGATAGGGACGCGCCAGACAGGATCGGCCGAGTTCCATCAGTCGGCGTCCACTGCTCTGGAGTGCGGTCAGATCGTATTCATCTTCGGAATAGAATTGCCCGGCGCGGGCCGCTTGATCATCGCGCAGCACCCGGTACACCCCGATCAGTTCGCCACCCTTTGCATCATCAACGAGGAGAAGATGGTCAAAAAAGGGGTCAAACCGGTCCCGTTCCAGTCGCGCGACATGATCCACCATCTCGCCATCCCCGCCAAGTTCCTCGACAAAGACCTCGTAACGCAGCCGTTGGGCCGCCATGAGGTCTTCCGGGGTCTGGGCAAGCTGGACGCGAAACAGCGGGTTGTGAGGGGTCATTGGCATGGCCTTTGCGCTCTGCCCCGCCTTCTAGGCAAGACGCGGGAAAAGTGCAACGCTCACCGCAAGAACCCGTTAACCCTTTGCTAACCTAGATCAGGGATCAAGGAGTGGTAGAAGTTCCACGCGCGCACCATCAATGACCACCTTGCCCGCATCACGAAAGTTGACGGTGATGCGCCCGGCGATGTTGGATTGGACCTGTCCCACGCCCCAGTCGGGTTGGTCAGGATGCCGCACCAGCATCCCCGGTTCCAGTATTGAGTTCAGATTGTTCATCTCGCCCCTCGCCGGAGACTGGCCATGCCGCAAGACCGCCTCGCCCTCGCCACCTTGACAGGCTCGCGTATCTGTCACGATCTGGCAAGCCCTCTTGGCGCGGTCGCCAATGGCCTTGAATTGCTGGACCTTTCGGGCACCCCCGAGAGCCCTGAATTGACCCTGATCCGGGACAGTATCAGCGGCGCCAGAGCCACGCTCGCGCTTCTGCGGTTGGCCTTCGGACAGGCCGGTCCTCAGGAAACGCTCGCTTCGGAGACGCTGCAGGACATCGCGCGCGGATATTATCGGGCCAGACCGCGCCTGACGCTGGAATGGTCGGCACATGGGGAGCTTTCCCGCGCCCGGGCGCAGATCCTGCTTCTGGCCCTCCTGTCCGCCGAACAGGCTTTGCCGCGTGGCGGAAGGCTGATCGTCCAGCAAGACGGGCCGGTCTGGCAGATCACCGCCGAGGCAGAGATCCTGAGCCCGGACATGACCCTGTGGAACGCCGTTTCAGGGCATACTCCCCTGCCCGGTATCGATCCGAGGTCCGTCAATTTTATCACTTTGAAAGAATGCCTTGACCAGCAAGGTTCATCCCTTTCGATCAGCCTCGACGCGACCGGACTGCGCCTTTCGCTCTAGGGGCGCACCGTGCCGTCCCCTTCGACCAGATACTTGAAACTGGTCAGTTGCACGGCCCCGACCGGCCCGCGCGCATGCATCTTGCCGGTGGCGATTCCGATCTCGGCCCCCATGCCGAACTCGCCACCATCGGCGAATTGGGTCGAGGCGTTGCGCATCAGGATCGCGCTGTCGAGCCGGGCAAAGAATTGTGCCGCGGCGGCGTCGTCCTCGGTCACGATGCAATCGGTGTGATTGGAGCCATAGCGGCGGATATGCGCGATGGCGTCGTCAAGGCTATCGACAACCTTGGCGGCGATGATGCGGTCAAGATATTCGCGCCCCCAGTCCTCGTCCTGCGCCGGGACAGTGCCTGCGATCCGCTGGATCCGGGCATCACCCCGCACCTCGACCCCGGCGGCCAGCAGGGCCAGAATCACCTTCCGCCCGATGCTGTCCATGACATCGCGATGCACGAGCAGGCATTCAGCGGCGCCGCAGATCCCGGTGCGTCGCGTCTTGGCATTGAGCACGACGCGCAGCGCCTTCGCGGGGTCCGCTGAGGCGTCGAGATAGACATGAACGATCCCCTCGAGATGGGCAAAGACCGGCACCCGCGCCTCGCGCTGGACAAGGCCCACAAGCCCCTTGCCGCCACGCGGCACGATCACGTCGATCGTGTCGGTCATCGTCAGCATCGTCTGCACCGCCGCTCGATCCCGTGTCGGCACCAGCTGGATGGCATCCTCGGTCAGGCCCGCCGCCCGCAACCCAGCCACAAGACCGGCATGGATGGCCCGCGAGGAGTGAAAGCTTTCCGAGCCACCGCGCAGGATCACGGCATTGCCCGATTTGAGACAGAGCGCCCCGGCATCCGCCGTCACGTTGGGGCGGCTCTCGTAGATCACCCCCACCACGCCGAGGGGCGTGCGCACACGCCGGATATGCAAGCCCGAGGGCATGTCCCATTCGGCCAGAACCTCGCCCACCGGATCCGCCTGCGCCGCCACCGCGCGCAACCCCGCGACGATGCCCGCGATCCGCGCCTCATCGAGCGCCAGCCGATCCATCATCGCCTCGGACAATCCCTTGCCGCGGCCATCGGCGAGGTCGAGCTCATTGGCCGCCAGAATATCCGCCCGCGCCGCCCAGACCGCATCGGCCGCCGCATCCAGCGCGCGGGTCTTGCAGGTGGCACTGGCCACGGCCAGGTCCGCCGCCGCGGCACGCGCCCGGGCACCGATCTCGGTCATCAGCGCGCAAATGTCGGTCTCGTCCGTCATGTCCTGCCCTCCGCCCCGGCTCAGAATGCCATATCGTCGCGATGCATCAAGGGCCCGCGTTGCGGATAGCCCAGCACCGGCTCGATCTGATCCAGACGCAGCCCCCGGATCCGCAGCGCGTCCGCCGCGTCATAGCGGGTCAGGCCCTGCCCCAGAACGCGCCCGGTCTCATCGGCCACCTCGACCGGATCGCCACGGCCAAAGCGGCCTTCGACGCCCGTCACCCCGGCGGGCAGGAGACTGCTGCCACGGGCCAGCGCCCGCGCGGCCCCCGCATCGACATTGACCCGCCCCTTGGGCTTCATCGCCGCGATCCAGGCCTTGCGCTTCTGCTGCGGATCGCCCTGCGCCAGAAACCATGTCGCCGCCGCCCCCTCCTCCAGCGCCTGAACGGGATGCAGGACATTGCCTTGCGTGATCGCCATGTCACAGCCGCCCGCGGTGGCGGTCTTGGCCGCCATCAGCTTGGTCTTCATGCCGCCTTTCGACAGTCCCGATCCGGCATCCCCCGCCATCGCCTCGATCTCCGGCGTGATCGTCTCGATCACGTCAAAGCGCCGGGCGCCCGGATCCTGCGCCGGATTGGCGGTATAGAATCCGTCCACGTCAGACAGCAGGATCAGCTGATCCGCCCCCGCCGTCACCGCCACCTGCGCCGCCATCCGGTCATTGTCGCCATAGCGGATCTCGTCGGTCGCCACGGTGTCATTCTCGTTCACGATCGGCACGGCACCCAGACGCAAGAGCTGCTCCAGCGTGGCGCGGGTATTGAGATAGCGCCGCCGGTCGGCGCTGTCCTCGAGCGTGACCAGCACCTGCGCCGCGGTGATCCCATGCGCGCCCAGAGCGCGGTCATAGGCCGCGGCCAGCCGGATCTGTCCCACCGCCGCCGCCGCCTGCGATTGCTCCAGCGTCAGATCGGTCATCGGCAGGCCCAGCACCCCGCGCCCGAGCGCGATTGAGCCGGACGACACCAGAATCACATCAGTGCCCCGGTTGCGCAGACGCACCACGTCCTCGGCCAGCGAGGCCAGCCAGGCCTCGCGCAGCGCCCCGGTGGCGCGGTCCACCAGCAACGCCGAGCCGATCTTGATCACCAGCCGTCTGGCCTTGATTACGGTTGCCACGATGCCTCGTCATCCTCTGCCCGCACCTTGTGGCGCAACCGGTCGTCGTCGATCTTGCCGCGCAGCGCCCGCAGGACTTCGGTCAATCCCTCTCGGGTGACACCCGACATCATCAGCACCGGACCGTCTGCCGCCTCTTGCAGTTTGGCCCGTGCCACGGCCCGCTCCTCCTCGTCAAGCGCGTCGATCTTGTTCAGCGCCGTCAGCCGCGGCTTGGCTGCCAGATCGCCGCCGTAGAGTTCCAGTTCGGTGAGGATGGTCTGGTAGTCCTCTGCGATCGTCGCCGAGGTGCCATCGACCAGATGCAACAGCACCGCACAGCGTTCGACATGGCCCAGAAAAAGATCTCCGAGGCCCTTGCCGTCATGCGCGCCGCCGATCAGGCCCGGAATATCGGCGACGACAAACTCCACCTCATCCACCCCGACGACCCCCAGATTGGGCACCAGCGTCGTGAACGGGTAATCGGCAATCTTGGGCCGGGCGTTTGAGCAGGCCGCCAGAAAGGTTGACTTGCCCGCGTTGGGCAGACCCAGCAACCCGACATCGGCGATGAGCTTGAGCCTGAGCCAGAGCGTGCGCTCGATCCCCTCCTGCCCCGGATTGGCGCGGCGCGGCGCGCGGTTGGTGCTGGTCTTGAAATTGAGGTTGCCCCAGCCGCCATTGCCGCCCTTGGCCAAGAGCACCCGCTGCCCCAGCGTGGTCATGTCGGCGATCAACGTCTCCATGTCCTCGTCGAGGATCTCGGTGCCCACCGGGACGCGCAGCACGATATCCTCGCCACTGGCCCCGGTGCGCTGCCGCCCCATGCCGGGGGTGCCGCTCCTGGCAAAGAAATGCTGCTGATAGCGAAAATCGATGAGCGTATTCAGCCCATCGACCGCCTCGGCCCAGACCGAGCCGCCATTGCCGCCATCGCCGCCATCGGGTCCGCCGAATTCGATGAACTTCTCACGGCGGAAACTGACACAGCCTGCGCCGCCGCCGCCCGAACGGATATAGACCTTTGCGAGATCAAGAAACTTCATGCACTGTCCTCACGCAAAGATCGGCCGGACCTCACTTTGCCTTTCTGCTGTAGGTCCATGTCGGCACGGTTGCCCCGCGCGCCACACAAAACGCTTCCGCATCCCCCAGATACCGAAACCCGCAATTCGTCAAGACCCGGGCGGAGGCGGCATTGTCCTGAAACACCGACGCAAAGATCGTGCTTGCGCCATGCGGATTGGCCGCAAGCAGTGTCTCGACCGCCGCAGAGGCGACGCCCGTATTCCAATAGGCCGGGGCCACCCAATACGAGATTTCCGACTGGCCGTCATCGACTCGCATCAGGCTGACCAACCCCATCACCTCGGAACCACCGGATTTTGTGCCGTCAATGGCCCAGATATCCTCGCTTCGGTCGTCCGCCTGCGCGCGCGCGATCAGCGCCTCGGCCGTCCCTGGCGGGAGCGGGTGCGGAATGTTGCTGCTGGAGCGGGCCACGCGCGCATCACCTGCATTCAGGGCAATGAGCCCTGAATCCGAGAGCCGCAGCGGCCGCAGATCGAACCGCTCTGCTGCGATCAGGGGTTGATTGATGATCGTCTCGTATTTCATGCGCCTTCTCCTCCGATCAGCGCCTCTGTCATGGCAAAAAGATGGGCACCCCTTGCCAAAGCACAACCGGCATATCGCGAGATTGTGCAGTCATTCGGGCAAGGTTGTGCAAATTCATGCCGCAAACGAGAAAGGGGACCGGCATCCTCGCCGATCCCCTTCTTGTTTCAAACACCTTAAGGTCGGCTTACTCTGCGGCCTTTGTCGCGGGCAGAACCGATATGAAGGTGCGGCCCTTCATGCCCTTGTGAAACTTCACTGCCCCTTCGGCGACCGCAAAGAGCGTGTGGTCCTTGCCTTCGCCCACGTTCAGGCCGGGCCAGAAGGTGTTGCCACGCTGACGCACGAGGATATTTCCGGAAATCACGGCTTCACCGCCGTATTTCTTGACGCCAAGACGGCGGCCGTCAGAATCACGACCGTTACGGGATGAACCGCCTGCTTTTTTATGTGCCATTTGGTTTCTCCTTAGCCTTTTGTCAGTTCTTTTGCCTGTGCGATCCAGCCTTCCCGCTCGATCCGGCCCTTGAACGACAGTTGTTCATCGATTGCAGCAACATCTGCCTCGGTCCATGCCGCGACCTGCGCGAAGGTCGTAACCCCCGCCGCGTGCAGCTTTTTCTCCAGCGCCGGGCCAACGCCGCTGAGCAGCTTCAGATCATCGCCAGCCTTTGCCGATTTTTGTGCTGGCGTCGCCTTCACCGCGGCCCCGGCGACCGATCCGGTCGCGGCGCGCACACCGGTCGCCTCGGCACCAGAGGCCAGAATGTCGGTGATCCTCAACAGGGTCAGCGTCTGGCGATGCCCGCGCGTGCGTTGCGAGCCATGCTTGCGGCGGCGCTTGATGAAACTGATGACCTTGTCGGCCTTGACCTGATCGATCACTTCAGCCTGCACTGCGGCACCGGCCACGAGCGGCACACCGAGAACCGGCGTGTCGCCGCCCAGCATCAGAATCTCGTTGAATTGCACTTTCTCACCGGCATCTGCCGCAAGCTTTTCGACCCGGAGCATGTCACCCGACTGCACCTTGTACTGCTTGCCACCGGTCTTGAGGACCGCAAACATCGCATTTCCTTTTCGTTTCCGCGCTCTGTGGTCCCCGCCTTGCGGGTGTTTCCGGCCGGATCGGCCACCTCGAACAGCGCACCCTTTGGGTGTCATTCAAAACCAAACCCGGCAGGATCATCCCGCCGGGTGCGCTGCTAATGCGGCACCGGCGTGTGAAAGTCAAGGGGCCGAGGCCGCGCAATCCCCCCCTGCGGCCTATAAATCCTTGCTCTGCATCTGCGCCACGACGGCCCGGCCCAGACGATAGGTCAGATCCTCGTGGATCGCGTCTTCGCGGGCAAAGAGCGCACGATCACCGCCCGCCACGACCGAGCGCATGTCAAAGATCCTCCACGGGTTGCATTTCGGCCATCCGTCCCGCCAGAACCTCGAACCGGTTGGCCATGATCTCGTATTGCACCGCGTTCATCAACGCATAGACCTGTTGCATCAGCGGATCCTCCAGCGCGACGACATAGGCGCGCAAATCCTCCGTTGACAGATCCCGATAGGTCGCGGCGGCATTCGCCAGAGCCGAGGCATCGAGGGCGTCTCGCAGGGCCTCCTCGCCCTCGGCCATCACCGCGCGCAGCGCCGCCTCGTCGATCTCGTATCCCAGCACCCCGGCATAGGACGCGGCCAGCAGAAAGCGCACCTGGATCTCCTGCACCGCCCGCACGCCGCTATCCCCGCTGTCGATCGCCTCCCCCATCGCGACGAGAATATTGATGCGCTCGGTCTCCATCTTCGCCAGCAGTGCCTCACCCTCTGCCCGCTTTGCCTCGTCATCTTCCACCAGATGCGAGGCGTTCTCGACGGCGACGAGAAGCTGACCGAGATCAGAGGCGTAAAAGCCGGCCGCATGATTGAGCATCGCGTCATCGAGGGTTCCCGACAACAGATCCAACCCCATCTCGCGCATGTGTCCGGTGTCGAAAACCTCGTTTGCGACCTTGCTCCAGGTCACGCCGAAATCGCTGGTGGTCAGCCCCAGCATCGCCGGCGCATCCGACGCCGCCAACGCGATACTGTCGAGCGCCACACCAAAGCCGGTGACATCAAGAAAGGCCTCCAACCGGTCGCGATCCGCCGCCCGAAGCGATCCGGCCACGACAACCGCACAAAGAATGCCCGCACCAAAGCTCCGCGCAAGGCGCGCCACAAGGCGAGAACGGGGAATGAACATACCGACGATCCTTTGTGTTGCAGCGCGCCGAAAACACGCAAATCACTCTTGCGCCCAACCTAGGCAAATTATCCTGTGAAACAATGGAAAACCCCTTGCCCCTTTGGGCAAAGGCGATTAAACGCCTCCTCCAGTCCCCCGCGGAGAGATGCCGGAGTGGTCGAACGGGGCGGTCTCGAAAACCGTTGTGGGGGCAACCCCACCCAGGGTTCGAATCCCTGTCTCTCCGCCAATAAATTAACGTATTTTATTGATATTGTTACTGTAAATTCGAAATCGCTTTACATCAGGCGCGGGCTTGCGACTGACTTTCGCGCCGGCCTCGGCATGGTCACGGATACCGGCCCGTCCGTGACTGGCAATCCGCCACGACGTCCGATTTTCGACCGTTCAGAAGATGGGTTGTGATGGCATTTGTCAGACGATCCACAAGAGTCCTTGTCGGGGTCGGAATTGACCTTGCGGGAGTTGATCCAAGTCATCGCGTGGCCGTCCGATATGATGTTGACTGTTGCGGAGTGCTTTTTTCCCCTTGGCTTCTTCGTGCGGGACGTGAACGGCGTTTCTGACCTGCCACTTGCCAAGCCTCGGAACGGGGGGCCGGACGAGGATATCCAGATGAACCAGATCACTCCAAGCGATGCCAGCGTCGGATGTGGCGCTTGGGTGACCGGATGCCGCCGTTTGGTCTGTCGCCTTGATCGTGCTGTAAGGAACCCGGCGTCCTGCTTGCCTTTCCGGCAAGATCCTGTCATCTGCGGGCTGCGAGGGCGGGCTACCTCTGCTTGTCTCATCCTCTTGTGCCTTCTCATGCTGGGATATGCGGCTGCGCCGGTCGAGGCGGCTGACGGGCCGGCAAAGACCCAGAACTGGCTGATGATGGATGCGGTGGAGCCGGAGGGCGCGCCGAAGTTCAGCGCTACGGTCTCTGCAAGCCTCGAATACCAGACCACGCAGGATACCCCTCTTCTTGCCGGGCCTTGGAGCGGGCAGCCCGATCAGTTCAACCGTTTTGCCCCGCGATATGGCGACGGCGCCGTGTTGCGAATCCCGCAGGCCGGCGTTGCGGTGCATGGGCGGCTGATGGACGGCGCGCTCAGCTATCGCGCGACGTTGCTGGCCGGGGACAATCAGCTCTTGCGCAACGAGCGCGGCTATTACGACGACCTCTACATTCGCCCCATCGATGCCAGCGTGACCGTGAACGCCTTTCCGCAGGGGCGGTTGCGGCTGGGTCTGTTCCGTCAGCCGCTGGGGGACGAGGCGGCGTCTCCCCGGCAGCGCTTTATCTGGCGCACGCATGTCACGCAGCAAATGGTTCAGGAACGCTACTTTCGCTCGGATGGCAGTGTGAACGGCGATCCGAACCTTGATCTCGGACCGGTCAGCGGGTTTCGCGACATTGGCGTGCAACTCTTCGACGCCTTTCAGACCGGCGCGTGGGAACACACCTATGCGCTGATGCTTGGTCTGGGGACGGGCATTGACCCGACGCTCCCCCAAACCGGCATCGACACCTATCTCTACTGGAGTTCGGAGCGGATTTTCGGTCGGACCGGGCGCAACCGCGATGGCCTGAAACTCTATGCCTGGGGCCAGTTCGGCACACGCAGCTTGCAGGTCGGGCCATTGCAGACCACCCAGGAGTTCGACCGCCGCAGAGCGGGTATCGGCGCCAGTCTGCGCAACGGGCGGTGGTCGCTCAGCAGCGAATGGATCGTCGCCCGGGGAATGATCTATCACGGACCCGATGGCGGCACCATTCCGGGCCGTCTCAGCAACGATGGAACGCTGGTGGCGGGCTACAACGTGCTGCCGGACTCGGAGTCTGACGGCGGATATGTCGATCTGGGTTATCGGCCGATCGAGCCGCTGGAACTGATGATCCGCTACGATGTTCTCAACCGCGGAACCGACGATCCGAATACCACCGTGCGCTTTCAGGGGCTCAGCCTTGGCGGCATCTATCGGATCACGCCAGCCTTGCAGGTGATGGCAGGCTAGCAGCTGCGCGACTACAGCGCCCCCAGGCTGTCCGCCGACAGCACGACGAACCGCCTGCTTGACGGTGTGGATAATCGGTTCGGCATTCGCCTTCTCTATCAAGTTGCCTTCTAACCCGGCGGGGTGAAATCCATCGCCCCGTCAACACGCAAAGGAGATCAGGATGAAACGATGGAGCCTTTCCGCCTTGTGCTCTGCGGGGCTGGCGCTGATCCTTGCTCTGCCTGCACAGGCAGGCCGGATCGTGGACACTGCCGCCGTGACCGAGGCCTTGGGCCGCGGAGCGACCCTGTGGGATATCCGCGATGCCGAGGCCTACAAGGCCGGACACATTCCCGGCGCCGTGAACCTTGGCACCCGGGTCTGTTCGCAGGTGCGCACGCCGGTCAGCTGGGATTACATCCCGATCAGTCGGATCATCGACCATCTGCAAGACTGGGGCATCGATCCGGGCCGGGAAATCGTGCTTTACAGCAACAAGGGCAACCTGTGCCCCTATTTCATCCTGCTGACCCTCGAACTGGTCGGCGCCCGGGATGTCCATGTCTATCATGGCGGGATCGACGACTGGCGCTCCGGCGACCGCCCGATTGATA
>PFEY01000024.1:0-1292 GCA_002783205.1 Rhodobacteraceae bacterium CG17_big_fil_post_rev_8_21_14_2_50_63_15 | reverse complement strand
GACCTTGCAGCCGATTGCGCTTGATCTTTACCGCAAGACTGGCGTGATCGTGTCTACCGACGAGGTCCGCGCAAGCCTCGTGCGTCGTGACGTTCAGCTCCTCGATGTCCGCACCCGAAAGGAATTTGCCGGTCTCGATGTCCGTGCCCTGCGCGGTGGCCACATCCCCGGTGCGATCAATATTCCCTATGAAGAGAACTGGGTCGATCCGGACTCGCTGATCAAACTGCAAAACGACAGCACGCTTGGACGTGACGGATTCGCGCTGAAGCCCATCGCAGATCTGAAGCATCTTTACGCAGGGCTTGATCCCACGCGGGAGACGATCGTCTATTGCCACACCAGCCCGCGCGCCTCGGTCACTGCTGCGCTGTTGAAGGACATCGGATTTCGGGATGTCAGGGTCTATGATGCGTCCTGGGCCGACTATGGCAATCGTTTTGATCTGCCGGTCGAGAACGAGACCTTCTTTGACATGTTTGCCCTGACCAGTCGTATCGAAACGCTCCAGCGCCGCGTTGACGATCTTGAACGGCAGCTTGCCGACATCAAGAAGGCACAATAGCAGGATCGGCGCCGACAAGGGTCTGTGCGGCGGCCTGTGCTGTGCGCGGGACATTTTTGCAGATCTGGCCCGTCTACTTGATCGAGGTCAGGGCGCCATGCGGCCATCTGTCTTACCGATTCATTCGGCCATGTCGGCCGATGTCGCAGCGGAGGTTTCCAGCAATGCCCGATCCGAAATTCACCAAGCCCTGGCACGGGATTCCGCGCGAGAATATTTTTTGGAATCCGACGATTCTGGAGGATGTCTGCATCGGCTGCGGCACCTGCGTGACCGGGTGCAGCCGTCTGGTGTATCGGTTCGACTTCGACCGCAAGAAGCCAGTGGTGGTGGACCCGCTCAACTGCATGGTGGGCTGCACCACCTGCGCCAATACCTGCCCGGCCCATGCCATCGTCTTTCCGCCGATCGAGACGGTGCTGTCGCTGGAGGGGTTGGCCGAGGTGCGCCATGCGGTCGAGGACGATCTCATCGCCCGCCACGATGTGCTGGCGTCGACGGTCCCGGTGCCGCATCCTGACCGGATCGTGACGCTGAAGGTTGTGGCCAAGACGCAACTGACCGCCGATGTGCTGGATGTGGTGCTGGCCCCGATGCAGGCGGGGGTGTGTTTCTGCGAGTTTGTGCCGGGTCAGTATATCGAAGTCTGGCAGCCGGGCTCGGATCATCTGTCGCGGTCCTATTCCATAGCAAACGCGCCGACCGGCGATGGCCGGATCGAGTTGCA
>PFEY01000019.1:17411-18756 GCA_002783205.1 Rhodobacteraceae bacterium CG17_big_fil_post_rev_8_21_14_2_50_63_15 | reverse complement strand
TGAGACCATAAAGCCTTTGAAATCGGGCGGGATTTGGGCGGCATTAAAGCCTTTTTTGTGAAGTTTAAGGTCCCGCTAAAGTTTTTCATAAGACATTGAAAATAAACAAAACAAATGGGAATTTTTTTTCGGATAACTGCCTCGGAGGCAGAACTCCAAAGGTTGAAACCTGCTTCGTGTTGCCCGATCAAACACAATGCTGGTGCGAAATGCCGATTTTTGCAATACTACTTCAAATCAATGAGAGGCAGAGCAGGGCCCACTATGAGAGTCTTAACCTTTTTGATGTCGGTTGTGATTCTGTCTGGACCGGGCTTTGCTTTGGCGGCAGATCCGCCGCCCTTTCCGGAGTTCACCTTCAAGCGGGAAAGGCCACCTGTGGCCGGCACACGCAAGTTCATCACCGTGCAGATCGAGGCGCAGGCCCCCGTCGCTCCTGTCAAGCGACCGAAGGAAGCGCTCGAGAAAGAGCCGCTGCCGGACAGTCCACGCATTGCTGACTATGATTGGTTCTGGCAAGGCGTCCCGTCCCAACTTGGCATTGCCGGCGCGGATCGCCTCAAGTTGGCGATGGACCATCTGGCCAATCCGCCCGCCGGTCAGGCGGTTGGTGCGCCGCGGCTTCAGACTCTGCAAGACATTGCCCGCGCAGAGGGGCGCCATATCCTGCGCGAAACCATCGGCACGCCAGTTTCGCCCGCGTTGGTGCTCGCGATGATCGCGGTGGAATCGTCTGGTCGCAAAAACGCCCTTAGCCCGGCAGGCGCGCAGGGGTTGATGCAACTCATGCCCGATACAGCTTCCCGCTTCGGTGTCCGCGATGCGCTCGCCCCCGAGCAGAACATCCGTGGCGGAGTAGCCTATCTCGACTGGTTGATCGCGGAGTTTGGCGGCGATGTGGTTCTGGCGCTGGCGGGTTACAATGCCGGCGAGAACGCGGTCAAGCGCCATAACGGCGTGCCGCCCTATGCCGAGACGCGCGATTACATTCCCAAGGTGCTGGCCGCCTTCGAGGTGGCGCGCGGCCTTTGCAAGACGCGCCCCGAACTGATCACCGACGCCTGCGCGCTCAATCTTGCCATGAAATGACCGGCCCGGCCGCGCGCGGTGGCCAGGCCGGCACGGTCAGCCGACAATTGTTGCCTCGGTTGCGGCGCGCAGGTCGGCTTCGGAGACGCCGTCGGCCAGTTCGAGGATGCGCAATCCGCCCTCGACCACATCGAGCACGCCGAGATTGGTTATGATGCGATCGACGACGCCGGTGCCGGTGAGCGGTAGGGTGCAGCGCTTGAGCACCTTCGATTCGCCATGTTTGCTGGTGTGATCCATCACCACCACCACGCGG
>PFEY01000019.1:16546-17386 GCA_002783205.1 Rhodobacteraceae bacterium CG17_big_fil_post_rev_8_21_14_2_50_63_15 | reverse complement strand
CGCCGCCCATGCCCTTGACCAGCTTGCCGGGGATCATCCAGTTGGCGAGATCACCGTTTTCGGCCACTTCCATCGCGCCGAGGATTGCCATCGCGATCTTGCCGCCGCGGATCATGCCGAATGACGTGGCGCTGTCGAAATAGGCGGTGTGCGGCAGTTCGGTGATGGTCTGCTTGCCCGCGTTGATGAGGTCGGCATCCTCTTCGCCCGCGACCGGGAAAGGGCCCATGCCGAGCATGCCGTTTTCCGATTGCAGCGTCACATGCACCCCTTCCGGGATGTAGTTCGACACCAACGTCGGGATGCCGATCCCGAGATTGACATAGGTCCCGTCCTTGAGTTCCTGCGCGGCGCGTGCCGCCATCTGGTTGCGATCCCAAGCCATCATGCAGCCCTCACCGTGCGTTGTTCGATCCGTTTCTCGTGCTCACCCTGAATGAGGCGATGCACATAGATGCCCGGCAGATGGATGCAATCGGGATCGAGCGTGCCCGGCTCGACGATCTCTTCCACTTCCATCACACAGACCTTGCCGCACATCGCCGCGGGCGGGTTGAAGTTGCGCGCCGTCTTGCGAAAGATCGCGTTGCCGGTGGTGTCGGCCTTCCACGCCTTGACGATCGAGAGATCGGCAAAGATGCCGCGCTCGAGGATATAGGTCTCGCCGTCGAACACCTTGTGCTCCTTGCCCTCGGCGATCACCGTGCCCACCCCGGTCCTGGTGTAAAAGCCCGGAATGCCGCAGCCGCCCGCGCGCAGCCGCTCCGCGAGCGTGCCTTGCGGATTGAATTCCAGCTCCAGCTCGCCCGAGAGGTATTGCCGCATGAATTCGGCATTCTC
>PFEY01000019.1:0-16530 GCA_002783205.1 Rhodobacteraceae bacterium CG17_big_fil_post_rev_8_21_14_2_50_63_15 | reverse complement strand
TCCTTCGTGCCCGCGTCCTTGATGGCCTGCAACAGCAATTCGGGAATGCCGCAGAGGCCAAACCCGCCCGCCGCGATCAGCATCCCGTCAAACAGCAGCCCGTCCAGCGCCTCGGCGGCCGAGCCATAGACCTTTTTCATCGCGCAATTCCTCCTGACGTTGTCCGGTCCGATATGCGTCGGAATGGGGGGGCAAGTCAACGCGCCTCCTGCCGCGATGCAGCATGAAGCGTGACATTGGACCTAGGCGGCCGTCTGGTTGGTCTACTTCCCCGCAGCGGCCCGTTTCGGTGTAGTTTTCTGAGCGGTGGTCTTTTTCGGAGCTGATTTCTTTTTGGCCGGTTTGCGTCCCTTGCCCGCCTTGCCGGCTTTGGCGGAAATCAGTTCAAGGGCCTGATCGAGGGTCAGGCTGTCCGGCTCTACCCCCTTGGGCAGCGTGGCGTTGATTTTGTCCCACTTGATGTAGGGCCCGTAGCGACCCTCCATTACATGGATCGGCCCGCCGTTCTGCGGGTGCACGCCCAAATCGCGCAGCGGCTTGGTTGCGGTCGCGCGCCCGCGCCCCCCCGGATTGCTGCGCTTTTCGGCCAGGATCTCCACAGCACGGTTCATCCCGATCTCAAAGACATCCGCCGGATCCTTGAGATTGGCATAGACCGGCTTGGCCTCATCCGGCAACTGATGCATGAGGAACGGCCCGAAACGCCCGAAGTTGGCGGTGATGACGCCGCCCTCGGGATGCTCTCCGATCGCGCGCGGCAAACTGAGCAAGGTCAGCGCCTTTTCAAGTGTCATCTCCTCGGCCTTCCAGCCCTTGGGCAGGCTGGCGCGGTCAGGCTTGGGATTGTCCTCGGTCGCTTCGCCGCGCTGCACATAGGGGCCAAAGCGGCCAGAGCGCAGGGAAATCTCATTGCCTGCATCATCCTGGCCCAAGATACGGTCGCCGCCGTCCGCCGCCTCGCCGCCGATCGGACGAGTATAACGGCATTCGGGATAGTTGCCGCAGCCCACAAAGCCGCCCGTGCGCGACGTTTTCAGGTGCAGTTGCCCTGTGCCACACAGCGGGCATTGCCGCGGGTCGCCGCCATCCTCGCGGGCGGGATAGAGCGTGGGGCCGAGTGCGGTATCGAGCACCGAGAGCACTTCGCTGATCCTCAACTCCGAGGTTTCGGCGATTGCGGTGGAAAAATCGCGCCAGAAGCGGGCGAGAATGTCCTTGTAATCCGCCTGACCCGCGCTCACCCGGTCCAGATCTTCCTCAAGATCGGCGGTGAACTCATATCCCACGTATTTGCGAAAGAAGTTAAGCAGGAACACGGTCACGATCCGGCCTTTGTCTTCGGGGATCAGGCGATTCTGCTCCTTGCGGACATACTCGCGGTCCTCGATTGTGCTCAGCACGCTGGCATAGGTCGAGGGGCGGCCGATGCCCAGCTCTTCCATCTTCTTGACCAACGTCGCCTCGGTATAGCGCGGTGGGGCCTGGGTGAAATGCTGGAGAGCAAGAATGGCTTCGTCGTCCGATAGCACGGCGGCGGTCTGTTCGGCGCCGTCGCTGGCCACGAGGAATTCGGGCTTGAGGGACGCGCGTGAGAAGGTGGCCGGTTCCCCCTGCATGATCTGCGGCAGACGACGGTCATCCTCCTCGCCCGTGACATCGTCGCGGCCTTCTTCATAGACTCTCAGGAACCCGTCGAAGAGCATGACCTGACCGGTGGCGCGCAGGCCCACCTGACCGTCCGCGCTGCCGATCTCGACGGTGGTGCGTTCCATCCGTGCGGCCTCCATCTGGCAGGCCAGCGTGCGCTTCCAGATGAGATCGTAGAGCCTGCGCTGATCGGCGTCGGTGGTCTTGATCTGGCTCGCATCGCGCGTCATTTCGGTCGGGCGGATGCATTCATGCGCTTCCTGCGCGTTCTTGGCCTTGTTCTTGTAGATGCGCGGAGATTTGGGCAGGTAGGCGTCACCGAAGCGGTCGCGGATGGCGTCGCGCGCGGCCATCACTGCCTCGGGCGCCATGTCGATCCCGTCGGTCCGCATGTAGGTGATGTGTCCCGCCTCGTAGAGTCTCTGGGCGGCGTTCATGCATTGCTTTGCGCCCATGCCAAACTTGCGGCTGGCCTCCTGTTGCAGGGTTGAGGTCATGAACGGGGCCGAGGGATTGCGCGTCGCCGGTTTTGCCTCAACCGAGGTCACTGTCAGGACTCGCGAGCTGATGGCCTGCACGGCAAGTTCCGCCTGCGTTGCATTTTCAAGGTCGAACTTGTCGAGCTTCTTGCCGGCCAATGCGACAAGCCGCGCCTCGAAATCCTGTCCACGAGGGGTGGTGAGCTGTGCCTTCACCGACCAGTATTCGCGGGCGGTGAAGGCTTCGATCTCCATCTCGCGCTCGACGATGAGACGCAGGCAGACTGATTGCACCCGGCCTGCCGAGCGCGCGCCCGGCAATTTGCGCCAGAGCACCGGGGAGAGGTTGAAGCCCACCAGGTAATCGAGCGCGCGGCGCGCGAGATAGGCTTCGACCAGAGGGGCATCGACCTGACGGGGATTCTTCATTGCCTCGGTGACGGCGGATTTGGTGATCGCGTTGAATACGACGCGGCTGACGGAGGTATCTTTCTTGATGGCCTTGCGGGCCCGCAGCATCTCTTCCAGGTGCCAACTGATTGCCTCTCCCTCGCGGTCAGGGTCGGTGGCGAGGATGAGAGCATTATCCTTGGCCAGCGCGTCGGCAATCGCCTTGACGTGCTTGCGGCTGTCGGCGCCGATTTCCCAGATCATCGCGAACCCGTGTTCGGTATCGACCGAGCCATCCTTGGCGGGCAGATCGCGCACATGACCATAGCTTGCCAGAACCGTGTAACCGTCACCCAGATACTTGTTGATCGTCTTGGCTTTGGCGGGCGATTCGACAACGACAACGGGCATGGACGCTCCTTCCGGCTTTGGTCGAGGCTTATGGCGGCGGACCATGTGCGCTGGCAAGGGGAATTGTCAATGCGACCGGGGCGAGGCGCTTTGTCCTTTCAAACGACGCAGATCGGCATGCAATCGCAACGGAAATGCGCGTGGCAAGGCGACGGCCCCGCTCGAAAGACGCTTTGTGTTCTGCTGTCTCGAGCGGCGCGGGCGGAGGAGAGGGGGTTATCTTAACCGCGACAGGAGGCCACCTGGCTGGCGGGTGATCCTGCCCTCGAGTTCGAGGTGGACGAGTGCGGGCGCGACGTTTTGGGCGGGGGCTGCGAGATCGCGGATGAGTTGATCCTCGGCCAGTGGCGAGGGGCCGAGTCGGTTGAGGATCTGCTCATGGAGTGCCGCGACCCCGCGCAGGTTGGGTTCGGGGGGAGGGGCTGGGTCTGGTGGCGCAATCGGCATTCGGTGCTGTGCCGGACCGGGGGGGCGGGCAGGCAGCGCCTCGATCACATCGGCGGCGTTGCGCACCAGAATGGCGCCGTCACGGATCAGCATGTTGCAGCCGCTGGCGCGGGCATCGATCGGGTGGCCGGGCACGGCCATCACCTCACGCCCCTGATCGAGGGCGGTGCGGGCGGTGATGAGCGACCCAGATTTGGTGGCGGCCTCGACCACGACCACAGCCTGTGCGAGGCCGCTGATCAGACGGTTGCGGGCGGGAAAGTGGCGCGCCTGCGGCACGAGGCCGATGGGCTGTTCCGAAAGACGCAGGCCGGTCTGGAGCATGTCCTGCGCGAGGCGCGTGTTATCGACCGGATAGATCACATCGACGCCGCCCGCCATCACCGCGAGGGTGCCGGTCGCAAGGCTGGCGAGATGGGCCGCGGTGTCGATGCCGCGGGCGAGGCCCGAGACGATCACATAGCCTGCCGACGCGAGATCGATGGCCAGCGATTTGGCCATCCGCGTGCCGAGCGACGAGGCGTTGCGCGCGCCCACGAGGGCGATCATGGGGCGGTCGAGAACTGCGATGTCGCCGATGATCCAGAGCACTGGCGGAGCATCTGGGAGGTCGCGCAAGGTATTGGGATAGTTTGGATTTTCATGGGTGATGAATTGCGCGCCAGCGTTGCCGCCGGCGCGCAGCTCAGCCTGCGCCACAGCTTCGGGGCAAACCGCGTAGTCGGCGACACCGGCCGCGCGCGCGATCTCTGGCAGGGCCGCGAGCGCCGCTGCGGCGCTGCCATGTTCCGCCATCAGCCGGTGAAAGGTGGAGGGACCAACCCGGCGCGAGCGCAAGAGACGAAGCCACGATACCCGATCATCTTCCGTGGTGGGTGGGAGTTGGGGGTGAGTGGAAGGATGTTTAACCTCGGGCATCCATGACCTCGTCTGCTTGCAGGATCAGGGATAGCGCGGTCAGGGTTAACGGGCGGTAAACCGGATTCGGATGAGTCGCGGGTTTTTCGGAGATTTCCGTCAAGGCATTGATATGTGGCGTTAATTATTTTTGTGTTCGGAAATTGGCCGGTGTCTGTATGGCGTCGGTTTTCTGTCGGTATCGCGTCGGTATCGGTTCTGTGGCGTGACAACGGACGGCCGGTCGTGAACCGGGCGCGCGCTGTGTCGAGGGGAATGCAGGGTTTGGGCGGAGTCGGATCTGAGTATTTTTGGAACGATGAAAGGGCGGCGGTGGTGGCCATGCCCGGCCGCGACGGGACGGTCGAGCAAGACGGCGTTCGGGGCGTTCGGGGCAAGGCCATCGCTTGCCGTGACACCGCCGCCGAAGGCGCAACCACGGTCGCGCGGACGCGGCTTGAAACCTGAACCAGGCGCCTCTCCGACCTGGGTGGCATGGGCTTCTTTGGACGATGACGACCTGCCAAGGCGGTCTGTGGTGACAGCGCAGGGTGCCGAACCGCGCGCCCCGCTACGCCGCTGACCCGCCCACCGTCAGCCCGCCGATGAGCACGGTGGGCTGGCCCACGCCCACCGGCACCCATTGGCCCTGTTTGCCGCAGGAGCCCATGCCGGGATCGAGCGCCATGTCGTTGCCGAGGCCGCGGATCCGCTGGAGCGCGGTGGCCCCGTCGCCGATCAGGGTGGCGCCCTTGACGGCGGCACCGATCCGGCCGTTCTGCACGCGGTAGGCCTCGGTGCAGGAAAAGACGAACTTGCCGTTGGTGATATCGACCTGTCCGCCGCCAAAGCCCACGGCATAGATCCCGTCCCGGAGCTCGGCCACGAGATCGCCGGGGCTGGCGGTGCCGCCCAGCATGATGGTGTTGGTCATCCGCGGCAGGGGGGCGTGGGCATGACTCTCGCGGCGGCCGTTGCCGGTGGGGGCGACCCCCATCAGGCGGGCGTTCTGGCGATCCTGCATGTAGCCTGTGAGGATGCCGTCCTCGATCAGAACGTTGCGGCGCGAGGGTGTGCCCTCGTCATCGAAGGTGATCGAGCCGCGCCGGTCGGGGAGCGTGCCATCATCGACGACGGTGACGCCGGGGGCGGCGATGCGGCTTCCCAGGCGGCCGGCAAAGGCGGAGGAACCCTTGCGGTTGAAATCGCCCTCGAGTCCGTGGCCGATCGCCTCGTGCAAGAGGATGCCGGGCCAGCCGGGGCCGAGCACCACATCCATCACGCCGGCCGGTGCCGGTTCGGCGCTCAGGTTCACCAGTGCGATGCGCAGCGCCTCGCGGGTCTTGGCCTGCCAATCTGCGGGATCGAGCAGGCCGTCGAGAGCGACGCGGCCGCCGCCCCCGGCGTTGCCACTCTCGCGGCGGCCCTCGTGATCGACGATCACCGAGACAGTGACGCGGGTCATCGGGCGGGTGTCGTTGAGTTCCTGACCGTCGGGGCGCAGGATCACGACCTCCTGACAGGAGGCGGCGATGGTGGCGCTCACCTGCACGACGCGCGGATCGAGACCGCGCGCGAAGGCGTCGATCTCGCGCAGGGTGTCGAGCTTGACCGGGAAGGACGCCCCGGCAATCGGATCGGCATCGGTATAGAGGCGGCGATTGGTGGGCGCGGGCCCCGCGGAGAGGGTGCCGCCGCCCGCGCCCACGGCAAGGCGCGCGGTGGCGACGGCACGGCTGAGGGCCGCGTCGCTGAGTTCAGAGGAATGGCCATAGCCTGTGACCTCGCCCTGCACCGCGCGCAGGCCGAAGCCTTCGGAGGCGTCATAGGAGGCGGTCTTGACGCGGCCATCGTCGAAGGTGAGCGATTCGGCGCGGCGGCGTTCGAGAAAGACCTCGCCGTCCTCGGCGCCGCGGGTGGCCTCTTGCAGATGCTTGAGGGTGGCGTCGCGATCCAGATGCGAGTCGAAGGGGCGAAACGCCGTGTCGGTCATGGGATGTTTCCTTGGGCTGTGGCGGAGGTCGGGCCGATTTGATTTGATCGAGATCAAAAAAGCGTCTCTTTGCCGCAATGGTCGTTCTTGTCGTCAGGGACATAATATGGTTTTAGACAAAGAGGCGACAACGCAATTGCGTTCGCTCTCTTGCAGACCGTGGCACGACCATAGACTTCGTTCAACCGATCAGGGTGAAAAATGCGACATAGCTCAAGCCTCCTGGCCCTCTTGGCCGCCTTTTATTCGCTTCCGGCGCGTGCGCAGGACAGCCTTGCGATCGTCGGGGCGCCCACGCAGGGCAAGATGGGGTTTCAGACTGCCGGAACGGAACTGGCGCGTGATCTGCAATGGCTCGACGGCATGATCAATGTGATCATCATCTCGATCGTGCTGCTGGTGACGGTGCTGATCTTGGTGGTGGCGATCCGTTACAACCGCCGCGTCAATGCGACGGCCGCGAAATTCACCCACAATTCGCCGGTCGAGATTGCCTGGACAATCATCCCCATCGTCATTCTGGTGTTTATCGGCGCCTTTTCCCTGCCGGTGCTGTTCAAGCAGCAGGAAATTCCGGAAGGCGAGATCAATATCAAGGTGACGGGATATCAATGGTATTGGGGCTATGAATATACCGATCACGACTTTGGCTTTGAGAGCTACATGATCGGTGCGCCCGCGACCGGGGGCGACAACCGCATGACGCCCGAGGTCGAGGCGCAGCTGATCGAGGCCGGGTTCACCAAGGATGAGTTCCTGCTGGCGACCGACACGTCTGTCGTGGTGCCGGTGGGCAAGACGGTGGTGATGACCCTGACCGGATCGGACGTGATCCACAGCTGGGCCATTCCGGCCTTTGGCGTGAAGCAGGATGCCGTGCCGGGTCGTCTGGCGCATCTGTGGTTCAAGGCCGAGAAGGAAGGCATATATTTTGGCCAGTGCTCCGAGTTGTGCGGCCAGGCCCATGCCTATATGCCGATCACCGTCAAGGCGGTGAGCGAGGCGGCCTATGAGCAATGGCTGGACGGCGCGATTGCGGAATATGCCGGCACGCCACGCACTGTGAACGTCGCGCAGGCCGAGTAAGGGTGACGGCCCGACCGTGCGGCGCGGGCGACGACAGAGTGACCTGACAGAACTGACCTGACAGAGATGAGCGCATGAGCGATGCAAGCCTGAACACCGACAATGCCGCGCTGCCTCTGGAGGCGGGCTTTGGCGATTTCTTTGCCCTGCTCAAACCGCGGGTGATGACATTGGTGGTGTTCACCGCCGTGGTCGGGCTGCTGGCGGCGCCGGTGGCGGTGCATCCGGTGGTGGCGCTGGCCGCGATCCTCTTCATCGCGGTGGGTGGCGGGGCGGCGGGCGCGCTCAACATGTGGTGGGAAGCCGATATCGACGCCGCAATGAAGCGCACCCGCAAGCGTCCGATCCCGGCGGGGCGGGTGACGCGCGAGGAGGCGTTCGCCTTTGGCATCACGCTGGCGGCGTTCTCTGTGGTGATGCTGGCGCTGGCCACCAATTTCCTTGCGGCCGGTCTGCTGGCCTTTACGATCTTTTTCTACGTGGTGATCTACACCATCGGTCTGAAGCGCTGGACGCCGCAGAATATCGTCATCGGTGGGGCGGCAGGGGCGTTTCCGCCGATGATCGGCTGGGCGGCGGCGACCGGCACGATCAGCATCGAATCGGTGATGATGTTCGCGTTGATCTTCATGTGGACGCCACCGCATTTCTGGGCGCTGGCGCTGTTCATGCGGGGCGATTACGACACGGCGGGCGTGCCGATGCTGACGGTGACACATGGGCGGCGCGCGACGCGGGTGCATATCCTGGTCTATACCGTGCTGCTGGCGGCGCTGGCGCTTGGCGCTGCCTTCACCGGCATCGGCGGGCCGGTCTATCTGGGCGTTGCGGTGGTGTTCAACGCGCTCTTCCTGCGCGATGCGGTGGCGATCTGGCGGCGTGACGAGGCACAGGCCGAGGCGGACAATTACCGCGTCGAAAAGCGCGCCTTCCGGCTGTCGCTGTGGTATCTTTTCGCGCATTTCACCGCCATTCTGGCAGAGGCTGTGTTGAGCGGGTTCGGGCTGGGAGGTTGGGCATGAGTTTTCGGGCGCCGCATGAGTTGCACAAGCGTCGCTTCGGGCGCAATCTCGGGCTTGGCCTGGTGTTGGCCGCCTTTGTCGCTCTGGTGTTCGGCCTGACGGTCGCCAAGGTCTCGAATACCGCGTTCAAGGTGCCGAGCCTGAGCCAGGGGGGCAACTGATGGCGCTTGATCCCAAGACCCGAACCGTGATCCGGTTGGTGGGCGTGGTTGTCCTGATGGGCGGGCTGTCCTGGGCGTCGGTGCCGTTCTACTCGTGGTTTTGCCGTGTCACAGGTTTTGGCGGGACGACCGGGGTGGCAGAGGCCGGGAGCGGTGAAGTGCTCGATCAGACCATCAAGATCCGTTTTGACGCAAGCAAGGATCGCGGGATGCCGTGGGAGTTTCGGCCCGTCGCGCGGCAGATGGAGCTGCGCATCGGCGAGACCGGGCTGGCCTTTTACGAGGCCTACAACCCGACCGACCGCGTTGTCGCGGGCGCTGCGAGTTACAATGTCGTGCCCTACGAGGCGGGCGGGTTTTTCACCAAGATCGACTGTTTCTGTTTCACCGAGCAAGTGCTGCAACCCGGTGAGCGGGTGCAGATGCCGGTGACATTCTACGTGGATCCTGCGATCGTCAGCGACCGGGATGCAAAATACGTGCACACGATCACGTTGTCCTATACGTTTCACGAAATCGACCTGCCCGAGACGCAGGCGGCGCTGGAGACGGACCCCAGCCCCCGCACAAATCTGAACTGAGCCTTCGACGAGGGATAAACAAAAATGGCCCATGTAAAAAATCACGACTATCACATTCTGCCCCCCTCCATCTGGCCGCTTCTGGGCGCGCTGGCGGGGTTTGTCATGCTCTTCGGGGCGGTCCTGTTCTTTCACGACCACGGGCCATGGATGTTGCTCGCAGGCGTCGTGGGCGTGCTTTATGTGATGTTCGGCTGGTGGTCTGATGTGGTGAACGAGGGCCAGACTGGCGATCATGCCCCGGTGGTCCGGATCGGCCTGCGCTATGGTTTCATCCTGTTCATCATGTCCGAGGTGATGTTCTTTTCCGCCTGGTTCTGGAGCTTTTTCAAACATGCCCTTTATCCGATGGGCGAGAACTCTCCGACGGTGGATGGTGTCTGGCCGCCGGTCGGGATCGAGACCTTTGACCCCTGGCACCTGCCGCTGATCAACACCCTCATTCTGCTGTTGTCGGGCTGTGCGGCCACCTGGGCGCACCATTCGCTGGTCCATGAGAACAACCGCAACGACCTGAAATGGGGCCTTGTCATCGCGATTGCGCTCGGGGCGCTCTTTACCATGTTTCAGGCCTATGAATACAGCCACGCCGCCTTTGGCTTTTCCGGCAATATCTACGGCGCCAACTTCTTCATGGCGACGGGGTTCCATGGCGCGCATGTGATCATCGGCACGATCTTTCTGTTCGTCTGTCTGATGCGCGCGCTGCGGGGGCATTTCACGCCCGAGCAGCATGTCGGCTTTGAGGCGGCGGCGTGGTATTGGCATTTTGTCGATGTGGTCTGGCTGTTTCTCTTTGCTGCCGTCTATATCTGGGGCGCGTGACGATCCTCGTGCAACGGATGGATGCCTGCGGCGCGGGTATTTGAACCAAGAAGAAAATGCGGGGGTTTTTGTTCCCCGCATTTTCCTTTTGAGAGTGAGAGATGCGAAAGAGCCTGATGGTCCCCCTGATTTTCGGTATCGCCGGTGTGGCGGTGCTCCTCGGGCTGGGCAAGTGGCAGGTCGAGCGGCTGGCGTGGAAAGAGCGTGTGCTGGCCGATATCGAGGCGCATATCAGGGCTGATCCCGTCGATCTGCCGGCTGAACCGGACCCGCAGGCGGATCGCTATCTGCCGGTCAAAGTGACCGGGCGGATCGGCGATGAGGCGTTGCGGGTGCTGGTCAGCCAAAAGCAGGTAGGCGCGGGATACCGGGTGATTTCCGCGCTGGATAGCGGCGGGCGGCGGGTGCTGCTCGATCGGGGCTTTGTCCCGGTGGCGGTTTCCCTTTCGGCCCCGGCTGAGGGTGAGGTTACGGTCATCGGCAATCTGCATTGGCCCGATGAGCGACTGAGTGCCACGCCCGAGAACGATGTGGCGGGCAATATCTGGTTCGCACGCGACATCGCGCAGATGGCGCAGGTGCTGGGCACCGAGCCGGTTCTGGTGGTGGCGCGGTCTGTTTCGCCAGCGCAAGAGGGGATAACGGCGCTGCCAGTGGATGCGAGCGGGATCCCGAACGATCATCTGAGTTACGCGATCACGTGGTTTTCGCTGGCGGCGATCTGGGCCGCGATGACCGGAATATTCATCTGGCGGCAGGTCCGCGCCGCCAAAGGGGCAGGGGCATGAAATACATCTCGACGCGGGGGCAGGCGCCCGTGCTCAGCTTTGAAGAAGCGATGCTGACGGGGTTGGCGCGCGATGGCGGGCTCTATCTGCCCGAGAGTATCCCGCAGATGAGCGATGCGGAGATCCGCGCGCTGGAGGGGGTGAGTTATGAGGAGGCGGCGTTCCGGGTGATGCGGCCGTTCATTGGCGATGCCTTCAGCGACGACGAGTTTCGCGGCATCATCGCGCGGGCCTATGCGGGCTTTGGCCATGCGGCGCGGGCGCCCTTGAAGCAGCTGGACAGTGGGCATTTCCTGCTGGAACTGTTCCACGGGCCGACATTGGCGTTCAAGGATTTCGCGATGCAGCTGATCGGGCAGATGTTCGAGGTGTCGCTCGGGCGCTCGGGCAAACGGGTCTGTATCGTGGGGGCGACGAGCGGCGACACCGGCTCGGCGGCGATTGAGGCGTTTCGGGGGCTCGACGCGGTGGATGTGATCATCCTCTATCCGCATGGCCGCGTGTCAGAGGTGCAGCGGCGGCAGATGACGACGCCGAATGAGGCCAATGTTCATGCGCTGGCGATCGACGGGCATTTTGACGACGCCCAAGCGCGGGTCAAGGATATGTTCAACGATTTCGAATTCCGTGACGGGGTGCGGCTGGCGGGGGTCAACAGCATCAACTGGGCACGGGTTCTGGCGCAGGTGGTTTATTATTTCACCTCTGCTGTCAGTCTGGGCGCGCCGGACCGCAAGGTGAGTTTTACCGTGCCGACGGGGAATTTCGGCGATGTCTTTGCGGGCTATATCGCGCGTCGGATGGGATTGCCGATTGACAGGCTGGTGGTGGCGACCAATCAGAATGACATCCTGCATCGCTGTCTGAGCACGGGGGCGTATCGCCCCGATGGTGTGGCACCCTCGATCAGCCCGTCGATGGATATTCAGGTGTCCTCGAATTTCGAGCGCGCGCTCTTTTATGCCTACGGGCAGGACGGGGCGGCTGTGGCGCAGGTGATGGACGAGTTGAAAGCGGGTGGCTTCAGCGTGAGCCAGGGGGCGCTGGAGGCATTGCGTGAGAGCTTTGACAGCGGCCGCTGTGACGAGGATGAGACCCGCGCCGCGATCCGGCGGACGTTGGACGCGAGTGGAGAGTTGCTCTGTCCGCATAGCGCCGTGGCTGTGCATGTGGCCAATCAGCAGCGCCGCGCGGGCGTGCCGATGATCACGCTGGCCACCGCCCATCCGGCCAAGTTCCCGGCCGCGGTAGAGGCGGCGAGCGGCCTGCGCGCCCCCTTGCCCGCGCGCATGGCGGACCTGTATGAGCGCAGCGAGCGCGTGACGCGGGTCGGCAATGACCTGAATGACATTGAAACCCTGATCAAGGAACGGATCAATCATTGAGTGTGACTCTGACCACCCTGCCCAACGGATTTCGCATCGTGACCGAACCGATGCCGGGGCTGCAATCGGCCGCCATCGGCGTTTGGGTTCTGGCCGGTGCGCGCCATGAGCGCGCTGAGCAGAACGGGATTGCGCATTTTCTCGAGCATATGGCGTTCAAGGGCACCAAGCGGCGCTCGGCCTTGCAGATCGCCGAAGCGATCGAGGATGTTGGCGGCTATATCAACGCCTATACCTCGCGCGAGGTCACGGCCTATTACGTGCGCGTGCTTGAGAAGGACGTGCCGCTTGCGCTCGACGTGGTGGCCGACATCCTGCGCGCTTCGGTGTTCGATCCGCGCGAGATCGAGGTCGAGCGCGGCGTGATCCTGCAGGAGATCGGGCAGGCCGCCGACACGCCCGATGATATCATCTTTGACTGGTTGCAGGAGAGCGCCTATCCTGACCATCCGCTGGGGCGCACCATTCTGGGGGCCGAATCCTGTGTGCGCGGCTTTGTCCGGCCGGATCTGGAGCGGTTCGTGGGCGAGCATTACAGCCCCGGCCAGATGGTGCTGGCCGCGGCGGGGGCGGTGGATCACGACAGCCTCGTGCGCGCGGCGACGGACCTGTTTGGCGACATGCGCCCGCGTGCCGTCATCGTGCCGCCGGTGGCGCGGTTCAAGGGTGGCGAGACGCGCCATATCAAGGATCTGGAACAGGCGCATTTCGCGCTGGCTTTTGAGGCGCCGGATTACGCGCATCCCGATATCTATGCGTCGCAGATCTATGCCTCGGCGCTGGGCGGGTCGATGTCCTCGCGTCTCTTTCAGGAGATCCGCGAGCGGCGGGGGCTGTGCTATTCGATCTATGCGCAGGCCGGGGCCTATGTCGATACCGGAATGCTGACGATCTATGCCGGCACGTCGGAGGCGCAGATGGGCGATCTCGCGGGGCTCACCATCGACGAGATGAAACGCGCGGCCGAGGACATGAGCGCGGCGGAACTGGAGCGCGCGCGGGCGCAGATGAAGGCGGGTCTTCTCATGGGCCTGGAGAGCCCGTCGAACCGGGCCGAACGTCTGGCGCGGATGGTGCAGATCTGGGGCCGGGTGCCCGAGTTGCCCGAGGTGGTTGAACAGATCGACGCCGTCACCTTGGCCGATCTGCACCGCGTGGCCGAGCGCACCGTGGCGGACGCGCCCGCGGCGCTGGCGCTCTATGGCCCGGTCAAGGATGCCCCAACGCTGAACAGCCTTGATGCAAGGCGCGCCGCCTGATGCTGCTTTTGCCGCGCCGCAAGCTCAGGATCGAGACCGAGCGTCTGACTCTGCGCCAGCCGGTGATGGGCGATTATCGCGGCTGGAGCGGGTTGCGCGCCGAAAGCGCCTCGTTTCTGACGCCGTGGGAGCCGCTCTGGGCCGCCGATCATCTGGCACGCAAGGGGTTTTCCAACCGGGTCTGGTGGGCGCAGCGGTCGATCGCAAATGGCAGCGCCGTGCCGCTCTTTCTGATGCGGCGGGAGGATCAGGCCTTGTTGGGGGCGATCACGCTGGACAATATCCGGCGCGGTCCGGCGCAGGCGGGCACGCTGGGCTATTGGATCGGAGAGCGCCATGCGCGGCAGGGCTACATGCGAGAGGCCATCGCGGGGGTGGTGCATTACGCCTTTGAGCGGCTCGATCTCAGCCGGATCGAGGCGGCCTGTCTGCCGGAAAACCACGCCTCGCGCGCGCTTCTGGAAACCTGCGGCTTCAAATACGAGGGCGTGGCGCAGAGTTACCTGCAGATCAACGGGCGCTGGCGGACGCATGTGCTCTATGCCGCACTCCGGGCGGACCGCCGGGGGCGGACGGATGCGGGGTGAGGGGGTGGCTGGGGCGATATGGGTTGGTAAGGAATGGTGGGTCGGGGGGCCGAAGTGCATCCGCTGCATCTGTCGCCATCCTCGCCTTCTGCGGTTGACCGGGAAAGTAAAGGGGACCTGTGCGCCTAAACAGGTTGCGTTCGGGTGCCATAATTTGGCCGTCTCCTTGTTCTATCCAAGTGCCGCGAAACGGCGATGAAGAAGTGCGATGGAACAGACGATCGAAGAGCGACCAGCGACGTTTGGGTTGGTTGGATTCCTGCTGGGGATCGCAAGTCTCGTCGTTATCCTGATTCAACTTTCAGTTTTCTTTGAGCCGCAGGAAAAGCGCAGCGGTTCCGTCATTGGCGAGATTGCAGCAGACATAAAGCAATCAGCCGCGCGTGCCTTGGCGGGGGAATCAGCCCCAGAGCCCACGCCGCCGCCCCGAGATTACAGCCGGTTCATCACAATCGCTGCGCTCTGCGTGGCGGGTCTCGCGGTCGTGCTTGGCGCCACAGGCCTATATCGAAACGAACCACACCGGCTGTCGTACATGGCCGTTGGCGTCGGCGTTTCGGCTTTTGTCATGCAGTATGTGTTCTGGTTGGCGATCCTGATCTGCGGCGTGGCTTTGCTCATCAGTATTATCGAAAATCTCGACAGTATTTTCAGCTGATTTCAACGACACTCATCTTCAAGAAAGACCTTCGCTGTCCGATCCTCGATCGCGGCCCTATCCGCATGGCCCCGTTTCTCGACCCGGTTCAACCGAGAGACCTGATGCGGCGTCAAACCGTGCTATCCTCTCTATGACAAAGGGAGGACTGCCGATGATCCGACTGCTTGCTGTCATCCTGTTGCTTGCCGCGCCTGCCATGGCCGAGGGGCGGCAGCCGAGCCATTGCATCGCGCTTGCGGGGGCTGTGCCGGGGCTGGAGTATCTGCACAGGGCCGGGTTCAGCGATCCCTTGCCGGACTATACCGTGCGGCTGCGCTATATCGCACATGCCTCGTTTCTGATTCAGGCGGGCGGCGTCAATGCGGTGACGGATTTTACCGGCTTCATCGGCAGTGCCGAATTCACCCCAGATCTCGTCACCATGAACCATGCCCATGAAACCCATTGGACCGCCCATCCCGATCCGGCAATCCCGCATGTGCTGCGCGGCTGGGGCCCGGTGCATGGCCAGGGGATCGCGCATCATCTCGATCTGGGCGGTCTGGTCGTGCGCAATGTTTCGACCGATATCCGCTCGGGCGACGGGGTGGAGCCGAAGGGCAATTCGATCTTCGTTTTCGAGGCCGAGGGGCTCTGCATCGCGCATCTCGGGCATCTGCACCACGAACCCTCGGATGCGCAATATGCCGCCCTTGGCCGCATGGATGTGGTGATGGCGCCGGTCGATGGCGGCTATACGATGGCGATCGGGAACATGATGCATGTGCTGCGGCGGATCCGGGCCAGCATCGTGATCCCGATGCACTGGTTCACGGAGGCCACGCTGGAGCGGTTCCTGGCCGGAATGGCGGGCGATTTCGCGATCGAGCGGAAGGGGGAGAGCGAGATCGAGGTCTCGCTCAGGTCGTTGCCGGAACGGCCCACCATCGTGGTGTTGCGGCCGGCCTGGCTCCGGCAGGGGGAGTGAGGGCTGCGGCGTCGGATTTTTGAGTATTTGGGGAACGATGAAAGGGCTGGCATGGCGGCCATGACGTGATAGCTATCAGGCCATGACCCTGCACTCCGCCACCCCAGATTTCATTGCCGGCCTGCGCGCGCGCCTGCCCGCGGCGGCGTTTCGCGAGACCTCTGCCGGCTATCTCGAGGAGCCGCGCGGGCGCTGGCGGGGGCAGGGCGTGGTGGTCGCGCCCGAGACCACGGAGGGTGTGGCCGAGGTCGTGCGCGCCTGTGCGCAGGCGCGGGTGCCGGTGGTGCCCTATGGTGGCGGCACCGGCCTCGTTGGTGGGCAGATCAGCCCCGAGGGTCCGCTGCCGGTGATCCTGAGCCTTGAGCGGATGCGCAAGGTGCGCGGCATCTGGCCCGAGGAGAACGTGATCCTGGTCGAGGCGGGGATGATCCTGCAGGACATTCACGCCGCGGCGGCGGAGGTGAACCGGCTCTTTCCGCTCAGCATTGCGGCCAAGGGATCGGCGCGGATCGGCGGCAATCTGGCGACCAATGCGGGGGGCGTCAACGTGCTGCGCTATGGCAATGCGCGCGATCTCTGTCTCGGGCTCGAGGCGGTGCTGCCGGACGGGCGGATCTGGCAGGGGCTGAAACGGCTGCGCAAGGACAACACGGGCTATGACCTGCGCAACCTGCTGATCGGATCGGAGGGCACGCTGGGGGTGATCACGGCGGCGGCGCTCAAGCTCTTTGCGCGCCCCATGGGCGAGGGCACGGCGCTGATGGTGGTGGAGAGCCCGCGCGCGGCGCTTGCTCTGCTGGCGCTGGCGCGCGATCATCTGGGCGAGGGGGTGAGCGCCTTTGAGTTGATGCACCGGACCGGGCTCGATTTTCTCACCGAGGCGGGGCCCGCGATCCGGCCGCCGTTTGCCGTGCCGCCGGAATGGTTCGTGCTGATCGATGTGG
>PFEY01000107.1 GCA_002783205.1 Rhodobacteraceae bacterium CG17_big_fil_post_rev_8_21_14_2_50_63_15 | reverse complement strand
GGGTCGGAGGAAACCACGCTCTACAACATGGTGGCGGCCTACGCGATGTTTGCCAATGGGGGCGAGCGGGTGCGTCCGACGCTGGTGGACCGGGTTCAGGACCGTTATGGAAAGACGATCTTTCGCCATGATCAGCGTGATTGTGTTGACTGCGACGATCCCGGCATCCCCGCGGATCGTGGCCCGCGGATCGTCTCTGATCGCGAGCGGGTGATAAACGCGGTCACGGCTTATCAGCTGACCTCGATGCTCGAAGGCGTGGTCAAGCGCGGCACCGCCTCGGGTGTGATCAAGCTGCCGGTGCCGGTGGCGGGCAAGACGGGAACCACCAACGATGCGCGCGACGTGTGGTTCATCGGCTTTACCAGCAATCTCGTCGCGGGCTGTTACATCGGCCATGATCAGCCGCGAGGGCTGGGGCGTTCGGCCTATGGATCATCGCTGTGCGGGCCGGTGTTTCAGGAGTTTATGGCCAAGGCGGTCGAGAAATATGGTGGAGCCCCTTTCGAATTGCCGCCCGGCGGACACTTCATCAAGATCGACCGCTACAGCGGGGCGCGGCTCACCGATGATGCTGAGGGAGACAACGTTGTGGCCGAGTATTTCCGCGATGGCGAGGAACCGATCTTTGGTCTGATGTATGATGGAGGTTTTGCCATGGGGCGCGATCTTGATCTCTATCAGGCAGGCGAACGCGAGAATGTGCAGGAGGTCACCACATCGACCGGCGAAAAGGCACGGGTGGGCGGCAAGGCCAGCTTTGGCAGCATGAGTTCAGGCGGGTTGTATTAAGGCTCTCTTGCCCACTCCGCTGTGCTGCGTTATCACGCGCCTCTGACAAACCAAGGACATTTAAATGCGTGCCGAAACCCAGAACCTTGTGTCAGAAATCGAAAAGTCGCTGGACCTGCTGCGCCAACGGCTCGGGTGGGAGACGGCAAAGCACCGGCTGGAGGAATTCAATGCGCGGGTCGAGGACCCGGCGCTCTGGGATGATCCGGCGAATGCGCAAAAGCTTATGCGCGAGCGTCAGGCGCTGGTCGATGCGCTGAACACACATGACAGCATCAAGCAAGAGCTTGAGGATAATGTCGGTCTGATCGATCTGGGAGAGATGGAGAACGATAAGGAGGTCGTCGACGAGGCCGAGGCGGCCCTCAAGGGACTCGCTAAAGTGGCGGCGGCCAAGGAACTTGAGGCGTTGCTCGATGGCGAGGCCGATGCGAACGACACGTTCCTTGAGGTCAATGCAGGCGCGGGCGGCACCGAAAGCTGTGACTGGGCCTCCATGCTGGCGCGGATGTATGTGCGGTGGGCTGAGAAACGTGGCTACACCGTTGAGTTACAGTCGGAATCACCAGGGGAAGAGGCCGGGATCAAGTCGGCGGCCTACAAGATCAGCGGTCACAACGCTTATGGTTGGCTGAAGTCCGAATCCGGGGTTCACCGTCTGGTGCGCATTTCACCTTTTGACTCGGCGGCCAAACGGCATACCTCCTTTTCCTCGGTCTGGGTCTATCCTGTGGTGGATGACAATATCGAAATCGAGGTCAATCCCGGAGACATCCGAATTGACACCTATCGCAGTTCAGGGGCTGGCGGGCAGCATGTGAACACCACCGACTCTGCGGTCAGGATCACCCACTTCCCGACCGGAATCGTCGTGACCTCCTCGCAGAAGTCGCAGCACCAGAACCGCGATGTTGCCATGAAGGCGCTGAAATCTCGGCTCTATCAGTTGGAACTGGACCGCCGCAGCGCCGCCATCACCGAGGCGCATGACGCCAAGGGGGACGCGGGCTGGGGCAATCAGATCCGCTCTTATGTCCTGCAACCCTACCAGATGGTCAAGGATCTGCGCACCGGGGTGGAAACGTCTGACACCAAGGGCGTGCTGGACGGCGATCTCGATCAGTTCATGGCCGCCACGCTGGCGATGAACGTGAGCGGCAAGAGCCGCGCCGAGGCGCAGAGTTCGGAGTGATCGACCGCGTTTGGAACACGGGGACCGTGATAAAAAATATTGTTGGGGTTTGAGGGGCCAACGCTGCTTTGGTGCTTTCATCCTTCGCGCGGAGCCACTAAATAAAGCGATGTTATTGCGGGGCCGCCTAGGAGACCCCCGGACAGGGAGAGAAAGACATGCTGAACAATATAGGCCTTCCCGGGCTTTTGCTCATTGCGATCGTGGTGCTCGTGCTCTTTGGGCGCGGCAAGATTTCGTCTCTGATGGGCGAGGTTGGCAAGGGCATTACCTCGTTCAAGAAGGGCGTATCCGAGGGCAACAAGGAACTCGAGGATGAAACCAAACCGGTTGCGGACGAGGTCCGTGATTTGACTGCGACTGACCATAAAGACAAGGTTTGAACCTTAAATGTTCGACCTAGGCTGGAGCGAGCTTTTGCTCATCGGCATCGTGGCTTTGATTGTCATCGGCCCAAAGGACTTGCCTGGCATGTTCCGGACGGTTGGCAAGTTTGTCGGCAAGGCCAAAGGCATGGCGCGTGAATTCAGCCGCGCTATGAACGATGCGGCGGACCAGTCTGGTGTGAACGAAATTCAAAAGACCTTCAAGGCAGCATCAAACCCGATGAAGTCGGCAATGGCCGAGGTCAAGAAAACCAGCGACAGCTTGACTCGCGATCTCAGCGAGGCAACCAAGCCAGCGTTGAACGAGCAGCGTCAGGCGCAGGCCGACAAGATCCGAGAAGCCGCAGCCGACATGGCCACGGCGCGCAACGTTGCCGAGGTCGAAGCGCCCGCAAAGGCGGTGACTGTCGCAGCACCCGAGACGACGAAACCAAAGGCCAAGGCCAAGGCCAGGACCAAGGCCAAGGATCAGGCATGAGACAGCAGGACGAGATCGAAGACAGCAGTGCGCCGCTGATCGAACACCTCGCCGAACTGCGCACTCGGCTCATTCATTCTGTGGTGGCATTTGTCATCGGTATGATCATCTGTTTCACCGTTGCCACGCCGATTTTCAATTTTCTCACAGCACCGTTGTGTGCCGTGCTGGCCGAGCGCGGTCAGGACTGCAATCTGATTTTCATAAGCCCTCAAGAGGGTTTTTTTGTTGCCATCAAGGTCTCGCTTCTGGGTGGTTTGATCCTTGCTTTTCCGTATATCGCTCAACAGATGTGGCGTTTTGTGGCCCCAGGGCTGTACAAGTCGGAAAAGGGTGCTTTTCTGCCGTTTCTTGTTGCCTCGCCGTTCATGTTCTTTCTGGGCGCGGCGTTTGCGTTCTATGTCGTCAGCCCGATGGCCTATGACTTCTTCCTCGGCTTTCAGCAGTTTGGTGGCGAGGGCGAGACTGTAGAGGGCAGCAGGAGCGCGGCGCCGCTCTCGGTCGTCTTTCAAGGTTCGGCACAGGAATATCTCAACCTTACGGTCAAGTTCATCGTCGCGTTTGGCCTTTGCTTCCAGTTGCCAGTGTTGCTCACGCTGATGGGCAAGGCCGGTCTGGTGAGTGCGGGTGGCCTGCGTTCGGTGCGTAAATACGCTGTCGTGGGCATTCTGATGCTTGCCGCGCTGGTCACGCCACCGGATGTCGTAACGCAAATCATTCTGTTTACGGTGGTTTACGGCCTCTACGAACTGTCAATCTTTCTGGTGGCACGGGTCGAAAGAAAGCGTGAAGCAGATTTGCGGGCACAGGGACTTTGGGTGGAGGACGAGGACGACGAGTTTGACGCCGAAGATCCGCTGGCGGGGTCTGGGGCGGACAAGGGAAGGCTGTGATTCATGTCTGATCCACTGGAGCGAATAGCCGCTGCTCTGGAGCGGATGAGCCCCGCGCCACTGACTGCACCGGATTTTGGCAAGGCGGATGCCTTTGTCTGGCATGTCGGACCTGATCGGCTTGAGCCGGTGGCAGAGA
This sequence comes from Rhodobacteraceae bacterium CG17_big_fil_post_rev_8_21_14_2_50_63_15, assembly GCA_002783205.1. Lineage (GTDB taxonomy): Bacteria > Pseudomonadota > Alphaproteobacteria > Rhodobacterales > Rhodobacteraceae > Roseovarius. The sequence goes on along the minus strand of PFEY01000107.1, from coordinate 12,694 downwards.
TCAACCGCGTGAATATGGCGCTGCTTGTCGGTGTGGACCGGGCGCGCGATACGTTGTTGGCCAATACGCGGCAATTCGCCCGCGGTCTTCCCGCAAACAACGCCCTGCTGTGGGGCGCCCGTGGCATGGGTAAATCAAGCCTGGTCAAGGCGGTGCATGCCGCCGTGCGCGCCGAGGGACTGGCCCTGACGATTGTGGAACTGCAACGCGAGGACCTGGCTTCGGTCGGACGTCTCTTGAACCTCTTGCGTGCAAGTAAGGTGCGATTCCTGCTCTATTGTGACGACTTGTCTTTCAGTCATGATGACCAGCACTACAAATCGCTCAAGGCGGTGCTCGATGGCGGAATCGAGGGGCGACCCGACAATGTGGTGTTCTACGCCACGTCCAACCGCCGCCACCTGATGCCGCGCGACATGATCGAGAACGAGCGCTCATCGGCGATCAGCCCATCCGAAGCAGTTGAGGAAAAGGTGTCGCTGTCGGATCGTTTCGGCTTGTGGCTCGGTTTTCACTCGTGTGATCAGGACCAATACCTTGCCATGGTTCGGGGCTATTGCGACGCCTACGGAGTGAAAATTGACGATGCCACGCTCAGGACCGAGGCTATCGAATGGCAGGCAAGCCGTGGATCGCGCTCGGGGCGGGTTGCCTGGCAGTATTTCACCGATCTTGCCGGGCGGCGCGGCGTCAAACTCTGATCCGGCATCGCGAGCAGGACTTAGAACTCCTGTCCGCCGCCTTGCTGCCAAGGCTTTGCCAAGTTGCCAAAGCGGGTGAACTGTTCCTCAAAGCTCAAGTTGACGGTTCCGATGGGCCCGTGGCGCTGCTTGCCGATGATGATCTCGGCCTTGCCGTGGAGGCTTGACATGGCCTCTTTCCATTCAGCCATCTTCTCCATCTCGTGGTCGCCGGGTTTTTCGCGTCCCTTGTAATACTCCTCGCGGAACACGAACATCACCACATCGGCGTCCTGTTCAATGGATCCGGATTCGCGCAGGTCCGACAGATGCGGGCGCTTGTCTTCGCGGTTTTCTACCTGACGGCTGAGTTGCGAGAGGGCGATGACGGGGATGTGCAACTCCTTGGCGATCGCCTTGAGCCCCATGGAAATCTCACCGATCTCCTGCACCCGGTTATCGGCGGACCCGCGCACCAGTTGCAGATAGTCGACGATGAGAACATCCAGCCCATGCGTGCGCTTCAGACGACGTGCTCGCGCGGCCAGTTGCGCGATCGGGATGGCAGCGGTGTCGTCGATGTAGAGTGGGCAAGATTCGAGCGTCTTGGCCGCATCGACAAAGCGGCGGAATTCGATCTCGTCCATATCCCCTTGGCGGATCTTGTGCGAGGGAATTTCCGATGCCTCCGCCAGCACCCGGCCAGCCAATTGTTCGGCGCTCATCTCAAGCGAGAAGAAACCGACCACGCCACCATCGACCGCGCCTTCAGTGCCATCGGGCAACTTGCCGCGACGATACGCGCGCGCGATATTGAAAGCGATGTTGGTGGCGAGCGACGTTTTCCCCATCGAAGGCCGTCCCGCGAGAATGAGCAAGTCCGAGTTATGCAGACCACCCAGCATGCTGTCGAGATCGGCCAAACCTGACGAGATGCCGGCCATTCCGCCTTCACGTTGATAGGCCGCGTTGGCAACATTAACAGCATCTGTTATTGCTTTGAGAAAACTTTGAAATCCTGTTTCTGATTTCCCCATTTCGGCAAGCTGGTAGAGTTTCTGTTCTGCCTCGATGATTTGGTCCTTGGGCTCGCTTTCGAGATCGACACGCGCGGCCTTGGCTGCGATTTCATGACCGAGCGCAATCAACTCGCGACGAATCGCCAGATCGTAGATCATCTGTGCATAGTCGCGCGCCGCAAAGGTCGAGATTGCAGCACCGGCGAGTTTGACCAGATAGGCCGCGCCGCCCAGTTCCCTGAGACCCGCATCATTTTCGAGAAACGCGCGCAGGGTGACGGGCGAGGCAAGTGCGTTTCTTGCAATGCGCGCGGCGGCCGTCTCGAAGATGCGGGCATGAACGGGATCGTAGAAATGCTGCGCTCCGATGATCGCGGCCACGCGGTCATAGACGTCATTGTTTGTCAGGATCGCACCGAGAAGTTGCTGCTCTGCCTCGATGGAATGGGGCATGGTTTCCGGGGCTTCGATTTCGGCCCCGGTCGGATTGAAAGCCGTGTTCTTCCTCATGCCTGCTGTCCCCGTTCTATCGGTTTTTGTGTTCTGTAGTTCATAAGCCAAGACCGCCTCGATCGCTACTGCCACAACCCTGTGGATGAACACCGGGAAAAACCGGTGGATAAACGTGACGCGCGTCCCGGGCCGCCACATGATGCGGTTGATGAGGAGAGAACTACCACATCTCGGGCGTATTTGCGATTCGAGACGCTGGATTTTCCAGACTCTGTGGATAAGAATTATTTCTTGTTTTCCGCCTGCCACTTACGTGGATCGGTCAAGAATGCCTCGACGGTTGCGAGTGTTGGCGTGTCAAAACTGGCTTGCGCGCGCGCCTCGGCAAGAACGTCCCACCAGGTGCAAAGGGCATGCAGAGTCACCCCGTGATCTCTCAGATTTGCCCGGGTTTCGGGAAAAATGTCATAAAAGAAAATAACCGCCGTGTGAGCGCAGATGGCTCCAGTCTCGCGGATCGCATCGACAAAGGAGAGTTTCGAGGCGCCATCGGTGGTCAGGTCTTCGACCAGCAGCACATGTTGACCCTCTTGCATCACCCCTTCGATGCGGGCATTGCGGCCATAGCCTTTGGGTCTCTTGCGCACATAGGTCATTGGCAGCGCCAGGCGTTCGGCGACCAGAGCAGCAAAGGGGATGCCCGCTGTTTCGCCTCCAGCGATGTTGTCGAAGGCCTCAAATCCGGCATCGCGCAACACGGTGATCGTGAGGAAATCCATCAGCGTGGAGCGGATACGAGGGTAACTGATCAGCTTTCTGCAATCGATATAGGTCGGCGAGGGCAGGCCGGAGGCGAGCGTGAAGGGGGTCTCGGCATTGAAATGCACCGCGCCGATTTCCAGCAACATGCGGGCGGTGAGGCGGGCGATGTCCTCTTTCGGGGGGAAGGTGCTGGGAATCATGGCAAAGCTCCTTTTGCGGTCGCCCCGCCGAAGGCTTGCGATGCCTCCGGCGGGAGTATTTCGAGACGGTGAAGATCAGGTCACATGCCACTCTAGCGGGAAACCGGGATCGAATACCGTGACCGTGCCGTCGCCCGTCTGAATGTGGGCAGGGGACGCGATGGGCACGCCCTTGGACAGTGTGATCCGCTCTTCGTTCGGGCGAAGGCCGTAGAATGCCGCGCCGCGCAGCGAGGTAAAGTCCTCGAGTCGCTCAAGCGCATTTTCGTCCTCGAACACATGCGCGATGATCGGAAGCGTGGTTGGGGCGGTGAAGCAACCGGCGCAGCCGCAGGCGCTTTCCTTCAGGGGATCGGGATGCGGGGCGCTGTCGGTGCCAAGAAAAAAGCGCGGATCGCCGCCGGTGGCGGCGGCGCGCAGGGCAAGGCGGTGTTCCTCGCGCTTGGCCACGGGCAGGCAGTAGTAATGCGGCCTGATGCCGCCTGCGAGGATGTGGTTGCGGTTGATCACAAGGTGGTGGGTGGTAATGGTCGCGGCAAGATCGCGGTCCTGAGACATCACATAGTCCACGCCTTGTGACGTCGTGATATGTTCCATCACAACCCGCAGACCCGGTGTGGCGCGGCGGATCGGATCGAGCACACGATCGATGAACACCGCCTCACGGTCGAAGATGTCGATCGTCGGGTCGGTCACTTCGCCATGCACGCAGAGCGGCAGGCCAATCCCGGCCATGCGTTCGAGCACGCCGCGTACGGCATCGAAATCGCGCACGCCGCTTGCCGAATTGGTCGTGGCGCCTGCCGGGTAGAGCTTGACTGCGGTGATGAGGCGAGCGGCATGGGCGGCGGCCACATCTTCGGGATCGGTGTTCTCGGTTAAGTAGAGAGTCATCAGGGGTGTGAACTTCGCCCCTTCCGGACGCGCGTCAAGGATGCGGTCTCGGTAAGCGCGGGCATCGGCGGCAGTGACCACGGGGGGCACAAGATTGGGCATGATCAGAGCACGGGAGAAATGCCGCGTGGTCTCCGGCAGCACGGCGCGCAGCATTGCTCCATCGCGCAGATGCAGATGCCAGTCATCAGGGCGGCGGAGGGTAAGGCTCTGGCTCATGCCGCTGCCCTTACACAATCGCAGGGGTCAAGACCAGAGGCAGCCGTGGTCTCAGTCCTGCCCGGCATGCAGCCGGCTATCTGCCATCGACAAGGCTTTGCGAAAGCGCGGTCCGCCAAGATTGCGCGCCAACACGTTGCGGCAGAGCAGGGCGGTCAGGTAGTCCCGCTCCTCTGCCAGCACGACCTGCAGAAGGTGTGCCAGATAGCCGGGCGCATTGCGACGTGCGCGAAACAGTCTGCCAAGACTTGTCCGGGTCAGTTTGCCGCTTCCGACCTGTGCCAGAAGGCGCAGGAGCACGCGCATCTGCATGAGTTCGGTTTCGATCTGGTAGCCCAGATAGCGGGTGCGGAACCGGAGCAGTTTGGGATGTGAAAAAAGCGCCGCGTGCATGGCATCAAGCTCAACCTCTGGATCATAGAGCAGCACGGCCTCGGCGGCCCCCCCGAGCATATCGGGTGCATAACCGAAACGGTCGGTAAAACTGGTGCGGCGCATGCGGATGTAGCGGTCATCCCATTCGGTACGTTCGGGGTCCAGCGTGGCTTGTGGTCGCAGCATCACCACCTTGGCGCCCGGTGCACTGACCGAAAAGGCCGAAGCCGCATAGCCGCACGGACCCGCGCCGTAAAAGATCACCTGGTCGAATTGGTCAAAGAATCCATCGTCGATCAGTCGGTCGAAAAAGCCATAGACGCGCGGCTCCCGGAACCAGGTGTCATCCTCGCTGACAAGGCAGAGATGCGACCAGTCCAGCCCCTTGACCATGGTCCAGCCCAGCGGATGCGCCTCCGCCGAGAGTTCTGCCATCCGCGCATGGGTCTCGAATGTAACAAGAAGGGTGTCCTTGCGCTTGATCAGGATGGCGGCATGTTTGCTTCCGAGAGGCACGGTAGAGCCATGGCGGCCCACCAGCTTCGCTGCACACTCGCGCCAAGCCTGCCAGCCGAGGCCGGAGAGATCACCGCTGGTACTGGGGAAATTATCCTGCATGGTGATGGAAACCCTGAAATTTTAAACACACACACGCCGTCCTCTCTTGAACGCGGGCGCGATGGAGCGGAGGCGTCCAGGCCCAGATCAGACGGTTTGCAGAATCACTAGCACGTTTGTTTGACCTGCGCATCCTTGACCACTTTGTGCGGATTTGACTCGAGGGGAGACAATCCTGGATTGCTTTTCAAGCTGTCCTCGACACAAATGCCGGTGCATGGAGTATGCCGGCCACCCTCGAAGATAGAGCGGCGAGTGCCCTTGACCCGGGTCACGGCGCAATGCAGCCTCTGCCCGAGGCGAGAGGCCAACGGAGGCGATAACGTGCAGAACCCAACATCCATCGACTCGGTGCAGCATCTCCTGGCAGGTCAGGATTACATCTGTGGTCGCGCGCTTGGCACGGTGAGTTATCTGGCGCTGCGGCTTGGGCGGCCGCTCTTTCTCGAGGGCGAGGCGGGCACCGGCAAGACCGAGATTGCCAAGGCACTGGCCGCGGGATTGGGGAGGCGCCTGATTCGTCTGCAATGCTACGAGGGGCTGGACGCCGCAAGCGCCGTCTACGAGTGGAACTTCACCGGGCAGATGATCGCGATCCGGGCGGCGGAGGCAGCGGGAGGGGTGGATCGCGGACATCTCAAGGATGAGCTCTTTACCGAGGAATTCCTGATCGAGCGGCCCCTGTTGCAGGCGATGCGTCCCCAACCCGGCGGCGCGCCGGTGCTGCTCATCGACGAGATCGATCGCACGGATGAGCCGTTCGAGGCCTTCCTGCTGGAGGCTTTGAGCGATTTCCAGGTCACGATCCCGGAACTGGGCACGATCCGCGCGCCTGAGCCGCCAATCGTGATCCTGACCTCGAACCGCACCCGAGAAGTGCATGATGCGCTCAAGCGCCGCTGTCTCTATCATTGGGTGGACTACCCGACATTCGATCGGGAGATCGAAATCGTGCAAACCCGTGCGCCCGAGGCCTCGGAACGGCTCAGTCGCGAGGTGGTTGCCTTTGTCCAGCGGTTGCGCACAGAGGACCTCTTCAAGAAACCGGGCGTGGCCGAGACGATCGACTGGGCCAAATGCCTGCTTGCCCTCGACGTGATCGCGCTCAGCCCGGAGGTGATCGCCGACACACTGGGAGCGATCCTCAAATATCAGGACGACATTGCCAGGTTGCAGGGCTCGGAGGCCAAGCGCCTGCTCGATGAGGTGCGCGCGACTCTGGAGCCATCATGATGGGACAGACGCAGCACTTGCGCATCTTTCAACCGCATCCCGGACTCTATGCCTATTACGATGGACGGGTGGCAGGTTATCGATTCATGGAGGATGACAACTGGGTTGATGACGGGGCAATAGGTCTGGGCATTGCCACCTATGCTCTGGTCGCGGGGCAGGCGGCGCTGGTTTATGATACCAACGTATCCCCCGAACACGGCGCGGCAATCCGGGTGCATCTCGAAGAGCAGGGTGTGACCGAATTCACGGTCATTTACAGCCATTGGCATCTGGATCATGTCGCCGGGACGTCGGCCTTTGCAGGCTGCGAAGTGATCGCAAATGCGCGCACTGCGGCGCATCTTGCGGAGCGGCGTGTTGCGATTGAAACGGGCACCTATGATGGGCCGCCCGCGATCAAGCCGCTGATCCTGCCGACGCGGGTTTTTTCTGGCCATCTCGAGATACTGTTTGGCGATCAGACGGTGACGCTGATCGAGGCCAATATTCACAGCGATGATGCCACCGTGCTCTGGCTGCCAGAGCGACGGATCCTGCTGGCGGGCGATACGGTTGAGGATTGCGTGACCTATGTGGGCGAACCAGCGCATTTTGCCACCCATTTGGATGATCTTGACCGGTTGGCGGCCCTTGAGCCGGAGTTTGTGCTACAGGATCATGGGGCCCCGGAGATTTTGGCAGGTGGTGGATATGCTGCCGAAATCATCCGCGCCACGCAACGCTATGTTCGTTGGCTTGCAGGATTGCAGGCATCACCGGAGAAATGCGACACGCCGCTTGAGGCAATCATCGCGGATGATCTGGCGGCTGGTATACTGAAATGGTACGAGCCATATACTCAGATACATGTCCAGAATGTTGACCGGACGCTGGAGTTTTATGGGCATGGCTGAGCTCCCGCCTCTCGACTTGCCGGACGACCCCAAGCTGACCCACAACCTTACCCATTTCGCGCGCGCGCTCAGGGCGGCCGGGCTGCCGATTGGTCCCGGACGGGTGATCGACGCGGTGCGTGCGGTGGCGGTTGCAGGCTTCACCAGCCGGACCGATTTCTTCTATACCCTGCGCGCCTGTCTCGTGACACGGCCCGAGCATCTGGTGGTTTTCGCGCAGGTGTTCCGCCTCTACTGGCGCGATCCGCGCTACATGGAGCACATGATGGCGATGATGCTGCCCGCTATCCGCGGCGTGCAGGAGGACCGCGCGGGCGAGGCGGGCGAGAAGCGCGCGGCGGAGGCGCTCCTCGACGGGGTGGCGCGGGATGCACCCGAGATCGAAGAGCGCGCGAGCGATGAGGTGAAGATCGAGAGTGACGCAACCGCCACCATGTCCGGCGAGGAACGATTGCGCCATCTCGATTTCGAACAGATGAGCACGGCGGAGGTGGCGCAGGCCAAGCGGATGCTGGCGCGGCTGAGCCTGCCGGTGAAACCCTTTGCGGCGCGTCGTGGCGAGGCAAGTTTGCTGGGCAGACGGATCGATGCCCGCCGGTCGTTGCGCGGCGCGCTGCGCCATGGTGGCGATCTGCGGCGGCTGCACTGGCAAAAGCCGCAGGAACGCTGGCCAAATCTTGTGGTGCTTTGCGATATTTCAGGATCAATGAGCCAATACAGCCGCATGGTCTTGCATTTTCTTCACGCTGTGGCCAATCAGAAGGGCGCGGGTTGGTCCAAGGTGCACGCCTTTACCTTTGGCACGCAACTCACCAATATCACCCGGCATCTGGCGACGCGGGACGTGGATGCGGCGCTTGCCGCTGCGGGCCGTCAGGCGCAGGACTGGGAGGGTGGAACGCGGATCGGCACCTGTCTGCACGCCTTCAACCGCGACTGGTCGCGGCGCGTCATGGGGCAGGGGGCGGTGGTGCTTCTGATCACCGACGGGCTGGATCGCGACGCGCCGGACAGTCTGGCCCATGAGATGGAGCGTCTGCATCTGAGCGCGCGGCGTCTCATCTGGCTCAACCCGCTCTTGCGGTGGGAGGGGTTCGCGCCAAAAGCGCGTGGGATCGCTGCCATGTTGCCGCATGTGGACGCCTTTCGCGCGGGCCATTCCGTCGCCACGCTGGAGGATCTGGCCGCCGCGATTTCACGCCGCGAGGATGGCGGCGAGAAGGCGCGGTTGATGGCGGCCTTGCAAGCATGACCGGCAGGACAGGGAGAACATGATGCGGCGATTTGACGACATTCCGGAAACAGCCCTCGCGTGGCACCGCGTGGGCAAGGGCGCGGCCTTGGCGACGGTGGTCGAAACCTGGGGCAGCGCGCCGCGACGGGTGGGGAGCCAGTTGGCAATTTCGGGTGAGGGAGAGATCGCAGGCTCTGTTTCGGGCGGTTGCGTCGAGGGGGCGGTGGTGACTGAGGCGCGGGACGCCATCGCGGCAGGGCGCCCGGTGCTGCTGGAATATGGCGTCTCGGATGGCGATGCCTTTGCCGTCGGGCTGGCGTGTGGTGGCACGATCCGGGTGCTGGTCGAACCCATCGGATCTGTGATGCCCGAGGCGCTCTTGGCCGATCTGGTTCTGGCAAGAGCGGCGCGGGTGCCGATGGCCTACGTCACCGGGCTGGAGATTGCTCGCCGCTTGGAACGCGAGGGCCATGTCGAGCGGTTTCGCATGGATCGCTCCGGGTTTGAGGCGGATGGCGTGACCTTCGTGGCCATCCACAATCCGCCCTTGCGTCTCATCATCATCGGGGCGGTACATATCGCACAGGCCCTCGTGCCGATGGCGCGGATCGCGGGCTATGATCCCTTGGTGATCGACCCACGAGAGAGTTTTGCCTCAGAGGCGCGGTTTCCGGGAGAGACGGTATTGCACGACTGGCCGGATGAGGGCATCCGCGCCCTTCGCCTCGATGCGCGCACCGCGCTGGTTCTGCTGACGCATGACCCCAAGCTGGATGATCCGGCGCTCTTTGAGGCGTTGCGCTCGGATGTGTTCTATATCGGCGCTTTGGGATCATCCCGGACCCATGCCAGGCGGGTGGTGCGGTTGCACGAGGCAGGGTTCACCGAGGCCGAGATCGGACGCATCCATGGACCCATCGGGCTGGATATCGGCGCGGCGGGTCCGTCGGAGATTGCAGTCAGTATCCTGGCCCAGATGACGCGCATCTTGAGGAAGGGTGCATGAAGTTCGGACCCGTGCCACTGGAAGAAGCCGAAGGCGGCATCCTGGCCCATTCCGAGCAGGTGGCCGGGGGGCGCTTGCGCAAGGGGGGCGTGCTGGGCCCCTCAGAGATCGAGGCGCTGCGCGCGGCGGGTTATGTTGTGGTCACGGTGGCCATGTTGGACGCGGAAGATGTACACGAGAACGCGGCGGCGGAGGGGCTTGCCATGGCCTTGCGCGAAACAGCCCCCGACATTGCGTTGAGCGCGCCCTTTACGGGCCGTGTCAACCTGATCGCAGAGCGGCCAGGTGTGGTCTGTCTCGACGCCGCCGCGATCCATGCGGTCAATATGGTTGATCCGATGATCACCCTGGCCACGGTCTCGCAGCACCATCAGATCCATGCTGGTGGTATGATCGCGACCGTCAAGATCATCGCCTATGGCGTGCCGCGTGTGGCGCTGGATCGCGCGACGGAGGCGGCGCGCGGTGCGGTTCGGCTCGCAGTGCCGCAATACCGCAGCGCGAGCCTGATCATCACTGATGTTCCGGGGGGACCAGGCAGCAAGGGCGCCGAGGCGATTGTTGCGCGGGTTGCGGGCCTGGGAATGGAGATGGCGGAGACCGTGATCTGTGCGCATGAGGAGGCGGCTCTGGCTGCGGCAATCGCGCAGGCGGGGGGCGATATCATGCTCATTCTCACCGCATCGGCTACTTCGGATTGGCATGACACGGCCCCAGAGGCGCTGCGCCGTGCAGGCGGCCATGTCGAGCGGTTCGGGATACCCGTGGATCCGGGCAACCTTCTTTTTCTGGGGTATCTGGGCCAGCGGCCCGTGATCGGTCTTCCAGGCTCTGCGCGTAGTCCGGTTCTGCATGGGGCGGACTGGGTTTTGGCGCGGGTGGCCTGTGGCCTGCCCTGCGGGGCGGCGGAGATTTCGGCGATGGGCGTGGGCGGGCTTCTGAAGGAGATTCCGACCCGACCGCAGCCGCGGCGGGGCGAACGGCGCTGAGCCGCAAGAAATCGGGTTCTCAAGTCGCAGGAGGCGTGCTTTAGTCGCACTGGACAGTCGGGCCGTTGCGATTAAGGTCTGACGGGGGACGGACAATTCAAACCGGGAGGAACCAATGACTGAGGTCAAGATGACCGTTAATGGCAAGCCAGCGTCGGGCCAGATCGAAGGTCGCACACTTCTTGTCGAATTTCTGAGAGAGACGCTTGGCCTGACCGGCACGCATGTGGGCTGTGACACCAGCCAATGTGGGGCCTGCGTCGTGCATGTGGACGGCAAGGCCGTGAAATCCTGCACCATGTTCGCGGCCGAAGCCGAGGGGGCGGAGGTGCGCACCATCGAGGGCATGGCCGAGCCGGATGGCACGCTGCATCCGATCCAGCAGGCGTTTCAGGACCATCACGGGTTGCAATGCGGATTCTGCACGCCCGGCATGGTGATGTCGGCGGCCGCCCTTCTGGCCGAGAACCCGACGCCCACCGAGGCTGAGGTGCGTGATTATCTTGAGGGCAATATCTGCCGCTGCACGGGCTATCACAACATCGTCAAGGCGATTCTGGCGGCCAGCGGTCAGGACGTGAGCCGCATCGCGGCAGAGTAGAGCGAGATTTGGGGGCGCTGCCCCCGCGCCTGCGGCGCTCCCCCGGAGTATTTGGGGAACAGTGAACATGCTGCGGGTGAACATGGGGGCAACCCCGGACGATCAGGGAGGAGAATGACATGCCCAAAGACGGCGGCATTGGCGCCAGCACGAAGCGGCGCGAGGATATCCGGTTTCTGACCGGGAACGGCCACTACACCGATGACATCAACCTGCGCGGGCAGGCTCATGTGTATTTTTTGCGTTCGGACGTTGCGCATGGGCGGCTGAACAAGGTCGATACCAGCGACGCCGAGGGGATGCCGGGCGTGATCCGGATCTTTACCGGCAAGGATTTCGAAGGTGTCGGCGGATTGCCCTGCGGCTGGCAGGTGACGGACCGATTTGGCGAGGTGATGCAGGAGCCGGGGCATCCGGTTCTGGCGCGCGGCAAGGTGCGCCACGTGGGCGATCCGATTGCTGCCGTGGTCGCCGAGACCTATGCGCAGGCGCGCGATGCCGCCGAGGCGATCGTGCTCGATATCGAGGAACTGCCGGCGGTCGTGGACATGAAGGCGGCGCTCAAGACCGGCGCGCCCAAGGTGCATGAAGAGTTGAAGAGCAACCTCTGTTACGACTGGGGCTTTGTCGAAGAGAACAAGGCGGCCGTCGATGAGGCCTTTGCCAAGGCCGCGCATGTCACGACGCTGGAACTGGTCAATCAGCGATTGGTTGCCAACCCGATGGAGCCGCGCGTGGCGGTGGGTGATTTCAACCGTTCGACGGGCGATTCGACGCTCTACACGACGAGCCAGAACCCGCATGTGATCCGCCTCCTCATGGGCGCGTTCGTGCTGGGCATTCCCGAGCACAAGCTGCGCGTGGTGGCCCCCGATGTGGGCGGCGGTTTTGGATCCAAGATCTTTCACTATGCCGAGGAGGCATTCTGCACCTTTGCGGCCAAGGCGCTCAATCGCCCGGTGAAATGGACCTGCTCGCGCTCAGAGGCGTTCATGACCGATGCGCAGGGGCGCGATCATGTGACGAAAATCGAGTTGGCGCTGGATGCGGACAACAACTTTACCGCCATCCGCACCGATACCCATGCGAATATGGGGGCGTATCTCAGCACCTTCGCACCCTCGGTGCCGACCTGGCTGCATGGCACGCTGATGGCCGGGAATTACAAGACGCCGCTGATCTATGTGAACGTCAAGGCGGTCTTTACCAACACCGTGCCGGTCGATGCCTATCGCGGTGCCGGACGGCCCGAGGCCACGTTCCAGCTGGAGCGGGTGATCGACAAGGCGGCGCGTGAATTGGGGGTCGATCCGATTGCGCTGCGTCGGCAGAATTTCATCACCCAGTTTCCATATGCAACGCCGGTGGCCGTGGAATATGACACCGGCGATTACCACGCCACGATGGACAAGCTGGAAGAGATCGCGGATTTCAAGGGCTTTGCTGCACGGCGCAAGGCAAGCGAGGCCAAGGGCCGTCTGCGGGGGCTGGGGATCAACTGCTATATCGAGGCCT
>PFEY01000096.1:0-16171 GCA_002783205.1 Rhodobacteraceae bacterium CG17_big_fil_post_rev_8_21_14_2_50_63_15 | reverse complement strand
GCGGGCCGGCGCGCGCGGGGCAGATCTTTGATGCCAATCGCCCGATGCTTGGCGCCTTGCTGACGCAGATGGGCTATGCGCCGGTTGATCTGGGGCGCATCGCCGACGACCGGGCCGCGCTGCGTGACGCGCTCGATCGGGGCGCGCGCGAGGCGGATGTGATCCTGACTTCGGGCGGGGCCTCGGCGGGGGATGAGGACCATGTCTCGGCGCTCTTGAACGAGGCGGGTGCGCTGGCGCTGTGGCGGATCGCGATCAAGCCGGGGCGCCCGCTGGCGCTCGGGGTCTGGCGTGGTGTGCCGCTCTTTGGTCTGCCAGGCAATCCGGTCGCGGCGCTCGTTTGCACCTTGGTCTTTGCACGCCCTGCGATGGCGGTGCTCTCGGGGGCGGGGTGGTTTGAGCCGCAGGGCTTCGAGGTGCCCTCGGGGTTCGAAAAGCGCAAGAAACCCGGCCGCCGCGAATATCTGCGCGCCAGGCTGCGCGATGGGCGTGTCGAGGTGTTTGCCTCGGAAGGCTCGGGACGGGTGCGCGGACTGAGTTGGGCGGAAGGGTTGGTCGAGTTGCCCGACGGCGCAATCGACATCCGCCCCGGCGATCGGGTGCGTTTCATTCCCTACGGCAGTTTTGTGTTGTCGTGAGGACGGGGGCGCTGCCCCCGTCGCGCCGGGGCGCGACTCCCCCGGGGTATTTTTGCCAAGAAGAAAGCCCGATCAGCGTTGACGGCGCGCGGAAACAACGTGAACGTTCGTGCCCCACCTGGCGCAGGTTTCTGCCAGGGCTGCTGGCAGGGGCGCGTCGGTGAACATCTGATCGACGTCGCGCAGGGATCCGATACGCACGGGTGCATTGCGCTGAAACTTTGAGTTGTCCGCCACCAGAAAGACTTCACGCGAGCGGGTGAGCAAGGTCTGGCCGACGATGACCTCCTGAACGTCGAAATCCAGCATCTCACCGTCCTCGTCCATGGCCGAGCAACCGAGAATGCTGAAGTCGAACTTGAAATTCTCGATGGCGCGTGCGGTCAGATTGCCGACAAGGCCATTGTCGGACCGGCGCAAGGCACCGCCCGCGACAATGATCTCGCAATCCCTGTTTGCCAACAGGATTTGTGCGACATGGATGTTGTTGGTGACAACCATCAGGTTGCGGTGGTCGATGAGCGCACGTGCCACCGCCTCGGTTGTTGTGCCAATATCGAGAAAGATCGAGGCGTCATGCGGGATCGCTGCGGCACAAGCCCGCCCAATCGCGGCCTTGGCGGGTTCGTTCAGGCGACGGCGCTCCTCATAGAGGATGTTGGTGACGCCGGAGGGCAGAATTGCGCCACCATGAACCCGTTCGAGTTTGCCGCTGTTTGCCAGCACGGTCAGGTCGCGGCGGATGGTCTGGACGGTCACATCAAACCGCTCCGCAAGATCATCAACCGTGACCTTGCCCTCGGTGCGGGCAATCTCGAGGATATCGGGCAGGCGAAAGGTTTGCGACATGACGTGGTCCCGAGTGGTGTGTTGTTCGATTATGTTCGTTTTTCCGCAGTGTGCAAGACGCCTTTGTGCTGCGCTGCGGCGAGGCGAGCGAATCGGGTGCCGGGTCTATTCTTCGGTGCAATTCCGAGAAGGCGGGCGGTCCCTGGAGGATCGAGGTCGTGGTCGAAGCAAGAATCCTGAGCGAAAACAAGAATCTTTCAATTAGAAAGAAAACGAACATTCTTTATTGACCGGACTCGCCCAAAGGTGTTCGCTTGCAGGCAGGGCGTAAAGGGGAGGCGGATGTCGCAAGGCTTGCAACTCAGGTGTGTGGATCTCCTCGTCATCGGTGGGGGGATCAACGGCTGTGGCATTGCGCGCGATGCGGCGGGGCGGGGTCTGAGTGTCGAACTGGCCGAGATGAACGATCTCGCTTCAGCCACGTCATCGGCCTCGACCAAACTTTTTCACGGCGGTTTGCGTTATCTGGAATATTTCGAGATCCGTCTTGTGCGCGAGGCGTTGATCGAACGCGAGACGCTCTTGCGTGCGATGCCGCATATCAGCTGGCCGATGCGCTTTGTGCTGCCTTACAGTTCGGATATGCGGTTCGAGGGTGCGACGCCGACATCGCGCATTCTCAATCTGGTCATGCCCTGGATGAAGGGGCGCCGCCCTGCCTGGCTGATCCGTCTGGGACTATTTCTCTATGATCATCTGGGGGGACGAAAGATTCTGCCCGCGACCTCGACCATCGATCTTCGCGGCACGCCAGAGGGCGCGCCGCTCAAGTCGAAATTCGTGCACGCCTACGAGTATTCGGATTGCTGGATCGAGGACAGTCGTCTGGTCGTGCTCAATGCCCGCGATGCGGCGGCGCGAGGGGCCCGTATCCGGGTGCACACCAAGGTCGACTCTGCCGAGCGCGTGGGGGATGTCTGGCGCGTGACACTGCATGACCGTGAAAGCGGGGCGACAGATCAGGTATTGGCGCGCGCCTTGGTCAATGCCGGAGGGCCTTGGGTCAGGGATGTGATATCGAACACCCTGCGGCTCAATTCGACAGAGGGCGTGCGTCTGGTGCGTGGCAGCCATATCGTGACACGCCGCCTCTATGATCATGACAAATGCTATTTCTTTCAAGGCACGGATGGGCGGATCATCTTTGCAATCCCCTACGAGGGGGATTTCACCCTGATCGGCACCACCGATGCCGAACATGAGGATGCCGATGAGCGCCCGGAATGCACGCCGCAAGAGGCCGCCTATCTGTGTCGTTTCGCCTCTGAGTATTTCAGACGACCGGTCACGCAAGAGGATATTGTCTGGACTTACTCTGGAGTGCGGCCACTCTATGATGACGGTGCAAAATCCGCGACGGCGGCGACGCGCGACTATGTGCTGAGTCTGGCTGCTGGCGAGGGGGCGCCGCTCTTGAACGTGTTTGGGGGCAAGATCACCACCTATCGCAAACTCGCCGAGGCGGCATTGGCCAAACTTGCGCCGCACTTTCCGCAGGCGCGTGCGGCCTGGACGGCGGGGGTGCCGCTGCCGGGCGGGGATTTCGCGATTGACGGATTCGATCGACTGGCAGAGAGTCTGCATCGCGGCTATCCATTCCTTTCAGAGACTTGGGCGCGGCGTCTGGTGCGCGCCTATGGGACAGAGGCGGTGGATATCCTGGGCACGGCGCGCGCGGCGAGGGATCTGGGCCATGATTTTGGCGCGACGCTGACCGAGGCCGAGGTCCGCTGGCAGATGGCGCACGAATTCGCGCGGACGGCAGAGGATGTGGTCTGGAGGCGCACGCGGCTGGGGTTGAGGCTGACCGAGGCGGAAATCGCGGCGCTGGACGACTGGATGCGGCATCTGAGAGGCACGTCACAGGTTGCGGTTGCGGCCAAGGGATGAGAGGGGATCGTTTGGTATGTCGCTGACGCTGGAGGGGGTCACAAAGGTCGTCAACGGCCGGGTGCATATTCATCCCACGGATCTCACGCTGGAGGGCGGCACGATGAATGTGCTTCTCGGGCCGACGCTGGCGGGCAAGACGTCGCTGATGCGGCTGATGGCCGGGCTTGACGTGCCGCAGACGGGGCGCATTCTCTGGCAGGGGCAGGATGTGACCGGACTGCGGGTGCAGGACCGCAAGGTCGCGATGGTCTATCAGCAATTCATCAACTACCCCTCGATGAGCGTCTATGACAACATTGCCTCACCGCTGCGACTGATGGGGAAAACGGCTTTGGACATTGATGCCGCTGTCAGGAAAACCGCCGATCTGATGCAACTGACCCCGATGCTGGACCGCCGCCCGCTGGAACTTTCGGGGGGTCAGCAACAGCGCTGCGCTTTGGCTCGGGCCCTGGTCAAGGAGGCAGGTCTGGTGCTGCTCGATGAGCCGCTGGCCAATCTTGACTACAAGCTGCGCGAGGAACTGCGCGCCGAGATCCCCAAGATCTTCGAGGCGGCGGGCAGCATCTTTGTCTACGCCACCACGGAGCCGGAGGAAGCGCTGCTTCTGGGGGGCAACACCGCGACGCTCTGGGAGGGCCGGATCACCCAGTTTGGCCCCACGCCGCAGGTCTATCGGCAGCCAAAGGACGCGACGACCGCTCGGGTCTTCAGCAACCCGCCGATGAATTTCCTGACCTTGACCAAATCTGGCGCGCGTATCCTTTACGGCAAGGGGCAGTCCGCCCCTGCGATCGGTAGCCTGATGAGCCTTGGCGACGGCACGTATGTTGCGGGGTTTCGGCCAAACCATCTCGATCTGGAGCAACGCGCTGGACAGATGCTGGTGTTTGATACCCGGCTGAATGTCACTGAGATTACGGGATCGGAAACCTTTGTGCATCTCGATCATTATGGCGAGCGTTGGGTGGGGCTGGTCCATGGCGTCCGCGATCTGAAATTGGCGGCCCCGCTGCGGGTCTATCTTGATCCGGCGCATGTCTATGTTTTCGGTCAGGATGGGGTGCTGGTGGCGCCAGCTGCTTATGCGATGGCGGCCTGAGGAAGAGACATGGCGAAGATCACCCTTGACAATCTGGCGCATTCCTACCTGGCCCGGCCCGTCACGCCCGAGGATTGGGCGCTCAAGGAGATGAACCACGTCTGGGATGACGGCGAGGCATATGCCCTCTTGGGCGCATCTGGCTGTGGCAAGTCAACGCTCCTCAACATCATCTCTGGCCTTTTGCGCCCGTCTCAGGGCCGCATCCTCTTTAATGACGTGGACGTTACAGATCAGGCAACTGCCGGGCGCAATATTGCGCAGGTGTTCCAGTTTCCGGTGGTCTATGACACGATGACGGTGCGCGACAACCTTGCCTTTCCCCTGCGCAATCGCGGCGCGTCGGCTGCTTATGTGGCTCAACGGGTTGAGGCTATCGCCCGGATGATCGGGATGGAGTCGGAACTTGGCCACAAGGCGCGGGGTCTGACGGCGGATGCCAAGCAGAAGATCAGCCTCGGGCGCGGCATGGTGCGTGAGGACGTGAATGCGCTCTTGTTTGACGAGCCGCTGACGGTGATCGACCCGCACATGAAATGGGAACTCCGGACACAGTTGAAGGCGCTGCATCACCAATTCGGCCATACCATGATCTATGTGACTCATGACCAGACAGAGGCGCTGACCTTTGCCGACAAGGTCGTGGTGATGCATGACGGCCGGGTGGTCCAGATGGGCACGCCGCAAGAGCTTTTCGAGCGGCCGGAGCATACGTTTGTGGGCTATTTCATCGGCAGCCCCGGGATGAACCTGCTGGACGCCGAGGTCACTGGTGCACAGGCGGTGGTGCAGGGCACAGAGATCGCTCTCGCGGGTGATTATGGCCGTCCCGCGGGTCGGGTGCAGATCGGGGTGCGGCCCGAATTCGTGCGGCTGGTGGCGGGCGACGAGGGGCTCTTGGTCAAGGTTGTCCGGATCGAGGATGTGGGGCGGCACAAGATCGTGCGCTGCGATTTTCGGGGTGTCGAGATCAACGCCATCGTTGACGAAGGCGCGGAGATTTCGCCCGACATGACGCGGGTCAGCTTTGATCCGGCGGCGGTCAATGTCTATGCCGATGACTGGCGGGTGACGCCGCGCTCGCTGATTGGTGTGGCGGCATGACGGGGCGTCGGGAAGCTGGGGTCAACCCCGAGTGTGGCGGGGGCCACCGCTCAACAAGGGGGGCTGCGCAATGAACAAGACCGTCAATCAAAAGGCATGGTTCCTCGTTTTGCCGGTCCTTGTGCTGGTGGCGTTTTCTGCCGTCATCCCGCTGATGACTGTGGTCAATTATTCGGTGCAGGACACCTTCGGCAACAATCAGTTCTTCTGGGCGGGGCTGGAATGGTTCGAGGAAATGCTCTCCTCGCAGCGGATGTGGGATGCGCTGGCGCGGCAGGCGCTGTTCTCGGCGATCATTCTGGCAATCGAGATTCCGCTTGGAATCTTCGTCGCGCTCAACATGCCGAAACGTGGCTTCTGGGCCTCTCTTTGTCTCGTGCTGATGTCGCTGCCGCTGCTTATTCCGTGGAACGTGGTGGGCACGATCTGGCAGATCTTTGGTCGGGTCGATATCGGGCTTCTCGGTCATACGCTCGACGCTCTGGGGATTTCCTACAATTACACGCAAGACATCCGCGCGGCCTGGATCACGGTCATCGTGATGGATGTCTGGCACTGGACCTCGCTGGTGGCGCTCTTGGCCTATGCCGGGCTGCAATCCATTCCGGACGCCTATTATCAGGCGGCCAAGATTGATCAGGCGAGCCGGTGGTCGGTTTTTCGCTATATCGAACTGCCAAAGATGTCGGGCGTGCTGATGATCGCCATTCTCCTGCGCTTCATGGACAGTTTCATGATCTATACCGAGCCCTTCGTTGTCACCGGCGGCGGGCCGGGCAATGCCACGACGTTCTTGTCGATCGATCTGGTGAAGATGGCGCTCGGGCAATTTGATCTTGGCCCGGCGGCGGCCTTTTCGATCATGTATTTCCTGGTGATCCTGCTGGTGAGCTGGGTATTCTACACGGTGATGACCAATCTTGACAGACGGGAGGGCAAGTGATGGCCGATTTCACCGCCGCCCGCCACGCCGCCCGCCGCCTGCCGCGCGTCAATCTGGTGATGGTGCTTTACCTCGCATTCCTGATGCTGCCGATCTATTGGCTGGTGAACATGAGCCTCAAGACCAATGACGAGATTTTGGGCATCTTCTCGCTCTGGCCGCAGAACCTGACATTCGCCAATTATGCGACGATCCTGACCGATGCCAGTTGGTATATGGGCTATGTCAATTCGATCCTCTACGTGACGATGAACACGGTTCTGTCGATTACCGTGGCGCTGCCGGCGGCCTATGCGTTCAGTCGCTATCACTTCATGGGTGACAAGCATCTTTTCTTCTGGCTGCTGACCAACCGCATGGCGCCGCCGGCCGTCTTTGCGCTGCCGTTCTTTCAGCTTTATTCCTCGGTTGGCCTTTTCGACACGCATATCGCCGTGGCGCTGGCGCATACGCTGTTCAACGTGCCGCTGGCGGTGTGGATCCTCGAGGGGTTCATGCGCGGTGTGCCAAAGGAGATCGACGAGACCGCCTATATTGACGGCTATTCCTTCGGGCGGTTCTTCGTCAAGATCTTCATGCCGCTGATCGCGTCGGGTGTCGGCGTCGCCGCGTTCTTCTGCTTCATGTTTTCATGGGTGGAACTGCTCTTGTCGCGCACGCTGACGAGCGTGGACGCCAAGCCGATTGCGGCGACGATGACCCGCACGGTGTCGGCGAGCGGTCTGGACTGGGGCGTGCTGGCGGCGGCGGGTGTGCTGACGATTCTGCCGGGGGCACTCGTGATCTATTTCGTGCGCAACTACATCGCCAAGGGCTTTGCCCTTGGCCGCGTCTGAGGGGGACAAAATGGCATGGATGGCTTGGACATGGCCCACCGCGATCTTCTTCGGGGTCATCGCGGTGTTGCTCATCACCTTCACGATCCTCGCCATAAGATTCCCCGAAACTCCGCGTGTCGGAATCCTGCGGATCGAGACGACGCGGGGGGATCGTCTCTTCATCACACTTCTGGGCTCGGCCTTTCTCAATCTGGCCTGGCTCGGGCTTGTCGGCGCAAACCAGCCTTATGCGCTGATCCTCTGCCTGATCTATGCCGCGGCGGTGTTTCGCTGGGTCTAGATCGGGATCACTCACGAACGAAGTTCTCATAGGGAGGAAAACCATGAACTTGCGAATGAAAACAACCACCGCGCTGGTGTCGCTGGGCCTTTTGGCCTCGCCCGCCTTCGCGGACATGAACGCCGCGAAGGCGTTTCTGGATACGGAGATCGGCGATCTGTCGTCGCTCAGCCGCGCCGAGCAAGAGGCCGAACTGCAATGGTTCATCGATGCCGCTCAGCCCTTTGCGGGCATGGAGATCAAGGTCGTCTCAGAGACCATCGACACGCATAGCTACGAATCCAAGGTGCTCGCCCCGGCCTTTACCGCGATCACCGGGATCAAGGTCACGCATGACCTCATTGGCGAGGGGGACGTGGTGGAGAAGCTGCAAACCCAGATGCAGTCGGGCGAGAACATCTATGACGGCTATATCAACGATAGCGACCTCATCGGCACCCACTGGCGCTATCAGCAGGCGCGCAACCTCACCGACTGGATGGCGGGCGAGGGTGCGGATGTGACCAATCCGGGCCTCGATATGCAGGATTTCGTCGGCCTTTCGTTCACCACCGGGCCGGATGGCAAGGTCTATCAACTGCCCGATCAGCAATTCGCCAACCTCTACTGGTTCCGCTATGACTGGTTCAACGACGACAAGAACAAGGCGGATTTCAAGGCCAAGTATGGCTACGACCTGGGCGTGCCGGTCAATTGGTCGGCCTATGAGGACATCGCCGAATTCTTTACCGGGCGCGATCTGAGCCATCTCGGCGTCGAGGGCGAAGTCTTTGGCAACATGGACTATGGCAAGAAGGACCCCAGCCTTGGCTGGCGTTACACGGACGCGTGGATGTCCATGGCCGGTATGGGCGACAAGGGCGAACCCAACGGCCTGCCGGTCGATGAATGGGGCATCCGGGTGAACGAGAACAGCCAGCCGGTCGGCTCCTGCGTGGCGCGAGGCGGGGCGACGAATGGCCCGGCTGCGGTCTATGCCGTGACCAAGGCGATCGAGTGGCTGCAAAAATACTCGCCCCCCTCGGCGGCGGGCATGACCTTTTCCGAGGCGGGCCCGATCCCGGCGCAGGGCAATGTCGCGCAGCAGATGTTCTGGTATACTGCCTTTACCGCGGCTTCGGTGAAACCCGACCTGCCGGTGATGAACGCGGACGGAACCCCCAAATGGCGCATGGCCCCCAGCCCGCATGGTGTCTATTGGGAGGACGGCATGAAGGTGGGCTATCAGGATGCAGGCAGCTGGACGCTGATGAAATCCACGCCGGTCGATCGCGCCAAGGCGGCCTGGCTCTATGCCCAGTTCATCACCTCGAAAACCGTGGACGTGAAGAAAAGCCATGTCGGCCTGACCTTCATCCGCGAGTCGACGATCCAGCATGACAGCTTTACCGAACGCGCCGACAAGCTCGGCGGTCTGGTCGAGTTCTATCGCTCGCCCGCTCGTGTCCAGTGGTCGCCCACCGGGACCAATGTGCCGGATTATCCGAAACTGGCCCAGCTCTGGTGGCAGAATATCGGTGATGCGATGTCGGGGGCCAAGACCCCGCAGGAGGCGCTCAACGGGCTCTGCGCGGATCAGGAGAAGGTTCTCGAACGGCTCGAACGCGCCGGTGTTCAGGGCGATATCGGACCCAAGATGAACGAGCCGCAGGACGAGGCCTATTGGCTGGCACAGCCCGGCGCCCCAAAGGCCAAGCTTGAAAACGAGGACGAGACGCCCGTCACCATTGCCTATGACGAGCTGATCAAATCCTGGCAGTAAGCACCACCCATCGTCATCGCCCGGCCCCGCCGGGCGATGACATCTCACGACATCGGACCGGTCCATGAACCACATCCTCGCCATAGATCAGGGCACGACATCGAGCCGTGCGATCCTCTTTGACCCGCAGATGCGGGTGGTGGCGGTCGCACAGAAAGAGTTTGCCCAGCATTTTCCGCACTCCGGCTGGGTTGAGCATGATGCCAACGATCTGTGGTCCAGCACCGCAGGCACCTGCCGCGCAGTGATCGAAAAGGCCGGCCTGAACGTCGCCGACATTGCCGCCATCGGCATCACCAATCAGCGCGAGACGACGCTTGTCTGGGATCGAAACAGCGGGCAGGCGATCCATCACGCCATCGTCTGGCAGGACCGGCGCACCGCCGACTATTGCGCCGCGTTGCGCGCGGCGGGACATGAGCCGATGGTGCGCGCGCGCACCGGGCTCTTGCTTGATCCTTATTTCTCGGCCACGAAACTGCGCTGGATCCTGGAGAATGTCGAGGGCGCACGGGCCAGGGCGGCCAGGGGCGATCTGCTGTTTGGCACGGTGGACAGTTATCTGATCTGGAAGCTGACAGGCGGCAAGGTGCATGCAACAGATGCCACCAACGCCGCGCGCACGCTGCTTTATGACATCCGCAAGGGACGCTGGAGCCGGACCATCTGCGATCTCATGGACATCCCCATGCAGATGCTGCCGGAGGTCCGCGACAGCGCCGCCGATTTCGGCCATGTCCGCGCCGATCTTTTTGGTCGCGAGATCCCCATTCGGGGCGTGGCAGGCGATCAGCAGGCGGCCACCGTGGGCCAGGCCTGTTTCAAGCCGGGTATGCTAAAATCAACCTATGGCACGGGTTGTTTCGCGCTCCTGAACACCGGCGACACGCCGGTGGTGTCACAGAACCGGCTCTTGACCACGATTGCCTATCAGTTGAAGGGCAAGCCCACCTATGCCCTTGAGGGGTCGATCTTTGTCGCGGGGGCGGTGGTGCAATGGCTGCGGGACGGACTCCGGATCATCCGCGAGGCGCGCGAAACTCAGCCTTTGGCAGAGAGCGCCGATCCGGAGCAAACCGTCGTTCTCGTGCCGGCCTTTACCGGTCTCGGCGCGCCCTATTGGAGACCCGATTGCCGGGGGGCGATCTTTGGGCTCACGCGTAATACCGGACCTGCCGAACTTGCGCGTGCCGCTTTGGAGAGTGTCGGCTTTCAGACCCGGGACCTGCTTCAGGCGATGCGCGACGATTGGGCCGGGCAGGGGGCCGACGCTGTTCTCCGGGTCGATGGCGGCATGAGCGCCTCTGATTGGGCGATGCAGTTTCTGTCGGATATCATCAACGCGCCGGTGGACCGTCCAGACGTGTTGGAAACGACGGCCCTTGGCGCGGCCTGGCTCGCGGGGATGCAGATCGGTCTCTATCCGGGGCAGGACGAATTTGCCGCCACCTGGGCGCTTGAGCGGCAGTTTATGCCTGCCATGCCGGAGCCTCTGCGGCAGGAAAAGATTGCCGCCTGGGGGCGGGCGGTCAACGCGACGCTCGCCTTTTGAGGCCAAGGCGGACAGAGCCGCAGGCCCGACCTCTAGCCATGGTGGCCTGACGTGAGATGATGTCCCGTTGTGATCTCGCGTCGGTCTTATTATTCTTCAACAGCAATGTCGTCGTCCAAGGCGTCAAAGGAGCGAGCATGACCGATCCGGTCACTGTCATCATCCCCGCGCGAAACGAGGTGCAGACCATAGGCCAAGTGGTCACGGTCTTGTCCGCCATGGCGGATGTGGCCGAGATCGTGGTGATCGACAATGCCTCATCCGATGCCACGGCCGCCGTGGCGCGTGCGGCAGGGGCGCGCGTGGTTGCAGAGCCGCGGCCGGGGATGGGATATGCGGTGCGCGCCGGGATCGCTGCCGCAACGCATGGCTGGGTGATGAAGGTCGATGCCGATCTGGGCCGGTTCGAGACCGGGCTCTTTGCCCGCATGACCGCCGCGCGCGGGCCGGGCGTGGGGCTGGTCAAGGGGGCCTGGCAGGATCCCAAGGACAACATGCCAATGACAAGGCTGCTGGTCAAACCCGCGCTGCGGCTGATGTTTCCGGGCCTTGGCCATTTGACGGTGCCGAACAGCGGGATTTATCTCTTTGACAGATCGCTGATCGCACATGAGGCCCTGATCGGCGATTACGCGGTCGATCTCGATGTGATGCTGCGGGTGCATGCGGCAGGCCATGACGTCGTCGAGGTCGATATCGGGCGGATCGTGCACGATTCGCGCGATGTCGGGCATTACAACCGCATGGCCGAGGAGATCCTGCGCTTTTTCCTGAGCCGTCAGGCGGCCCGGATTACCGAGGAGATCGTGGTTCTCTCAGAGACGGCCGAGAAGGTCATTCGCCACGCGCTCGGGGTGTTGGTGACGAAATCCTCGGCAGGCGGCCGGGTGACGGTCTATCTCGGGGAGACGACCGCGCCAGAGGCGGGGATCCTGCGCGAGGTTTTGGCCCCCTATCCCACGGCGCGGGTGCGGCCGCTTGGCGAGGCGAACGACTTTGCGCCGCATGGCAATGCCACCGGGCGTATCGTGCTCAGCGCCCCTGCGCTGACCGCGCGCGCGCGGGTCCTGGGCGTCGCGGGCGAGGGACAGTCTGTCGATCTGTTGGCGATGCCGCCTGAGGGGGGGGGGGGCCTTGCGCCCGACATCGCGTTTGATATCGGCCCGGCGCGGGCGATCAAGGCGGCGGCCTTGGCGCGCCTGAGCGGGAAGGGGCAGGCGGATTGCGGGAGGACCGAAGTCTTTCAAAGCCTGATCCCCTGATCCGATGGTGCTTTGCGATTGCGTCAGGGCCGAACTGTCCCGGATCAGGCCCCTTTGAAGTTCACCTCGCCCTCATGTTCCAGCGCACGGTCGCGGGCCTGCTGCTGGAACACACAATCCTCGTGATGCCGCCGGCGCATCCGGCCATATTGGCCGATACCGACCGCCGCGAGGATGATCGCCCCGCCGGGCAGAAGGCCTGGACCCGGATCCTCTCCGAGCAGGATCATCGCGATCAGGATCGCGGCCAGCGGCGAGAACGACGTGGCGAGCGACACATCCCCCGAGCGCGCGTATTTCAGCCCGAGCGCCCAGGCAAACTGTCCACCGATCACCACGATGAGCGCGTAGATCCATACCCATTGCCAGACCAAGGGATGAAAGACATCCTGAAAATGGTGGCGACCAAAGAGATAGATGGCGAGGAAAAAATAAAAGGTCGTGCCCACCGCCGTCCGGTAGATTGCAAAGATCCCCATCGGAATGCCGCGCAATCCGGTGCGGGCGATCAAGGTCGAGGCGATGTAGGACAGTGTCGCCAGCAGCGCGCCGATCTCTCCCTTGCCAAGGGTAAAGCTGTTGTCGTCGGTGTTCATCAGGATCATGACCACGGCCCCGACCAGGGCCACCAGACCGGCGAGAAAGGACCACGGCTCGAACTCCTCGCGCAGCAGGGCCCAGGCGGCGATGAGAAAGAGTGGCGGCTCGATCCGACCCATCAGCACGACATTGGTGACGGTGGTGTTTTCCAGCGCGTAGAAAAAGAGGCCGGGCGTCAGCGCCGACGAAAAAAAAGCCGAAGCCGTCAGGATCACCCAATGCTTGCGCCCCAGAGCGCGCAGGTTTTCCCAGGTCCAGTCGCGCCAGAACATGATCGTCATCGGGATCATAGACATCAGAGAGCCAACAAAGAGCAGGTTGCAATAGGTGATGACATTGCGGCCCATGACGCGGTTGTTCGATCCGATCTCGGCCAGCAACGAGACGATCGAGTTGGACGACGCATAGATCAGCACTGCCACCCAGGCGAGGGTTGCACCGAGCATGACCTTCGAGGCATCGGGAACGGCTTGGGTGCTGACGTGGCTCATGGGGGATCCTCACACGAAGAACGAAGGCGCCCTCGAAAGGTGCGCTTCACCTGCCGGTCTTTCAAGTGACGTGCGCGCACAGATATTCACGTTGCGGTCAGGCGTAAGTAACATTGTTTCAGAATGGTTTTTGCCGTCACAGTTCCGTGCCTGATTGTGAAAATCTGCCGGAACGGTGTTGTAAAATCCCGGCTTTGTCGCAAGCTGCTCAAGAGACAAATGGTCGATCCGACCGGGTAACGAGAGGACTCCTTTGCAAAGATGACCCAAAGTTCAGAGCCATCGAGCGAGCGTTTTGTGACGATCTTCGATGACACCTATGATCGACCTGATTGCCGAGGCTATTTCCGCATGATGGACGCGCTTGGCTATCGCAACCAGCATCATGCCGTGGCAGCGTTTCGCGCCGGGCTGAACGAGTTGATGCGCTTGCGTGGCCTGACGGGCGCCCGGATTCTCGACTTTGCCAGCAGCTATGGCATCGTCACCGCTCTGATGGGGCGGGATCTGAGCCTGGCAAAGGTGTTCGAGCGCTACCGCGAACCAAGGTTCGACAGTGCCACGACCGCAGAGGTTATCGCCTGGGATCGCGACTGGCTGGCCGGTCTGCGCCGAGCGGATCTGCCCCTCCATTTCACCGGCCTCGATATCATGCCCAATGCGGTGGCTTACGGTCTGGCGGTTGGGCTGTTTGATGCAGGCTTTGTCGAGGATCTCGAGACGGGGCCAACTTCTGACGCTCTGGCCGCGGAACTGGCGCGCTGCGACATGATTGTCGAATGCGGCTCTGTCGCGCAACTCATGCCGCGCGCGCTTGATCGGTTGTTGACGGCGAGTGGCCCGCGCAAGCCTTGGCTGATGACCTCGCCCATCCGTGGCAACGAACGTTCTGAGGCAGCAGCCGTGTTGCGCGCGCATGACATGGTGCTCGAAGTGCTGCCTATCCCGCCCTTCGTGCATCGACGGTTCGAAAGTGCTGACGAGCAAGCGCGCGCAATGGCCAATGCGCGCGCTGCGGGACATCGGGTGGAGGGGATCGAGACGACGGGACATTTCTATGCGCAGGTTCTTCTCGCGCGGCCGCGCGACGAATGCACAGATCCGGTCGATTGGCAGTTGCCACTCGTTGTGCCGTCGATGGACTTGTCGGCATAGAGCGTGTTGCCGAGATGTGTGTCGCAGTCTATGATCAAAGGCGCTCAAATTCCGCTTTGAAGGACTGCCGCGTCAGACCAGAGGAGCCATCGCGTGCCAATGATTTCAGAACATGCCATCTGCGCGCTTCAGGGCCGGGGTTGAGGTCATGCAGGGACTTGGGCTCCTGACTTTTGTGGCTGCAATCGGATTGGGCTTTGGAGCCAGTCAACTGGTGCTGACGCTAGCCCAGAAGGGCGCGCCCGCTCCGGCCCCGGTCCAGATCAATGCGGCGCTTGCGGCGGTCGAGACGAACGCGCCGAAGGACCTGCCCGACGGTTGGCCTGCCGTGTTCGATCCCTATGTGCCAGACCCCCCAAAGGCGCCGACACCGCCGAAACAGGCGGAGCGATATCGTCTGATCGGACTGGTGGCCGGAGGTGAGAGCGGTTGGGCAATCATGGGCGCCTCTGATGGAGATCGGCTCATTCGGGCCGGTGATCGTCTCGTCGGGGGCGAGATCGTCCTTGACATCGCGCCCGACGGTGTCTGGATCGACCGCGACGGCACGAAGGTGCAGATTGCCTTTGAAGAGACAGCAACCGAAATGCTTGCCCGGATCGTGAGCAACGGAAGCATCGAGGTGGACGAGGCCGAATTGCCGGCGAGCGTTTTCTCCGGTCGCGATCTGCGTCGGGTGCTGGGCCGTGCTGGCAGTGTGCGCCTTGTTGCCCCGAATGGCGGACAAGGAGAAACCTTTCCGGAAATCCTCTGGGTTCGTGAAGGGCAGATCTACGATCTGATCGGGCTCAAGCGCGGGGACATGGTGCTGCGCGTCAATGGCTACTCCGTGTCAGACCCGGAGACGCTGGCTAATGCGCAGGACATCCTCGCTGGATCTGACGAGTTCGCGGTAGAAATCCTGCGCGCCGGTCAACGTCGAACGATCACGGTCCGTATTACAGGGCGGGGCTGAGCCCGGCACGAGAACGGATCGGCTGAGTCTTGCCGAGCACGCAAAGGCGCAATCTGGGTCGGAACAGTCACGTCTTTGCGAGCGTGAAGAGAACGGAGCCCTCGAAAACAGACCGATCATCGTTCAGAGAGGGGCATGTCATTGACATGTGAACGCGATTTGAGATCTGAATTCCGATTGTTTTTGCTTAAGATACAATGAAATATATTCCATATTATCAATTGCTTAAATAACAAACATGAGTCCCTTTCCGCCTTTTTCACGACATTTCCGGGTATCACGAAAATGTTATCGTTGTTTTGAACAATCTTTTGTGTTGAGTTGGTGTGGCAGGGTGCGCTGTTTTGGCGCGCCCGGCAATTTAAACGTCAACACTACGCGCGAAATCGCGGAGAAAAAGGAACTAACGCTCTCTTAAATTTTTAGAATTTGTGGGTCACTGATCCGCACGGGCCAAACATTACTCACCCCTACCGGCCTGCCATCCCAAATCGTCGAGCTTCGGCTCGAAACACATATCTGGCGCCTTTCTGGTCGCCTGACATAGGGGCTCTTGCCCTTCTTTCCTGCGGCATGTCTGGCGCGGGGGTGAGCGCGTCATGTCTGGAGCATGGCGACGGTAATATTCGCAAGCTTTATCTGCTGGAGGACAAAGCATGAAACGAAGAGACGCATTAAAGCTCGGCCTTGGAGCTGCGGGCGCCACGGTTGTGGCATCGCAGGCTGGCGCGGTCGAGATCGAACAA
>PFEY01000054.1:0-16593 GCA_002783205.1 Rhodobacteraceae bacterium CG17_big_fil_post_rev_8_21_14_2_50_63_15 | reverse complement strand
GCTGGCCTGTGCTCTATGCCTGGGTGCATCACGTGGCCGTTGCCGCAGCCGAGGGCATGGGCGATTGGGCGGCTGCTGTGGAATGGGGGGTGACGGCGGCGCTGGACGGGGTGTTCGGGCTTGCGCTTGGCCTGTTGCTCATCCCGGTGGCGGTGAAGATCGTGCAACCGCTCTGGGCGCGGCTGCGCCGGAAGTCCTGAGATGACACCCCCCCGCCCGTGGCAGGGGGGCCGAGTGGCGGCGATCAGAGCAGGGATTTCACCTTGTCCGCGACTGCCTCTGCCGTGATGCCGAATTCCCGATAGAGCCGTTCCGCCGGGGCGGAGGCACCAAAATCGTGCATCCCGACAAAGCCGCTCTTTTCACGCCGGCCACGCTCGCCATAGAGCCAGCGATCCCAGCCGAAGCGGATTGCCGCCTCGACCGCGACGCGCACCGGACCTGCGGGCAGGACACGGCGGCGATAGGCCTCGTCCTGCTCCTCGAAAAGCTCCCAGCAGGGCATCGAGACAACGCGGGTGCCGATCCCCTCGGCCTGAAGCAGATCGCGCGCGGCCATGGCGATGGCCACCTCGGATCCGGTGGCCATGAGCAGCGCCTGCCGCTTGCCTGTCGCTTCGGCCAGAACATAGGCGCCCTGCGCGGTCAGGTTCTTTGCGGTATGCGCGCGGCGCAGCGTGGGCAGGCCTTGGCGGGTCAGCGACAGGACAGAGGGGGTCTGCTTGGAGTGCAGGGCCAGTTCCCAGGCCTCGGCGGTCTCGATCGTGTCGCAGGGGCGGAAGACCCAGGTGTTGGGCGTGGCGCGCGAGATCGCCAGATGCTCGACCGGCTGATGGGTCGGGCCGTCCTCGCCCAGACCGATGCTGTCATGGGTCATCACGAACACGGTCGGGATCTTCATCAGAGCGGCCAGACGCATCGCGGGCCGCGCGTAATCGGTGAAACACATGAAGGTGCCGCCATAGGGGCGGATGCCGCCATGCAGCACCATGCCGTTCATCGCCGCCGCCATGCCATGTTCGCGGATGCCGTAATGAATGTAGCGGCCCTTGCGGTTGTCCACATCAAAGACGCTCATGTCGCCGGTGCGGGTGTTGTTCGAGCCGGTGAGATCGGCCGAACCGCCGACCGTTTCCGGCAGGATCGGGTTGACGATTTCCAGCACCATTTCAGAGGATTGCCGCGTCGCGAGCTTGGGCGCCTCGGCGCTGATCTGCTTTTTCAGGGCGCGGATGCGGGCTGACAGCCTGACCGGCACGTCGCGGTTGAAGATCCGGATGAATTCGGCCTGACGCGGGGCGTTGAGGTTTGCCAGCCGCGCCGCCCAATCGGCCTGTTCGCCCGCGCCGCGGCGTCCGATCGCCTCCCACGCGGATTTGACCTCGGCGGGGATCTCGAAGGGGCCGTAGGGCCAGTGATAGGCCTCTTTGGCCGCGAGCAGCTGTTCGGGATTGGTCAGCGCGCCATGGCCCTTGGAGGTGTCCTGCGCCGCGTGACCGAGCGCGATATGGGTCTTGCAGGCGATCATTGTGGGCTGATTGGTGGTCTTGGCCTCGGTCAGGGCCGCATCGATCATTGCCGGGTCGTGGCCGTCGATTTCCAGCACATGCCAGCCCGAGGCACGGAAGCGCGCCACCTGATCGGTGCGGTCGGCAAGATCGACCCGTCCGTCGATGGTGATGTTGTTGTTGTCCCAGAGCACGATCAGGCGCGAGAGCGCCTGACGCCCGGCAAGTCCGATCGCCTCCTGGCTGACGCCCTCCATCAGGCAGCCGTCCCCGGCGATCACATAGGTGTAGTGGTTCATCAGCCGCGTCCCGAAGCGGGCGCGCAGCATTTCCTCGGCCATGGCAAACCCCACGGCGTTGGAAATGCCCTGGCCGAGCGGGCCGGTGGTGGTCTCGATCCCCTTGGCATGGCCGTATTCGGGGTGGCCCGCGGTGCGCGCGCCCCACTGGCGGAAATTGCGGATCTCGTCGAGCGTCATGTCGGCGTAGCCGGTCAGATGCAGCAGCGCGTAGAGCAGCATCGAGCCATGGCCCGCCGAGAGGATGAAGCGGTCGCGGTCGGGCCAGTCGGGATGCGCCGCGTCGAACTTGAGATGTTTTTCAAACAGAACCGTCGCCACGTCGGCCATGCCCATCGGCATGCCGGAATGGCCGGAATTGGCAGCGGCGACGGCATCGAGGGTCAGCGCGCGGATCGCTGTGGCCTTGAGCCAGTGTTCGGGATTGGCAGAGCGCAGGGCGGCGATATCCACGGGCGGAATCCTTTGGGAAATGGCAAGATCTGCGCGCTGCATATCAGTCCGGCCCGGAAGTTCAAGCGCAGCTCGGTTCCGGGGGCGGTGATCCGCGCCAAAGTGCGCGCATTTTTCCGCTGCATTGACTAGACTTGCACGAACCCTGTCCGATATGCGATTCGTGGGCTGCAAGGGGCAAGACAAGCGAGGGCTGTGGAGATGAGCCAGATTGACGAGTTGCAGGCGCGGATCACCGCCGCTCTCGACCGGATCGCCGCCGGGCTGGAAGCGCGCTCCGCCAAAGCGGATACCGGAGAGATTGCGGCATTGACGGCGCAGATCGACGAGGAGCGTCTTGCCAACGCGCAATTGGCGGAGCGGGTGCGCAGCCTGCATGAGAAACTGGCGGCGCGGGACGAGGAAATTGCCCGTCTCACGGCCGCGCAGTCCGACAGGATGACCAAGCTCGACCGCGATCTTCAGGCGCTGCGCCGCGCCAATCAGCAGTTGCGCGACAACAATCAGGCGCTGCGCACAGCGCATCAGACCGGTGTGGCCGAGCCGCATCTGATCAACAAGTCCATGTTGACCGAGTTGGAGGCGTTGCGCGCGGCACGCGCCGCCGACCGCAGCGAGGTTGACGCCGTTCTTGCCGAACTTGGACAGGTCCTGGCCGGGGCCGAAGCGGCTGAAGATGCCAGAGATCAGACGGAGAAGATGTGATGCCCGAAGTTGAGATTGCCATCGGTGGCCGGTCCTTTGAGGTGGCCTGTCAGGCGGGTGAGGAACATTATCTGCGGGCTGCCGCCAAGATGCTGGATGATGAAGCCACGGTGCTGGCCACACAGGTCGGTCGCATTCCCGAGACGAGGATGCTGCTGATGGCAGGTTTGATGCTGGCCGACAAGACGGCGGGTGTGCAGGACAAGCTGCGCGAGGCAGAGGACCGGTTGGCAGAGAAAGAGGCGGAGCTCGCTCAATTGCGCAACGCGCCGCCGCCCGAAGTCAAGCGGATCGAGGTGCCGGTCGTGCCTGAGGCCGTTACGGAGACGCTGGCCGAGATCGCGGCGCGCACCGAGGCGCTGGCGGAAACTCTTGATGGTGCGCGCGCGGGCTGACCGCTGAAAGGGTGAGGCATGAAATGGATCGCCTTTGCCGTGCTTGTGCTCGTATTGGCCGCTCTGGCCTATATCCGGCTTGCGCCCTCGGATGTGGCGCGCTGGCACGTCTTGCCCGACCGGATCAGCAATCAGACGCTTGAGGGGGGAGCGATGCGGCGCGTCGCGGGGGATCTGACCGCCCTTGATGCGATCATCCGCGCCGCGCCGCGCACTTCGGTGCTGGCCGGATCGGTGGCGCAGGGGATGATCACCTATGTCACACGCTCTCGGGTTTTCGGCTTTCCCGATTACACGACGGTGCGTCAGGTCGAGGACGGATTGGAGATTTATGGCCGTTTGCGCTTTGGCGCGTCAGATCTGGGCGTCAATGCCGCCCGTATCGACGGTTGGCTGGAGGCTCTGCGGCAGGCTGGATGACAGGCAACCGTCCGAGATCTTGCGCCACATCGGCACGTTGAGCGACATCTGGCATTGCGCCATGAACATCTTGCCATCCACCTGAAGGCAGATCATCTCGCCCATTTCGATGCGCGTGCCGCTCTTGTCGGTGCAATAGCATTCAATCGTCTTGCGCCCGATGGTGGCATCGGCGAGCGCGTGTGTGGCCGTCAGCAGAAGAAGCGGGATCAGTCGGGTCATGCGACGACGGTAGCACATCTGTGTGCCCTTGACCAAGACCCAAGGATGCGACAGATGCTGGTGCCATGGTGCCTCTGGACAGACTGGAACAGATCAAGCAGCGCTTCGAGTTCATCGAGGCGCAGATGAGCCAAGGTGGCGGCGATGTCGCGCGTCTTGGGCGCGAATATTCGGAATTGCGCCCGGTGGTGGAGGACATCCGCGCCTATCTTGGCGTGCTCGCGGATCTTGAAGGCGCGCGCGAGATGCTGGCGGATGCAGAGATGCGCGATCTGGCGCGGGCCGAGATCGAGACGCTCGAAACCCGGCTGATGGAGATGGAGCGAAAGCTGCATCTTGCATTGCTGCCGCGCGACGCCGCCGATGCACGACCCGCGATTCTTGAAATCCGTCCCGGCACCGGCGGGGAGGAGGCGGCGCTCTTTGCCGCCGATCTGATGCGGATGTATCAGCGCTATGCCGAGGCGCATGGCTGGACCTTTGACGTGATCGAGGAGCAGGAGAGCGATCTGGGCGGTATCCGCGAACTGGTCGCACAGATCAGGGGAGAGAATGTCTTTGCCCGGCTCAAGTTCGAATCGGGCGTCCACCGGGTGCAGCGCGTTCCCGAGACCGAGAGCGGCGGGCGCATTCATACCTCTGCCGCGACGGTGGCGGTGCTGCCCGAAGCCGAGGCGGTGGATGTGCAGATCGATCCGGGGGATCTGAGGATCGACACGATGCGGTCCTCGGGGGCGGGCGGGCAGCATGTGAACACCACCGATTCGGCGGTCAGGATCACCCATATCCCGACCGGGATCGTGGTTACGAGCAGCCAGAAATCGCAACATCGCAATCGCGATATCGCGATGGAGGTGTTGCGCTCGCGGCTCTATGATCTGGAACGGCAGCGGGTGGACAGCGAGCGCTCTGCCAACCGGGCGGCGCAGGTTGGATCGGGCGACCGCTCCGAGCGTATCCGCACCTACAACTTTCCGCAGGGGCGGATGACCGATCACCGGATCAACCTGACGCTCTACAAGCTCGAGCAGATCCTTGGCGGTGATCTGGACGAGGTGATCGACGCGCTGACGGCAGATGCGCAGGCCACGCTTCTGGCCGAGATGACGTGACCGCGCAGGCCGCTCTTGCCGCCGCGGTGCGGGTGCTGGAGGCGGCCAGCATCGAGGGCGCGGCGCGCGACGCCCGCATCCTGCTGGCCGAGGCGATGGGGCTCGCGCGGGACCGCTTGCTGTTGCATCTGGCTGACGATCTGCCACCCACTGTGCTGGCGCGGTTCGAGGCGATGATCGCGCAGCGGGTGGCGCGCGCGCCGGTGGCCCGGATCGTCGGGCGGCGGGCCTTCTGGGGGCGCGATTTCACGGTGACGGAGGCCGTGCTCGATCCGCGTCCCGAGACCGAATGTCTGATCGCCGAGGCCTTGGCCGGGCCTGCGGCGCAACGCTTGCTCGATCTCGGCACCGGCAGCGGGATCCTCGCCGTGACGCTGCTGGCGGAATGGCCCGCAGCGCGCGGGATGGCCTGCGACATATCCGACGCTGCGCTGGACGTCGCGGCGCAGAACGCGGCGCGCCATGGCGTTGCCGGGCGGATTGATCTGATCCAGTCCGACTGGTTCAGCGCGGTCGGGGGTCGCTTTGATCTGATCGTGGCCAACCCGCCCTATATCGCGGCAGAGGAAATGACGGAACTGGCCGAGGAGGTGCGCGGCCATGATCCGCGCTGCGCGCTGACCGATGAGGCGGACGGTCTGACGGCCTATCGGACGATTGTCGCAGAGGCGGGGGCGTTCCTGCATCCGGGGGGGCGCATCCTTTTGGAAATCGGTTGGCAGCAGGGGAGGGCGGTGGCGCGCCTGCTGGCCGATGCCGGGTTCGGCTCGGTTGCGATCCTGCCTGATCTTGCCGGGCGCGACCGTATCCTGCGGGCGATCTGGCCGGGTTGACCGGGGTTTTGCGGATTTAATCCGGTTGATCGGTGGAAAAATGCCGCTTTGCTCTTGTGTGACCGGCATCGACGTGGTTATTGGGAGATGTAAAGACCGAGGATGCCTCACGGGGCAGTCCCGCTTGACACCAAGCCAGAACATGTCCGATCCGTAGAATTATTCGGCGCAAGGGGCGCCAATCGGGTCAAGCGAACATTCGAGCACAAGGCTGGACAGCAGCATATGAGATCATCGAAGTCACGTCAGCGGAACAAGCCGAACCGCAACCGTTCGGTCGGGAATGTCGTCAACCGCGTGTTTGACAGTTCCGGCCCCGAAGGCAAGGTGCGCGGCACGCCGCAGCAGATCATAGAGAAATACAATCAGCTTGCGCGCGACGCGCAGTTGTCGGGCGATCGGGTCGCGACCGAGAATTTCCAGCAACATGCCGAACATTACCTGCGGATGCTGGGCGAGGCGATGAAGGAACAGGAGCTGCGCCGCGAGGAGCAGGAGCGTCAGATCCGTGATCAGAATCGCGATCGTCAGGGCGACCGGGAGCGCAGCGAGCGGCCGGAACGCCAGCCCTACCGCGAGCGCGACCTGCCCGAGACCGGGATCCTGTTCGACCCGGCCGAAGCGCCGCAGCCGGATGTGATCGACAGAAGGGTCGAGGCCGACAGTTTTCTGGTGGAAACTTCCGAGAGCGAGGAGGCCCAACCCTCCGCCGCGCCCAAGCGCCCCCGCAAGCCGCGCGCCAAGCGTCCGCCCAAGGCAGACGAACAGCAGGGTCAGGCCGAGGGAGTGCGGGCCGATGCGGCGCCGTCCGGGTCTGCGGAAGCGGCGGAATAAGCAGCGCCGAGTGATCTGCAAGGAGGCGCGGGGCCGGGCAGGCCGCGCGCCTTTTCGCGGGCCGGGGGATTGAGTATTTTGGGAACGATGAAAGCGGAAGCTCTGCGCGCTGGTCTGTCGGGGGATGCAGACCCGTCACAGGTCAGAGGGGAGGGCTGATGCCAACGGACCCTCTACAGCCCGTCTTTGTGCTGGTGCGCCCGCAGATGGGCGAGAATATCGGCGCGGCGGCGCGTGCAATGTGGAATTTCGGTCTGGACCGGATGCGGATCGTGGCGCCGCGCGACGGCTGGCCCAACCCCCGGGCGGTGGCGATGGCGAGTGGTGCGGGGCGGCTTCTCGACGAGGCGATGCTGGTCGGGGACACGGCTGCGGCGGTCGGCGATTGCTCTTTCGTTCTGGCCACCACGGCGCGGGCGCGCGGCCTGACCAAGCCGGTGCTCAGCCCCGAGCGCGCGATGGCGCTGGCGGCGGAGCGGAGTGCTGCGGGCGCGCGGGTGGCGGTGCTCTTTGGGCCCGAGCGGGCGGGGCTGGAAAATGACGACATCGCACGCGCCAATGCGGTGATCAGCGTGCCGGTGAACCCGGACTTTGCCAGTCTCAATCTGGCGCAATGCGTGCTCCTGACCGCCTATGAATGGCAGCGCGCGCAGGGCGCGGTCGTGGCCGAGCGCGTCGATCTGGCCGGGGCGGTGTGGGCCGAGCAGATCGAGATCGAGAAACTGGCCGAGCATTACGAGGCGCGCCTGGCCGAGGCGGGTTTCTTTTTCCCCGAGTTGAAGGCCGACAGCATGAAGCTCAACCTGCGCAATCTCTGGAGCCGGATGCCGCTGACGCGCGCCGACGTCCAGACGCTGCATGGAATCCTGCGGCAGATGGTCCGCTGGAAAGAGCGCGGTTGAAGGGGGCGCGCGCGCGCTCTAATCTTGGCGGGTGCGGGCGTGGCGGGACAGGCAGATGAGCGGCAAGCGCAGGATTTTCGAAGAGGTGAGCGGCGTCGGGACCGGGCCGAAACCGGCCCCGCAGGGCGGCATGATCGACGCCGGTCGGCGTGGCGCGCGCGGGGCGATCCGGCTCTGGCTGATGGGGCTCTTTGCGCTGGTGGTGGTGATGATCGCGGTGGGCGGGTTGACGCGGCTGACCGACAGCGGGCTCAGCATCACCGAATGGAAGCCGGTCACCGGCGCGCTGCCGCCGATGTCGGAGGCCCATTGGCAAGAGGAATTCGACCGGTACCGCGCCATTCCGCAATACGAGTTGCTCAACAAGGGCATGAGCCTTGCCGAGTTCAAGGCCATTTATTGGTGGGAATGGGGGCATCGGCAACTGGGACGCGTGATCGGTCTGGTCTGGGCGCTGGGCTTTTTCGGGTTCCTGCTGGCGCGGCAGATCCCCAAGGGTTGGACTGGGCGTCTGCTGGCGCTGGGGGCCTTCGGGGGGGCGCAGGGGGCGATCGGCTGGTGGATGGTGTCCTCGGGCCTCACGGGTGACATGGTCGCTGTGGCCTCTTACCGGCTGGCCACCCATCTGGGGCTGGCCTTCGTCATTCTGGGCCTGATCGCGTGGTATGTGTTCCTGCTTGGCCGGGAGGAGCGCGACTTGATGCAGGCGCGGCGCGCGCGCGAGGCGCGGCTTTTCGGGCTTTCGACCGGGCTCATGCATTTTGCCTTTCTGCAAATTCTGCTGGGGGCGCTGGTGGCGGGAATCGATGCCGGTCGAACCTTCACCGACTGGCCGCTGATGGCCGGGGGCGTGTTGCCGCCGGGGATGATGGAGTTGCAGCCGTGGTGGCGGAATTTCTTTGAGAATCCCGGCATGGTGCAATTCATCCACCGGATGAGCGGCTATCTGCTTCTGGCCTTTGCCGTGGTGGTCTGGCTGCGCGGGCGCGCAAGCGCCCATGCCGCGACGCGCGGGGCGTTCAACGCGGCCCTTGCGGTGTTCCTGCTTCAGGTCGTGCTGGGGATAATGACGGTTCTTTATATCGCGCCCTGGCCGTTGGCGATTGCGCATCAGGTTGTCGCGGTCTTGCTCTGGGTGCTGATCCTGCGGGCGCGGTTCCTGAGCCTTTACCCGCGCGCGGGGTCTATCCGGGGAGTTTGAGATGACAGCCTATAAAGATCTGATGGCGGTGGAACGCGCGACGCAGGCGCTGGCGCAGGTGGCGGGGCGTCTGGGCTGGGATCAGGAGACCATGATGCCGTGCGGCGCCGCCGATCAGCGCGCCGAGGAGACGGGTGCGCTGGCGGCCGTGCTGCATACGCGGCGTTGCGACCCGCGGCGTGGCGATCTGCTGGCGGCGGCCGAGGTCGGGGGGCCTGACGAGGTGGCGCGTGCGCAGTTGCGTCATATCCGGCGCGATTTTGACCGTGCGACGCGCGTGCCGGAGGATCTGGCGGTGGCGCTCGCCCGGCTGACGAGCCGGGCGCAGGGGCAATGGGCGGCGGCGCGGGCGGCCGACGATCCTGCGGCCTTCGCTCCGGTGCTGGCCGAGGTGGTGCGGCTCAAGCGCGAGGAGGCGGCGGCGCTGGCGCGGGGCGGGGATCTCTACGAGGCGCTGCTCGATGATTACGAGCCGGGAATGACCGTGGCGCGGCTCGATGCGATGTTTGCCGAGATGCGGCCCCGGCTGGTGGCGCTGCGCGCCCGCGCGCTTGCGGCGGACTGGCCCACGCTCGACGCGCATTTCGATGAACAGGCGCAACTGCGCCTCGCGCGCGAGCTGGCGCGCCGCTTCGGCTACGATTTCGCGCGCGGGCGGATCGACATGGCAGTACATCCGTTCAGTTCCGGGTCGGGCGACGATGTGCGCATCACCACGCGGGTGAACGAGAGCGATCCCTTCAACTGCCTCTATTCTACGATCCACGAGACCGGACATGCCTGCTATGAACAGGGGATCGAGCCGGCCTATCGGCTGACGCCGCTGGGGCAAGGCGTGTCGATGGGCGTGCATGAGAGCCAGAGCCGGATCTACGAGAATCAGCTGGGGCGCGGGCGGGCCTTTTGCGGCTGGCTCTATGGCCGGATGCGCGAGGCCTTTGGCGATTTCGGGATCGCCGGGGAGGAGACCTTTTATCGCGCGGTCAATCGGGTGCATCGCGGCCATATCCGCACCGAGGCCGACGAGGTGCAATACAACCTGCACATCATGCTGCGCTATGATCTGGAACGGGCGCTGATCGCGGGCGATCTGGTCACGGGCGATCTGGAAGCGGCGTGGAATGACCGTTTCGCCGCCGATTTCGGTTATCCGGTGGATCGGGCCTCGAATGGGGCGTTGCAGGATGTGCACTGGTCGGTGGGCCTGTTCGGGTATTTCCCGACGTACAGCCTCGGCAATGTCTATGCAGGTTGCCTCTATCGGGCGATGCAAGGCGCGGTGCAGGGGCTGGAGGGGCAGCTGGCGCAAGGCGATCTGAGCGGGGCGACCGCCTGGCTGCGCGACGGGGTGCAGTGCCATGGCGGGCTCTACGAGCCGGGCGAGGTGATCGCCCGTGCTTGCGGGCAGGCGGCGGGCGCAGAGCCCTTGCTGGTCTATCTGGAGGAGAAGTTCGGCGCGCTCATGCCCTGAGCGCGGTCATTCGTTGACGCTGGCCTCGACGGGATCGGTCTGTTCCATCCATTGCGCGAGGATCGAGCGCAGCAGCGCCACATCGCGGGTCTCGATCGCCTCGGACAGGGATTTCAGTGCCTTGACCAGTTCGATCTCGGACAGGTGCCCCTCTTGCGCGCGCAGGATTCGGGGATGCGGCGTGGTCAGCATGTCCGAGCCGATCAGCAGTTCCTCATGCAGCTTTTCGCCGGGGCGCAGGCCGGTGATCCGGATCTCGATGTCGCCCTTCGGATTGTCCGCGTCGCGCACCGTGAGGCCCGCGCTCTCGATCATCTTGCGCGCGACATCGCGCATCGCCACGGGCTTGCCCATGTCGAGCACGAAGACATCGCCGCCGCGCGCGAAGGTGCCGGCCAGCAGCACAAGGCGCGTCGCCTCGGGGATGGTCATGAAGTAGCGCGTCACGTCCGGATGGGTGAGGGTGACGGGGCCGCCACGGGCGATCTGTTCGGCAAAGAGCGGAATGACCGAGCCGGACGAGCCAATGACATTGCCAAAGCGCACCATGGCAAAGCGCGTCGTCGTGCTGCGCGTCGCCATGTCCTGAATGATCATTTCGGCAAAGCGCTTGGACGCGCCCATGACAGAGGTCGGGCGCACCGCCTTGTCAGTGGAGACGAGGATGAACCGCCCGACGCCCGCATCGCGCGCGGCCAGCGCCAGCGTCCGGGTGCCGATCACGTTGTTGCGCATCCCCTCGATGGCATTGGCCTCGACCATGGGCACATGCTTGTAGGCCGCGGCATGGAGCACGATGTCGATCTTCTTGGCCTGCATCAGGACCGAGACCAGCGCCTTGTCGGCGACCGAGCCGAGGACCGGGGTGATGGTCAGATCGGGGGCAAGGCCGCGCAACTCGCGGTCGATGTCGAAGAGCGCGAACTCGCTGTGATCGAGCAGGATCAGATGCGCGGGGCGCGCGAGGATCAACTGGCGGCAAAGCTCCGATCCGATCGAGCCGCCGGCCCCGGTGACGAGGATGCGCTTGCCGGCATAGGTCGCGGTGACGCCGGGCAACTGGTCTTCCAGTCCCTCGCGGCCCAGCAGGCCGGCAAGATCGACCGGGCGGTGTTCGCAGGTGCGGCACAGGTCCTCCGTGACCAGATCGGCAAAGCTGGGCAGGTCATGCACCTGGCAGCCCAGATCCCCGATCCTTCGGGTGATCGCATTGCGCGTGGCAGCGGGGGCATTCGGCATTGCCAGAACGATGTGCTGCGCCTTGTGGCGCGCGATCAACTGCCTGATCTCGCTGGTCGCGTGGACACGTAGTCCGGCGATATAGCGTGATGTGAGACTGGGGTTGTCATCGACAAAGGCCACCGGCAACACGCGATCATCGCTGGCCAGTGCCGCAGCCAGTTGTCTGCCACTGTGGCCCGCACCATAGATCAGCACACGCAGACCTTTGTGCCGACGGCGATACATCATTTGCCTTGCCGCCCGCAGCAGCAACCGTGACGTGATCGTCAGGATCAGGAACACCAGACCTGTGACGACAAAGACGCCCGATGTCGTCAGGGATCCGGGCAGGAGCCACGCTGCGGTCGTCCCGATCCCGCTCAGCGCCACCGCGACAAATGCGGATTTGATCATCTCGCGGGTCTCAAGACCCTCGAGACCGGCGGGCGGCACGCCGAGAGCCATGGAGAGGCCGGTCAGAGCCGTCAGCAACAGGGCGATATCCTGGATGGGCATGGATGACCCCTCTGCGCGGGCTCCCATGCCAAACATCAGCGTTCGCGCAAGAAGGTAGGCCGCCACCAAAAGCACGGCATCAAGCGTAAGCAAGGCCACATCGTTCTGAAAGGATCGGGTGGTCTTTGCGAGTTGGTAGGCCATTGTCAATCCTCAAAGAATTTGGATCTTGTGTGAACTCTTTAAAATAGAAGAGATAATGTCTTTCAGGACGGGAACTACCCCATCTACGTCACATTATCGTCACGCCCAAAGCATTGGCGTAATTTCTTTCCGTGCAATACTCAACACTTCTCGGCATATCCACGCGCTGTGCGACGAGATGCTACTTGATCTTTGCAGCGAGCTTGCAAGTCGTCCAGCGACGGGAAAATCCTGATCACCGGGACGAGAGGCGGCAGGTCGGTCCTCAACCATCAGCCAGGGTGGCTGTCAGCCGGCGCCAATCCGCAATCATTTCAGAGGCTGTTGCCTGCCATGCCATCCGGGGAAGCAGGGCCTCGATCAAGCCCGAGTCAAGTGTGATCCTCTGAACCGCGTTTGAAGATGCCGACCGCCAGGCGACGGCGCGGTCTGCGGCCTGAGCGAGGTCTTGCATTTGGACCGGCTGAGGCGCCGCGACATTCAGGCATCGCGGCAAGGTGTCGAGCGGCATCACGGCCAGTGCGGCCAGCACCTGCGCCAGATCGCCCGGCGCGATATAGCTGCGCAACGGGCCCTTGCCATCCGCAAATCGGTCCAAGAGCACGGGCGGATTCTGTGGCAGGAGGGCGGCGGCCAGACTGTCCGCCCCAACGACATTCGCAAGCCGCAGGATGGTATGGTGGATGCCGTCAGAGGGCAGGGCGTGGATGGCCTCTTCCATCGCCAGTTTTGCCGCGCCGTAGGCGGTGAGGGGTGATGGAAGATCCCTCTCGTCAAGAGCTGTCCCCGCGCCGTAAACGGCCGCCGAGGAGAAATGAAAAATCCGTTGCGCGCCACAGAGCCTCGCCAAGGCCATGGTATCGACAAGCAGCGCGCTGTTGACTGCCAATTGTGATTGATCCCCGGCGGTGCGGCCCCAGAGCGCCACCAGCGTATCGCAGGCGGGCAGGCAGGGGAGAGGCCTGCCGGGAGACCACAAGATCCCGGCAGGGGCGCGGCGCGCCAGCCAGAGCGATTGGGGGGCGCCGGGCAGACCCGGCCACGCCCGCTGCAAGAGGCGCCCCAGGCGGCCGTTGCTGCCGGTAAACAGGCAGCGGTCTGCTGGGTGGGCGCTACGCAACTCGGGCTCATTTCAGGGGGCGGACCAGAGCAGTTTCCTAGCATATCCGCCGATGATGGGAAAGATTTTCAACCGAGGATGGTTGTGACGTGGATCGCGCTCCGCGCCGCGACTGTCAGATATTGACAAAAATGTTGAGATTCTCGCTCTCATCCTCGCTGATGCGGGGTTTGCGAGGGGTGGTCTCTGTGGTCATCAGCGCCCGGCGGATGTCAACTTGGACGGGACGGGTGAGGGGAAGCGGCGCGATGGCGCGGCGCGGCGCGACGGGTCGTTGCGCGACGACGCGCAATCGGGCGCGATTCGCGATCATCGAGGCGCGGCGCAGTTCACGAGGGCTGAGCGTCAGGTAGCTGAGCAACACCGCACAGGTGAGCGTGAGGTCTCGCCAGAAGTCCGAAACGGCGCCCGGCTCGACATGGATCATGTTCTGCGCGAAGCTGGATGCAAAGATAAGCAGCGCGAGGCTGAGTGCGGAAAGGCGCAAATGATAGCCCAGCATGAAACTGAGCGAGAGACACAAGATCAGCGTTGATGCGACGAGATCAGCGGTCTTTGCGTCAAGAAACGGCGCAAAGAGGATTGCCTTGTCCAACCCGGTGGTCAGATCGAGCGAGAGCGCAGCGAAATAGGACCCGATGACGATGCGAATCAGGTTGCGGGCGATCTGGTCAGATCTGGCCTTGCGTCTAGCGGTCACTTTTTTTTACCCAATATTGAGGTTTTTGGGAACCAGGGGACACTCACTACAACCTTAACGCGATATGTGTTGGTGATTGTTCGTCCCCTACTCTGGCCAAAATCGGGCCAAAGCGTGATTTCAAAAGGCTTTACTGTGACCTGAGGCCGTGGTCGATCAACTTTCTGCGGTTTCGTCCTCATCGGCCTGTTCGGCGATCCATGCGACCGAAACCACCTCTTCGCCCGCGCCGGTATTGAACACCTTGACGCCGCCCGCGCTGCGCGAGCGGAAAGAAATCCCCTTGACCGGCACCCGGATTGATTGCCCGGTGGAGGTTGCGAGCATGATCTGATCTTCGCGCGTGACCGGGAAGGAGGCAACGAGCGCCCCGCCGCGCATGGATTTCTCGATTGCGGTCACGCCCATGCCGCCGCGTCCGCGCACCGGATAATCATGGCTGGAACTGAGCTTGC
Source organism: Rhodobacteraceae bacterium CG17_big_fil_post_rev_8_21_14_2_50_63_15 (assembly GCA_002783205.1). GTDB lineage: Bacteria > Pseudomonadota > Alphaproteobacteria > Rhodobacterales > Rhodobacteraceae > Roseovarius. The sequence goes on along the minus strand of PFEY01000054.1, from coordinate 2,082 downwards.
CGGTGCCGCGCGCGGTGATCGTCAGGATCAGGTCCTGCGCTGCCAGCATCTCCTGATAGCGCGCGTCGGACAGGTGCGTCTCGGCGTTCACGACCGGATCGGCATCGGGATCCGCGATAGTTTCTTCCTCGGGTTCTGCGCCGAATTCGCTGCGGAAACGCTTGAGAAAGGCGGCGCGCTCGTCCGGCGTTGCCTCGAAATGGCGGATCACCGACATCGACACCACGCGATCGCCGTTCAGCAATCGCACACCACGCACCCCGGTCGATTTGCGGCCCTTGAAAACGCGCACCTCGGTGGTGGGAAAGCGGATTGCGCGGCCCGAATCCGTGACCAGCATCACGTCCTCCTCGTCGGAGGCGATGCGGGCATTCACCAGTTCGACCCCCTCGGGCAGGTCCATCGCGATCTTGCCGTTGCGCATCACATTGGTGAAATCGCTGAGCGCGTTGCGCCGCACATCGCCCGCCGAGGTGGCAAAGACGATCTGGAGGTCGTCCCAGTCCTCTTCGGGGCGGTCCACCGGCATGATCGCCGCGACGGAAACCCCGGTGGGAATCGGAAGGATATTGACGATGGCCTTGCCCTTGGATGTGCGCCCGCCCAGGGGCAGCCGCCAGGTCTTGAGCTTGTAGACCATGCCGGAGGTGGTAAAAAAGAGGAGCTGCGTGTGGGTATTGGCAACAAAGAGCGTGGTCACGACATCCTCGTCCTTGGTTGCCATGCCCGAGAGTCCCTTGCCGCCACGTTTCTGGGCGCGGAAATCCGCCAGCGCGGTGCGCTTGATATAGCCGCCCTGGGTGACGGTCACGACCATATCCTCGCGCTCGATGAGATCCTCGTCCTCCATGTCGCCGGACCAGTCGACGATCTCGGTGCGGCGCGGCACGGCGAAGAGTTCGCGCACCTCGCGCAATTCGTCCGAGATGATCTGCATGATCCGCTCGCGCGAGGCGAGGATGGCGAGGTAGTCCTTGATCTTGCCCGCGAGGTCCTGCAACTCGTCGGTCACTTCCTTGACGCCAAGCTGCGTCAGGCGTTGCAGGCGCAGGTCGAGAATGGCGCGGGCCTGCACCTCTGACAGGTTGTAGGTGCCGTCCTCGTTGGCGGGATGGGTGGGATCGTCGATCAGAGCGATATAGGGCAGGATGTCGCCCGCGGGCCAGCGACGTTCCATCAGCCGGACACGCGCCTCGGCGGCGTCGGTCGAGGCGCGGATCGTTGCGACGACTTCATCGACATTGGAGACCGCAACCGCCAGACCGCAGAGCACATGCGCGCGCTCGCGCGCCTTGCGCAGGTCAAAGGCCGTGCGCCGTGCTACCACCTCTTCGCGGAAAGTGATGAAGAGCGACAGGAAGCGGTGCAGCGTCAACTGCTCTGGCCTGCCGCCGTTGAGCGCCAGCATGTTGCAACCGAAATAGGTCTGCATCGGGGTAAAGCGGAAAAGCTGGTTGAGCACCACCTCGGCGGTGGCGTCACGTTTCAGCTCGATCACCACCCGCACCCCGTTGCGGTCGCTCTCGTCCTGGACATGGGCGATACCTTCGATTCGCTTTTCGCGGGCGGCCTCGGCGATCTTTTCGATCATAGTGGCCTTGTTCACCTGGTAAGGCACCTCGTCGATGACGATGGCATATCGGTCCTTGCGGATTTCCTCGGTGCGGGTGCGGGCGCGGATGATGACGCTGCCGCGGCCCTCCAGATACGCCTTGCGCGCCCCCGACCGGCCCAGCATGAGCCCGCCGGTCGGAAAATCGGGGCCGGGGATGTAGCGGATCAGGTCCTCGCTGCCGAGATCGGGATCGTCGATAAGCGCCAGCGTTGCGTCGATCACCTCGCCGAGATTGTGCGGCGGAATGTTGGTGGCCATGCCGACGGCGATGCCGCCTGCGCCGTTGACCAGCATGTTTGGGAAACGCGCGGGCAGGACGGTGGGTTCGCGGTCCTTGCCGTCGTAATTGTCCTGGAAATCCACCGTCTCCTTCTCGATATCGGCGAGAAGGAAGGCGGCGGGCTTGTCCATGCGCACCTCGGTATAGCGCATGGCGGCGGCGTTATCGCCATCCATCGAGCCGAAAT
>PFEY01000015.1:43874-63141 GCA_002783205.1 Rhodobacteraceae bacterium CG17_big_fil_post_rev_8_21_14_2_50_63_15 | reverse complement strand
GCCACCGGGGCGGCTTTGGTTTTGCCCAGTTCCAGCATGTTCTGCATCCTTCTCGTGAGTTGCCTCTTATATGAGGGGATCGCGGGCGGATTCAAAGATCAAATGTGGCAAAAACCGGGGCATGATCGCTGGGTTGTTCCCAACCCCGCGCAGCGCGCAGGATACGGCTGGAATGCCCGGCCGCGCGGATATCGTCGCTGGCCCAGATGTGATCGAGACGCCGCCCCTTGTCTGCCCCGTCCCAGTCGCTCGCGCGGTAGGACCACCAGCTGTAAAGCTGTCCCTCGGGGATATTGGCGCGGGTCACGTCGGCCCAGCCGCCCGCTGCCCTCACGTCGTCAAGATGTGCGACCTCGACAGGCGTATGGCTGACGATCCTGAGCAGTTGCTTGTGGCTCCAGACATCATCCGCGCGCGGGGCGATGTTGAGATCGCCGACCAGGATCGCCTTTTCGGGACGGTTGGCGCGGAACCAGTCGCGCATCTCGGTCAGGTAATCCAGCTTCTGTCCGAATTTCTCGTTCACCGCGCGGTCGGGCACATCGCCCCCGGCGGGAACATAGACGTTATGGATGACCACGCCATTCTCCAGCCGCCCGGCGACATGCCGTGCATGCCCGAGTGCTGCGAAATCCATCTCGCCCGCATCCTCGATCGGCCGCTTCGACAGGATCGCCACGCCGTTATAGCCCTTTTGCCCGCGCGCCACGACATGCCCATAGCCAAGCGCCGCGAACGCCTCGAGGGGCATCTTCTCGACCGGGCTCTTGCATTCCTGAAGACACAGGATATCGGGCGCCTCCTCCTGCATCAGGCGCGCCACCAGCCCCGCCCGCAAGCGGACCGAGTTGATATTCCAAGTGGCAATGGTGAAAGGCATGGCAGCACTCCGCTCTGGTGTCGCACAAGACCCTAAAGCGAAGCACCGCCCGACGCCAGCCGCGATCCGGCCCTTGAGACGACATGAGAGCTTCGACGTTCCGCTGAACGCTCAGAGATCGCGGTGCGCAAAGACGCCCGCGCCAAAGCGCGCCGAGATCTGCGCCATGGCGAGGCGCTTGCCCGCATCGGGGCCGTCCAGCGCGCGCAGGGCGGCGGGATAGGTCCAGCCCGGCGTCTCCAGCATGATCTCGCGCAGCACCGACGCGCCGCGCAGCACGCGCAGGACATATCGCTCGGTCTCCTCGCCCAGAGGCACCTCGGGCGTGTCCCACCTGTCGCCGCCGATCCGCGTGCGCCGGATCCAGGTCACACTCAGATCCCCGCCCGCCACCTCTGCCACCCGCAGATGCACCGGCGCATAGGGCCTGAGACCCAGCCCGTCAAAGGCCAGCACCGCATGGCCATAAGAGGGATCGTCCACCGGCCGCCCGCCCGGCCCGATCCGGTAATGCCGCGCCCGCCCCCGTTGTGCATCGCCAAGCTCGATCTGCTGCGGCAGGCCATCGAGCCGCACCACGATCGAGCCCTCGGGCCAGACCGCGGCCCCGGCTGTCTCGGTGCCCAGTTGCCCGCGCAGACGGTAGTGCAGGAGATAGGTCTGCGGCGCGACCAGTTCGGCATCGCGGAACTGGAAAAGCTCCCAACCATCCGGTGTGCCATCGCCGATCGCGCAGAGATTGCCCCCCGCCAGCAGGGCCGCATCATTGATACTCTCCAGCAGGCCATGGCGCATCCGCACGATCAGCCCCTCGCCCCGGTCGATCAGCCCCGCAGGGGCGGGCCAAAGCGGCGATTGCGTCTCGCCCACCGTGCTGCGCGCCGCGACAAGCGTGTTGAGCCGGTAATCCGCATCCTCGTTCGCAGCATAGAGCGCCGCCGTGCCCGGCCAGGGATCGGCGATCACCGCAAGATGCGGCGCATGGGGCACCTCCTCGCCGGTCATCAGCGGCAGATCGAGAAACAGCGGCGTCACCGGCGTCGGCGGCACGAACGGACGCAGCGCCGCAGCGGTCTCCTCGATCAGGATCGGGCGATAGCTTTCGGGCTCGATCCGCACCGCCTCGACCCGCTGCGCGCCGCCGATCTGTTCCACCCGGTCGATGCGGAACCGCCCAGCCCCCGCGTTCTCGGGCAGGCGCAGCACATCACCTGCGCCGCGCGCCAGATCCGAGGGCGGCAGCGTCAGGCGCAGCGTATCCACCGCCGCGCGCGCCTCCGACAGCCAGCGCTCGACCACTTGCCGGCCTTCGCCCCGCGTCAGCGCCAGCGGCATTTCCGACAGGGCGACCGCATGGGTGGCCTCGTCCGGCAGGATCGCCTCCTCCGAGATCGCCTCATAATCGCCATCGGCCTCGAGAAAGCGCAGCCGCACCCGCCCCGCCAGTTCGACATCGCTGCCGCGCGTCGCCGCGATCGCCCCGCCCAGTTCGGCGTCGCGCACCACCCGATCAAGATCGAGCACCTGATCCACCCGCCCGTCGCGGGCGCGGAATTGCAACACACCCGCCCGCTCGATCGCATCCACCCCATAGCCCAGCATAAGCGGTTGCAACGCCGCGCGCGCCGCGCCCACCTGATCCACCAGATAGCCGCGCAGATAGGCCCGCGCCGCATCCGCCTCGATCGCCGCGACCCCGGCGCGCCCGGCGATCTCGGCAATCACATCGGCCAGCCTGCGCCCGCTCACCCGGCCGCTGATCCAGTGCCCGCGCGGATAATTCCCGCCATCCGCCCAGAGCGCGGTATTGGCCGGAAAAGAGGGATAGGGCCGCGCATCCCATGCCCAGACATAAGCGTGATCGCTGTCGATCATCCGTCCGTCATAGCGATCGGAGCGCGGATTGCGCGCGGGATCGCCCCAATAGCCCGCCATGGCGCGCAGATATTGCAGTTGAATGAGCTCGTCACGCTGCCCGGTCGAATGACGCGGCAGGCTTGATTCCGAAGATTTCGGATCGACGAACCGGTTGGGCTCGTTGGTCCCCCTGTCCACCGCCGGACAGCCATATTCGGTAAAGCGGATCGGCTTCGCGCGCGGCAGCCAGGCGGTCGGCTCGGCATCCCTGAGCCCGTCCACCCGGTTGAAATGGGGGTTGGCCCACCAATTGCGCAAATCCTTGAACCGCCAGATCCACGGCTCGTCATAGGCCTCGTCGGTGATCGGCACCCGACGCTGCGCCGCGCGCGCCTCCTCGGAGGGATAGAACCAGTCATAGCCCTCGCCGCCCTCGATATTCGATTGCAGGTAAGCCAGATCGTGGATCGCGGGCCAGTGCTGCGCGTCAAGATGCGCATCCCCCTCGCGCCAGTCGCTCAGCGGCATGTAGTTGTCGATGCCGATGAAATTGATATTCGCGTCGGCCCAGAGCGGATCAAGATGAAAGAACCGCGTGCCCCCGCCCGGCTGATAGCCGAAATATTCCGACCAGTCGGCGGCATAGCTGATCCTGACCTGCGGCCCCAGCAGGCTGCGCACCTCCGCCGCCAATGCGATCAGCTGCGCCACCGCCGGAAAGCTGTCATTCACCCCCCGGATCTGCGTCAAGCCGCGCATTTCCGAGCCGATGCAGAAGGATTCGACCCCGCCCACGGCGGCGCAGAGCGCCGCCTGATGCAGGATGAACCGCCGATAGGACCACTCGTCAGGCCCATGATAGGCGACCGGGCTCGGCTTGACCGCGCCCCCGAAACTCAAGAGATCGCGCGCCCCGGTGCCCGGTTGCGTGACCGGCACCGCCGCAATCGGCGTGACCGTGAAATCGCTCGCCCGCGCGGTGCCGAAGAACGCCGCCACCTCGGCCTCGGCCGCTGCCGTGCGATCCGGGCTGCCGGGTTGGCCCGGCGCCTTCGAGGTGGTGATCCGCCCGCGCCACGGCAGCACCGGCTGATCCTCGGCCTCGCTCCAGGGATCGGGCAAGCCGTTGCCGGGCATCTGTTCCATCAGCAGGAAGGGATAACACAGCACCTCCTGCCCCGCCTGTTGCAGCGCCAGAATGGCCTCGATCACCGATTGATCCGTTGGCGTGCCGCCATAGACTTCGCGCCCCTCGGCATCCTTCGGCACCTCGCCCGCCTCTGCCCGCGTCAGGCTCGAGACCTGCCAGGGCATGTTGCGGGCGTCGAACTGCCGTTGCTCGACGCGCGGCCGAATCCGGCAGGCGCCACAGCGCAGATCGTCGCCGAACCAGCTGACCACCAGAGAGACCGCGCGCGCCTGCGGCAATTCCTCTGTCAGCGCCTCCAGCGCGGTGATGAAATCGGACCGCTCCGAGGGGCTGTTGACATTGGCGATCCCGCTGGCGCCGAGGCCGAAATTCATCGTCACCGGCGTGGTTGCCAGCGCATATTCCCCCGTGCCCGGCAAGAGCGCCACGCCGCGCACCGCGCGCACCGGATCGAGATCGGACCCCGGCCCGCCCGCCTGCGACGGACGACAGACCTCGAAACTGAACTGTGGCAGGCGGTTGCCGAATTGCGAGAGATCGAGATCCTCGATCACCACATAGGCGGTGCCGCGATAGGCCGGCACGCGGCCCGTCCCCTCCACCGCCTCGATCCTTGGATCGGGCAACTGGTCGCGCGTGCCCTTGTAGAGCTGCATGTTGAGCCGCGCGAGCGACATCTCCGTCCCATCCGCCCAGACCCGCGCCACGCGGCTGATCTCGCCCTCGCAGAGCGCCAACGCCAGACTCACCGAATAGCTGATCGCGCGCGTCGTCGGCGTTGCGGGCCGCGGATTGCCCTTGCCGCCGCCACGATTGCCGGAGGTGACGGTGACATTCTCGCGAAACTCAGTGGCCCAGATCACCTGACCGCCCACCCGCATCCGGCCATAGACCTGCGGGATCGCATCGCCCTCGCCCGCCCCGGTCAGCCGCAGCCGATTGACCCGCCCGGTCTCCACCACCTCCGAGCCCTGCCCCAGCAGGCGTTGGTCGAGCGAACGCCCGATCACCGCCCCGGCAAAGCGTCCGATCGCGACCGAGGACAGCCCCAGAACAGAGCCACCCACGGCCCCGCCAAGCGCTGCGCCTGCGGCGGATAACAGAATGGTTGCCATGCTCTCAGCCCTCCTCGGGAAATGCAAACCGCGCCACGATGCGCCGCCGCCAGGGCAGGCTCAGCGCGGTCTCGACCACGCCGTGACCCGAATAGGCGTGGATGAATGTGGTGCCCGAGCCAACCCGCGCCACGACGCCAAGATGCTTGGCCACCGCTCCCGCGCGCATCCGCATCAGGATCACATCGCCGGGGTTCTCATCGGCCAGCGCCTTGGACAGCAGATGCCGCCCGGCGGCCTGCCAGAGCGCCTCCTCGCGCTGCGGCTCCGACCAGTCCATCGAATAGGCGGGCGGGCGCTCGGGTTCGGCTCCGTGCAACTCGCGCCAGATCCCCCGGATCAGGCCCAGACAATCGCAACCCGCCCCCCGACAGGCCGCCTGATGGCGGTAAGGCGTGCCGATCCACCCCCGCGCAAGCGCAACGATCCGTTCCCCCTGCGCGCTCATCGCCTGCGGCTCCCGCCATCGAGACGTGACGCTCTTGCCGGGTCGGTGATCGTCCAGTCATCGCCGGGGATATCGGGAAAACCCTGGAAATTCACCAAATTGTCGAACTTTAAACGACAGGTCTCCAGGCGCTTGTCACACCCCGCCTCGATGCGCAGCGCATCCCCCGGCGCCACCTCCGACCGCAGCGGATGCCAAAGCTCGATCACCCGCCCCGCACCCTGCGTCCGGTCGCGCTTTATCATCCCCTGCAAGCCCTCCGCCGCACCACTCTGCACCTTGAGCACCCCATGGCGGAACCAGTCGGGCGCGAAGCCGCCGATCTCGGCAAATTCAAAGACGCGGTTCTCCGTGACCACCTCGGCCACGCGCGCCACAACATATCCCGGCGTCTCCAGATCGAAGGTGCAGTCACGGTCCCCCAGGATGGCGCTGCAACTCTTCTGATACACTCGCCCCAGCGGCACGTTGAGCGCATCCGTCAGCCCGCGCAACTCCGCCTCAAAGGCCCCCCCCGCACGTTTCAATTCGCCTATCGTGCCGGCAAAGAGCAGCGTGCGCAGGTTCACATCCTGCCAATTGACCAGCCACGCGCGCAGCCCCGCCCCGTCATAGCGCCCCGCCACGATGTCCGCCTCGCGGATCGCGGCGTCGCTGAGCGCCCCCATCGCCTCGGTATTGTCCACCGACAACCCCGTCGTCTGCTGCAACGCCAGCGCGCTCAGCCCGGTGTCGGGGCGAAACAAGAGCCCCTCGAAGGTCAGCACCCGGTCGTGATCGGTAAACCCCATCTCCACCCCGTCGCGGCGGCGCAGCGCCCAGCAGCGGCAGGTCGTGGTCACACCCGTCTCCAGATGCGCCGCAAGGCCCGGATCGAACCCGCTCATATCCGGATCTCCACCACCGGCACATTGGGCACTTCCCCGGCCTGAAAACTGGCCAGGCTGATCTGGATCCGATCGGTATCAAAGCGCACCGGGACGTCGAACTCATAGCCAGCGGTGATCGGCACATCCCGGTTGGGCGGCTCGGCAAAGGTGACGATCCCGGTGGTCGCATCGACCTCGTAATGCACCCTCTCCTGCATCTCGACCGTGCCAAGCCCGATCCGCACCGTGCCGCGCACCGGCTTGACGATCGGCCGGACCGCCAGTTGCGCGCCCGAACGATAGGTCTTGATCAGTTGAAACGCGACGCGCGCGTCATCGCCCGCCGCGATGACCTGATCGCGGTAATCCGGCGCCGCCTTGGCGCCGCCCGACTTGTAATCGCTCCAGTCCTTCCAGCGAAACCCGTAAAGCTGCCCCTGCCGCGCCTCGAAGAAGGCAATGAGCACCTCCACATCGTCGAGCGCGCGCAGCGCCATCCCCGCATCATAGCGCCGGCGCGATTGCGCCCAGGGCGTGTTGCGCTCCTCAAAGCCATTGGCCAGCGTGACGATATCGGTCAGCCGCTCCGGCCCCCCAAGCGCGCCAAAACTCAGGCTCGCCGGAAACCGCACCTCGTGAAATCCCATAGCCCTCTCCCGTTCAGCGATTGCGCCCGCCGCGCCCGATCACGCGACCAAGCTGGGCTGCGATCTGCCCCTGCGAGCGGCGAAAGCCCTCGACATCGGGGGTCGAGACATTCACAACCACGCTCACCGCTCCGCCGCCGCCCTGCGCACGCACCCCAAGCCGGCCGTCCGCGCCCCGGCTGAGCGGCAGGATCGCCTCTGGCCCCGCCTCGCCCATCAGCCCGGTGCCGCCCCGCATGGCAAAGCGGACCGGCCCATCGACCACCCCGCCGCTGGCAAAGGGCTGCACCCGGCCCTGCGCGAAACTCGCCCCCTTGGCAAAGGGCAGAAGCCCGCCCACCAGCGCGCCAAGGCCCTGCGCCAGAACCCCGCCCACCTGATCCGTGACCGGGCGCACGGCATCGTTGAAGGCGGTGTTGACGAGAGTCGTGGCCAGCCGCCGCAGGCTGTCAGACAGGCTGTCGCCCTCCACCACGGCACCGCGCAACGCGTTGCGCAAGCCCCGGTCCAGACCCCGCTCCAGCGTCTGCACATCCTGCCCCGCCGCGGCAAATCCACCCCGCACCCGGCCCAGTTCCGCACCAAAGGCCGCAGCCATGCCCGCCGCCTGCCCCATTGCCTCATCCAGCGCCGCGATCTGCGCCGCCAGATCCTCTGCCCGGTCCACCTCATCCATCGCTCATTTCTCCTTGCTCATCAGGATAGGCCCGGCGCAGCGCCTCCAGCCCGGCGCGCGCCAAAGGCTCTACGCCGCGCCGCTCTCCCAGCATCAGCCGCAATTCCAGCGGCGTCAGCGCCCAGAATTCTGCCGGCTTCAACGCAAGCCCCCGCATCCCCGCCCGCATCAGCGCGGGCCAGTCGAACCGTCCGCTCATCCGCCATCCCCCGGCAGGGCAAAGGCCCGCGCCAGCAATTCCGCCGCCGCCCGCGCCGCCGCCAGCGGCCCGCCCTCGATCTCGGCGCTCAGGAGATCGGCGGCGCTGCCCTGCCAGCCGCCTCCGCGCAGCCCCGCCACGACCAGCGCCAGAACATCGCGGCTGGAAAACGCCCCCGATTCGAAGCGGGACACCAGATCGACCAGCGAGTCCGCACCAAGCCCCGCTTCCAGTTCTGCCAGCGCTCCGAGCGTGAGCCGCATCACGCGGGCCTCGCCCCCGATCACCAGCGCCACCTCGCCCGCCCAGGGATTCGCCATCGCCTCAAATCACCGTAAAGGTCAGAAGCCCCGCCGAGGCGAGCGCCAGCTCATAGGTCGCCTCGCCGTCATGGGTGCCGCCATAGTCGATCGACGTCACCTGAAACGGCCCCTCGATGATGCCGAAATCAGGAATGATGACCTGAAAATCCGGGGTTTCGCCGTCAAAGAAGATCTGCCGCGCCCGCTCGTCGCTCGCCGCGTCGCGAAAGATGCCCGAGCCGCTGATATTGGCGGATTTCACCCCCGCCCCGGCCAGCAATTCGCGCCAGCCACCCGCCGATTCGAGACTCGTCACATCGACGCTCTCGGCGTTGAAGCTGATCCGCGTCGCGCGCAGGCCCGCCACGGTCTGAAAATTGCCGCTGCCGTTGAGATCGATCTTGATCAGCAGATCCTTGCCATTCTGCACTGCCATTGCACTGACTCCGTTGTGAAAGGGTTAGGGGGTATCATCGACGCGGGCGCGAAAGACGAGATCGATCCGCCGCCGCGTCCCGCCCGGCTCGCGCCGCGCCCGCGCGCGCAGAAAGACCAGCCCGCGCAACTGCCCGCGCGCAAGCGTCAGATCGGCATCGACCAGCGCATCGCTGACCGCTGCCGCCACCTCCTTGGCGCTCAGAAACCCGGCCGCCTCGCTCACCACCGAGACGGTCAAGCTGTGCCAGGCCCCGGCCGCCGTCTTGTCACCACGCTCGCGCACCTCCTCCGGCCCGAGCGTCACATAGACCGGCGGCAAAGGCCCCGGCGGCAACGCGTCATAGATCGCATCGCCCACCAGCCCGCTCAGCACGGCATCTCCGCTCAACCGCTGAAAGATCGCCGCCTGCAAGGCCGCCGCCACGCCATAGCTCATGCCACCACCTCCTCTTCCGCCCAGACGATGAGGTAACGCCCCTCCGGGTCGCGCTCCGTCACCGCGAGGATGGAAAACACCCTTGCGCCATCGCGCAGCCGCTGCCCGGCCTTCGGGCGCGACGGGCTGTCCTGCGGCGCGGCGCGCGTCGTGATCCGGTAGGTCGCTCGCGCGAGACTGACTGCCTCGCCCTCGCTCCCCCCGCCGCTGCGCGCACTCACCTCAACCCAGAGCGTGCCAAGCGCCTGCCAGACCTGCACGAACCCGCCTGCCCCATCGGGCGCGCGCTGCATCTCTTCCAGAACCAGCGGACGGTTGAACCGGGGCGCCCGCATCACCGCGCGCCCCCGCCCAGCAGCCGCACCGTGCGATAGCGCTCGATCAGACTCGCGACGCCAAACGGCATGCAGCCCTCGCCCAGCCCGGTCTCATGGCGGTATTCGTAGTAATGCGCCGCCAGCAGCAACACCGCCTGCGCCAGATCCGGGGGCAGATCGCCCCAGACCGCCCCATAGCCCGCGCGAAAGACCACCTCGGCCACGCCCCCCGCAACGATCACCGGCAGAAACAGGCCCGACGGCCGCAACACCGGCCGATGCGCATCGCGCTCCAGCTGGTAATGCTGCGGCGCGACAACCTCGACCTCGTCCATCCGGTTGCGCAGGCTCAGGCTCAGGATCTCGCTCACCGGCGCCACCGGGAGCGCCTGCCCCTCGGCGTCGCTCCAGCGGGCCAGCACCCAGGAAAAATCACGCGTCAGGAGCACCTTGCCCGTGCGTCCCTCGATCGCGGCCAGCGCGGCGCGCAGGAATCCCTCCAGAACCGGCTCCTGAAGATCGGCCTCCGCGAATCCGGTTCCCAGCCGCAGATGCGCCTTGAACTCCGTCAGCGGCAGCGCCGCGGCGGGCACCGCGGTTTCTTCGATTAACATCATGGACCTACTCCATTTGCCCCGGACCCCTCCGGATGACTTGGGCGCGCGCTGCCCGGCGTTGTTCGGACGGAGGGAGGAGCTCGACAACGCATCGGCGACAGCACGCGCCCCGGAGCCGGAGGTGCAACACCCCCGGCCCGATCCACCGCCTCAGGAGACGGCGAATTTCAGCAGCTTGATCGCCTTGAAATCCGTGACATCGCCGCCCACCCGCTTGGTGGCGTAAAAGAGGACATGCGGCTTGGCGCTGTAGGGATCGCGCAGGACGCGCAGATCAGGACGCTCGGCCACGGTATAGCCCGCGCCGAAATCGCCAAAGGCGATCGCCATCGCGCCCGCAGCAATGTCCGGCATGTCCTCGGCAATCAGCACCCGATAACCCATCAGCCGCGCGGGCTCACCGGCGGCAAGGCCATCCGACCACAGGAACCGCCCGTCCAGGTCCTTGAGCTTGCGCACCACCCCGGCAGTTTTCGAGTTCATCACGAAGGTGCCATTGGCACGGTATTGCGCCCCCAGGGCATAGACCAGATCGACAATTGGATCGGCCCCGCCAAGGCCGCCCGCAACGCCCGTCGGCACATAGCCCAGACTGTCCCAGGCCCAGGCCGAGTTGGCCACGCTCGGATGGGTCAGGAAACCGCGCGGCTTGTCCACCCCGTCGCCCGCGACAAAGGCCGCCGCCTCGGCACGCGCGAACTTGTCGGCGATCCGCCCCGCCAGCCAGCCCTCGACATCGAACGCACTGTCATCGAGCAGCCGCTGCGAGGCCTTCGGCAGCGCGCTCAGTTCGTGCAGCCGGATGCTGATGCGGTCAATCACCGGCGTCGCGCTCTCGCTGACACTTCCGGTCTCATTGGCCCAGCCATGACCGACATCGGTATGATCCACCAGCACATCGAAACTCGAAGCCTCGACCGCCACCACATTGGCCACCGCCCGGATCGAGGCGGTAGAGGAGAGCACAGAGCGGATCGTCTCGGCGGTCTGCGGATCGACGAGATAGCCGCCATCGCCCGCCACGGCGGTATTCAGCGCCTTGCCCTCCAGCTCGAGCCCGCGCAACCCGTCATCATCGCCGCCCCGCAGATAGGCGTCGAACGCCTTGCGATGCGGGGCGGCACTGTCGGAACCGGCCGCCAGATGGGGACGCGCCAGGGCGATGGATTTGCGTTCAAACATGGTCATCTTTTCTTCCTGCTGTTGAAGTCGGTTGCGAATATCGGCCCGAAAGCCACTGAATTCCTTCAGAAATCCCGTCATCGCGGATTTCACCTCGGCCGTCGGAGACAGATCTTCCCCGGCCCGAGCCTGTGCATCGGTTGTCATCGTCATCATCCTCAAGATTGCCTGATCAGTCGCGCACCATCCGCGCCATCTCCCGGCGCGCGGCCACAAGGGCCGCCGCCATGTCCCGCAGGTCGGCCCCCGTCAGGCTTTCGCCCTTGGCTGTCACCCGCGCACTGGGCAGCATCGGAAAGGTCACGAGCGACACCTCCCACAGCTCCAGTTCGGTCAAGAGCCGCTGGCCCTTGTCATTCTTCACCGCGCGCAGCGTCCGGTAGCCAATACTCAGCCCGTCGATCGCGCCCGCCGCAATCAGCGCCGCCGCCTCGCGCGCCTTTTCCACGCCCTCCAGCAACCGCCCCCTGACCCAGAGCCCGCGCGCATCCTCGCGCACCTCCTCCCAGAGCCCGATGGGTTGCGCCGGATCATGCTGCCAGAGCATCTTGACCTTGCGCCCCTCTGCCGCCAGCCGTTTCAGCGAGGCCGCATAGGCCCCTGCGGCTACAATGTCGCCGCCCTGATCGCAGGCCCCAAAGAGGCTTGCATAGCCCGCGATCACCCCCGCCCCGGTGACGCTCAGCGCGTCATCAAACCGCGCAAACTTGCACTCCAGCCCGCTGTCCATTGCCATCCGCCCCTTCCTTTCCTGTCCCGTCACGGCAGCGCCGCGAGCACTGGTTGAAACGCCTGCACCACGATCGCCGCCGCCACGCCGTAAACCGCCAGCCACAGCCGCCGCTCCAGCCGCTCCAGCGCCGCCTCAAGGCGCGCGATACGCTCACCCAGCGCGTTCAACTGCAAGTCCGAGACCCGCTCATGCGCTTCCAGTCGCAGCGCAGGCGCACAGTCAAAGGCCTCGAACCCATAGCGCGGTGGTGGCGCGTCATGCACCGGCACCGGCCTCACCCTCGGCCAGCGTCGGCAGCCCCAGCAGGGCCCGCTTTTCGGCCTGCGTCAGGAAATCCGCCTGCGCCACGCGCGTCCATTGCGCATCGCGCTCGGCCGCCAGCGCCGGCACCTGATCGAGATCGGGATGCAGATCCAGCGCCGCGCCGGTAAATCCCCGCAGCCAGGTCGCCACCGTCGCCGTCACCCGCGCCGCCAGCGGCAACACCGTCAGTCGATAGAACGCCCGGTTCGCCTCCTGATAATTGGCGAATGTCGCATCGCCGGGGATCCCCAACAGCATCGGCGGCACGCCAAAGGCCAATGCGATCTCGCGCGCCGCACTTTCCTTGGTCTTTTGAAACTCCATGTCCGAGGGGGAAAACCCCATCGGTTTCCAGTCCAACCCGCCCTCCAACAGCATCGGCCGCCCGGCATTGCGCGCGCCCTGATGATGCGCCTCCATTTCGCTCACCAGCCGGTCATACTGATCGCCGGTGAGGCTCCCCTGCCCCTCCGCCCCCTTGTAAACGATCGCGCCCGAAGGCCGCGCCGCATTGTCGAGAAGCGCCTTGGACCAACGGCTTGCGGAATTGTGCACATCCACCGCCTGCGCCGCCGCCTGAAGCGGGCTCAGACCATAGTGATCGTCCTGCGGATGAAAGCTCTTGATGTGACAGATCACGGGCGCACCCTCGCGCATATCGAAGCGATGCTTGCGCCCGGCGACCGCATAGTCATAGGCCACCGGCCAGCCATCTGCACCCGGCACCACGGTCATCCGGTCCGCGCGCAGCACATGCAGCTCCACCGGCAGACTTGCCCCCCCGAGCACCGCCTCGACATAGGCATTGCCGGTCAGAAGAAGCTGACCGTACAGCGCCTCAAAGAGTTCCGCGCGCCCCTGCGCCGGGTTCGGGCATGTGATGAGATCGAGCACGGGATGCACGGCAAAACGCTGCGTGCTGTCCTGCAAAACCAGCGGCAGCGCCGCCGCCGCCTCGGCGATCATCTTGACGCAGCGAAAGCCGACCGGGTTGCCGACAAAGCCGGTGCGCGTCAGCGTCACCGTATCGCGCGGGCTCCAGACCGCGCGCCCCGGCCCGGCCCCGGCCCAGGTCATGACCGGCCCGGTGGCGCTTGCCTTCTGCTCCGGCACCGCCGCCTGCGCCGCCGCCCCGCCCTGCCGAAAGAAATCGAGGATCATCATCACGCCTCCTTGGTGCCGTCCAGGTTCCGGGTGTCTTGCCCGCTTGATGGGCATCAGACCCCGAAAGGTTTAAGAAATGTAAATCAGACCGCGCGCACCTGCGGCCGCCGCCACCGCGCCGCCGGCTCGATGATGAGGGCGGTCAGCGCCCAGACCAGGGCGTCCACCCGGTCCGGGCTGCCGCGCCCCTCAAAGCCGCGTGCCGTCATCGCGCACATCTGATCCTCCAGCGTGCGCAACCCGCGTCCGCCCTGTACATGATGGACGCGCCCCTGCTCGTAGAGCGCCGCCACCGGCTCGGCCCGCGCCACCTTGCCCCGGCTGGCATGGACCGCCCGGAACGGCACCATCGGATCAACCTGCCGGATCACCTGCTCCACCAGATCCCCGCCCTGATTGACCTCCGCCACCAGCCGCTCAGCGCCGAACTGCTCCATCGCGCGGATGGCGGCGGTGGCCCAAGTGGCCGGCGAGGCCACACTGACGCTGGCATCCGCCAGCACATAGGCCCGCCAGTCCTGCACCGGCCCCCGCGTCAGCGCCCCCACCACCACGATTCCACAGTCATCCGAGCCGCTCTTGCCCGTCACCGGCGGATCTATGGCCACCACCACCCGGTCAAGCTCCGGCGCCGTCGCGACCCGGCAGCGCTCCAGCATCGCCGGGGTCCAGAGCGCGCCCTCGGCCACCTCGACCAGCACGCCGTCGAGTTCCTGCCGCCCCAGCCGCGTGCCCGCGTATCGCGCCCGCACCTCTTCGAGAAAGCTTTCGGCCAAACTGGCCCGGTTCGCCTCGGTGGGCGCGCTCGTCATCACCGTGCTTGGCGCCGCGAGAATATCCTTGAGAATTCCGATGTTGCGCGGTGTCGTTGTCACGCAGAGGCGCGGATCCTCTCCCAGCCGCAACCCGAATTGCAGCATGTCCCAGGTCTCTCTCGCGCGCTTCCACTTGGCCAGCTCATCCACCCAGGCCCCATCGAATTGCGGCCCCCGCAACCCCTCTGGATCATGCGCCGAGAACGCCTGTGCCGTGGCGCCATTGGGCCACAGGAGCCGCTTGCGCGTCGCCTGCCATTCGGGCCGCCGGTCCGGTGGCGAACAGGCAAGGATTCCGCTCTCGCCAAAGATTATCACCTCGCGCACCTGATCGATCGTCTCGCCCACCAGCGCAATCCGTTGACACCGCCCCCGGTCCAGCGGCCGCGCGCCTTCAACCTGCGCGCGCACCCATTCCGCCCCCGCCCGCGTCTTGCCCGCCCCGCGTCCGCCCAGGATCACCCAGGTCCGCCACGCGCCCTCGGGTGGCACTTGATGCTCCAGCGCCCAGAATTCAAAGAGCCAGGGCAGCGCCAGCAATTCGCCCTCAGTCAGGGCATCGAGGAACTGGTCCTGAACAGCGCGCCCTTCGGAGACGATCCAGGCGGCCCCCGATCTGATCCCGCGCGCCGTCAAAGTCGATGGCATATCCGTGGACAATGCCACGTTCTTCTCTTCTGCGTTTTTCAAGTTGCGCCTCCGCTTCGATTGCGATTTTCAGCCATTGGCGAATCTCACCCGTGGCCTTGGTTGCGTTCTTCAATTCGTTGAGATCCCCGGCCCTGATCCGCAGATAGAGGTTCTGCAACTCCTCGCGCATATCCGCCAGCTGCTGCTCCAGCGCATCGATCGAGGTGGTCAGGCCCGTGGGCCCCTCATCGGGGGTGATCAAAACCATACGTGCTCATGCCTCATGCCGTTGCTGTGTTTCAGGGGGCCTCCGCCTCTCGGACATGAAAAAACGGCCACCGGGGTCACCCCCGGGGCCGCTTGCCCATCTCGTCCAGCATGTCACAACCTATACGCGACTGCGCGCGTAGAGTCAATGGAAATCCCCGAACCTCTCCCGCTAAGCGCCCGTTATGTTTATACTTTCTTTACACTCAGGCGGTCAGGCGACTGATCACCACGGTGACTTCGGGGCGCTTGCCGATCTCGGTCTGTGCCGTCTGCCGCACAACCCGGCGCAGGCCTTCCTCCAGCTTGTCATCGTCGGTCAGGGTCGCGGCTCCGGCGCGGCCCATGAACTGCGCCAGATCCTCCTCCATCACATCGATCAGCGGCGCATGGCTACGCCCGGTCTCGGCAAGGCCCATGGTCTCGACCCAGGGATCACCCAGCGGATCATCCGTCTCGTCAAGGAGAACATTGACCATGACATGACCGTTGAGCGCCATGCGGATGCGGTCTCGCACGACCCCGTCCATCGCGCCGACCTTCACCGAGCCATCCAGATATGTCCGCCCGGTGTCGACAAATTCGGCCACTTTCGGGGTGTTGCCACTCAGGTCCATCATCATGCCATTGACGGCCAAAACGCCCTTGATGCCATTCGCGCTGGCCAGCTTGACATGTGCGCGCAGATGCCGGTGTTCGCCATGCATCGGGATCAGGATCTGCGGCTGCAAGAGCCTGTGAACCTCGATCAGATCAGGCTGGTTGGCATGACCCGAAACGTGATAATGGTCATCCCCTTCGATCACATCGACACCCAACTCGCTGAACTGGTTGATGATTCTAATCACACCGCGCTCATTTCCGGGAATCGTCTTGGACGAAAAGAGAAACGTGTCGCCCTCCTTCATCGTCAGCCCGTTATACTTGCCATTGGCCAGTTGCGCACTCGCCGCACGCCGCTCGCCTTGGCTGCCGGTCACGATCAGCATCAGGCTTTCGCGAGGAATGGTGGCCGCCTCCTCGGGACTCACCGTCTTGGGAAACCCCGTGAGCACACCGGTCTCCCGCGCTGCCTCTACCATCCGCTGCATCGCCCGTCCCATCAGGCAGACAGACCGACCGGCCCGCACCCCCGCCTCGGCAAGGGTCTTGAGGCGCGCGACATTGCTGGCAAATGTGGTGCAGACGAACATGCCCTTGGAACGCGCCACAAGTTCGGTGATGGGCACGCCGACGCTGCTCTCCGAGCGGCCGGGATGCAGGCTGAAGACGTTCGTGGAATCGCAGATCAGGGCCTTCACGCCACCCTCGGCGAGGCTCGCCCAAAGACTGCGATCGAACGGCTCTCCGACCACCGGATCGGTATCGATCTTGAAATCGCCGCTATGCACCACACGCCCAGCAGGCGTATCGATCACCAGACCGGAACTCTCGGGAATGGAATGCGATGTGGGCACAAAACCCACCGAAAAGGGTCCGACTTGCGTCACCTCGGGCCAGGGCGATACGGTCTTGACGGCCTTTTCGGGATGGCCGAACTCCGCCATCTTGCGCCGTGCCAAATTGGCGGTAAAGGCGCGCGCATAGACCGGCGCGCCCAGACGGTCATAGGAATGAGCGACTGCGCCGATATGATCTTCATGGGCGTGGGTGACAAAGATCGCCTCAAGCTGATCCCGCCGCTCCGCCAGCCAGGTGATGTCGGGCAGGATCAGATCCACCCCCGGCGTGGTGTCCATGTCCGGGAATGCCACCCCCAGATCAACCAGGATCAGCCGTTCCTTGCCGGGCTTGCCATAGCCATAGACATAGGCGTTCATGCCAATCTCGCCCGCCCCGCCGAGGGGCAGGTAGATAAGTCGTTCGCTGCTCATGGGGCGTCAGCCCTCCTTGTTGTACGCGTGGATGACGGTCAGACCGTGCATCGTCAGATTGTCCTCGAACATGTCAAACATGTCAGTGCCTTGCTGGAAGAGCGGCGCCAGCCCGCCTGTTGCGATCACCCTCATGGTGCGGCCACGTTCGGCCTTTATCCGTCCACATAGCCCATTGATCAGCCCGACATAACCCCAGAAGATGCCCGACTTCATGCAATCCACGGTATTCGTGCCAATGACGTGATCAGGCTTGGTCACGTCGATATGCGGCAAGGCCGCCGCCGCTTCATGTAGGGCTTGCAGCGAGAGATTCACCCCCGGCGCAATCGCGCCGCCGATATAGGCGCCGTCGCTGTCCACCACATCGAACGTGGTTGCGGTGCCAAAATCGACGATAATCAGATCGCCACCATAGAGATCAAACCCCGCCACCGTATTGACCAGCCTGTCCGGTCCCACCTGAGTGCCCACGTCGACCCGCACATCGACCGGCAGACGGCACTCGGGCTTGCCCACCACCAGCGGACGACAGTTGAAGTAGCGATCCGAGAACACCCGCAGATTGAACACCACCCGCGGCACGGTCGAACTGATGATCACATCCTGGATGTCAGCCATGATCCCGTGATGATGGAGCAGCGTCTTGAACCAGACAAAATACTGGTCTGCGGTGCGTTGGTGCTCGGTCGCGGTGCGCAAGGTGCACAGAAACCGCGTCCCGTCCCAGATCGAGAAAACCGTATTGGTGTTACCGCAATCGATCGCCAGCAGCATGGCCCATCCTCCGCGTCAGAAAAACACCTCGGCCGCGGCAATCGCCTGCCGCCCCTGCGCGGTCAATAGAACAAGATTGCCGCCCGCGTCCACCGTCTCGAACCTGCCCTGATAACTGTTGCGGCTCGTGCGCGCCGTGATCACTTCGCCCAATCGCGCGGCGCGAGAAAGCCACGCCTGACGAACGGGCTCGAACCCGTAGGTCACGAACTGCGTCTCGATCCGCGCATAGGCCGGGGCAAGCAAGCCAAGAAACTCCTCGGGGGACAGGACCACCCCGGTCTCTGACGCCAATGCCACGGGCCACACCGCACCTTCTTCAAGCTGATCCCTGTCCGGAGCCGTCTTGAGGTTCACCCCGATGCCGATGGCAAAGTGACCGACATGCCCGCCTGCCCCGGCACTCTCAAGCAGTATTCCCGCCAGCTTTCCGCCATTCAAAAGCACATCATTGGGCCATTTGAGCGTCACCCCCTCCGCTCGTCCAGTCGCAGCGATCACCGCCTCGCTTAGCGCCAGAGAGGCCACGAAAGACCGAAGCGCCACCCGCTCCGTGCTCTCGGTTGGGCGCATCACGAGCGTCGCCGCAAAATTCCCCGCGGGATGCGCCCAGACCCGTCCGCGCCGTCCGCGCGCTGCCGTCTGATCCAGCGCCAATATCCATTCCGGCCCCGACAGTTGCGATGCGATACGCGCAGCTTCGGCATTGGTGCTGTCCACGCGCGCCAGCACCCGGCACCCATAGCCTTCAGGCCAGTCAAGATCGGCGCTGCGTTTCATCGTTCCGCAAATACTCCCGCCGGAGGCGTCCCGAGGGAGCCGGAGCCGCGTGGTCTATTGAACAAGTGTCGCCGCCGCTGCCTGCGCCATGGTCTCAACCCCGAACATGTTGATGATCCCGAACAGCATGATCGCCGCAGAGGCCATCAGAAACGCCCATTGAACCGGTGAACTGCCCGTCTCGAGGGTCTCGCCCTCTTCGCCGAAATACATGTAAAAGACGATCCGCAGGTAATAGAACGCCCCGATCACAGAGGCGACCACTCCGGCAATCGCCAGCCAGGCCAGCCCGCCCTCATAGGCCGCGCGCAGCACATAGAACTTGCCGAAAAATCCCAGCAGCGGCGGCACGCCCGCCAGGCTGAACAAGAGGATCAGCATGGCCAGGGCCCGTCCGGGCTGCACCTTGGAATATAGGTTGAGACTGCGGATATCCGTCACCGGCTGTCCGTCGCGCTCCATGCTGAGGATAAAGGCGAAGGTGCCGAGATTCATCGTGACATAGATCGCCATGTAGATCAGCATCGCCTGGACACCAAACACCGTGCCGGCTGCCAGCCCCATCAGCGCATAGCCCATATGCGCAATCGAGGAATAGGCCATCAGCCGCTTGATGTCGGTCTGCCCGATCGCGGCCACCGCACCCAGAAACATCGACAAGAGCGACAGTGCCGCGAGCACCTGCTGCCAGTCGCCCACCACCCCGCCAAAGGCATCATGCACGACCCGCGCAAAGAGCGCGATGGCCGCCATCTTGGGGGCAGTCGCAAAAATGGCGGTAATCGGTGTCG
>PFEY01000015.1:0-43866 GCA_002783205.1 Rhodobacteraceae bacterium CG17_big_fil_post_rev_8_21_14_2_50_63_15 | reverse complement strand
TCATAGACATCGGGCGTCCACATGTGGAAGGGCACCGCCGAAATCTTGAAGGCAAGCCCTGAAATCACGAAGACCAGCCCGATCAGCAGACCGACCGGAGCCTGACCATCCGCCGCCGCAAGGATACCGGAAAACAGCGTGGTGCCAGCATAGCCATAGGTCAGCGACGCCCCATAAAGCAAAAGGCCGGAACTGAGTGCGCCGAGGACGAAATACTTGAGCCCGGCTTCTGTCGATTTGGCACTGTCGCGGCGCAGCGACGCCACGATGTAGAGCGACAGGGACTGGAGTTCGATGCCCATGTAGAGCACCATCAGATCACCGGCACTGACCATCACCATCATGCCGACCACCGCAAGCGCGATCAGCACCGGATACTCAAACCTCAGAATACCACGCCTGGACATGTAGTCTTGCCCCAGGACAAGAACGGCCGCGGCCGACAACAGGATCGCCACTTTGGCAAAGCGTGAAAACCCGTCATCGTTGAACATTCCGCCAAATGCCGTTTGCGTGCCGCTGCCGGTCATTCCGATCCAAAGCGCGAGCAGCGAGAAGAGCGCCGCCGTCAGCCACAGCAACATCGCCGCCATCTTGTCCTTGCCGCTATAGGCCACCGCCAGAAGCGCACTGACAGCAAAGACCGAGATCACGATCTCGGGCAGGATTACGGATAGATCAGCCTGCATGGTTCAGGGCCTCCGGTTCAGTGCGTGGTTTCAGCAACTTGGTGCGCCGCTTGCGCCACCGACTGTGCCAGTTCAACTTTCGCGATCAGCGCCTCGACCGAGGGGCCGGTGACATCCGTGACCAGCCGGGGATAGACCCCGAGCAGAAGCGTCATCACCACGAGCGGCGCAAAGATCGCGCGCTCGCGCCGATTCATGTCGGTAATGGTCTTCAGGCTTTCCTTGATGAGATCGCCAAACACCACCCGGCGGTAGAGCCAGAGCGCGTAGGAGGCGCTCAGAATGACCCCCGTCGCCGCCACCGCCGCCACCCAGGTGTTGACCTGAAAGATACCCACCAGCGTAAGAAACTCTCCGACAAACCCGGATGTGCCCGGCAGACCGACATTGGCCATGGTGAAGAACATGAAGATCAGCGCATAGGCCGGCATCCGGTTCACGAGACCTCCATAGGCGTCGATCTCGCGCGTGTGCATCCGGTCATAGATCACCCCGACACACAGGAACAAGGCTCCTGCGACAAATCCGTGGCTGACCATCTGAAAGATTGCACCGTCAAGCCCTTGCTGATTGGCGGCGAAAATACCCATCGTCACATAGCCCATATGCGCCACCGACGAATAGGCGATGAGCTTTTTCATGTCTTCCTGCGCCAGCGCCACCAGCGAGGTGTATACGATCGCAATCGCGCTCATCCACAGCACCAGAGGCGTAAAGACCTCCGATGCCACCGGAAACATCGGCAGGCTGAAGCGCAAGAGCCCATAGGCGCCCATTTTCAGCATGATCGACGCCAGCACCACCGATCCGGCGGTCGGCGCCTGCACATGCGCATCAGGCAGCCAGGTATGAACCGGCCACATCGGGATCTTGACCGCAAAGCTGGCAAAGAAGGCAAGAAACATCAGAGTCTGCATCCCGCCCACGACAGGCAGGCCCAGAATGCTGAAACTGTCACTGGCGAATTCGTGTTTAAGCAGCGCCGCGATATCGGTGGTCCCGGCATCCGCGAACATCGCCACCATCGCCACCAGCATCAACACCGAACCGAGAAAGGTGAAGAGAAAGAATTTGAACGAGGCATAGATCCTCTCCTTGCCGCCCCAGATTCCGATGATCAGGAACATCGGAATCAGTCCTCCCTCGAAGAAGAGGTAGAACAGCACGAGGTCGAGCGCCATGAAGACGCCGAGCATGAGGGTCTCCAGAAGCAGGAAGGCGACCATGTATTCCTTGACCCGGCGCGTCACGTTCCAGGACGCAGCTATCGTCAGCGGCATGATGAACGTGGTCAGCATCACGAAGAGCACACTGATGCCGTCCACCCCCATCCTGTATTTCAGCCCGAGGAGCCACTCGCGCTCTTCAACAAACTGGAAATCCGTGTTCGCGGGATCAAACTCGAACAGGATAAAGAGCGACACGACGAAGGTCAGGACCGTGGCGATCAGTGCAACCCATTTGGCGTTGCGCTGCGCGGCCTCATCTTCGCCGCGCAGGAAGATCGCAAGGATCAGCGCCGCAACCGCCGGGATAAAGGTCACGATCGAAAGAAGGTTGTCCATCAGTTGCCTCCTCCGAAAATCGTCATCCATGTCACCAGAACCGCGATCCCGATCACCATGGCAAAGGCATAGGTGAAGATGTAGCCGGACTGTGCCCGCCCCGCGAGACGTGTAACCCATGGGATCAGCCCCATCGCCACCCCGTTGATCGAACCGTCAATGACATCGCCATCGCCGCGTCGCCAGAGCAGATGCCCAAGCGCCTTGGCCGGACGGACGAAGAGAAAGCCATAGATCTCGTCGAAATACCACTTGTTGAGCAGGAAGAGATAGAGCGGCCGCTGCGTCTCGGCCACCTTGCGTGGCATGGACGGATCCCAGACATAGAACCAGACCGCCGTGAGAAAACCGATCAGCATGGCAATGAATGGGCTGACCTTGACCCAGGCGGGGGCATGATGCGCCTCGTCCATCACGTGATTGTCGGGGTGCATGAAGATCGCCCCCTGCGGCGCCACGGCATCGGCGACCGCAGGTGCGTCGGCCTCTGTCGCGGCCTCGCTGCCCTGCGCTTCGCTGGCCTCGGCATGATGGGCTGGCACGCCGAAGAACCTGTTGACCGCCTCATGGTTGCCGAAGAAACTGTTATACCACACCATCCCCGCCAGAACCGCGCCAAGCGCCAGAACGCCCAAGGGCACCAGCATGACCATCGGGCTTTCATGGGCATGTTCATGCGTATGCTTGTCGCCGCGCGCCTCGCCAAAGAAGGTCAGGAACATCAATCGCCAGCTGTAGAACGAGGTGAACAGCGCCGCAATCACCAGCATCCAGAAGGCATAGCCGCCACCCGTGCCCGCCCAGGCGCTCTCGATCACCGCATCCTTGCTGAGAAACCCGGCAAAACCGATATTGGTGAGCGGAATCCCCACCCCGGTAATCGCCAGCGTGCCGATCAGCATCGCCCAGAAGGTATAGGGCATCTTGCCGCGCAACCCGCCGTAATTTCGCATGTCCTGTTCATGATGCATCCCGTGGATGACCGAACCGGCCCCCAGAAACAGCATCGCCTTGAAGAAGGCGTGGGTGAAGAGGTGGAACATCGCCACCGAATAGACGCCAACACCGGCCGCCACGAACATGTAGCCCAGTTGCGAACAGGTCGAATACGCAATCACCCGCTTGATGTCGTTCTGAACTAGGCCGACGGTCGCGGCGAAAAACGCCGTTGAGGCCCCTATGAACACGACGAAAGTCATCGCCTCGGGTGCATATTCCATCAAGGGCGACATGCGACAGACCAGAAACACCCCAGCCGTCACCATCGTGGCCGCATGGATCAGAGCCGAGACCGGGGTCGGGCCTTCCATCGCGTCAGGCAGCCAGGTGTGCAGGAACAACTGCGCCGATTTGCCCATTGCCCCGATGAACAGCAGGAACGCGATCAGGTTGGCCGCGTTCCAGTCCCGCCACAAAAAGGTCAGTTGCGTTTCCGCCAGCTGCGGTGCTGCGGCGAAAATGTCATCCAATCTGATGCTGTCAACCAGGAAATAGAGCGCCATGATCGCGAGCGCGAAGCCAAAATCGCCCACCCGGTTGACCACGAAGGCCTTGATCGCCGCCGCATTGGCGCTTGGCTTGCGGAAGTAGAAACCAATCAGCAGATAGGAGGCAAGGCCCACACCCTCCCAACCAAAGAACATCTGAAGGAGATTGTCGGAAGTCACCAGCATCAGCATCGCGAAGGTGAAGAACGACAGATAGGCAAAGAACCGCGGCCGATAGCTCTCGTTCTCGCGGAAATTCGCGTCATGCGCCATGTAGCCCACGGAATAGAGATGCACCAAGGCCGAAACCGTGGTGATCACGACCAGCATGATCGCGGTCAGCCGGTCCATCCGGATCGCCCAACCCGCATCGAGTGTTCCCGACTGCACCCAATCCATCAGATAGACCTGATGCGTGATGCCATCATGCTCCAGAAACACGATCCAGCTGAGCAGACAGGACAGAAACAGCAGGCCCGTGGTCAGCCATTGCGCGCCCGCATCGCTGATGATCCGCCAGCCAAATCCCGCGATGATCGCCGCGACGAGAGGCGCGAAGAGGAGAGTGGTTTCCATGGCTTCAGCCTTTCATCACGTTGACGTCTTCCACGGCGATGGTGCCGCGGTTGCGGAAGAAACAGACCAGAATGGCCAGACCGATCGCCGCTTCCGCAGCCGCGACAGTGAGCACGAAGAGCGTAAAGACCTGGCCGACCAGATCCCCCAGATGGGCCGAGAAGGCCACAAAGTTGATATTGACGGACAAAAGCATCAATTCGATCGACATCAGCAGGATGATGACGTTCTTGCGGTTCAGAAACAGGCCAAAGATGCCGATCACGAACAGGGCCGCCGCCACTGTCAGATAATGTTCAAGTCCGATCATGTCTGTCCCTCCGGGTTTCGCCCGATGTATTTCGCATCGTTCCGGTCCATTGCCGGCAACTCTCTTCATTCTGTCACCCCGGGCTTGCTCCGGGGTATCCTTGTTCTCGACCCTCAGCCGGGGGATCTAAACGGTTCAGTCCTGAGACACGATCAGCGGCCGTTCACAACCCCTGCCCCGGTTTTACATCCCTGAGTTCCATCGCCTTGGCCGGATCTCGCCACATCTGCGCCAGCACATCCTGTCGTTTGACATCCTTGCGATGACGCAATGTCAGAACGATCGCGCCCACCATCGCCACGAGGAGGATCAGGCCGGCCAACTGAAACAGGATGAAATACCTGTCATAAAGCAAAAGACCCAGAGCCGCCGTATTTTCGACCCCCTCTGGCTTGACAGCCCCCCGTGCGGCCATGGCCCCGGCATCAATTTCCCATGCGCCATAAACCAGTCCGAACTGCATCAGCAGGATCACCCCGATCAAAAGCGCGAGTGGCAAGTATTTGGCCATCTCCGCCTTCAACTCGGCAAAATCCACGTCAAGCATCATCACGACGAACAGGAACAGAACCGCGACCGCACCGACATAGACGATGATCAAGAGCATCGCCACAAACTCGGCCCCGAGCAAGACGAACAGCCCTGCCGCGCTGATGAAAGACAGGATCAGCCAAAGCACCGAATGCACCGGATTGCGGCTGATGACAGTAAACAGCCCGCCGACCAGAAGGGCGACCGCAAAGAGATAAAAGGACAGCGCCGCGATCGTCATTTGTCATTCCCTCCATCACTGTTTTCGTCCATCACCTCGCGCGCGAACTCCATCGCGCGGGTCATCGACGGGATACCGGCAAACATCGACATCTGCGCTATGGTCTCGGCGATCTCGTCCCTCGTGGCCCCCGCCTCGAGCGCGTGGCGCACCGTCAGGCGGATCTGCGTATCGCTCTGCGCGCCCAGCATGGTCAGACCCGCAAGCGTGAGCAAAAGCCTGGTCTTTGCATCCAGCCCCTCTTTGCTCATCCCACGACCGAAACTCATTTCCATGAATTCCTTGGGCATGGTCGGCCAGAGCTTTTCGAACCCTTTGGGGGAAAACGATTCCAGAGCCGGATTCATTGCCTTGGCCATTTCCTGCGCCTGACGCATCATCATTTCGAACGGGTTGGTTGGATCGCTCATCGGTAGGGTGCATCCATCTCAAGGTTGCGGGCAATCTCGGCTTCCCAACGCTCACCGTTATCGAGGAGCCGCGCCTTGTCATAGAACAATTCTTCGCGCGTTTCGGTGGCAAATTCGAAATTGGGGCCCTCCACAATGGCATCTACCGGGCAGGCCTCCTGACAAAAACCGCAATAGATGCATTTGGTCATGTCGATGTCGTAGCGAGTGGTCCGCCTGCTGCCATCATCGCGCGGTTCGGCATCGATCGTGATCGCCTGCGCCGGACAGATCGCCTCGCAGAGTTTGCAGGCGATGCAGCGTTCCTCGCCGTTGGGATAGCGCCGCAGCGCATGTTCGCCACGGAACCGCACGGAAAGTGGACCCTTTTCATGCGGGTAGTTGAGGGTCGGCTTGGGAGCAAAGAAATATTTCATTCCGAGCCGAAAACCAGCGATGAAATCAGACAGCAGGAAATATCCCGCCGCGCGTCTGTAATCTATGTTTCCCATGGTCAGATTGTCACCTCATCCATCCGGGCTTCACCCGTGTTCTCATGCCGCTGCCAGGTCGCCTCATAGTCGCTTTGCAAGACGTGTCTGGGCAAATGTGAGCGCGTTGACTTTTCAATCTCGTACCAGAGATACGTGCGCCCCGGTCCAATCTTGTTCTTGAGCCGCAACCGGTGCCCGGTCTCTGCCGGATCGCGGAACTCGACCTGCTTGAACCCGACATCCGGCTCGATCGGAACGGCCCGGCAGTCGACCACATCGCAGTTGCACGCGCGCTTCCAGAACGTCCAGACCAGTTCGGGATTGAACTGATACATCCCATGCCCCATCCAGCCGTTCAGCCCATTTGCCGAGACAAACCGCCCACCCGTCTTGAGCATGCGATAAACCCCTTCAAGCGCCATCGGCACGTTGAACACATGCTCAATGGTGCCGCCGTCAAAGATCAGATCGAACTGTTCCTCAAGCGCCGGATCGGGCCGCGTGTTGAGATCATGGATGATCCCGGCCCCTTCATAACCCGAGAAATCCATCGCCTCGATCTCGCCAAAGCCGAGTTGGCGCAGCAGCGTTTCGGAATAGCCATCTTCTTGCAGGAGATCGCTGCGCGTCGCCGCGATGCCATGCCGTTTCAGGCTTTGATCATAGTGCCTTCGATATTTGCCTTGAATCCTGAACCCCTGACGACCCAGCATCAGTGCCCGCCCTGCCGGTTTGA
Source organism: Rhodobacteraceae bacterium CG17_big_fil_post_rev_8_21_14_2_50_63_15 (assembly GCA_002783205.1). Taxonomy (GTDB): domain Bacteria; phylum Pseudomonadota; class Alphaproteobacteria; order Rhodobacterales; family Rhodobacteraceae; genus Roseovarius. The sequence continues at coordinate 36,848 of PFEY01000015.1, read as the reverse complement.
ACCGGGTGGACATCTCCGCAAGTCTGTCAAACAGGACGTAGTCGATGCCCACCGCCTCAGCCCCCGATCATCCAGCGCGCCCAGAAGCCGCCGAACACTTCGAATTTTGCAAGAAAGGCCACGATGACGACCCACGCCAAGCTTATCGGCAGGAACACTTTCCATCCGATCCGCATCAGCTGATCGTAGCGATAGCGTGGCGTGATCGCCTTGACCATCGCGAAGATGAAAAAGAAGAAAGACATCTTGCCAACCATCCAGAGCACGCCATCCGGCAGGCCCGGAATGGGGCTGAGCCAACCACCAAAGAACAGCAGGCTCATCAGGGCGCACATCAGGAAGATCGCGATATATTCCCCCGCCATAAAGAGCAGGTAGGGGGTTGAGGAATACTCGACCATGAAGCCGGCCACCAATTCCGACTCCGCCTCCGGCAGGTCGAACGGCGGCCGGTTGGTTTCAGCGAGGGTCGAGATGAAGAACAAAAAGACCATCGGCAGATGCGGCAGCCAGTACCATCCAAAAAACCCGAACCCGGTATCCTGCGCCGCGACGATGTTGCTGAAATTGAGCGAGCCCGTGGAAATGATCACGCCGATGATGATCAGACCGATGCTCACCTCATAGGAAATCATCTGTGCCGCCGATCGCAGCGATCCCAGGAACGGATATTTGGAATTCGAGGCCCAGCCCCCCATGATCACGCCGTAAACCTCAAGCGAGGACACAGCAAAAACAAAGAGCACTGCGACATTGATATCAGAGATCACCCAGCCCTCGTTGAACGGAATGACCGACCAGGCCAGAATGGCCAGCACGAAACTGATCATCGGGGCCAGGATGAACACGGTCCGGTCTGCCCCCGCCGGGATCACGACCTCTTTGACCACGTATTTCAGAGCATCGGCGACCGATTGCAGAATACCATAGGTGCCCACCACATTGGGACCGCGCCGCATCTGAACGGCGGCCCAGATCTTGCGGTCGCCGTAGACCAGAAACAGCAAGGAAATCATCACGAAAGCCACGACCGCCAGACATTGCGCGACGATGATCAGAAGGATCCCCAGCGGGGTAGTGAAAAATTCAGCCATCAGGTCCTCACACCATCGGTATTCCGTTTTCCGCGCAATCCGCGGCGACGACTTCGGCGTCTATTGTTTTCGTTCCCGGCGGCAAACTGTCAGAGAGCAAGTAAACGGCGTCTGCCCGCCAGAGCTCCGCGTCCTTGCTCACCAATGTGCGCAGGTGACGAGTGAACCCAAAGCCCTTGGACTGCGCGTGCCCTGCGGCCACACATTGCGCGTAGTGCTCGACATCTGTCTCGTCGCGCGCGCCACGCATACTGACCTCGACTTGCAGCATTGCGTCATCCAGCATTTTCGCCTCGGCGTCCTGATAGTCGGGGGCAAAGGCAATCTCTTTCGTCTGTGCCGTCGCATCCGCCCCGGTCTCGGCACAGGCCGACAGGGCACTTGACAGCGCGAGCACAAGGGGGGGGATGACAACCACAGCCATTCTCATTCTGCCGCCATCGGGCTCTGAGCCCGGGCCTTGGTATTGGCACTGAGTTCCGCCATCAAGGCGCTTGCCCGCGCAATCGGATTCGTCAGGTAGAAATCCTTGATCGCCAACCTGAAATCGGCCTTGCCAAGGGGCCCCCTGGCAAGCGGCGTCCATTTGTTCTGCGGCACTTGGTCGATCAATTTCAGGTGCGGCACGTCCTTGACCAGCACCTTGCGCAGTTGTGCGAGCGTGTCATAGGGCAGCACAGCCCCCAGTTCCCCACTGAGCGCCCGCAGGATTGCCCAGTTTTCCTTTGCCTCGCCGGGGGCAAATCCGGCGCGCAGCGCCAGTTGCGGGCGCCCTTCCGTGTTGACAAAGAGACCCTGCTCCTCGGTCCAGGCGGCCCCCGGCAGGATCACATCTGCACGGTGCGCGCCGCGATCGCCATGGCTCCCCTGATAGATCACAAACGGCCCGGCGGCGATCTCAACCTCGTCGGCGCCAAGATTGTAAATCACGTCCGCGCCGTCGATCGCGGCCTCAAGGCCACCCTCGGTCACGGCGTCAACATCCATTGCGCCGACACGACCTGCTGCGGTGTGCAGCACCATCATGCGTCCCGAAAGCGCCATCGCCGCCGCCAGCACCGCCGCGCCGTCGGCGTCATGCAGCGCGCCCATACCGACGATCACCACGGCATCCTTGGGCACGTTCAGTCCTTCGAGCGCGCCTCGGTCGGTGCCGGCATGGTGGTAATCATAGGTCAGGTCGATCTTGGGACCGACCACGGTGATCTCCGCCCCCTTGATCCATGCCTTGCGCAGACGCGCGTTCAGCACCGGCGCCTCATCGCGTGGGTTGGTGCCGATCAGCACGAAATGCCGGGCGCTGTCGAGATCCTCGATGGCCACATTGCCCACATAGGCGCTGCGGTTGCCGGCCGGCAGACGCGCCTTGTCAGTGCGGCATTCCACATGCCCGCCCTGCCCCTCGACCAGCGCCTTGAGCGCAAAGGCCGCCTCGACCGGGGCCAGATCGCCGACCAGACCGGCAAGCTTCGAGGCCCCCCTGATCGCGTCTGCCGCCCGACCAAGCGCCTCGGGCCATGTTGCAGGCCGCAGCTTGCCATTCTCCCGGATATAGGGCCTGTCCAACCGCTGACGGCGCAGCCCGTCCCAGACAAAGCGCGTCTTGTCGGAAATCCACTCCTCGTTCACGCCATCATGGTTACGCGGCAGGATGCGCATCACCTCGCGCCCCTTGCAATCGACGCGGATATTGCTGCCAAGCGCATCCATCACGTCGATCGACTCGGTCTTGGTCAGTTCCCAGGGCCTCGCAGTAAAGGCATAGGGCTTGCTGACCAGAGCGCCAACCGGACACAGATCGATGATGTTGCCCTGCAAATTGCTGTCCAGCGTCAGACCCAGATAGCTGGTGATCTCGGCATCTTCGCCCCGGCCCGTCTGGCCCATTTGCGTGATCCCTGCCACCTCCGAGGTGAAGCGCACACACCGCGTGCAGGAAATGCAGCGCGTCATATGGGTCTCGACCAGTGGACCCAGATCCAGATCCTCGCTCGCGCGCTTGGGTTCGCGATAGCGGCTGAAATCCACGCCATAGGCCATTGCCTGATCCTGCAGGTCGCATTCGCCGCCCTGGTCGCAGATCGGACAATCAAGCGGATGATTGATGAGCAGGAATTCCATCACCCCTTCGCGTGCCTTCTTGACCATCGGACTGTTGGTCTTGACGATCGGTGGCGTGCCATCGGGAAATGGCCGCATATCCTTGACCTGCATTGCACAGGACGCGGCCGGCTTCGGCGGACCGGGCTGGACTTCGACCAGACACATCCGGCAGTTGCCGGCAATCGACAAACGCTCATGATAACAAAAGCGCGGGATCTCGATGCCCGCCTGCTCACAGGCCTGAATGAGGGTCATCGCCCCCTCGACCTCGATCTCCTGACCGTCAATGATGATCTTGCGCAGGTCTGACATGCTACTTCACCTTGCTTTTAGAAGCGCGCCAATCGGGCTCTTCATCTCGATTTCCCTCAGGCCCAGAATGCACAGGCTCGGTCCGTCATTCGGCTCTGCCCCCTGCTCGCGTATATATGCGTCACTGCGGGCGCGCATCTTGGCCTTTTCCGTCTTGTCGTGAACGTATCGATCAATTTCGGCGTCGCTGTAGCCGCGCCGCAGGGCTTCTTTCTTCAGACTTTCCATGTAGGTGATCGCTATAAAGAGCCGCGGGGATATCACATCGCACCGCTTGCGAATCTCGTCTGCCACCGAAATATGGAACAGACCCTGATTGATCTCGGTCTCTTGTGCCAACGATCCGGCGCTCGCGATGGCAGCAGTTCCGCTCATCAAGAGGGTGAAGGAAAAAGACAGGATCATGCGCATGGAAGTCGTCCTTTCATCTCGAAACAGGGAGCGGCCACGGCAGCACGCTCATCTGCCGGGCAGATGGGAATCGCGCTCCCTGCTATGCAATAGCAGGCGCCCCAATCTCTTGATATCAAACTCCTTAACGCCATATCGCGCATCGTCCCGACACAGAGACCCGATCCCCGGATCTTGCAAAAAGCGGGCCTTCACTGCCTTCCGGCACGCCCCTCCAATCGATCTCCGACGTGCCAAAGTTCTCAAGACAGTAGCGCGTTGCTTCATGCACTGCCGCCTTTTGCGCCCCTTCGATCCCGCGATTGGCCCGGCTCACCGATGCGGTGAAATTGCGTTGATCCTGTTTTTCTGCCCGGCTCTTTGGCGGATAATAGACACCGTCAAAGAGCACACGCTCCTTGCGCTCGGTGCAACCGGCCATCACGCCGATCACCACCAGAACAAGCCCGGCGCGACGGCAGATCCGCGATAAATCAATCATTCCGCTGCCACCGCACTCACACGCCTCATGCGTTTTGCCTTGATCCGGTCTTCGATCTCGTCTCGAAAATTGCGGATCAGGCCCTGAATCGGCCAGGCCGCCGCATCGCCAAGGGCGCAGATCGTGTGGCCCTCCACCTGCTTTGTGACCTCGAAGAGCATGTCGATCTCCTCGACCTCGGCCTCGCCGCGCACCAGTCGGTCCATCACCCGCATCATCCAGCCGGTGCCCTCGCGACACGGGGTGCATTGGCCACAGCTTTCGTGCTTGTAGAACTTTGACAGCCGCCAGATCGCCTTGATGATGTCGGTGGACTGATCCATCACGATCACCGCCGCCGTGCCAAGTCCCGAACGCAGATCCTTTTGAAGATAATCAAAATCCATGATCGCGCCGCGGATGTTCTCGGCCCGCACGCAAGGCACCGAAGATCCGCCGGGAATGACCGCCTGGAGATTGTCCCAGCCGCCGCGAATCCCGCCGCAATGCTTCTCGATCAGTTCCTCAAAGGGGATCGACATGGCCTCTTCGACCACACATGGATTATTTACATGGCCGGAGATCGCAAACAACTTGGTTCCCGAATTGTTGGGCCGGCCAAAGCCTGCAAACCATTCCGGCCCCCGCCGGAGGATCGTGGCCACCACGGCGATGCTTTCGACGTTGTTGACCGTGGTCGGGCAGCCATAGAGACCTGCCCCCGCCGGGAAGGGCGGCTTCATCCGCGGCATGCCCTTCTTGCCCTCGAGGCTTTCAAGCAGCGCGGTTTCTTCGCCACAGATATACGCACCGGCCCCGTGATGCAGGTAAATGTCGAAATCCCAGCCGGTTTTGCAGGCATTGCGCCCCACCAGTCCGGCCTCATACGCCTCGTCGATCGCAGCCTGAAGCGCCTCTTTCTCGCGAATGTATTCGCCGCGAATGTAGATGTAGCACGCATGCGCCCCCATCGCGAAACTGGCAATCAGGCACCCTTCGATCAAGGTATGCGGTTCATGACGCATGATCTCGCGGTCCTTGCAGGTGCCGGGTTCGGATTCGTCGGCATTGACCACCAGATAAGAGGGCCGTCCATCGCTTTCCTTGGGCATGAAAGACCATTTCAACCCGGTCGGAAACCCCGCGCCGCCACGGCCGCGCAACCCGCTCGCCTTCATCTGAGTGACAATCCAATCACGCCCGTTTTGGATGATGGTCGCCGTGCCATCCCAATGCCCGCGGGCCATCGCCCCCCTGAGGCTGCGATCATGCATACCGTAAATGTTGGTAAAGATACGGTCTTCGTCTTTCAGCATCCCGTTACCTCTGATTGCTCTGACGTGCGCGCCAGATTTTGTAGATCAGGACAAGGGCCCAAACGAACCCTGCCAATGCCATCAGGTCGAACAGCGCCCGCGTCCGGTTGTCCAGCCCCATTTGCCCGCCAAGCAGCGTCGCGACGATCCAGAACACCGCCGTGCCCGAAATCACCAACGCGGCGAACCGCCCCTTGCGTGAAATCTCTTCGTCTCTCTGCGGCATCATGCATCTTCTTCAGTTTACTTCCCCGTTGCCGACACGTCTCGAAAACTCTGTTGTTCCACCCGCCGCAAGGCTTTTTGCCTGCGCGACCCAGTTGTCGCGACTGACCCGGCCCTTGAACCCGGTGAGGTTGTCATCGACCCATGCCACCTCGGCGGGCCCCCAGCCGGCAATCTGGTCAAAATGGTAAAAACCCAATTCATGGCAGAGCCTTTCCAGTTTCGGGCCGACCCCCTTGATCAGCTTGAGATCGTCCGCCTGTCCGTCCTTGGGCGCGCTCAATGAAACGGGGCGCGTGCCCGTATTCGAGTCCAGCGGCGGTTTTGTCTCTGTCCTGGCCGCGTCCCCTTCATAACTCCATGTTCCCTTGCGCGCCGCCAGTTCTGCTTCGCCCTGCAGCAATGTGTCGGATTTGACACTTGCCGGCTGAGGGGTCGCCACCTCCGGCGCGGACGTCACCGTCACGGCAGGGCTCACAGGGACATCAGGGGCCTTGTAACCGGTAATCCCCGTCACTTCCCGGAGTTTCGCCTTCACGTCCTCGGCTGCGATCCCGCGATCTCCCGGTCGGTAGCCGGTGCAGACCAAACCAGTGACCACAAGCCCGAAAAACACCGCAGAGGCACATCCCAGAAGCAGCGCCGCCAGAACACCTGCCGCCCCGCTTGTGGACCACATCACAAACAGGCCCACAAGCGCCGAAAGCCCCCAGCACACAATCTGGCAAGTACTCAGTTTCGATGTATCAGACATGACAATTTTCCCCCGTGGTTCTCACTCAGGCGTATTCAGTCAACCTTACCCTTCTTGGCCCGGGCGGAAAACTCGGTCTCCTTGCCCTGTGCCAGCAATCCTGCCTGCTCAACCCAATTGTCGCGGCTGACCCGCCCCTTGAATCCCTCTAGGTTCTCATCAACCCAACTGACCTCTCCTTGCGTCCAGGCCGCCACCTGATCGAAATGGAAAAACCCCATATTGTGCAACATCTTCTCAAGTTTCGGTCCGACACCCTTGATCAGCTTCAGATCATCGGCACCCGATTTGCGGGCCGACTTGAGAATCTTCGGCTTCTTGCTTGGCACAGTTGCGGCCTTGATCGGCTCCGGTGTCGCTGCCTTCGCGGGCCGGGTCTTGGATTTGCCGACCGCTTCTGCCCGTGACTCGGGGGCGGCCTGAACACTGCTCGGGATCGCCGACTTTGGCGCGGCTTGCACGGGTGTCTCGTTCAGCTTGACCGAACCGGCGGCAGGGCGGTGGTTGGCGCCCCGCGCGCGCCACAGCGTTGCGAGCGGCACTTCGGTCCCGTCAATGCGTTTCACGGTATCGCCGAGCTCGACCGCGCGCTGCACGCTGCCATTATACTGCGCGCGCCCGCTCTCGAATTCCTTCAGCGTGGTCAATCCTGATTTCGGCTCGGCGGCATAGCGCCCGTTCTGCGGCCCCGGCACCGGCAATTTGCCCGCTGCCAACTCGTCGATGATTTCGGCAAAGCGTTCGGACGTCAGATCTTCGTAATAATCCTTGCCAATCTGCGCCATCGGCGCGTTGGCACAGGCGCCCAGACATTCGACTTCTTCCCATGAAAACTTGCCATCGGGCGACAATTCAAAAGCGTTGGGTGCAATCTTGGCCTTGCAGACACCAATCAGATCCTCGGCCCCACAGATCATGCAGGTCAGGGTGCCGCAGATCTGGAAATGCGCCACGCTTCCCACTGGCTGCAACTGGAACATGAAATAGAACGTCGCCACTTCGAGCGCCCGGATGTAATCCATCCCCAGCATGTCGGCGACATGCTCGATCGCCGGACGACTGAGCCAGCCCTCCTGTTCCTGCGCGCGCCACAGCAAGGGAATAATGGCACTCGCTTGCCGCGCTTCGGGATACTTGCTGATCTGACCCTCCGCCCAGGCCAGATTGGCGGGCGTGAAGGCAAAGCTTTCAGGCTGCTCGTGATACAGACGACGTAGCATTCTCAGGCACAGGCTCCTTTGGTCAGTTTCACGCCCCCGCCCGGCAGCCGTTCAGCCGCGCCGGAGGACAGTTTGTAGGCGGTGATGTCAAGCAATTGCTGACGGCTGAGTCCGGTCTGAAGCTCGGCCGCCAGATAGTCCGACTCGCTCACCATGGTGCAGCCGACGCTCGCCGCTGCGGCATCATAGAGCGCCAGTTGCTGCGGGCTCACGCCCTGTGGAGGCAGTGAACAGGCGGTGGCCAAAGCAAGGCCAGCGGACGAAAAGACAACTTTGCGGATCATCGGGCACACAACTCCTCTGAAATTCTCAACGTGTCATCCTCGGCGTTCAGTGTGGCCTCACCGCTGACAATCATCTTGGCGATGACGGGGCGCAAGGCGCGCACGTCAAACCCTGCGGTCGGCAGCTCATGATCCGCCAGTGTCCGGCTCATCTCGCAGTTGGCCTTGGCCATGAAGGCGAGAAAATCCGCCCTCAGATCTTCGGCGCTACGCGGATCGACGCCAGACCCAGAGACATTGGCCTTCATTTCTCCTGACAGGCCCTGAAACCGCTCGCAAAGTCCCTGCTCCAGAACAACCGTTCGTTCGTCCTCGGACAGGCGCAGTTCGGACATCCGAAGCATCTTGTCCATCAGAATCTGAACTTCGGTCATCTCGACGCCCACATCCGGGAGCATCACCCGAGCCTCGTCGATTGTCATCACACAGCCATTATCCGCCAAAGCAGCGAAGAACCGTTCGCGCCCGGAATAGTCCAGCTTGCCGCCGCAGGCCCCGCCAAAGACCACCAGTTGTCCATCGAGAATGCGCGCCCGACTTTCTCCGATCAGATATTCGGTAATCGCCTTGGTTTCGGCCTTGTCCGCATAGCCCGCCTCGGGCATCACCAAATCTGCCTGATAGGGCGACATGCGACATCCATGCTCGGCCATCACCGCAACAAACCCCTCAATGCGCCCCACCGGCACAGCCTGCGCGTGCCCGACCCCCGGCAGGATCAACAAGAGGCTGATAACGGCCGCCCTCATGCAGGCCACCCCATTGCCAGTACCGCGACCAAGACCACGATCAGCGCCGCACTCCCCGCGCCGACATGTTTGGCAATGCCAGATCCGGCCCGCCCATAAATCCAGGCATCGCTGAACCCCATATAGGCAAAGGTCGCAAAGAGCAGGGCAATCACCTTGAGATCGCCGTAAAGCGTCGCAGCAAGCGCCAGTGCGAACATCGCACCATAGCGATTTGCCATGACCTGCGGCAAACGCTCCAGCCGATGCGCGGTTGCGGCCATACCCGCCACCGGATCGCGCAGGAACAGGACCGACAGAAGCCCCGTCACCAAAACCCCCGCGCCAGACAGCACCGTGACAAGACCGCTCAGCACCATTACCGGTCAATCTCCCCAAAAACCACGTCGAGCGACCCGATGATCGCCGCCACGTCCGCCAGTTGATGGCCCTTGGCAACGTGATCCATCGCCTGCAAGTGCAGGTAGCCCGGCGCACGCAGCTTGGCGCGATAGGGCCGATTGGTGCCATCGGCCACGAGATAGACGCCAAACTCCCCCTTTGGGGCCTCGACGGCGGCATAGACCTCGCCCGGGGGCACGTGGAAACCCTCAGTATAGAGCTTGAAGTGGTGAATGAGCGCCTCCATCGAGGTTTTCATCTCGGCTCGCGGCGGCGGCGTGATCTTGCCGCGCGCCAGAACATCTCCCTGACCCTCGGGCGCACGCAGCTTGTCTATGGCCTGATGGATGATGCGGATGGATTGCCGCATCTCCTCCATCCGGCAGAGATAGCGATCATAGCAATCACCGTTCTTGCCCACGGGGATGAGAAAGTCAAATTCATCATAACATTCATAGGGTTGCGCGCGACGCAGATCCCACGCCATGCCCGAGCCGCGCACCATCACCCCGGAAAAGCCCCAGTCAAGCGCCTCTTGCTGGCTGACAATGCCGATATCGGCATTACGCTGCTTGAAGATCCGGTTCTCGGTCAGCAGTCCGTCGATGTCATCGAGCACAGAGGGAAATGCGTTGGACCATGCCTCGATGTCATCGATCAGTTCGGATGGCAGATCCTGATGCACTCCGCCGGGCCGGAAATAGGCCGCATGCAGACGCGCGCCACAGGCGCGTTCATAAAAGACCATCAGCTTTTCACGCTCTTCAAAGCCCCAGAGCGGAGGGGTCAGCGCGCCCACATCCATCGCCTGCGTGGTGACGTTCAGAAGATGGTTCAGGATGCGTCCGATCTCGCAATAGAGCACCCGAATGAGAGAGGCCCGGCGCGGCACTTGGGTTCCAGTCAGCCGCTCGATCGCCAAACACCAGGCGTGTTCCTGATTCATTGGCGCCACGTAATCCAGCCGATCGAAATACGGCAGATTCTGGAGATAGGTGCGGCTCTCCATCAATTTCTCGGTTCCTCGGTGCAAGAGACCGATATGCGGATCGGCCCGCTCGACGATTTCCCCGTCTAGCTCCAGAACCATCCGTAACACACCATGCGCTGCGGGGTGTTGCGGACCGAAGTTGATGTTGAAATTGCGGATCTTCTGCTCGCCGGTGAGCACGTCCTCGAATTTGGTGCCGTCCATCATCAGCCACGTCCTCCGTCAAGCTTGTCGCGGAAGGCCATCACCCAGAGCAGGATCAACGCCCCTAGCGGAATGATCGCCACCAGGCTTACCCAGTTCGGAATGCCGAATCTCGGCAAGAGCCGCCAGAACGGAATGACGATCAACGCGGCAAAGACCAGCATGAGGACCAGACCGCCGCCGCCCATGCCATAGCCGCCGTCCATCATTTCGTTCCCTCCTTCTCATCGCCCGGAAGAATGTAATGCGCACCCTCCCATGGCGACATGAACTCGAACTGACGGTATTCCTGCACGAGGCTCACAGGCTCGTAAACGACGCGCTTCTCGGCCTCGTCATAGCGCACCTCGACATAGCCCGTGGTCGGAAAATCCTTGCGCAGGGGATGCCCGCGAAAGCCGTAATCGGTCAGGATGCGGCGCAGGTCCGGGTGGCCGGAAAAGAGGATGCCAAACATGTCAAAGACTTCTCGCTCGAACCACCCTGCCGCCGGATAAACTTCGGTGATCGAGGGAACGATGTCCTCCTCCCGCACCGCCACGCGCAAACGGATGCGCTGGTTCTGATACATGCTGAGGAAGTGATAGACCACGTCGAAACGCTTGCTCCGCTCCGGATAATCGACGCCGGTGATATCCACCAGCGTGGAAAAGGCACAGGTTTGATCGGTCTTGAGAAACTCGACCAGTCCCACGATGCTGCTGAGCGCAACATCGACTGTCAGCTCGTCGTGCGCCACCTCCCAGCCCAGCACGCAATCGTTGCGCTTGACCTCGAGATAGCCGCCAAGTTCCTTGAGTGCCTTGCTCATCTTGCAATCGTCCCCGTCCGCCGGATCTTGCGCTGCAATTGCAGGATGCCATAGACCAGCGCCTCGGCGGTCGGCGGACATCCCGGCACATAGATATCGACCGGCACGATCCGGTCACAGCCGCGCACGACCGAATAGCTGTAATGATAATAGCCGCCGCCATTGGCGCAGGACCCCATCGAGATCACATAGCGCGGCTCTGGCATCTGGTCATAGACCTTGCGCAGCGCCGGGGCCATCTTGTTGGTCAGCGTGCCCGCAACGATCATCACGTCCGACTGCCGGGGGCTGGCGCGCGGGGCAAAGCCGAACCGTTCCACGTCATAGCGCGGCATGGCGGTGTGCATCATCTCGACGGCACAGCAGGCCAGCCCAAAGGTCATCCAGTGCAGGCTGCCGGTGCGCGCCCAATTGATGATGTCCTCGGTCGAGGTCAGCAGGAATCCCTTGTCCTGCAAATCCCGGTTCAGTGCCTGCGTCGCAACCTCGCGGTCGGGGCCGGCAGAATTGGCGCCTGTCGTCACTCCCATTCCATCGCTCCTTTGCGCCATTCATAGGCAAATCCGGCGGTGAGAATGGCGAGAAACACCATCATTGACCAGAACGCCGTCATGCTCACGTCCTGAAAGGCGACAGCCCAGGGAAAGAGCATGGCAATCTCGAGGTCGAAGATGATGAATAGGATCGACACCAGATAGAAGCGCACATCGAATTTCATCCGAGCATCGTCGAAGGCATTGAAACCACATTCATAGGCACTGACCTTCTCGGGGTCCGGGTTGCGCACGGCGATGATCACCGCGGCCAGGATGAGAACCAGGCCAAGTGCTATGGCGATGGCCAGCAAAACCAGAATGGGAAGGTATTCCCTCAGCATCTCTTCCACGGGATGGCTCCTTTCATGCGCGGACCCGCGCACATCAAGATGACTGCATGTATGTGTCGTTTAACCCTGCCCCTTGTTCGGGTCAACCAAGGGTGCACCGGATTGGGCCGACAGGAAAGCGAATTTCAATCGACAGTATGCCAAAGTATGCCCAGAAGGCACAGGATCTAACCTGAAATCCCGGCCCCGGCGCCGCATTGCGGCAAATCCGCGCGACTCAGCCTTGCCAACGCGGCTTGCGCTTGTCGAAAAAGGCCGCAATTCCCTCTTGCGCCTCCTCTCCGGCCCAGCAATCCGTCAAGGCTGCGATGGTCGTGGCGATCACCGTTTCGTCAATCTTCGGCCCCAACGCCCCGAGCAGCGCCTTGGCGCGCGCCACAGCGCCCGGCGCGCAGTCCAGATAAGGCGCAACTTCGGCATCAATCGCCGCGTCAAGCTCTGCCTCGGGCACAACTCGGGCCATAAGGCCCAGATCCACGGCCTCCGCTGCTCCGAAGCGACGCCCCGACATGAACACCCGCCGCGCCCTCGCCTCTCCCATCCGCGCCGCGACATAAGGGCCAATGGTTGCCGGAATGAGCCCCAGCCGCGTTTCGGTCAGCGCCATCAGGACATGGTCTGCACCCACCACGACATCGCACACGCTCATCAATCCCACACCACCGCCAAAGGCATTGCCGTGAACACGCCCGATCAGCGGCTTGGGCAATGTATTGAGCGCCTGCAACATGTAGGCGAGTTTTGCGGCCTCCTTCGCGCGCTCTTGTGGCATGGCTTCGAACTGCGTCCGCATCCAGCTCAGATCACCGCCCGCGCAAAACGTCCGGCCGCGTGCCGCCAGAACAACAACGCGGCACGTCATGTCCGCTCCCAAATGCTCGGCTGCCGCGTGCAGGTCCGCAATCATCTGCGCCGAGAGGGCATTGTGTTTATCGGCGCGATCCAGCCAGAGCGTTGCCACACCGCGCGAATCGCGCTCGATGCTGATGGTCTGCGTCACCGTCCTGCCCCCCGCATTGCCCGTGCCATGTCAGCGGCGCTTTCCAGAACGTCCCGATCCAGCCCGGTATCATATCCCAGAGTCACAAGCCGGTCATGCAGCGACTCGGTGGCGACATTTCCGGCCGCACCGGGCGCATAGGGACAGCCCCCCAGCCCGCCAACGGCCGCGTCGAACACCCGCAGCCCGCAGCCCAACGCAGCCTCGACATTCTCCAGCGCCCGACCGTTGGTGTCATGGAAATGGCCCGCAAGATGCGCGACCGGCACCACATCTGAAACCGCTCTAAGCATCGCCTCAACCGGCTCGGGCCGCCCCCGTCCGATCGTATCCCCGAGGCTGATTTCGTAGCACCCCATGTCCCAGAGCCATTCCGCAACCTGCGCCACCCGAGCGGGCGCCACCGGCCCGTCATAGGGACACTCCACCACGCAGGAGACATAACCACGCACCCTGATTCCTTCGGCATTGGCAGTCTCCATCACCGGTGCAAACCGCTGGAGACTTTCCTCGATCGTCGCGTTGATGTTGGCCCGTGAAAACCCTTCAGAGGCTGAGCCGAAGATTGCCACCTCGTCAGCCCCACTCTCCAATGCATCCGTCAGTCCCCTCAAATTGGGCGTCAGCGCCGCATAGCGAACGCCTGCCGCGCGCTTGATCCCACGCAGCACCGCGCCCGAATCGGCCATCTGCGGCACCCATTTCGGGCTGACGAAACTCGCCACCTCGATGCGGGTAAAACCCGCACCGCTCAGGCAATCCACCAGTGCGATCTTGTCGCGGGTGGCAATCCGCCGCGCCTCGTTCTGCAACCCGTCGCGTGGGCCCACTTCAAAGATCTCGACTCGCTCCGCCATCCTCAACCCTCCGGCACTGGATAGAAATCCTGCGTGTAAATATCCTGCTCCCCGTCACGCGCCTTTGCGCGCCGATAGCCCGGCCGCTCCCGCAACTGCGCCCAATAGGCCATCAGACGCGGATACGCGGTCAGATCCACATAGTAACGCGCCAACTCGAAGCAGTAGGCAAACATGATATCCGCCGCTGAAAATCCCGCTGGAAGAAGATAGTCGGCGGTGAACCGCACCTCGATGGCCGCCAGTGCCGCGCGCAGCCGGGCATTGAGCAGCTTGATCACCGTGGCCGAGGGCCTTGCGGGCGGGCGCAGGAACACCTGATTGAGGTTGAGGTTTTCCAGCAGACAGCCCACCGTCTCTGACAGGCTCAGCATTTCAAGATAGGCCGCGCGCGCGGGATTGCCCGGTTGAGGCGCAAGCCCGGCTTCGGGATAGGTCTCACAGAGCATCTGCACGATCGCGACACTTTCGAACCACACCGCACCCTCATGCTCGAGCACCGGAACGCGCCCGGCCGGCGACAGCGCCAGAAACTCCGGGCTGCGCAGCGACCCGTCCCGGATCGAATAATAGCGGACCTCAGACTCTAGACCCAATTCCTCCATCAGCCACAAGACTCTCAGCGATCGTGCGAGGGGGACATGATGCAGTCGGATCATGCGTCCTCCTCCAACCGGACCAACGCGGCGCCCGCCGTCACCTGATCGCCTGCACGCACCAGGACTTCGGCCACCACACCATCGCGCGCGGCCAACAGGCTGTGCTCCATCTTCATCGCCTCGAGCACCGCCAGCCGATCGCCCCTGATCACCGTCTGCCCCGCCGTGGCATAGACCGCCTTGACCAGCCCCGGCATCGGCGCCTCGATGAGCGCGGCGTTGCCGCCCGCCATGCCCTCGCGCGCAAGCGGATCCACCAGATCAAACGTCAGACCGTAGCACGAAAAGACCGTGATGCGATGGCCATGGACCGCCACGGCGGGGGCAGGCTGACCATCCAGCCGCCATTGCCCGGACACCCGCCGCGCCTCGACCAGACGATCGCCGACACGCAGATCATGCGCCTCCGCCGACCGCGTCGTGAGGCGGACCGCAACCTCTGCGCCATCCTGCATCAGCCGCACTTCCCGCTCAAACGGGTGCCAGAGAACAAACCCCGCATCTGGCACGACATCGTCCAGCAAACCCAGACCCGCGAGCACGGCGAGCGCCACGTCACGCGGTTCGGCCTCGGGAACCAGAACCAGCACATCGAGGTCGCGCGCAATGAGGCCGGTATCGACCTCACCGCGCGCAAATCCCGGATGTTCCGCCAACGCACCCAGAAACCCCAGATTGGTCACGGTGCCTGCCACCTGCGTGGCGCGCAGCGCCGCAGACAGGCGCCGAAGCGCCACCGCCCGGCTTGGCCCATGCGTGACGACCTTCGCAATCATCGGATCATACCACGGGCTGATCTCGTCACCGGATCGCACGCCACTGTCGGCCCGGCAATCTTGAGGGAACACGAGATGCGTGAGCCGTCCCGTAGCAGGCAGAAACCCCTTGGGCACATCCTCGGCATAGAGGCGCGCCTCAAAGGCGTGGCCGTTGAGGCACAGATCCTCTTGCGCCAGTGGCAAACCCTCACCGGCGGCCACCCGCAATTGCCACTCCACCAGATCGACACCTGTGATCGCCTCGGTCACAGGGTGCTCGACCTGAAGCCGCGTATTCATCTCCATGAACCAGAAGCGATCCGTGCGCAGGCCGTCCGAGCCGTCAACGATGAATTCCACCGTGCCCGCGCCCGCATAGCCGATCGCCTCCGCCGCGCGCACCGCCGCCTGCCCCATGGCGGCGCGCACCGCCTCGGTCATCCCCGGTGCGGGGGCCTCCTCGATCACCTTCTGATGGCGGCGTTGCAAGGAACAATCGCGCTCGAAGAGATGCACGGCACGGGTTCCATCACCAAACACCTGCACCTCGATATGCCGGGGCCTTTGCACGAATTTCTCGATCAGAACGGCGGCATTGCCAAAGGCGGTGCGCGCCTCGCCCTGAGCACTCTCCAGCGCGTCGGCGAAATCCTGCGCCCGCTCGACCAGCCGCATCCCCTTGCCACCACCGCCCGCCACGGCCTTGATCAGCACCGGATAGCCGATCGCCTCCGCCGCCCCCGCCAGATGCTCGGGATCCTGACCCGCACCATGATAGCCCGGCACCACCGGCACGCCCGCCGCCTCCATCAGCGCCTTGGCGGCGTCCTTCAGCCCCATCGCCCGGATCGCCGCAGCCGAGGGCCCGATGAACACCAGCCCGGCCGCCTCGACCGCCTCGACGAGGTCCGGGTTCTCGCTCAGAAACCCATAGCCGGGGTGAATGGCCTCAGCCCCGGTCGCCAGCGCCGCGGCAATGATCCGATCCCCGCGCAGATAGCTCTCCGACGGCGCCGCACCCCCGATATGCACCGCCCGGTCCGCCATCGCCACATGCGCCGCATCCCGGTCGGCGTCGGAATAGACCGCCACCACCTCGACCCCCAAGCTGCGCGCCGTGCGCATCACCCGACACGCGATCTCGCCCCGGTTCGCGATCAATATCCGCTCAAACATGGCCCGCGCTCCCGCTTTCATCGTTCTTCAAATACTCAAATTCCACGGCCCATCCCCCCTCACATCCGAAAGATGCCAAAGCGCGTTTCCTGCACCGGGGCATTGAGCGCCGCGCGCAGGGAGAGCGCCAGCACCTCACGGCTCTTGCGCGGATCAACGATCCCGTCATCCCAAAGCCGGGCAGAGGCATAGAGCGGGTGGCTCTGACGGTCGAACATCTCCAGCGTGGGGCGCTTGAATTCGGCCTCCTCCTCGGCCGACCATGTTCCCCCCTTGCGCTCGATCGTGTCGCGCCGGACTGTGGCAAGCACGCCTGCCGCCTGCGCACCGCCCATCACCGAGATCCGCGCGTTGGGCCACATCCACAGAAAGCGCGGCTGATAGGCCCGCCCCGCCATACCGTAGTTGCCCGCGCCGAAACTCCCGCCCACGACCATGGTGATCTTGGGCACAGAGGTGGTGGCCACCGCCGTCACCATCTTGGCGCCGTGGCGCGCGATGCCCCCGTTCTCGTATTTGCGACCAACCATGAAACCCGTGATGTTCTGGAGAAACACCAGCGGAATGCGCCGCTGACTGCACAGTTCGATAAAATGCGCGCCCTTCTGCGCGGCCTCGCTGAAGAGCACCCCATTATTTGCCACCAATCCCACAGGACACCCCTTGATATGGGCGAACCCGGTGACAAGCGTCTCGCCAAAGCGGGCCTTGAACTCGTCGAGTCGAGAGCCATCCACCAGCCGCGCGATCACCTCGCGGATGTCATATGGCACCCGCAGGTCGGTCGGCACGACGCCCAATAGCTCCTCTGGGTCAAAGATCGGCTCTTCTGGCGCCGACCAGCCGGCTGCAAAATCAGGAACGGACCCGAGATTCCCGACGGCGCGGCGGGCAAGCGCCAAGGCATGTGCGTCATCCTCTGCCAGATAATCGGCGACACCCGAGAGCCTCGTATGCACATCCCCGCCGCCGAGATCCTCGGCAGTGACCACTTCGCCCGTCGCCGCCTTGACCAGCGGCGGCCCGGCGAGAAAGATCGTCCCCTGATCCTTCACGATGATGGTGACATCGCTCATCGCGGGCACATAAGCCCCACCTGCGGTGCAACTTCCCATCACCACGGCGATCTGCGCGATCCCCTTGGCCGACATCCGTGCCTGGTTATAGAAGATGCGCCCGAAATGGTCGCGGTCGGGGAAAACCTCGTCCTGATTGGGCAGGTTTGCCCCCCCACTGTCCACCAGGTAAATACAAGCCAGGTGACACTCCTCGGCAATTTCCTGAGCGCGCAGGTGCTTCTTGACCGTCATCGGATAATAGGTGCCGCCCTTGACCGTGGCATCGTTGCACACGATCATGCAATCGCGGCCCATAACGCGCCCCACACCCGCGATCACGCCCGCACAGGGGGCGTCCCCGTCATAGAGACCATGCGCCGCCGTGGCGCCAATCTCCAGAAAGGGACTGGCCGGATCGAGCAGTCCCGCCACCCGATCACGCGGCAGCATCTTGCCGCGCCCGAGATGCCGCTCGCGCGCCGCCGCGCCACCGCCCGCCGCGGCCAGTGCTGCGGCCTCCCGGACAAGCGCCAATGCCTCGAGATGTCTCTCGCGATTGGCCCTGAACGCCTCGGATGAGGGTAACGCCGATGACCTCAGTTGCATGGCTCGAACTCCCTCGGATTGCGACGCGCCGTCAGGCCTGCGTCGATAGTTGCAATTTTGCAGCACTCAAACCTGCAACGCGCAATTTGACTCACATCAAGGTGATTGGACTGAATCCTGACCATACCGACCACGGTAGGAACAAGGATGTACAAAAAATGAAACATATCACCGCCCTCACCCTTGCCGCATTGATGGCCTCGGTCGCCGCACCTGCCTTGGCCCAGTCCCAAGGTGACTTCACCATCGGCCTCGGTCTTGGCTGGGTTGAGCCGACCGAAAGCTCCAACACCCTCGCGGGCAAGGTCGATGTCGACGGCAACCTGCGCCCGACAGTGACAGTCGAGTATTTCGTGGCCGATAATATCGGGATCGAACTGCTGGCGTCTTGGCCGTTCCAGCACGACGTGAACCTGCAAGGCACGGGCAAGATCGCCGAAGTCAAGCATCTGCCGCCCACGCTCTCGCTGCAATATCACTTTGCGAACCAGAGCAAATTCACTCCGTTTGTCGGCGCAGGCATCAACTATACCTATTTCTTCGATGAGACGGGCAAGGGCGCGCTCGCGGGCGTGAATGTCAACCTCGGCGACTCCTGGGGCCTCGCGCTTCATGCCGGTCTGGATTACGCGATCAGCGAGAGGGCAGCCCTGCGCGCCGATATCCGCTACATCGACATCGAGACGGATGCAGAGGTTGGCGGTGTCGATATCGGCGAGGTCAAGATCGATCCGTGGGTCTTCAACGTCGCCTATGTCATGAAATTCTGAGCCCGTCGCGGATCGGATCTGATGTTCGGGGCTGGCTGTCACGCCAGCCCCTATTTCATGAGGCCAGGCACTCATCCGCCCATCTCCGCCGCGGCGCGCGCCTTCAGTTCCTTGCGGATCACCTTGCCGGTAACGGTCATCGGCAGCCCATCAAGAAAAGCAATTTCCCTTGGATAGGAATAACTTGCAAGCCGTTCCTTGACATGCGCCTGTAATTCGGCGGCCATGCGGTCAGAGGCCACCGCACCCGGTTTCAGTACCACATAGGCCTTGACGATCTCGGTGCGCAGCGCATCGGGCTTGCCCACGACACCCACCGTTGCCACCGCCGGATGGGTCAGCAGACAATCCTCGATCTCCGCCGGACCTATGCGATAGCCAGCGCTCGTGATGACATCATCCTCGCGTCCGACAAAGCGAATGAAGCCATCTTCGACGATCCCACGATCCCCGGTCAACAGCCACTCATTGCGAAATTTTTCAATCGTTTCCCTCGGCTTGTTCCAGTATCTCAGCATCATCGAAGGTGAACCACGTCTCACCGCAATCTCGCCCTCATGCTCGGTGACTGCTCCGGTGCTGTCGATGACCGCCAGATCGTGCCCCGGGACGGCTTTTCCCAGACATCCCGGACGTGGCGCGAAAAGGGCCGCGCAGGAACTGCCCACCATGTTGCATTCGGTCTGCCCATAGAACTCGTTGATCGTCACGCCAAAGGCTTGCCGACCCCAATCAAGCATTTCCGACCCAAGCGGCTCGCCGCCGCTTGCCACGCTTCGCAATCCCATGATCCGCGCGTCCGCCGCCCTGAGCATCCGCAAGGCCGTAGGTGGAAAAAATACATTGCGCACAGATCCTTCCCGAATGATCTTCATGCAATCTTCTGGGTTGAACTTGCTCATCCGCGCCGCCACCACCGGCACGCCGATGGCAAGCCCGGGCATCAGAACATCGAACAAGCCGCCGATCCAAGCCCAATCGGCAGGCGTCCAGAGACAATCATCCGCCTGGCCGAGGAAATCGTGGCTCATCTCGACGCCCGGCAAATGCCCGCTCAGCACGCGATGACCGTGCAGCGCGCCCTTGGCACTGCCGGTCGTGCCGCTTGTGTAGATCAGAACTGCGGGCTCCTCCGCGCCCGTCTCGACCGCATCGAACCCTCCCTTGGGCAGCATTTCGGCCTCTGGCACCAGCGCCGTGACTCCGTCCACTGCCGCCAGCAGGGCGACACCCTCCGCATCCGTGACAACCAGGCGAGCCCCCGCATCGCCGATCCGAGAGGTTAGGGCGTCATGCTTGAAGAGTTTGAACAAAGGCATTGAACTAGCGCCAATTTTCCAGATTGCGATATGCGCGGCAGCACACCATGCCCCCTGACTGCGAAGCACCCCCACCCGGTCGCCGCGCTCGACACCGCGCGCCAGAAGCGCCTGCGCCAACCCGTCCACCATGACTCTCAGCGCACCATAGCTCACGTCACGTGGCCCGTCCCCCGACAGATCGACAATCGCCAGCCGCGCCGGATCCCGCGCCGCCCAATCATCGCAGACCTGCACCGCCATATTGAGCTGCGCCGGAATCTTCCAGCGAAAGGCATCACGGAGCGTCTCGTAAGGCGCGCGCTGCAACAGAGGTTGCGTGCTGCTCATGATGTTCCCCCCGGCCTGTTTACATGCACCAGACGACCATAGACATCGACAAAATACTCGTAGCCTCCGCAAATCACCACCAGCCAGAGATCGCTGCTTGAGGCCGGGTGCGCTGCGCAATCCGTGCGGGTCGCCCCATCGCCCGCCTCGCTCAGATAGCGCTTGGCCACCTGCTCGATCACCTCGGTCTCCGTCGTCAAGCTCGCGCGCCCGCCAAGGATGAGCCCGAGTGCCGCGGTCATGACCAAGAGAAGCAGAACCGGCAGAAAGACCATCGCGCGCGCCATGGCGTCATTCCCCCAATCGGCTCGATTGCAGATAGATCATCTGCCGCGCGGTCTCGTGAAGATGGCAATTCAAAGAGGCCGGACCCGCCCCGGTGCCGCCCCCCCATTGCGTTGCCTCATAGCTGCATCTTGCATCCCGAAACCTGATCCAGGCGCGCTGCATCTCCTGCAACGCGGGGGCCTGTTTCGGCGCGGAGCTCTGGATCGCCACATCTTGCGCGGCAAGCTCGCCATAGAGCCTTTGATAGACAAGATTGAGCCAGCCGTCCCAGTGCTTGCGCTCCCGGTCCAGACACGCGCTCATGCCGACCGTCGTCTGCCCGTCGGGCGTCGCTTCCATGCACTGCTCTGCAGCCCTGCCCGCGCAACTCTCGCCACCGCCAGCGCGGATGCAGGCCTCGACAGGGGCGATGTCAAAAACAAGGTTCTGCGCTGCCAGCGGCGTCGCCAGGCCCAGACAGAGAACAGACCACACAGACCACAATGCGTTGCCCGGACCTGCGGTCATTCCATCGCCCCCAGATCACGCAGTTCCCGCGCCCGTGCTGCGGTCTTCTCCAGATGGCAGTCGGCGGCCATGATCGTGCGGATAGAGCCCTCGATCCAGTAGCCATAACGCAACCCGCATTCGGCCTCGCGATACGCGCCCCAGGCTGCTTGGGCGGCCGCAAGCTGCATCCCGAGATCCCCCGGTGCGGCCGACAGCGCCGCAGCTTGCCGCTCGTATTCAGCCTGCATCAGATCCGCCCAGACATATGTTTCCGCCAGCAGGCATTCACTGATCCCGAGCGTCGTGTCGCCGCCGGGCAGCGCCTGACACGCATCGGCCGCCGCACCGACGCAGGGCGGAGACAGATCTCCCGCCCGCGCCGCATCATGGCAGGCGCGCACCACCGCGACATCGACGGCCAGATCCTGCGCCGCCGCTGCACCCGGTCCGACAAGCACGATGACCAGGAGCCGTCTCACCCCATCACCCCCATCAGCTCGCGCCCGACCAGCATGCGCCGGATCTCGCTTGTCCCGGCGCCGATCTCCATGAGCTTGGCGTCGCGAAAGAGCCGCGCCACCGGCGCGTCGGCCAGAAAACCCGCTCCGCCCATCGCCTGCACAGCCTGATGCGCCTGCACCATCGCCTGCTCGCTGGCGTAAAGACAGCAGGCAGCGGCGTCCTGCCGGGTGACGTCGCCCCGGTCACAGGCCTTGGCCACCTCATAGACATAGGCGCGCGCCGAATTCATCGCGGTGTACATGTCCGCGATCTTGCCCTGCATCAGTTGGAACGATCCGATCGGCTGGCCGAACTGCCGTCGTTCGGCGAGATAGGGCATGATCTCATCGAGACAGGCCGCCATGATCCCCGTGCCGATCCCCGCCAGCACCACGCGCTCATAATCCAGCCCGGACATGAGCACCCGCACCCCCTTGCCCTCTTCGCCCAGAACATTCTCGAACGGCACCGCGACATCGTCAAAGATCAATTCGGCCGTATTGCTGCCACGCATCCCGAGCTTGTCGAAATGCGGCGAGGTGCTGAAGCCCTTCATCGTCTTTTCGATGAGAAAGGCCGTGATTCCCTTGCTGCCCGCCTCGGGGTCGGTCTTGGCATAGACCACCAGCGTATCTGCATCCGGCCCGTTTGTGATCCAGTATTTGTTGCCACTGAGGCGGTAGTGATCGTTACGCCTTTCGGCCCGCAGCTTCATCGAAACCACGTCGCTGCCCGCCCCCGCCTCGGACATCGCCAGCGCCCCGACCTGCGCGCCGCTCACCAGTCCGGGCAGGTATTTCGCCTTCTGCGCCGCGCTGCCATTCAGCTTGATCTGATTGACGCAGAGGTTTGAATGCGCGCCATAACTGAGCGAGACCGAGGCCGACGCCCGGGCGATCTCCTCGACCGCGATCACATGCGCCAGATATCCCATCCCCGCGCCGCCGTATTCCTCCGGCACCGTGATCCCCAGCAGACCCAGATCGCCCATTTCGCGCCACAACTCGTTCGGAAAGGCATTGCGGCGATCGACCTCCGCCGCGATCGGCTTGACGCGTTCTTGCGCCCAACGATGCACCATCTCGCGAAGGGCGTTCACATCCTCACCCAGATGAAACCGCATGACTGCATTGAACATCGAGCTTCCCTCCCGGCAGACATTATTGAACACTTGTTCATTTATAGGCACAGCGCCCGAGTCGGGTCAATCCCGCCCGCGCACACCCAGAATGGGTTTCTTCTTGGCGCAAATACCCCGGGGGAGTCGCCGCTTGCGGCGACGGGGGCGGCGCCCCCATTTGCCAAAGAACCGGCCTGCGTCGGACGGTTCAGAGCTGTGCCTGATAGGCCGCACCCACTTCGGCGCGGATGATCCGCGCAATCTGCGCACAATCCTCAAGGCTGAAGGTCAGCGGCAGACGCATGTCGAGGATGGCGCGCAGAATCCTGTCGCTCGCGGGCAACGGGGTTGAGGGGGCATAACGCCAGCTGTCATAGCGGCTGGTAAAGCCGCTTGGCTCGGCTGCACCGAACCATTTCAGTTCAACACCCCGCGCCAGACAGCGCCTGATCACCTCTTCTATCCGTGCGGCGGGCCAATCGAGCAGAAGAAACTGAATGGAAGATCCGACATAGCGCTCTCTGGCCAGCCGCTCGATCACCGTCAGGCCGGGCGTGCCGCGCAGGCCCGTCTCAAGAACTCTATAGCGCTCGTTCCACCGCTCGCATTGCGCCGCGAGCACCCGCAGTTGCGGCCTCAGAATTGCAGCGCGCAGATGGTCCATCCGGCCCGAGACGTTTGGCGTGTCGTATTTCACCCGTTCAAAGACCTCTGCGGGCGGCACCGTGCCGTGACGGTCAAAGAGCATGTAGGAACCGGAAAGCAGGATCGCCCGCGCCATCACCTCGTCATCATCCGTCACCAGAAAACCGCCCTCGCCGGAATTCATGTGCTTGTAGGTTTGAGTTGAAAAACATCCCACCTTACCCCACCGGCCAGAGGGTGTGGCACCCCACGCGGCCCCCATGGTATGAGCACAATCCTCGATCACGGTGAGCCCCGCCCGATGGCAAATTTCCATCAGCCGCTCCATATCCGCCATGTGGCCGCGCATATGGCTGAGCATCAGAACATCTGCCTGATCCGCCTTGGCGGCCAGATCCTCCAGATCGATCGTCAGCGCCTCGGTCACACCGACAAAGATCGGCAGGGCACCGACGCTTGCAATCGCCCCGGGCACCGGCGCGAGGGTAAAGGCATTGGTCAGCACCCGCTCGCCCGGCCCGACGCCAAGCGCGCGCAGCGCGGTCGCCATCGCATAGCCGCCCGAGGCCACGGCGAGCGCGTATTTCGCCCCCGTCCAGGCGGCGAATTCGCGCTCCAGAAGCGCCACCTCTCCCGGCTCGTCCGCCACCAGATTATAGCGGTGCAAACGCCCCGAGCGCAGCACGGCGAGCGCGGCCGCGATGCCCTCCTCGGGGATCGGTTCCTGTTGGGTGAAACTGCCTTTGAAAATTTCTGTCATGGCGATGTTTTGGGGCGCTGCACGCGGCAGGTCAATGGCAGGCGCAACACTGGCCCTCATCTTTCGAAAATCCGAAACGGACCTCCAGCCTGGCCCAAGAGCCGCGCCACCACCTCCGGCAACTCCTCGAAATGACCGATCAGCGCGTCGGGCTTGAGCGCCGCGGCGGCCCGGCCATTGGGTCCGAAGCTGACCAGAACCGACGGCACGCCGGCAGCGCGCGCGGTGGAATGATCCGTCACCGAATCGCCCACCATCAGCGCGCGCGCCGGATCGCCCCCCGCCCGCCGCACCGTCTCTCGCAGATGCTCGGGATCGGGCTTGCGCATGGCCAGAGTATCCGCCCCGGTCAGCGCCTGAAACGCCCCGAGAACCCCCAGCCGGTCAAGCAAGAGACGCGCCAGCGCCTCGGGCTTGTTGGTGCAGATCGCCACCCGGTAGCCTGCCGCGCTCAGCGCGTCCACCGCCGCCATCGCCCCCGGATAGAGCACGGTATGCACATCGATCGCCTCGGCATAGGCCGTCAGCAGAACCGGGTATTGCCGGTCGATCTCGGCCAGATCCCCGGCCCGGCCCAACCGCTCCATCCCGAGGCTCAGCATCGCCCGCCCGCCACGCAATGCCACCCCGGCATCCGCCACCGGATCGAGCAGATCCCCCACCCCCATCGCCCGGAAACAGGCATTGGCGGCTGCGATCAGATCGCCGCTCGTGTCGGCCAGCGTGCCGTCGAGATCAAACACCACCGTGCGCATCGCATCCCCCTCGCCCTGCCCGGTCCAAGCCCGGTCCGCGCCGCCCTCTGCCACGCTCTGCGCCAGAATGATCCCACGCGCCCTTGCGTCGGGATGCCAACCCGATAAAACGGAGACGAGCAAAAGACAAAGGGAAACGCATGGCAACCGCCCTCATCATCCTTGCCGCAGGCGAGGGCACCCGGATGAACTCTGACCTGCCCAAGGTGCTGCACCGCGTCGCGGGCGCGCCGATGCTCGTGCATGCGATGCAGGCCGGGGCCATGCTAGAGCCCGATCACACGATCATCGTGGCCGGCCACGGGGCCGAGGCGGTCAGGGCAATCGTCGCGGCCCATGACGAGACGGCCGAGGTCGTGCTGCAAGCCGAACAGCTTGGCACCGCTCATGCCGTGGCGCAGGCCGCGCCGCGGCTTGCGGGCTATGCGGGTGATGCGCTCGTGCTTTATGGCGACACGCCTTTCATCCAGCCCGAGACGCTGGCAAGGATGGCCTCCGCCCGCGCCCGCCATGACATCGTCGTGCTGGGCTTCGAGACCACCGATCCGGGCCGCTACGGTCGGCTGGTGGTCTCGGACGAGACGCTGACGCGGATCGTTGAATTCAAGGATGCAACGCCCGCCGAACGCGCCATTACGCTGTGCAACAGCGGCGTCATCCTGGCCGCCGCGCCGCTGCTTTTCGATCTCATTGCCGACGTTGGAAATGACAACGCCGCCGGTGAATATTACCTGACCGACATCGTCGCCCTCGCCCGCACACGCGGCCGCGCGGCCGGTGTCGTGATCTGTGACGAAGCCGAAACGCTGGGGATCAATTCGCGCGCCGAACTGGCCCGGGCCGAAGCCGCCTTTCAGACCCGCGCCCGAGCTGCGGCGCTGGAGAACGGCGTCACCCTCTGCGCGCCCGAAACGGTGCATTTCGCCTATGACACCCATCTTGGCCGCGACAGCGTGATCGAGCAGAACGTGGTTTTCGGCCCCGGTGTGACGATCGAGACTGGTGCGCATATTCGCGCCTTCTGCCATCTCGAAGGTTGCCATGTGGCGCGCGGTGCGGTGGTCGGCCCCTATGCGCGCCTGCGTCCGGGCACCGAACTTGCCGAGGACACAAGGGTCGGCAATTTCGTCGAGGTGAAGAATGCACTCATCGACGAAGGTGCCAAGGTCAACCATCTGAGCTATATCGGCGATGCCCATATCGGTTCCGCGACAAATGTCGGGGCGGGCACGATCACCTGCAATTACGACGGTGTGAGCAAACATCACACCGAGATCGGCAGGAACGTGTTCATCGGCTCGAACACCATGTTGGTGGCGCCGGTCACAGTCGGCGACGGCG
Organism: Rhodobacteraceae bacterium CG17_big_fil_post_rev_8_21_14_2_50_63_15; assembly: GCA_002783205.1. GTDB lineage: Bacteria > Pseudomonadota > Alphaproteobacteria > Rhodobacterales > Rhodobacteraceae > Roseovarius. Next base: position 10,215 of record PFEY01000015.1, on the reverse strand, counting down.
CGCTCACAGGCTCGGGCTCCGTGATCACCCGCGACGTCGAAGCCGGAGCGCTGGCGCTGGCGCGCGCGGTGCAGGTCAACAAACCGGGCAGAGCAAAAAAATTGTTCGAATACTTAAAGAATAACGCCGCAAAGCGCGGCAAGGGAGCGGATTAATGTGCGGTATTGTCGGCGTCCTGGGCGAACACGAGGTCGCGCCCATTCTGGTTGAGGCGCTCAAGCGACTGGAATATCGCGGCTATGACAGCGCCGGGATTGCCACCATCAACAATGACCGCCTCGACCGCCGCCGCGCGGTAGGCAAGCTCGTCAACCTCTCGGATCTGCTGGTGCATCAACCGCTGGCGGGCAAGGCCGGGATCGGCCATACCCGCTGGGCCACGCATGGCGCACCGACCGAGGCCAATGCCCACCCGCACAGGTCCGGCCCCGTGGCGGTGGTGCACAACGGCATCATCGAGAATTACCGCGCCCTGCGCGCCGAACTTGCCGCGGCCGGCATCGGGCACGAAACCGATACCGACACCGAAACCGTGGCGCTTCTGACCCATCACAACATGCAGCAAGGCCTGACGGCCGAAGCGGCCGTGCGCGCCACCATTGCCCGGCTCGAAGGCGCCTATGCGCTCTGCTTTCTCTTCGACGGCGAACCCGACCTGCTGATCGCCGCGCGCAAGGGCAGCCCGCTCGCCATCGGCCATGGTGAGGGCGAAATGTTCGTGGGCTCTGACGCGATTGCACTCGCGCCGATGACCGACCGGATCACCTATCTCGAAGAGGGCGACATCGCGATTGTCACCCGCACCAGCCTGACCATCACGGATGCCCATGGCCGCCTTGCTAACCGCCCGGTCAAGACCATCGAAATCGCGAACGCCCGCGTTGACAAGGCCGGGCACAAGCATTTCATGGCCAAGGAAATCGCCGAACAACCCTCAGTGATCGGCGCGGCGCTCACCCATTACCTGAGCGCGGACGGGCGCGACATCATCCTGCCCGCCGCCATGCCCGATTTTGCCAAGGTCGATCAGATGACCATGACCGCCTGCGGCACGGCCTTCTACGCCTGTCTGACGGCGAAATACTGGTTTGAGCAGCTTGCCCGCCTGCCCGTTGAGGTCGATATCGCCTCCGAATTCCGCTACCGCGAACCTCCTGTCTCTCCCGGCACGCTGGCGCTCTTTGTCAGCCAGTCGGGCGAGACTGCCGACACCTTGGCAGCCTTGCGCTACTGCACCGGGCGCGCCGAGCGGATCCTGTCGGTGGTCAACGTCCCCGAAAGCTCGATTGCCCGCGAGAGCGATCTGGCGCTGCCCATTCTCGCCGGAGCCGAAATCGGCGTCGCCTCGACCAAGGCCTTCACGGCGCAGCTCACCGTCCTGTTGCTGCTCGCGCTCAAGGCTGCCCGTCAACGCGGTCATCTCGATGCCGATCGCCTCGCCGATCTGCTGTCGAGCCTGCGCGCACTGCCTTCGGCGCTCAACAACGCGCTGGAGGCCAACGCCGAGATCAGGATCGTGGCGCGGTTGCTCTCTACCTCCGACAACGCGCTTTTCCTGGGACGCGGGCTGATGTATCCCCTCGCCCTCGAAGGCGCGCTCAAACTCAAGGAAATCAGCTACATCCACGCCGAGGCCTATGCGTCGGGCGAATTGAAGCACGGCCCCATCGCGCTCGTGGACGAGACCATGCCGGTGATCGTCATGGCGCCTTGCGACGCGCTGTTCGACAAGACCGTCTCGAATATGCAGGAGGTGATGGCGCGCGGCGGTCGCATCCTTCTGGTCTCGGACGCGCGCGGCATCGCCAAGGCGGGCGGTGGCGTATGGCAGGCCGTGAAAATGCCCGAGATCGACCCGATCCTCTCGCCAATCCTCTATGCGCTGCCGGCGCAGCTTCTTGCCTATCATACGGCGGTGGCCAAGGGCACCGATGTCGATCAACCGCGCAATCTGGCCAAGTCCGTCACGGTGGAGTGAGACCGATCCGGTGCCGGACAGGACCGACAGGAAACCGACAGGAAACCGACATGTCACTGTCGCGCGTGATCGCTATCGTCAGCAGCACCGAAGGAATGGAGGACGCCCCCGTGTTCAAGCCGCTTGCCATCGCGCTGGCTCTGTTGTCAGGACCAGTGCTGGCGCAACCCTTCAGCTTTGCGGTCCTTGGCGACATGCCCTATGGCCCGCCGGAGACAAGCCATGCCTTGTTTTCCAGCCTGATCGAGGCAATCAATGCCGCGCGCCCCGCTCTGGTGATCCATGTCGGAGATACCAAATCCGGCGGCAGTCCCTGTTCGGATGCGGCTCTCGCCGAACAACTGGCCTTTCTCAACAGCTTCGAGGCGCCCGTTCTCTATACCCCCGGCGACAACGAATGGACCGATTGCCACGCGCCACGCGCCGGCGGCCACGATCCGCGCGAACGTCTCGCGCATATCCGCGCCACCTATTTTGCGACGCCAGATCAAAGCCTTGGCGCCCGCCCGATCCCCGTCGAGAGCCAGAGCGCGCTGGGGTATCCCGAGAATGTCCGGCTGATGATGCACGACATCGCATTCATCACCGCGCATGTCGTGGGATCCAATAACGGGTTCGAGGCGCAGAATCTCGCCACCGCAGAGGAATACTTTGCCCGCGATGCCGCCAATCGCGACTGGCTCGCCGAAGGGTTCGCCGTCGCTCAGGCCGCCGAGGCGCGCGCCATGGTTCTGGCGATCCATGGCGACATGTTCGAATTCGATTTCGGCCTGCCGTGGAATGCCGAAGGTTTCTTGCGCCATTCGGGATTTGCCCGATTCGCCAATGTGCTGACCGAGGAGGCAAATCGATTTGGTCGCCCGGTCCTGCTGATCTTTGGCGACAGCCACATGTTCCGGATGTTCCAACCCTTTCCGGCAACCGCCCCCGGCATCATTGCGCTGGAAACCTTCGGCGCCGAAAACATGCATGCCGTTCGCGTGCAGGTCACGCCAGAGGCCCCGTATCCCTTTACGATTCAACCGCTTTTCAATCCCGCCCTGCGGTTGGTTCCGGCACGCTAGCCAAGGCTATCACATAGGTGTGAATCGAGAAGACACAGGCGCCGGTCTGCGGCAGACGCACCACGCATTGCCGCTCCGAGCGCAGATAAGGATAGGGTTGATTTGCCGATGGCTGCACCCTTGGCCGAGGCTGATGCAGAACTGCATCCGCATAGCGCAACGCATTGAACCGCCAGAGCGGACGGCCCACCTGCACCCCGTCAAAGAGCCGCTGCACGCGACGCGCAAGACCAGCGTCATAGCGCGCAACAGGAATGTGTATGGTGGTCAGCGGGCGATTGATCTTGTCCGCCAGACGCCAGCTGGCTGGAAAACACAGGACGGCAGCGGTCAGCACATGCTCGTCCCCGCGTTTCTCAAGGAGACAGAGATCCTCCTGCACGAGATGCCCCAGCGTGCCCATCGGATCTGACCTGTCTATCGCGATCACCTCACCATCAGGCCGTATCACGCGGCCTTGTCCGACCTCATAGCCCGGTGCATGTTCGGCCAACCAGATCAGCACATAATCGAGCAATTCCTGCGCGGCAGCCGCGCCCTCGGGCGTGACCGCAAGCACGTCCTCGCGCCCTGTGCCAATCAGCCGCTTCCGCTCGGCCATCTGCGCCGCAAAGGCCTCGTCCACCAGAAGCCAATCCGCCAGATCAAGCGGCGCAATCCCTGGCAAGGCACGCCCCTCGGTCGCATCATAGGGCAGGCCGGTCTGGAAAATCCCGGTCACGGCAGGACATCAGTCAGTTCGGGTTTCGCGCTCATCCGATAAATCTCCCCGTCGCCAATAGCGGGTCTGCATTTGGTAATCCTTACGAGGCCCACGCACCCGCCAGACAACAGTAAAGGCAGGCCATTCGCTGAAATCATAGGTGCCGTCATACTGATCGGGATCGCACCAATGCGACACCGCGCCGCCCAGTCCCGGCACCTGATGAAAGACCCGCCCATCGGCAAAGCGCACGCTCAGATCCGGCCCCCAAAACGTGCGTCGTCCGACCTGCATCGGGGGATGTCCCGGCTTCTGCAAGACACCGGTTTCCTCGCAGACAAGGCCCGCTTCACCGGGCGACCAGAGCGTTTGTCCAAGCACGAATATCGGGGCACCCTGCGCTTCGACAATCTCTCGCCGAAACGCCCAGACGCCCTCGAAATCGCACAATTGCCTTGGCCGCATCAGAGCCTCCATCCCTCGCTTGCCGCCACGTCGCCCAGGCACTACAAGCCGCCCGAGCAACTTTCTACAGCAAAACGCAAGGACAGCCGATGATTCCCCGCTATTCCCGCCCCGACATGGTGGCCATCTGGTCGCCCGAAACCAAGTTTCGCATCTGGTTCGAGATTGAGGCCCATGCCTGCGACGCGATGGCCGATCTGGGCGTGATCCCGCGCGAAAATGCCGAGGCAGTCTGGAAGGCCAGGGACGTGGAATTCGATGTGGCGCGGATCGACGAGATCGAGTCTGTCACCAAACACGATGTCATCGCCTTTCTCACCCATCTGGCCGAACATGTGGGTGCGGATGCGGCGCGCTTCGTGCATCAGGGGATGACCTCCTCGGATGTGCTCGACACCTGCTTCAACGTGCAGCTTACCCGCGCCGCCGATATCCTGATCAAGGACGTGGAGGGGCTGCTCGCCGCGCTCAAGCGCCGCGCCTACGAGCACAAGGACACGGTCCGCATCGGGCGCAGCCACGGCATCCATGCCGAGCCCACGACGATGGGCCTGACCTTCGCGCGGTTCTACGCCGAGATGGATCGCAATCTCGCTCGCCTCCGAACCGCGCGCGCGGAGGTGGCAACGGGGGCGATTTCCGGTGCGGTCGGCACCTTTGCCAATATCGACCCGCGCGTCGAGGAACATGTCTGTGCGAAACTCGGCCTTCGGCCCGAACCGATCAGCACGCAGGTCATTCCCCGCGACCGCCACGCGGCGTTTTTTGCAACGCTCGGCGTTCTGGCCAGCAGCATCGAGAATATCGCCATCGAGATCCGCCACATGCAGCGCACCGAAGTCCTCGAAGCCGAGGAATTCTTCAGCGCTGGACAAAAGGGCAGCAGTGCAATGCCGCACAAGCGCAACCCGGTGCTGAGCGAGAATCTGACGGGGTTGGCGCGGCTCGTGCGGATGGCGGTAGTGCCTGCGATGGAAAATGTGGCGCTCTGGCACGAACGCGACATTTCGCATTCCTCAGTCGAGCGCAGTATCGGCCCCGATACGACCGTCACGCTCGATTTCGCGCTCGCCCGCCTCACCGGTCTCATCGAAAAATTGGTGATCTATCCCCAGAACATGTTGGCAAACCTGCATAAATTCCGCGGTCTCGTGATGTCGCAAAGGGTGCTCCTGGCCCTCACGCAGGCAGGAGTCAGCCGCGAGGCCGCCTATACCCTCGTTCAGCGCAACGCGATGAAAGTCTGGCAGGAGGGCAAGGATTTCCAGACCGAACTTCTCGGCGATCCAGAGGTTACTGCGGTGCTCTCGCGCTCGGAGATCGCTGAAAAATTCGACCTTGGCTATCACACCAAGCATGTGGACACGATATTCGCGCGGGTTTTCGGCGAATCGTGATACAGTTCGAAGCGGTTCAACAGGGAGACAGATCATGAAGTTCACATTCGGATTGGCCACCCTCGCCCTTCTGAGCTTGCCATCGCTGGCATCCGCCACGGGCGGCTGCAACTACGACAAGAGCAAGCAGGCGCTCTCCTGCGCCGCAGGCACCACCTATGACAGTGCGACCCGCAGCTGCGTGCCCACGTCGAGTTGATGCGCCAGCAAGCTGAAACTGAACGGGGCGGGTCGATTGCCCGCCCCTGTTTCACTGTTCCAAAAATACTCAACTTCCGACGCATCCGCGCTCACGCCGGCATCCGCTCCTCGACGATGCCCGCCCACCAGCTGCATCCGGCCGGGATGGCCTCGTCATTGAAGTTGTAATCGGGGCTGTGCACCATCGCGGTGGCGCCATTGCCGATCAGGATATAGGCGCCGGGACGCTCCTCGAGCATGAAGGCGAAATCCTCGCCGCCCATCACCAGTGGCGCCTCGGCGCATTCGCCGCTGACTTTTGCGGCAACGGATGCTGCGAATTCGGTCTGTTCCTCGTGATTGACCATGACCGGATAGCCCCGGTAGTAGCTCACCTCCGCCCGCCCACCAAATCCTGCGGCGACATGTGTGCAGAGCGCCCTGATGCGTTGCTCGGCCAGATCGCGCATCTGCGTACTCATCGTACGGACTGTCCCCTTGAGATGTACACCCTGCGGAATGACGTTGAACGCGGTCGACGAGGTCTGAAAGGACGTCACCGACACCACCAGCTGATCGACCGGGTCGGCGTTGCGGCTGGCGATGGTTTGCAGCATCGTCACCAGATGCGCGGCCATCACGGTCGTGTCCACCGTCTCTTGCGGCTTGGCGGCGTGGCCACCCTTGCCGGTGAGCGCGATCTCGAACTGGTCGGTGGCGGCAAAGAACGCCCCCGGACGGATGGCGAAGCTGCCGACGGGACGGCCGGGCCAGTTGTGCATCCCGTAGACCTCCTGAATACCAAAACGTTCCATCAGACCGTCCTCGCACATCGCGCGCCCCCCCGCGCCCCCCTCTTCGGCGGGTTGGAAGATCACCACGACGGTGCCGTCGAAATTGCGCGTCTCGGCCAGATACTGCGCCGCACCAAGAAGCATCGCGGTGTGCCCGTCATGGCCGCAGGCATGCATCGCGCCGGGGGTCTTGCTCGCGTAGTCCACCCCTGTCGCCTCGTGAATGGGCAGCGCATCCATATCCGCGCGCAGCCCGATCACCCGGCCCGAGCCAGTCGCCCTGCCCCGGATCACACCCACCACACCGGTGCGCCCGATGCCTGTCACCACCTCGTCACAGCCGAAGTCCTTCAGCTTTTCGGCAACGAAGGCACTGGTGCGGTGGGTCTCGTAAAGGATCTCGGGATGGGCGTGGATATCGCGGCGCCACGCGGTGATGTCGCGCTGCAATTCGGCAAAACGGTTCTTGACGGGCATCGGGGCATACTCCTGCTGGATGGTCTGGATGAGAGCCAGCGTGGCGCAAACGGTGCGCCGCCACAAGGGGAGGTGGCGTGCCTTGGCATTTGGCGATATACAATCCGGCGTGAAGTCGGTATGCGTCGCAGCCTTACGCGCCTAGCCGCACCCCTTGCTCCGGACCAGATGAGCCGCCATGATCCTGCCTGCCCTTTCCCAAGCCCTTGCCGCGCGCGGCTACGAGACCCTCACCCCGGTGCAGGAGGCAGTGACCGATCCCCAACTCAACGAGGCCGATCTGCTGGTCTCGGCACAGACCGGATCGGGCAAGACGGTGGGCTTTGGCCTCGCCATCGCGCCGACGCTTCTGGGCGAGGCCGATCGCCTGCCCCCCGCCGCCGCACCGCTGGCGCTGATCGTGGCGCCGACGCGCGAGCTGGCAATGCAGGTGATGCGCGAATTGAGCTGGCTTTATGCCGAGGCGGGCGCGCGCCTTGCGGCCTGCGTCGGCGGAATGGATGCCCGCGACGAGCGGCGCGCGCTGGAGCGCGGCGCGCATATCGTGGTGGGCACGCCAGGGCGGCTTTGCGATCACATCAATCGCGGCGCGCTCGACATGACCAGTCTGCGCGCCATCGTGCTCGACGAGGCCGACGAAATGCTCGATCTCGGCTTTCGCGAGGATCTCGAGTTCATGCTGGCCGCCGCCCCCGCAGACCGGCGCACGCTGATGTTCTCGGCCACCGTGCCGCCGATGATCGCCAAGCTGGCCGAGCAGTTTCAGCGCGACGCGGTGCGCGTGACCACCCTTACCGGGGCAAAGCAGCATGCCGACATCGCGTATCAGGCGCTCACCGTCGCACCGCAGGACGCCGAAGGCGCGGTGATCAACCTGTTGCGCTTTCACGATGCGCAGAATGCCATCGTCTTTGCCAATACCCGCGCCATGGTGGCGCGGCTGACGGCGCGTCTGACCAATCGCGGGTTCTCGGTCGTCTCGCTCTCGGGCGAATTGAGCCAGAGCGAGCGCACCCATGCGCTGCAAGCGATGCGCGACGGGCGGGCGCGGGTCTGCGTGGCCACCGACGTAGCGGCGCGCGGCATCGACCTGCCCAATCTTGATCTGGTGGTGCACGCCGAACTGCCCACGAATGCCGAGGGAATCCTGCACCGATCGGGGCGCACGGGCCGTGCCGGGCGCAAGGGCATCTCGGCGCTGATCGTGCCGGTCAAGGCTGTCAAGAAGGCCGAACGCCTGCTCAAGTTCGCCAAGATCACGGCGCACTGGACGACACCGCCAACGCCGGAGGATATCGAGGCGCGCGATCGCGAGCGTCTCCTGACCGATCCGGTCTGGTCCACAGCCCCCAGCCCGACCGAGGCCGCCTTTGCCGCCGAACTGCTGACCCTGCACAGCGCCGAAGAGATCGCCGCCGCCTATCTGCGGCTCTATCAGTCGCGCTGGTCCGCCCCCGAGGAGCTGAGCGCGCCGGAGGCGCCCGACGCCCGTGCGCCTGCGCGCGAGCGCGCGGCCTTTGGCCCCAGCACCTGGTTTGCGCTCTCGGTCGGGGCCAATGACCGGGCCGAGGCGCGCTGGATCCTGCCGCTCCTCTGCCGCGCCGGCAATCTCGACAAATCCGCGATCGGGGCGATCCGGGTGCAGGCGACGGAAACCCTTGTCGAGCTTGCAGAGGCCAGCTTGCCAGGCTTTTTGAGCGCGCTCGGGGCGGAGGGGCAGCTTGACGAGGGGATCGTTGCCCGCCGCCTGGACGGAGTTCCCGAAACCGGTCCGGCGCCGCGCGCGACGTCGCACTCTGCCCCGCCAGCCGCAGCGCGCGGCGCAAAACGTCCCAATTCGCGGCCCGCTCCGGTGGTGGCCGGCGCGAAGACGCACACGCCCCGGACGCCGCGCCCGAAACCGCTGGAGCCGCCGCAACCTGACCCGATGACCCGGGCGGTCAGCGACGGAGCCGTGACGCCCTACCGCAAACCACGCGACGACGGCGCGGCGAAGGGCACCTCCAAACCTCGTGAGAAAAAGCCATGGTCCGACAGCAAGGGCAAGCCGGGTGGCAAGCCGTCCGAGCGGTCAGGCGAAAAGCCCGCTGGCAAATCGGGTGGCAAATCGGGTGGCAAATCCTTTGGCAAGCCGGGCGACAAGCCGTTTGCCAGAGCCGCCAGCAGACCGTTCGGCAAAGCGGCGGCCAAGCCCTTTGCGAAAGCCCCCGACATCAGCAGCGCGCCATCGCCTGACGCCAAACCAAGGCGCAATCCGGCGGCCGACACGTCGCGGCGTTTCACGCCGCCGGGCAAACCGGCAAGCGGTCATAAACCGACAGGATGGTCCGCGGGCAAGACGGGCACAAAGCCGCCCGGCAAGGCTGCGCCGGGCAGACCCCGCCCCGGTCCGGGCGGCGGCTCGCCCCCCCGGCGCGGCAAGCCCTGAGCACCAGTTCCGCCGCGCGCGATGTCCTGATCCGGCCGCCCGACCGGGTGGTATGACGCCGCGAAACGCGCCGCCCCTCAGGCGACCCGGAGCCGTGTCAGCAGCGCGCGCATGAAGTCATGCCCGGCCGCGAACTGCGCCACGGAGATGTATTCATCGGGCTGATGCGCCTGGGCGATGTCGCCGGGGCCACAGATCACCGCCGAATAGCCCGCCTCCTGAAACTGCCCCGCCTCGGTGCCGTAGCTGACCACGTGGCGGCCATTGTCGCCGGTGATCTGGCGCACCAGACCTTCCGCTGCGCCCGCCTTTTCGGGTTGCAGCCCCGGCACGACAAACTTTGGCGTGATCTCGATGCGGGTGTCCGGATGCACCGCCTGCATCGCCGCCTCGGCCTCTGCCACCCGCGCCAGAAAGCGCGCGCCCCAGACCTCGGGATCCTCCCCCGGCACGACCCGAAAATCCATGCCGAACCGGCAGTCCTTGGCGGTGATGTTATGCGCCGTGCCGCCCGAGATGGTGCCGACATGCAGCGTGGTCCAGGGCGGCTCGAACAGCGCGGCCAGATCCGAGGGCGGGCGCGCCCGGTTCTCGGCATTCATGCGGTTGGCCCAGTCGATCAGGGGAGCCGCAGTCATGATCGCGTTGACGCCGCGATGCATGATCGAACTGTGCACTTCAAACCCCACGACGCGGACATCATAGCCCAGCCCGCCCTTGTGCGCGGTG
>PFEY01000014.1 GCA_002783205.1 Rhodobacteraceae bacterium CG17_big_fil_post_rev_8_21_14_2_50_63_15 | reverse complement strand
GACGGTGATCACATTCGGTCAATGGCCTCGCTGCGGCACCAGGCCCGCGCACAGCACGGACGATCTATCGACGAAAATGCGCAGGACAGGTTGCGCCCCGAGCGGCGGGCGATGACCGGGCCTGTCTTGCACCCGGTTGCGATCATCGGCGGCGATGTTGTTGTGCAGCAGATCTGCAAGATTGCAGCAATCAGGCGCAGCGCGGGGGGGGGAATTCTTTGGACCATCGCGATCCTGATCCGGAACCCAGGATAAATTTCGTCTGATATCATCATTTTGGCATCGGGTGTTCAATTCTGGAACGAAACTTGCATCCTTGATTCCAAGGCACGCTGACGTGTTGCAGGGAGCATTGCTGGATGTCTGATACCGGACCGTTTCACGAGGCAAAACCGTTTCTGGATCTTGCCGACCCGCATTTTTCAGTGCGATCAGACGCGATTGCATTGGCGAGGGACGCGCATTGGTGCGCGGATACGCCTTATGGTCTGGCCGTGCTGCGCTATGACGACGTTCAGAAATTGCTGCGTCATCCAAGTCTTCGGCAGGGATCCTATCGCTGGCCCAGCCATAATGGGGTGAGTGGCGTCTTTGCCGGTTGGTGGGAAAACATGTTGTTGAGCCAGGAGGGCGCCTCTCATGCCCGACTGCGCCGGATCGCGAACCCGGCCTTTTCACCCAAACTGATTGCCGATCTGAAACCGAGATTCACCACGCTTGCGGGCAGATTGATCGACGCTTTCGTCACAAGGGGCGAATGCGAATTCATCGGCGCGTTCACCGAACCCTACGCGACGGGCGTGATCTGCGACCTGCTGGGCCTGCCGTTCGAGCGCTGGCGTGAACTGGCCGATATCGCGGCCGACATGGGGCTCGCGCTGGGGGTGACGTTCAAGCAGGATATCGAGACCATCGACGCGGCCACCACGCGGCTCTATGCCTATGCCGCCGAACTGGCCGAAGAGCGCAGGGCCAATCCGTCCGGCGATTTCATCGGCGAACTGGTCGCCGCCAACAGGGACAAGGATCAGCTTTCGGATCAGGAACTGCTCGACATGATCGTGCTGGCGATCTTTGGCGGCATCGACACGACCCGCAACCAGTTGGGGTTGGCGATGGCGGTCTTTATCGAGCATCCCGAGCAATGGGCGCTGCTCGGGCAACACCCGGAACTGGCCCGCGCGGCGGTTGAAGAAGTCATGCGCGTGCGCCCCACGGTCACCTGGGTCACGCGCGAGGCGACCGAGGATTTTGCCTATAACAATACCGATATTCCGGCGGGCACGACGCTGCATCTGCTGTCGCAATCGGCGGCGTCTGATCCGGCGGTGTTTCCCGACCCCGGCTTTGACATCTCGGCCCGTCGCGCACCGCATTTCGGATTTGGCGGCGGGGCGCATCACTGTCTTGGACATTTCATCGCCCGGGGGGACATGACCGAGGCGTTGAAGCTGCTCGCGCAGCGCCTGAAGAACCCTCGCTACGCTGGCAAGGTCGAATGGTTGCCCGATAGTGGCAATACCGGCGCGATTGCCATGCCCATTGCCTTTGACCCGGCATGACACGCCGGACCTGTTCTCTGGAAGGAGTCTGAGGATGCGCATCGAGGTCGATCGCGACGCCTGTCTGTTGCATGGTCAATGCGTCATCGCGGCGCCCGAATTGTTCTCTTTCGGCACCGCGGGGGATCTGGTCTGGATCGCGGAACCCGGCGAAGGGCTGCGCGCCGAGGCCGAGGCCGCTGCGGATGCCTGCCCCGAGCAGGCCATCGTGATCACCTGATGCCGGTTGTGACACCTTCCCCTCGCATCGTGATCGTCGGGGCGTCGCTCGCCGGGCTTCGCACTGCCGAGGCGATCAAGGCGGCCTTGCCCGAGGCGCGCATCGTTCTGGTCGGCCGCGAGACCCATCGCCCCTATAACCGACCGCCGCTCTCGAAAGACGCAATCGCGGCGCTGGCCGCCAGCCCTGCCGATATCAAGGACGTGTTTGGCAAGCTCTTGTTGCGCAGCAAACTGACACCGCAGGATGCCGAACTGCGTCTTGGCTGTGTTGCCACCGGGATGCGGGAGGGGCAACTGATCCTTGCCGATGGGAGCCGGATCAATGCAGACTGGATCGTGGCGGCGAGCGGATTGAGTCCGCGCCGTTTGCCGCTCACGGGGGCGCAGGACCGGCGTTACGTCCTGCGTAGCTTTGAGGATGCGCAACGGCTGGCCCTAGCCTTGCGCCGGTCCGCACGGATGGTGGTGATCGGGGGCGGGTTCATCGGCTGCGAGATTGCGGCGACGGCGCGGAGCCTCGGTCTGCATGTCGATCTCGTCGAGACCGAACCGCAACCGATGCTGCGTGCTCTGGGGTCGCGGGTGGCTGCCGCGATGGCCGCATGGCACCGCAGACACGGCGTGCGGATCCATGCCGGGCGGACCGTTTCCGATTTTGCGGCCGATCACGTGGTTCTCGATGACGGCGACAGGCTGGAGGCGGATGTCATCGTCGAAGCCTTGGGCGCGCTACCGAATGTCGGCTGGCTGGAGGGCAGCGGGGCCGATCTGAGCGATGGTGTGCTGACCGATGACCGGATGATCGCCAAAGGGGTCGAGACCCTGCTCGCGGTGGGCGATGTCGCGCGATTCCCCAATTCGCTCTTTGATGGCGTGCCGCGCCGGACCGAACATTGGTGCGTCCCCGGCCAGACCGCACGCCGCGCCGCCGAGACGATCAGCGCCATCACGACCGGCCGGGAGCCATCGGCAGGCTTTGCCCCGATGCCGAGTTTCTGGAGCGATCAGTATGGTTTGCGTCTGCAATCCTATGGTGCCCCGGTTCTGGCCGACAGTCAGAGCGTGATCGCGGGCGATCTTGCTCAGATCGGCGAGGGGCCCGTCATCGTCGAATACCGCCGCGCCGGACAGCCCGTCGCGATCACGGGCATCGGTGCGCCGCCCGCGACCCTCGCCAGCCATGCCACCCGTCTGACCAGGGCGCTCTCGTCGCCTGTAACCGCATGAGGACCAAGAGATGACCGAGACCCTGACCCAAGCCCTCGAAGGATTTGAAGCCGAAATCGTGCATGTTGGCCAGTTCGACTATGGCGCCGTCTTTCGCGAACGGCGTCTGCGGCGCGCACAGTTTCTGGATTGGGCGGGAGATCCGCGCTTTGCCAATGTGCTCGCCTATTGGGACAGTGCCGATACGCTGTTCGGGGGAAGCAAGTTCTTTACCGAGACGGTTGAGATCGATGCCTCCTCGATGCGGCGCAACCCGTCAGAGCCGGGGGCGGTAACGGTGATCGCCGAATTGTCCGGTCCCGCGCGGGATCTGATGCCGCGTCAGGTGCTGCGCCGACAGATCGAGCGCGCAGCCACCCTGGGATACAAGGTTGATGCGGCCTTTGAATTCGAAGTGCTGGTGTTGGACGAAGATGCCGCGACGGTGCGTCAGAAGGGGTTTGAAGGTCTGGCCAAGTTTGCCCCTGACAACAAATGCTGGTCGGGGGCCACTGCCAACACCCATGCTGCATTCATCGCCGGGATGGAGGCGGAAATCCTGGGCCATGACGTGGCGCTCTATGCGCTCGGGGTCGAATTGGGACCGGGCTGTCTTGAGCTGACGCAGGCGGCAAGCGAAGGGCTGCGCGCGGCAGATGATGCCTGCTTCCTGCGCATGGCGGCCCGATCCTATGCCCGCAAGCAAGGCAAGACCGCCAGTTTCATGCCCTATCTGGGCCAAGAATACCCCGGCATCGGCGGGCATTGCGTGCTGTCGCTGCGCGACGCGCAAAGCGGAAGAAACCTGTTTTCCGACCCATCTGGAACCACCAATGCGCTGGCTCGGTCCTTCATCTCGGGGATGATGGAGATCGTTCCCGAGGCCTTTGCGATGTGCACGTCCTCGGTCAACGCCTATCGCCGGCTGGCACCGGGAAGCTGGGCGCCAAAGTCGCTGACCTGGGCGGAGTATCCCTTTACCGTCGCGGTGCGTTCGGTCCCGCATCACGGTCCGCGCGCTCGGCTGGAATTCCGCGTGCCGCCCGCCGACTGCAATCCCTACCTGAGCCTGGCGCTGATGCTGGGGGCGGGGCTGGACGGGATCGAGCGCGGTCTGGTCGCGCCGCCCGCAACCGAGGCCGCGGGCCCCGATACGGTGCCCGAAGGCGCGCAGCGCTTTCCGCGTGATCTGGCCGAAGCGGCCGAGAGGCTGGCCGTCTCGACGCATGCCAGAAGAATTTTCGGCACCGGCTTTACCGAGAATTTTGTGACCGCCTGCCGGGCCGAATACGCCAGCCTGACCCGCGCCGTAAGCGCTGAGGAACGCGCCAGATACCTTGAAGGCTGAACACCAATCACAACGCATTCAGAAGGGAGATACCGATGAGCCCGCAAATCCGCAGTGGCGGACCTTCAAAGCCGCAGGGAACCGACACCGATTATCACCGCGCCGTCGAGGCGTCAGGCCGCGCCGAGCGGGTGGACCGTGTCCGCAAGAAGATCGACGCGCTCGGGATCGATTATATCTATTACCAATACATCTCGATCACGGGCCGCGTGATGGGCAAGGCCGCGCCATCGCGCCATTGGGAAACCCAAGCCCGCAAGGGGGTGCAGACCTGGATGGGGGGCGTGACCAACGTGCTGCCGGATTTCCAAGGCAATCTGATCGGGTTTGATTCGAATGCGATGGAGTGCATCGCATTGCCCGATCCGGAAACCTTCATGCAACTGCCCTGGGACAAGCGGGTAGGGCGCGTGTTCTGCACCCTGTTCTACAGCCTGGAAGATCCGAATTTTGCCGGCCAACATTACGAATACGACACCCGTGGAAATCTGAAACGCTTTGATCGAGAGTTCCGCGAGGCGCATGGTGGTCTGCATCTTCGCGTCGGACTGGAGCCGGAAATGGTGTGGTTGCGTCCCAAGGAGGATGCGGTGCAGCCCTATGAAGGCGTGACCGAGCCATTGGCCTATCACATCGGCCAGTTCGAGAGCGCCCGCGACCTGTGGAAGCAGGTGTCGGATTACGCGCTGGCGATGGGGTTGGACATGATTCAGGGCGACTGCGAGGATTCACCGGGCCAGATCGAGCTGAATTATCAGTTCGACGACACCGTGGCGACCTGCGACCGGATGACCACCTATCGCCAGATCTGTGCCGAGGTCGCGCGTCAGCGCGGGTTGATTGCCTGTTTCATGGCCAAGCCGTTCATGGGTTACGCGGCAAACGGCTGTCACCACAATTGTTCGGTCTGGACCGGCGGCACGCGCGAGGTTCAGCATCTGGTGTCCGGCGAGCTTCCCGGCATGGAAGAGAATTTCATGTATTCCAAGGGTGGCATCAATGGGTTCGAGAATACCGATGGCGGCTGGTTGCCGACAGAACTGGGTCATTGGGTCTTGGGCGGCTCGCTGAAACATATCGGTGCGCTCACCGCGATCGGAGCGTCAACCGTGAATTCCTATCGACGCTTCAACGGTTATGGGCTCTGGGCCCCGATCGGGGCAAATTGGGGGTTGCAGAACCGCTCTTGCACCATCCGCATTTCTTCGCCGGACCGGTTCGAGTTCCGGGCCGTTGACAGCATGGTCAATCCGCATCTTTTCTGTGCGGCATTGCTGAAGGCGATGGATGACGGCATCCTCAACAGGATTGACCCTGGCCCGGCTGAGTCGCGCAACGTCACCGAGGTCTGGCAATCGGGCGGAGATGTCAGCCTTATCCCTCTCAACCTCAGGGATGCGCTGGATGCGTTGAAGAAGGACGAGGTCATTCGTTCTGCTCTGCCGGGGCGTCTTTATGAGGTATATGACGAGTACAAGCAGGACGAATGGACGCGGTTCCTGCGCGAAGTCACCAACTGGGATGTGGAGCGGTATCTGCACTGTGTCCCGTAAAGCGCAACGCCGGTCGCCGGAGATGAGAATGGACCTCTCGCCCGAAATCCCTGTCGAAATGACCGACCTGCTGGCGCAGGACGGACGGATTGTCCACGCTTGTCCGGCACAGGAAGCGCGGCTCGGTCTTGCGCCGGGGCGTGCTGCGGGGCGGGAGTGGTCCTTGATCTATCCGCTGGCCGCGCGCGAACGGCTGGAGCATATCTTTGCGCAGAGTGATCCGGGGCCCCATGTTCTGAGTCTCGATCTGCGCGATGTGACCGGCGGCGTGATCACCACGACGGCGATCGCAACCCTGATCAACGCCGCAGATGGCACGCGCTGCCTGCGCACCGTGAAATGGCAGCAGGGCGGGGCGTTGAAGGATTTGGCGCGGTTGACCGAAGAGAACGAGATGCGCGCGTCGATTCTCGAAACCTCCAATGACGCGGGCTGGTGCATGGAGTGGCGCGATCCCGTCGATCTCTCGGCACCAGAACAGGAAATCATCCGGCAAGTATTTGAAAACGGTCCAAGATGGCGTTTTTGCAACGGCGCGATGGCGCGGCTTTACCGAACCCCCGAGGGCGAGGATTTCAACCAGCGCCCGGTGCATGAAACCTTTCCTCGGACCCGCAGCAATGAAGAGTTCGTGCGCAATCTGATTCATGGCAATTTCGATGTTGACGGATCGCCCTCGCGTGATCTGCGCTATGACGGAGCCTTTATCGAGGTCGAGAATGACGTGCGCAGCCATATCCGTGGCAACCTGCTCTATCGGATGTGGGGCACGGTGCGGGACGTGTCGAAATACGCCCGCCGCACCGCTGTCTTGAGCGATCGGATCGGGATGCTGGAGGAGATCCTCGAGGCGTTGCCCGACGCTTTGCTGGTGGTCGAGCAGGACGGCAGGGTGATCCATGCAAATCGTGCCGCCGAGGAACTGTTCAACGTGCCGCGCGACGTGCTGATGGAGCATGGGCTGGGCGATCTCGTGACACTGCCGTTGTCGATGAAGGATCTTTTCACCATTGCAGAGAGTCAGATACCCGGCCACCCGCCAAAGGTTCTGTCGGTGGCATTCCGGGCCGGAGGCCAGAGCGCGACGGCGGGCGTTGCGGTGCGGAGCCTGAGCTTGCGGGGGAGGCCTTGTCTTGCGATCAGCCTGCGCTTGCGGCTGGGCATGGCGCGTGACATCAAGACCGCCCGCAGCGCCGCCATGAGCGGCGGTCAGGAATAGGAGAGGGGACGCGCGATGATCGCATCGACCAATCCGTCGCACGATCCTGACCTGTCATCGGCGCTCGATGCGCTTCCGGACGGACTCATCCATCTGCACGGCGATGGGCGCGTCGGCGTGTTCAACCGGGTGGCGGGGGTGATCTCGGGGATAGATCCGCAGCGGGTGCAGGGGATGAGTTTCGCCGCCCTCTGTCGTGAAGGCAATCTGAACTGGACCGTGCTCCAGGAGATGATCGAAGGCGGTCGCAACGGCAATGTGATCCTGCGGTGCGATCCGGTCGGAGCGGTGCTGGCCTCGCTCCGGCGGATCGATCCTGCGGATGCCGCGGGCGGCTATCTCTTGCAGTTGCGGGATCTGACGGTGCTCGATCACGTCCGACGACAAGCCGAGGGGCGGCGTCAGTTCGCGCCTCTGGCGCCGGCAGCCGATCACCGGATGCGACCGGATCTGGCCCGCCAGCGCAACATTTCTGGCGCGCTCGACCGGATCCTGTCCCGTGGCGAGCGGGCGTTCTTGCAAGGCGCGCGCGTGATCATCACGGGCGAGTCGGGTGTGGGCAAGACCGAGGTTGCCCGTCATCTGCATCATTTCGTGGCCAGCGCGACGGATCCCTTCATCGTGGTGAATTGCGCCGCCATCCCCGAAGGCCTCTTTGAGTCCGAATTGTTCGGCTATGAAAGGGGGGCCTTCACCGGGGCGGCGCAAGAGGGCAAGAAGGGGCTGATCGAGGCCGCAGAGGGGGGCACCCTGTTTCTGGACGAGGTTGGCGAGATTCCCCTGCCACTCCAGGCCAAGCTGCTGTCCTACCTTGAGGACGGAGTGGTCACGCGGATCGGCGGCACCCGCCCGCGACCGGCCAACGTGCGCGTGATTTCGGCCACCAATCGCGATCTGCTGGAGATGGCGGAACGGCGTGAATTCCGGCTTGATCTCTATTACCGGCTGGCGGTCGTGCAATTGCCGATCCTGCCATTGCGCGAGATGCCGGAACTGATCGATCATCTGATCGACCGCTTCCTCTCGATGATCAACAATCGGCGGACGATGCCAATGCGGCTGTCCGAGCATATGCGCGCAAGACTGCGCGGCTATCGCTATCCCGGAAACATCCGTGAATTGTGGAACCTGATGCAGCAGATTTCGGTTCTGGGCGAACAGGACGACGAGTTGCCAGAGGCCTTGCGCGCGATGCCAAGCGATGCGCTCTTGGCCTGCCCAGACGCAACCGGCGGCTATCTGTCACTGAGCGGCCGTCCTCTGCGGGACGCCGTGTCGGAATTTGAATTACGGGTCATCCAAGAGGCGATCCGTATCCATGGCAGCAAGCGCAAGGCCGCTGTCGCCCTTGGTGTCGATATCGGCACTATTTCCCGAAAGACCAAAAAACTCAACAGAGGAGACGAAGAATGACACGCAAACTGGCACTATCCGCACTCTTGATGCTCACCGCCGCGCCGCTCGCTGCCGAGGGCACGATCAATGTCCTGACTTGGGAGGGCTATGCGGATGCCTCGTTCCTGGACAAGTTTGTCGCAGAAACCGGTTGCGCGGTGAATGCAACCTATGTCGGTTCAAATGACGATTTTGCGCCCAAGATGATGGCCGGCGGCGGTGTCTATGACCTGATCACCCCCTCTATCGATACCACCCAACTCATGATCGACCTTGGCTTTGTCGAGCCACTGGACACCGCCGCCATTTCCGAATGGAACAATATCTATCCCAAGTTTCTCGCGCTCGACGGCATTCAGGAGGGTGGTCAGTATTACGGGATGCCCTATAGCTGGGGCGCGATTGCGTTCATGTATCGCGACGATGCCTTCGAGACTCCGCCGACCTCGATCAAGGCGCTTTGGGATGCGAAAAGTTCCGGCAAGGTCTCACTCTGGGATGACAAGAGTTCGGTCTACGTGGCCGCGCGTCTGAACGGCGACATGAACATCTATGACCTCACCGATGAGCAGATCGAAGCAGCCAAGCAGCGCCTGGTCGAGCAAAAGCCCCTGGTGCGCAAATACTGGTCAACTGCGGGCGAACTGGTCGATCTCTACAAGGCCGGCGAAGTGGTGATCTCGAACACCTGGGCGGGCTATCAGTCGTCGCTCCTGGCCGATGAAGGGATCAAGGTGACGGAATTCATTCCCGAGGAAGGGGCCGAAGGCTGGCTGGACGCCTGGATGGTTGTCAAAGGCACACCAAACCGCGAATGCGCCTACAAATTCCTGAACATGCAATTGTCAGAACTGGGACAATGCGGTGTGGCCAATGTGAACGGCTATTCCGCCGCCAATCCGGCCGCAGCAAAGGCCTGCATGGCGCCAGAGCAGTTTGCCGCGCTGCATCAGGACGATCCCGATTATCTTGACAGCCTGATGATCTGGACCCCGCTTGGCGACCGGTTCGAGACCTATCTCAACGCCTGGAATGGCGTGAAGGCTCAATAACCGGGAATTTGCCACAGACGAGCAAAGCGCGGGGCTCTCTGGTTCCGCGCTCTGTTCAACATGAAGGAGAAGAGGCAAGATGGCCTCGATCATAGAACTCGAGCGGCTGTGCAAAAGCTACGGCACTCTGATGGCGGTTGATGATGTGTCATTCTCGATCGAGGACGGCGAATTTGTCACCCTGCTGGGGCCATCGGGCTGCGGCAAATCCACCTTGCTGAGGATGATCGGCGGGTTCGAAGAGCCCAGTTCGGGCTCGATCCGGCTGGATGGGCAGGATGTCACCTGGACCCCGCCCTACAGACGCGATGTAAACATGGTGTTTCAGGATTATGCGCTCTTTCCCCACATGACCGTGGGCGACAACATAGCCTACGGCCTAAAGCAGATGAAACTGGATGCCGCGCAGATTGCCAAATCGGTTGGGGATGCGCTCAATCTGGTGGGGTTGGCCGACAAGGTGAACCAGCGTCCGCATCAATTGTCGGGGGGGCAGCGCCAACGCATCGCCCTGGCGCGGGCGATCGTGCGGCGCCCCAAGGTCTTGTTGCTGGATGAACCGCTTTCGGCGCTGGATGCCAAGTTGCGCGATCAGATGAAGCTGGAATTGAAGCATCTGCACGAGAAGGTCGGGATCACCTTCGTCATGGTCACTCACGACCAGACCGAGGCGCTGGTGATGTCGGACCGCGTTGTTGTCATGCAGGCGGGACGTGTGGCGCAGGCGGGCAGCCCGGACCGCCTTTATGACCATCCCGCCACGCCCTATGTGGCGGATTTCATCGGCACGACGAATTTTCTTGCGGCGCAGATTGTGGCGATGTCCGGCGATCAGGCGCGGGTGGCTGTTGCCGGGGACGAACTGGATGCGGTGGTCGATCAGCCCAGAGCGGTCGGCGAGGCGATCACGATCGGATTTCGCCCCGAAAAGATCCGGATTCTGGCCGACGGGGAGGACGCGCCGAACAGTTTCGCGGGCGAGATCGCCGAAGTGGTCTATTATGGTCTGGGTCTGCGCCTGTCGGTTGCGGTGCCCGGCAATGCCACCGTTTACGTTGACAGCCTGTTACCTGATCGGCTGGCCAACACGTCGGTGCCGCGGGTGGGGCAGCGTGTGCGCATGGCGCTGTCGGCGGGCAATATCTTTGTCTTTGACGCGGGGACGCTGTGATGTCCCCGATCAGAGATCGCGCCATTGGCGTGGCCGTGTTCGGCGTTCCGCTCCTCTGGATCACGGTCTTCATGCTGCTGCCCTACGCCATCATCTTCACATACAGCTTCTGGACCAAGCAGTATCCGACCTTTGTGCCGGGCTTCCAGTTCGGGAATTACCTCGCCCTTTTTGTGGATCCGCAGTATTTCCGGGTTCTCATGCGGACGCTCAAGGTGTCGTTGCTGGTGTCGCTGTTTGCTTTCCTGCTGGCCTATCCGTTCGCCTACTACCTCGCCCTGCGGTGCAAATCATCGGCCTTGCGCACCTGGCTCTATCTGGCGGTGATCGCGCCGCTTTGGGTCAGCTACCTGTTGCGGGCCTATGTCTGGAAAACGATCCTCGGCACCGAGGGAATCCTGAATTCGTTTCTGATGAACGTGGGCGTCCTGTCCGAACCGTCGGACATCTTTCTCTACAACCAGTTTGCGATGGTTGTGACGCTGACTTACATCTTCATCCCGTTCATGGTCATGCCCATCTACACCGCGCTGGAAAAGATCCCACGCAACCTGATCGAGGCGTCAAGTGATCTGGGAATGCGCCCGATCCCGACCTTCCTGCGGATCATTCTGCCGTTGTCGATGCCGGGCGTTGCAGCGGGGTTCACCATGACCTTTTGCCTGACGTTCGGCGATTTCGTCGCGCCCTTCCTTGTCGGCGGACCGGACGGAAATCTGGTCGCCAACGTGATTGTCACGCAATTCGGCACGGCCCTGAACTGGCCCATGGGATCGGCTCTGGCAATCTTTGTCCTCGTCATCGTGCTGGCCGTCCTGTCGCTCTCTGACCGGGTCGAGCGACGTTATTCGCCAAAGGAAACATGACATGGGCACGCCCCTCGCTTCCAGCATCGTCGGCACTGGTTCGCGCGCCTCACCCCCGCGCGCCGCGCTCAACCGCTATGCGGCCGATACGGCCTTTGCGACCTTTGTGGCGTTGCTGATGGCCTTTCTCTACATCCCGATCTGGGTGCTGATTATCTTCAGTTTCAACGATTCACGTTCACTGACCTGGCCTTTGTCCGGCTTCACGCTGGACTGGTATGTCAAGCTGTGGAACAATCAGCAGCTCCTCGATGCGATCGGCAACAGCTTTTACGTGGCGAGTTGCGCGACGGTGCTGACCCTGCTGGTCGGGGTGCCGGCTGCGCTCGCGCTGCACCGGATCAATTTTCCCGGCAAGAAACTGTTCCGGCGGCTGGTGGTTCTGCCGATCACCTTGCCCGGCGTTGTGACCGGCATTTCCATGCTCAACCTGTTCCGCCTTCTGGGGTTCAACCTGAGCCTGGAGACGGTGATTCTGGGTCATGCCACGGCGCTTCTGGCGGTCGTGGTCACGCAGGTATCGGCGCGGCTCGAACGGCTGCCAAAGTCGCTCGAGGAAGCCTCTGCCGATCTTGGTGCGTCGCCGGTGCATACCTTCTTTCACATTACCCTGCCCAATATCCGCTCGGCGGTCATTGGCGCGGGATTGCTGTCCTTCGTGCTGTCCTTTGACGAAATTCCCGTGACCTTCTTTCTCACCGGACGCGACAACACCTTGCCGATGTATATCTATTCAACCATGCGGCGCGGCGTGACCCCCGAAATCAATGCGGTAGGCACACTGATTGTCCTGTTCTCTCTTGTGCTGATCATTCTGGCGGTGATCGCAAATCGGGAAAAAAGGCTGTAGGCCACCTCTGATCCGCCCATCAGACAAAAGACAGGGACAAGGACATCCATGCGGGTTTGCATTCTTGAAGTTGACCGGCCCGAAGGCACGTTTCTGAAGAAACACGGCACCTATTCAGAGATGTTTCGGCGCTGGCTGAAACCGACCATGCCGGATGCAGAGTTCGAGGCGCTCGATGTCGCGGGCGGGATGGCCTTTCCCGATTCCGTTCGGGCCTATGACGGCTATCTGATCACCGGTGCGCGGGTGGGTGTTTACGATGATGACGGCTGGATCGCACCGCTGATTGCATTTCTGCAAAGGCTGCGGAGCGAAAAGCGCCCCTTGGCGGGGATCTGTTTCGGCCATCAGGTCATGGCTCAGGCCTTTGGCGGCGAGGCCCGCAAGGCCGAATGTGGCTGGGTTCTGGGCCGGATGCAGCAGACCCTGACGGTGCCGGGCAAGCGCATCTTTGGCGCCGATCCGCTCTGGCAGATGTCGATGCATCAGGATCAGGTCATTGTGCCACCGCCCATGGCGCGCCGTCTGGCAGGCAATCACCTGTCGCCCAACGGGGCGTTCCTCTACACCGATTTTCCGGGCATCTCGGTGCAGTTCCATCCTGAATTTGATGCGTCGGTGATGACTGATCTGCTTGCTGATGCATGTTTTTCCTCCGAGCAGGCGGCTGTTGCGCGCGCGGGCCTTGAGGGGGCGCTGGACAGTGACCGGGTGGCGCGTGCCATTGCCGGACTCCTGCGCGCGTCCTAAGCTGTGACCATGAAACTCGGATCGACCATCGCGCTTCGGCAGCAGGTTCGGATGGGGCTCAGTCCGCATCTGCAGACTGGACTTGCGTTCATGGCGGCGGGCAATCTCGAGCTTGCCCGCTGTCTCGAAGAGGCGGCAGCCGATAATCCGTGGCTCGAATTGCGCCTGCCGATGCGCCCGAACGATGCCCCCCCCACCGAAGCCGCGGCCTGTGGTCCGACATTGCACGAGCATGTCCTGCTCTGCCTGCCAACTCTGATCCACGACGCATCGGATCAACCGGTTGCTCTGGCGATCATCGAGGAACTCGATTCGGGCGGATTCATGGTCCGGCCCCTGAGGGATATTGCCGCAAGATGCGGGGTTCCAACAGAGCGCGTCGAGGGGGTGCTGCGGGCTCTTCAGCGGATCGAGCCCCGAGGGCTCTTTGCGCGGTCGGTGTCTGAATGTCTTGCCCTGCAACTGACCGAGGCAGAGCGGAAAACGGACCGCCTGAACCGTTTGCTGAGGGTGCTGCCGATGCTGACGCGTGGCGGCATCGACGCGGTTGCACTTGCGAGCGGGTTGAGTGTGGCAGAGGTCAAGACTGGGCTGGCGCGGCTTCGCGGACTTGATCCGCGCCCGGCGGCGTGCTTTGCCGGGGCGATGGTGCGCACAAGGGTTGCCGATCTGATCTTTGTCCGCGACGGGTCGAGTTGGCAGGTGACGTTAAACCCCGACACCACGCCACGGGCATGGATGGCCTGTGCCGTCGGGCCAACTGGCCGCCGCGATCCCGCCCCGTCGCGGTCACGACGCGAGGCGCATGGCCTTGTGACGGCGCTGGAGCGGCGCAATCTCACGCTTTTGGCTTTGGGTGAGATATTGGCCCATGAACAGGGGGCATTTCTGTCGCAGGGCGAGATTGCACAGCGCCCGTTGACGCAGCGTGCCGTGGCGCGGGTGCTGCGCCTGCATGAGAGCACGATAGGGCGGATGGTCAATGCCTGTGCCGCCGCAACACCGCAGGGAATCATGCCGTTGCAGCGGTTCTTTTGCCGGGCCGTGCGGCATGATGGCCTGGCCGGAACAAGCGCCCCGGCGATGATCGCCCGGATCGCCCGACTGATAGCGACCGAAGTGCCGCAGAAACCTTTGAGCGATGACCAGATTGCCGCATGGCTGAGCGATGCTGGTTGGCCTGTCTCGCGCCGTGTGGCCGCCAAGCTGAGGGCCCGTGCCGGCATTGGCAACCGCAGCGAACCCCGGGTTTCAGCCGGTGGGTAATCAGGTGGCGTCAAGAATGAGATTGGCGGCGCGGTGTGCGACCATCATCGTTGGCGCATTGGTATTGCCAGAGGTGAGATTGGGAAAGACCGAGGCATCCACGACGCGAAGCCCGGTGATGCCGTGCACCCGAAGGTGGGGATCAACCACAGACTGTGCGGCATCGGCCCCCATCCGGCAGGTGCCCACCGGGTGAAAAACCGTGCTGGCCCGGAGGCGAAAATCTGCGAGAATGGCGGCGTCGTCCATCTGTCGCAGATCCTCGCCCATGGCGGACAAGACAAGGCGTTGGAGCGCTTGCGTGCCGATCAACTGCTGACAGAGCCGCCCACCGGCAATCACCTGCGCGCGATCCTCTTCGGTTGACAGCGAATTGGGACGGATGAGCGGCGCAGAAGCAGGATCAGCGCTGCTGATGTCGATGCGCCCCCGGCTGGTCGGGCGTGAGGGCTGAAAGCACAGAATGAAGCCCGCAAACGGATCCGGCCGGATCACCGAACGTGTCCCCTGTGGCGTCGTGGTATATGTCACCGGGTTGAAATAGATCTGCTGATCCGGGCAGTTCCGACCGCGATACGAGCGAAAGAAACCGCCGCATTGATTGACCGAGAGGGCGAGTGGGCCGCGTCGGGTCAAGGCATAGCGCAACGCCGCGCGCACCTTGCCCCAGAGCGGCGCAAGCTCGTTGTTGAGCGTGGGTTCTGTCGCGCGGAAATAGTAATTGATCCCGAGGTGGTCCTGTAGGTTGCCGCCAACATGAGGCGCATCGAAGAGCGGCGTGATGCCGTGCCCTTTCAGGAGATCGGCCGGACCGATGCCCGAGAGTTGCAAGAGGCGCGGCGAGGTCACGCTGCCTGCGGCAAGGATGATCTCGCGGCCTGCGCGCACAACATGGCGCGCGCCACGATGCTGGTAGGCGACGGCGACCGCACGACGCCCCTCGAATTCGATTTTTTCAACCAGAGCGCCGGTCAACAGTGTCACGTTGGATCGTCGGAGGGCCGGTTTCAGACAGGCACGGGCAGAAGAGTTGCGCCGCCCGCCGGAGGTATTGATCCGATAGATCGCACCGCCTTCGCCCGCCGGATCATTGATGTTGTCGGTGCGCGGAAGGCCCAATTCATCGACGGCGGCAAAGAAGTGGCGATTGACCGGATGGATCTGATCGCTGACATCCTGCACCGTGATCGGGCCGTCGCCCTGCCGTCGCCCGTCCGGGGCGACCTGTGTTTCCATTTCCTCATAGGTGCGGCGCACGGCGTCCCAACCCCAGCCGGTCGCGCCGTCCGCTTCCCAATCGTCGAAATCCTGCGGCAGGCCGCGGGCATAGATCAGCGCGTTGATGGCGCCGGAGCCGCCGACCCCCTTGCCGCGCGGCCAGTAGCCACGGCGCCCGGCCAGCGTGTCTTCTGCCTCGCTCTCGTATTTCCAGTTCACCCGCGCATCGTGGAAACACTTGCCATAGCCGAGCGGCAGGGCGATCCAGGGGCTGCGCCCGCGCCCGCCCGCCTCTAGAATGAGCACGCGATGCCTGCCGCTGGCGCTCAATCTCTCGGCCAGCACACAACCCGCCGAACCCGCGCCCACGATGATATAGTCATATCCTGCCATGATCGGTCCTGTCCCGTTCTGCTGGTTCAACGCGCAAGCGTTACAAAGAGAATTTTGCCTCGGAAAGCGAAATCGCGGAGACGGGCGCGAAATTTTCCGGCCGCAGGGATCACCAAGGCCGGCACCGGCAAGGCCGGAAAGATGAACCGATTTTGGCCTCAAGACAGCGTGAAGTGGCAACCACGGCCTTGTTGAGCGGGCAGGACAATCATAGGGTGCGGCTAACACGTCAGGGGCGGCCGTGCTGGTCGCGACAGATCGAAACTCGAGGTCGTCATGTCCAACAGAATTCATTCGGTTCTTCTCGCGTTGACCCTGCTGATGGCACCGCTGACGGCGCAGGCCGGCATTGGTCCCTTGATCGATCCGGCGGGCCTTGGCGCAAGATTGGAGCGTGATCCGCCGATCGTTCTGGACATTCGCTCCGGGTCGGCCTTTGCGAAGGGGCGTATTCCTGACGCGCGCTCGGCGCCTTACGGCCTCTTCAGGGGCGCGGCCGACAATCCCGGTGAACTTGTTCCCGAGGAGCGTCTGACCGAGGTGCTGCGCGCGCTCGGCCTGACGACGAACAAGGCGGTCGTCATTGTTCATCAGGGCAGCGACGCGACGGATTTCGGTGCCGCAGCCCGAGTCTATTGGACGCTGAAATCGAACGGCTTCAGAGATCTGGCGATTCTCAATGGTGGCATCAATGGCTGGCTGAAGGCCGGGCAGAGAATTGCCAAGGGGCCGGCCGCTGCCATCACCCCCAGCACCATCACGGCGCGCTATGATCCGACATGGCTGGCCACCCGCGAGGATATCAAGGCGATCATCGACGGCAAGGACACCGCCGAACTGATCGATGCGCGTCCAGAGGCGTTCTGGAAGGGCGAAGCCAAGCATGGCGCCGCTGCCCGCCCCGGCACCCTGCCGCAGGCGCGGCTGTTCACGCATGATCGCTGGTTTGGGAAGGATGAACCGGCGCTGATAAAGCCGGAATTGATCCGGCAACTCGCGGCGGAAAACGGGTTCGAGCAGGGGGATCGGCTGGTATCCTTCTGCAATACCGGGCATTGGGCCGCGACGAACTGGTTCGCGTTGAGCGAAGTGGCGGGAATCGAGGGCGTTCGGATGTATCCCGAATCCATCGTGGGCTGGTCGCAGTCGGGCTATGAAATGGCCAATGTTCCCAGCCTGTTTCAGAACATGCTGAACAAGATCACCGGCAAGTATTGAGGCGGCCCATGACACCATCGAGCGTCGTCCGACGGCCCGCCGGGCCCAGTGCCATCTCGCGCAGCGGAATCGTCCTGGGCACGGGGCTGATCATTCTTACCGTCGCCCTGTTCGCGGGGCCGCGTTCTGGCACCATCCTCATGATCGGGCTCGGGTTTGGCCTGACGCTGGAGGGGTTCCGGTTCGGGTTCACCGGGCCGTGGCGGCGGATGATCCTCGAGCGCGACGCCTCTGGCCTCATTGCGCAGTTCGTCTCGATCGGTCTCGTGGCACTGGCGGCCTTTCCGCTGCTGGCGGCGCATGGCGGGGAACTCAAGGGCGCGCATGCACCGATCGGGATCGCCATGATCGGCGGCGCCTTTCTCTTTGGCACGGCGATGCAGATCGTTCTGGGCTGTGGTTCGGGCACCCTTGTGAATGCCGGCAGCGGCAATCCGATCGGCGCGCTGACGCTGCCGTTCTTTGCGCTTGGCAGTTTCGGCGGAGCCTATCACCTGTCCTGGTGGACCGATCTGGGAAGCCTGCCGGTGGTGGCGCTGAGCGGGACGCGCGGATTGCTGATCACGCTGGCCGGGCTGGCGGCGCTGGCGGGGTTGGCGATTCTGTTTGGCAAGTCCGGAAGCCACCGCCTGCCGGCGCGGTATTGGGGCGCGGCAATCGTGCTGGCGGGCCTGGCGGTGCTGCATCTGGTCGTGTCGGGCCAGCCCTGGGGCGTGGTCTATGGTCTTGGGCTCTGGGTGGCCAAGGGCGTGGTGGCGGCGGGGGGGGATCTTTCGGGGTCAACCTTCTGGGCGGCATCGGCCAATGCGGCGCAGGTCAAGGCAAGCCTTCTGACCGATGTGACCTCGCTCACCAATCTGGGTCTGATCGGTGGAGCGGCGCTGATGACCTGGTGGCGGGCGGGGTTTTCCGCAGCACTGCCACGGCTGCCGCTGCGGGCCTGGATGGCGGTCGTGCTGGCGGGGCTGGTGCTGGGCTATACGTCGCGGCTGGCCTTTGGCTGTAACATCGGGGCGTTTTTCAGCGGCATCAGCACCGGATCGCTGCATGGCTGGGTGTGGTTCATCGCGGCCTTTGCCGGGTCGTGGCTGGGCATCCGCCTGCGCCCGGCTCTGGGGCTGGAGGCGCGGCGATGACACGTTCCCATGTCGCTCTGCTGATGGCTTTGGCGGTGCTCGGCCTTCTGGCGCTGGATCAGGTGCAGTCGACGCCGCTCAACCCCTACACCGGACCACCCATGCTGGCGCTTGGGTCGGGTCTGGCGGCGACGGGCGGGCATTGCGCCGCGCCGCCACCGAAATAGCCCTCAGATCGGGTTGAGATAGGTCATCGGATCGACGCTGTCGAAGCCGTCACGCACCTCGAAATGCAGCGCCGCGGTGCCCTTGCGCCGGATCTCGGCCAGTTTCTGACCGCGCTTGACCGTGTCGCCCTTGGCCACTGAAAGCCCATCGACATTCGAATAGACGGTCAGGATATTGTTCGAATGCTTGACCACGATGATCGGGATGCCGTTGCTGTCCTCGGTAATCGCGGCGACAACCCCGTCATCGGCGGCTTTGATCTCTGTTCCCGGAGCGGCGGCGATGTCGATCCCGTCATTGCGGCCCTTGGCATAGTCGCGGATGATGTCACCCTTGACCGGAAAGGCCATGCGCGCGCCCGTGGCCTTGGTTTCGGTCTTGCCCAGATCGGGGGCCGCGACAGCTTTTACCGGGGCGGCCTTTGGGGTTGTATCATCCGGCGGAAGCGGTTTGGCGGCACTGGGCGGTGTCGGCGTCGGCGACCCGGTTCCGGGGCGTGGCACGGCCACGACCTCGGCCGCGATGGGCGCTGAAGCCGTTTCCTCGGACTGGGCGACGGGGATCAAGAGATACTGCCCCTCGCGCACGACAAAATCGGGGCCAAGCCCGTTCCAGTCGGCAAGGTTGCGGACCGAGACATTGTAGAGCCGCGCAATGGTAAAGGCGGTCTCGCCGCGCTCGACCTTGTGGCGCAGCGGTTCAACGCCCACCTGAGCGGCGGGAGCAAGCGAGGTGGTTTCGACCTGCTGCGCATCCGCCCGACGAATGGCACCATCCGCAAGCGACGCGATATCGACGCTTCCGGGAGGCTGGATTGGCCCGCCAAGCGGTTCGACGACGCGGTTGGGCAGGGCGATCACCTCGCCCGGACGCAGCGGATCACCGGTCTGCACGCCGTTGAAGCGCGCCAGTTCCTGCGGATCGGCCCCGATCCGGCGGGCCAGGGTGGCCACCGTGTCGCCACGCTCGGCGACGGCGACCTGATAGCCGGGATAAGAGATGATCCCGCGTGCGTCGGGTTGCGGGCGGTTTGAGCTCGCGTTGAGCGCCGCATCAGCGGTGCTGGGTGCGTTGCCAAAGAGCCCTCGCATGTCCATGTCGAGCGGGCGTTCACAAGCTGCAAGCGTCAGGGTCACAGCTGCAAGAACGGGCAGGGAACGCGGAATACGATGCATCTCGATCATCCTCAGGGTCTGCCCCGTGTTGTCCGGGGTCTTGGTTTGCAAAAATGAACGCTGTGTCACACGTCACGCCCCAGACCTTCGACCAAGGGCACAAAGCGCACCGAGCGCAACTCGTCATAGTCGAACCCGGTCTCGGTTCGGGTCACCCGGATCAGGCGTTGCACGGTATCGGACTGACCAACGGGCAATACCATGATACCCCCGATTTTCAGTTGCGCCAATAGGGGTCCGGGCGGATCCTCTGCCGCAGCCGTCACGATGATGCGGTCAAATGGCGCCTGATCGGGCAGGCCAAAGCAGCCATCCGCCGTCAGCGCCGTGATATTCGTGAGGTCCAGTGCGCGAAACACCTCGGTGGCTTCGCGCACCAGTCGCTTGTGACGATCCACAGTATAGATGCGGCGCACCAGTTGGCTGAGGATCGCCGCCTGATAGCCCGATCCGGTGCCAACCTCGAGCACGGTATCACGCGGCGTGACCTTGAGCGCCTGGGTCATCAAGCCGACCACCGATGGCTGGCTGATCGTCTGCCCGCAGGCAATCGGCAGCGGCATGTCCTCATAGGCGCGTTCTGCAAAGTAACCGCGGATGAACGGGCTTCGGTCGATCTTTTCCATCGCGGTCAGCACCCGCGCATCGGTCACGCCCTTGGAGCGCAGCGCGAAAAGGAACTGCATCTTGCGTTCGGCAATATGGTCGGCCTCGTCGCTCATTCGATGGCTTTCAGCGCCTCCAGCGCATCATGCGCGGTCAGATCGGCGCGCATTGGCGTCACCGAGATATACCCTTGCAGATTGACATCGGCGTCCGATCCGGGGCTCGTGGGCTCATGCTGCGGTGCGCCAGTGACCCACAGAAAGCGTCGCCCCGACGGTGCGACATGCGGCTCGACGCCATATCCCATGTCGCGGCGAAAACCTTGCGGCGCGGCGCGCAGGCCCTTGACGGCGGATGCGGGCACCGGCGGAAAGTTGATGTTGTAGAAGATGCCGTAGTCGTCTTGAGTCCAGACCCCCTTGTCGAGCAGGCGCCGCAGCGTTGGCAGACCATGCGCGCGCGCCGCCTCGAACGTGTCGCCGAGATCGCGGTTGCCGGGTCCGTAATACTGGCTGAGCGCCACCGCCGGGATGCCTTGCAGCGCGGCCTCCATCGCGGCACCCACGGTGCCGGAATAGACCGCGTTCTCAGCGGCGTTGTTGCCGCGATTGACGCCCGAGAGCACCAGATCGGGGCGAGCGCCCTTCATCACGTCATGCAAGCCCGCCAGCACACAATCGGCGGGGCTGCCCTCGGCGGCAAAGCGGCGCTCGGCCATTTTCGAGATCATCATCGGGCGGGTATAGGAAATGCAATGACCGACCCCGGATTGCTCGAAGGCCGGGGCGACGGTCCAGACCTCTCCGCTGTCTCCGGCAAGGGCGGTCGCAATTTCATGCAGCACGACCAGACCCGGTGCGTTGATGCCGTCGTCATTTGTGATGAGGATGCGCATGTGGGTGTCCAGTCCTGCTGTCTGGCATGGTGTAGCGGCGCAGTGCAGGCGGGGCAAGCGGTGCTCGGAGCTTCACTCGCCCATGATTTCCGAAATTGTGCGCAGCGTGGCCATGACGACGACCTGCGCGCGTCAAAGAAGCGTGAGCAGGCGCAGGGCCTCGTCACGCGGATGGGCGAGCAGCGCGCGGTCCTCGCCGGGAAAGAACCGGGCGCGGGTCGCGGTCGCCATCGGATTCGGGGAAAGCACATGCACCTTTGGCCCGATGCGCAGCGTCTCGGCCTGCCAGCTCCGCGCGAGGGCGATCTGCGCCGCCTTGGTGGCGCCGTAGGCGCCAAAGAACTTCTCGCCCGCGCGCGGATCGTCGAAAAAGATGGCCTGACCCTGTTCGCCCAGCAGGGGCGCAAGAAAGGGGATGAGACCCCCGGTGGCGGTCACGTTGCAGGCGATGGATTTGGCCCAGTCGCCCTCGGCCAGATGTGACGCGGGCGCCAGCGGCGCCGCATGGACCGCCGCATGGACCCAGAGTGCCACCCCGCCCCAGCGGTCATGGATCGAGCGGCAAAGCTGGGCCATCGCCTGCATGTTGGTGATGTCCATGGGCGCCAGCGTTGCACCGCCGCCAGCCGCCTGAATGCGGTCGTCGAGTTCCTCGAGGGCGCCCGTGGTGCGCGCCACGGCAACAACGTGATGGGTCTTGGCCAGGATCTCGGCCATGGCGGCGCCGAGACCGCGCGAGGCACCGGTGACAAGGGCTATCCGGGGGGGATCATTGCGTTCCATGTGCGGCAAATCCCACCAGTCGCCGGGCAAATCAAGGGCTAACTCTTGACTTTCATTCGCATGCAGCGAAAAGGTCGATCAACGCAGGTTACAGAGGGACACGAACAGATGAACGACAGAGTTCTCAGCACGGCCGTGATCGGTCAGGACAGTTGGCTTCGCAAGGCAGGCCTCGTTCTGGGCGGCTCGTTCTTGATCGCGTTGGCCGCGCAGGTCAGCGTGCCGTTCTATCCGGTGCCGATGACGCT
Organism: Rhodobacteraceae bacterium CG17_big_fil_post_rev_8_21_14_2_50_63_15; assembly: GCA_002783205.1. Lineage (GTDB taxonomy): Bacteria > Pseudomonadota > Alphaproteobacteria > Rhodobacterales > Rhodobacteraceae > Roseovarius. The sequence goes on along the minus strand of PFEY01000014.1, from coordinate 40,940 downwards.
CTCGACGCTGGCGATTTTGTTCGTCGGGCTGAGTTTTGGCTCGCGCCTCGGGGCCGTGACCCTGTTGGCCTATCTGGCCGAGGGTGCGATCGGGCTGCCGGTCTTTGCGAACGGGATGAACGGAGCGGCATTCTTTGGTCCGACAGCCGGATTTCTGATTGGCTTTGTCGGGATGGCCTGGCTGGCCGGTCTGGCGGTGGAAAAGGGGCTGGCGCGTGGGCCGGTTGCAACGTCGCTCTGCACGATCGGCATTTCGGCGCTGCTCTATCTGCCGGGTCTGGCCTGGCCTGCGACGATGATGGGCAAGACCTGGGACGCGCTCTGGAGCGGCTGGATGGCGCCGTTCCTTCTGGGGGACACGGTCAAGGCTGTTCTGGCCGCGCTGATTGTCAGCGGGATCTGGACGATCGTCAAGTCGCGCCGGGGATAACCTGATCCTTTGCGCAAGATTGGCGCCGCCCTCAACGGGCGGCGCTTTTTGTTTCAAGATATTGCCAGCCGTTTTTATCTTGTTTCCGGTAGTGTAAGACGTTCCGTTCGGCCGCCGCGCGACAGAATGATCACGCCTTCGCCAATGGCTGCAACCGTGGCCCCGTTGACCACATCACCCACAACGACAGCATCAACGCCATCCGCCGAGCGGATCACGGCCCGGGCCACATCCGGACCGTGCCGTGTGCTCAAAAGGGTGAGGCGGGCAGGGGGCAGGGCATCGCGCAGGGTGGCCGCAGCAAGCGTTGCCTCCGGAGTTTCGGTGGTATCAGTCATTCTCGCCTCGATGCTTGGGGGTGGAGTTCGCTCCTAACCTTTCCGCATTGGCGTGGATAGTCCGACCCCGGCACCATCGGCAGGATGTCGCTGCAACGCAGCAAATTCCGGCGGTGCGTCGCTCAAGGCGCCTGTCGCGCGCCTATTCGGCGGCTTTCAGCTCGAAACCCTTCTCGATCATGTCAGAGGGCGCCACCGGATACTCGCCCGAGAAACAGGCATCGCAATATTGCGGACATTTCGCGTCGCGCCCCGCGGCCTCGCCAACAGCGCGGTAAAGGCCATCGAGCGAGATGAAGCGCAGACTGTCCACCGCCAGATAGTCACGCATTTCTTCCTCGGACATGGTCGCGGCCAGCAATTTGTCACGTTGCGGCGTGTCCACCCCATAAAAGCAAGGCCAGGCCGTTGGCGGAGAGGCGATGCGGAAATGCACCTCTGCCGCGCCCGCGTCGAGGATCATCTCCTTGATCTTGCGGCTGGTGGTGCCACGCACCACGCTATCATCGACAAGCACTACCCGCTTGCCCCTGATCAGGGCACGGTTGACGTTGAGCTTGAGCCGCACGCCCATGTTGCGGATCTGTTCGGTGGGCTCGATGAAGGTGCGGCCCATATATTGATTGCGAATGATCCCCATCGCGTAGGGAATGCCCGACTCCTGGCTGAAACCGATGGCGGCAGGTGTTCCGCTGTCCGGCACGGGACAGACGAGGTCCGCGTCCACCGGGGCCTCACGTGCCAGTTCGACGCCGATCTGATGGCGCGTTTCATAGACGGAACGGCCACCGATGATGCTGTCGGGCCTTGAGAAATAGACATGCTCGAAGATGCAGAATCGCGGCGATTGGCGGCGAAAGGGAAAATGGCTCTCGATTCCGTCTCGGGGTGAGATCACCACCATCTCGCCCGGCTCGATCTCGCGCAGGAACTGCGCCCCGATGATATCGAGTGCGCAGGTTTCCGACGACAGAACCCAGCCGTCGCCCAACTGTCCAAGCACCAGCGGCCGCACACCGAGCGGATCGCGCACTCCGATCAGCTTGCTATGGGTCATGGCGACGATCGAGAACGCCCCTTCGGCCCGGCGCAGGGCATCCTCCATCCGTTCGGGGATGGTGCGTTGCAGGGACCGGGCCATCAGGTGGATGATGCATTCGCTGTCCGAGCCGGATTGAAAGATCGAGCCACGATCAATCAGTTCCTTGCGCAGGGCATCGGCATTGGTGAGATTGCCATTATGGGCAATGGCGGCGCCGCCCATGGAAAACTCGCCAAAGAAGGGTTGCACGTCGCGGATGACGGCCCCCTTGGCCCCGGCGGTAGAATAGCGCACATGGCCGATGGCGAGCGGGCCGGGCAGCGTTTCCATCAGCGATTGGCGGGTGAAATTGTCGCGCACATAGCCAAAGCGGCGCACCGAATTGAACCCGAGTTCTGGATCATGGCTGACGATGCCACCAGCCTCTTGTCCACGATGTTGCAGGGCGTGCAGGCCAAGGGCCACGAAATTAGCCGCATCGGTCAGGCCGATCACGCCAAAAATTCCGCATTCCTCCTTGAGCTTGTCGTCATCGAATGGGTGTGCGGGGGGCATTTGTCTGGACAAAGCTGGCAGCTCCGAATCCGGTTGTAGCGCTTGGCCTTCTCTTACGCGCTTGGGGTGGACATGTCACGAAACTATCATGCTACGGAGCGCCCGGCCGGATCAGAGCCGGGGTGCCGCTACGTCACTCTTGATGCACATCACAGGATCCGATCAGCTCTTCATACTGCCGCGTGACCCAGCCAAGCGCCTGTTCGGGGTTGCCGTCCTCGATCTTGCCGGTCAGCTGGGCAAACACGCGCGCCGAGCGGCTGTCGTCGATGATCTGGATGGATTGCGAACTGATCACCGTCTGATAGACGAAATACGCGATGGCCACGAGCAGAACACCGCGCACGACGCCAAAGACAAAGCCCAGGCCCTGATCAAGCCCCCCCAGAACCGAGCGCTGGACCAGCGAGGAAAACAGCGGGGTGATCAGCGAGGCGGCGATCAGTCCGACGGCAAAAACGGCCGCAAACGCCGCGATCATGCTCAACTCGCAACTGTCGGCGATGAATTCGCCGACGACCGGGATTTCCTTGACCAAGGGTTCAACCTGCGGCGCGAAGATGAAGGCAAGGATGCCCGCAACCACCCAACCCGCAATCGCCAGAGCCTCTCGCACGAAGCCGCGCGAATAGGCCAAGAGCGCCGACAAGACAATGAAGAGCGCCACGACTCCGTCGATGATGGTGAAACCTTGCATGCTCTCGTCCTGTCCCTCTGGCCCTAACCGGCGCCAAATATATCGCCCACAAAAGCGGTCAGATCGCCCATCTGGATCAGGCGCAGCCCGCTCTCTCCCCCGGTTTTGCCGCCGGACGGAGTGATCGCCGCTGTGAAACCAAGTTTTTGAGCCTCTTTCAACCTGTTTTCTGTCTGACCGACCGGGCGAAGTGCTCCCGATAGGCTGATTTCCCCGAAAACCACGGTATCCGCAGGCAGCGCTGTGTCCTCGCGCGCACTCAGAAGGGCGGCGGCGACTGCAAGATCTGCTGCCGGCTCGCTGATCTTGAGGCCACCGGCCACGTTGAGATAGACATCGAGCCCGGCAAAGGGGATGCCGCAGCGCGCCTCGAGCACGGCAAGGATCATCGCCAGCCGCGCGTTGTCCCAGCCGACCACGGCACGGCGCGGCTGGGCCTGTGGCGTTGGCGCGACCAGCGCCTGAATCTCCACCAGCAGAGGCCGTGTGCCTTCGATCCCGGAAAAGACCACCGAGCCGGGGGAGGGCGCGCCGCGCCCCGAGAGAAAGAGCGCCGACGGATTGGCCACCTCGGCCAGCCCGGCCCCGGTCATCTCGAAAACGCCGATCTCGTCGGCGGGGCCAAAGCGGTTCTTGACGGACCGCAGGATGCGGAACTGATGGCCGCGCTCGCCCTCGAAATAGAGCACGCAATCGACCATGTGCTCGACCACGCGGGGGCCTGCGATCTGGCCATCCTTGGTGACATGGCCGACCAGGATCACGCTGGTGCCCGAGCGCTTGGCAAAGGTGGTCAGCTCATAGGCGGCGGCCCGCACCTGTGCGACGCTGCCGGGCGCGGCCTCGACCGTGTCTGACCACATCGTCTGGATCGAATCGATGATGACCAGATCGGGTCGTTCGGACTCGAGCGTGGTCAGGATGTCGCGCAGGGCGGTGGCGGTGGCCAGCTTGACCGGCGCCTCGGCCAGCCCCAGACGTTGCGCGCGCATCCGCACTTGCGCGCTTGCCTCCTCGCCCGAGACGTAGAAGGTCTTGAGCCCGGCGCGGGCGAACTGGGCCGCCGCCTGAAGCAGCAGAGTCGATTTGCCGATCCCCGGATCGCCACCCACCAGAACCGCACTTGCCGGCACCAGACCACCGCCCAGAACCCGGTCCAACTCCCCGATGCCGGACTGGGTGCGCAACGGCGGGGCCTCTTCCGTAGTCAGATCCGTCAGCGACAGGACAGACCCGCGCTTGCCGCCCAGCGTCTTGCCTTTTGGACCGGCCGATAGGGGGGCCTCCTCGACGATGGAATTCCATTCGCCGCAGGCCTCGCACCGGCCCGACCAGCGCGAATGCACCGCGCCGCAAGCCGTGCAGGAAAAGGAAGTCGGTTTGACCATAGTCGCGTGATGCCCCAACCAGCAGCGGCGGTCAAACCCGAAAGACCGCGCCGCGAGGATCTTCGATCACAGAGCCCGCTTTTCCGAGAGCAGACCAATGGTGATCGACGCGAGAATGCATCCACTAAACAGATAAAGCCCCCAGGCGACCTCAATTCGGGCGAGCCCCACGCCTTTGACGAGCACAATGTAGAGCGCGATCAGAAAGATGTCGGCCATCGCCAGCTTGCCCAGAACATGCAGAACCGGCAGCACCCGACGCCGCATCAGACCGAAATGGATGAGCGCCAGACCGATGGTCTTGAGATAGGGTGCAAAGAGGGCAAAGAAGGTGACGAGGAGGGCGAGGAACACATCGGTGCGCCAGAGTTCCTGAAGGCCGGAAATGACGCTGATTTCCGAGAGGCCAAAGAGCGGCAGGTCGAGGCCGGCGCGCAGGAGTGGCGTGAACCAGGCGACGGGAAAAAGCAGGAGGAGGGAGAGGTTGGCGAATCGGATCACCGCGTTCACCGCACCGCCTCGATTGGCCCCGTCGCCCGGCCATGGATGAACTGATCCAGATAGGGATCGCCGGAATGGTCCATCTCCGCCACCGGACCGGTCCATTTGATCACGCCGTCATGCAGCATCGCCACGTTGTCGGCGATGGCGCGCACGCTCGACATGTCATGGGTGATGGTCATCGCGGTGGCGCCTATTTCGGTAACAATCTCGCGGATCAGGTCGTTGATGACACCGGCCATGATCGGATCGAGGCCGGTGGTCGGCTCGTCGAAAAAGATGATCTCGGGTTCGGCGGCAATGGCGCGGGCCAGACCCACGCGCTTTTGCATCCCGCCCGAAAGCTCTGCCGGGAATTTGTCGGCCACGTCGGGTTTCAAGCCGACGCGGCGCAGCTTTTCGATGGCAATTTCGCGGGCTTCGGGCAGGGGCCGCTTGCGCGAGCCGCGCAACAGGCGGAAGGCGACGTTTTGCCAGACAGGCAGGGAATCAAACAGCGCACCGCCCTGAAAGAGCATCCCGAAGCGGGCGAGGAAGGCATCCCTGTCGCCCTTGGTCACGTCTTGTCCGTCCAGCGTGATGGTGCCGCTGTCGGGGCGGATCAGGCCGAGGATGCATTTCAACGCCACCGATTTGCCGGTGCCGGAGCCGCCAATGATCACCATCGACCTCCCCGACGCGATGGTCAGGTTGACGCCTATGAGGACACGGTTGGGGCCAAAGGCCTTGTGAACGTCGGTGAGCTCGATCATGCCGAAAAGAACAACTCTGTCAGGATGTAGTTGGAGGCAAGGATCAGCACAGAGGCCGCCACCACCGCCGATTTTGTTGCGCGCCCTACGCCCTGCGCGCCGCGCCCGGATTCCATTCCATAGTAACAGCCCATCAGCGCCACGATGAAGCCGAAAACCGCCCCCTTGATGACGCCGGAGACCACATCCCATGTCTCGAGAAAATCAATGGTGTTGTGAAGATAGGTCGCCGCCCCGAAATCGAGCCGCCCGACCCCCACCAGAAACCCGCCCATGATGCCGATCGCATCGCCCACGCCGACCAGCAACGGGACGGCCAGCGTGGCGGCCAGCACGCGGGGCAGGGTTAGGTATTTCATCGGGTCGGTGGAGAGCGTGGTGAGCGCGTCAATCTGTTCTGTCACCTTCATCGTGCCAATCTCGGCGGCGATGGAGGAGGCCACGCGCGCCGCCACCATGAGGCCGCCCAGCACGGGGCCAAGTTCACGGGTGAGGCCGATCGCGACGATCGAGGGCACCACGGTCTCGGCGTTGAAGCGCGCGCCGCCAGCATAGATCTGGAGGGCGAGTGCGCCGCCCGTAAAGAGCGCGGTCATCCCCACCACCGGCAGCGAAAGCCAGCCGATCTGGATCAGAGCCTGCAAGAATTCGCGGGTATAGAAGGGCGGTCGGGCGAGATGGCTCAGGGTATTGCTGGCAAAGAGCGCGATCCGTCCCACCGCCGCCAGCGCCGTCAGCACATACCGTCCGATACCGGCCAGAAAGCTCTGAAAAAAAGTCATCCGCCGATATAGCGCCGCAGGTAGCGCGCCCCCAGTGAGGTCAGGATCTCATAGCCGATGGTGGCGGCATTGTCGGCGAGGTGGTCAATCAACTGGCTCGCACCGAGAAGTTGCAGAGTCTTCGGATCATGGCCCAGATCGGTGACATCGACGCAGATCAGGTCCATCGAGATGCGGCCCGCGATGGGGCAGGGGATGTCCTCGGCCCACAGGCTGGTCCTTGGCCCCATCGCCCGCAGGATGCCATCGGCATAGCCCGCGGCAACCGTTGCGATGCGGGTCTCGCGCGCGGCGGTGAAATCATTGCCATAGCCCACGGTTTCGCCCGCCGTCAGATCACGGCACTGGATCACGGGGATATCAAGCGTCACCACCGGGCGCGCCGTCGCAAAGGGCCGCCCGCCATAAAGCCCGATGCCGGGCCGCGCCAGATCGAAGTGATAGTCCGCGCCCAACAGGATCCCGGCGGTATTGGCCAGACTGCGCGGCACCTCCAACCCGTCGGTCATCGCACGGAACTGCGCCAGTTGCCGGGTATTCATGGCGTGATCGGGGTCGTCGGCACAGGCCAGGTGACTCATCATGAGACGCAGATCCTGAGCCAACGCGACATCGCGCAGCGCCGCCCATTCGGCAGGTTCCATGCCGAGCCGGTTCATGCCGCTGTCAAGCTGGACCCCGAATGGTTTGCCGGGCAGAGCCTCAACGTGACGGATCATCTGATGCACCGAGTTGATCATCGGGATCAGGTCCATATCGCCGATCATGTCGGCATCCCCCGGCATATGGCCGGACAACAGATAGATTTGAGGCCCTGGCCCAAGGGCCTGACGCAGGGTTGCGCCCTCTTCCGCGATGGCAACAAAGAACTGTCGTGCCCCGGCCCGCGCCAGACTGCGCGCCACACGCTCGGCACCGAGCCCGTAGGCGTTGGCCTTGACCACAGCCGCCGTCTCTCCTGCGCAAAGCGCCGCAAGCGCACGCCAGTTGGCGACGACAGCGTCAAGGTCGATGGTCAGGGTCGCGGTGCTCATGCGCGGGGTTTTGACAGGACTGTCGCCGGGGTCAAGGGGAAAGGCAGGGGGGGCAGGCCTGATACGGCCCCCATGATGCCCCCATGCGGCGGCAGTCCAGGTTCGCCGCTCGGGGGCGAAGGAGGCCCGCGATCCGGTCGCTGCGGATCAGAACCAGCTGCGCACGCCGCGCGCGGCACCGGATATGTCCTGTCCCACGCCCTCGACCGTCGCGCAACCGCCCATCACGGCGATCAGAGCGAGCAAGATGATCTTTCGCATACTCCTGCCTTCATGTTTTGCCTGTTCTCAGTCGTCTGCCTCGAACCACCAGACTTCGGGGAGAAATCCGATACCGTCCCCGTAGAGCGGCAGTCGGTCGGCAGCATATTTCAACTCGGCCTTATGGGCAATACGCCCGACGCTATATTGGTGAATCGGGATCACATAGCGGCCCGCCATCAACACCCGGTCCAGCGCGCGGGTCGCGGCGACAAACTCTTCTCGGTCGCGCGCCTGAAGCATATGCGCAATCATCGCCTCGGCGGCGGGGGATTTCATGCCCATGAGATTACGGCCTCCGGGTTGGTCGGCGACAGCGCTGCCCCAATAGAACAATTGCTCGTTGCCGGGGCTGAGCGAGAGCGCGCGGCGCATCAGGGTGAGGTCGAAATCATACTGCGCCTCACGCTCGGCATATTGCGCCTTGTCGGTCATTTCCACGTCGAGCGCGATGCCCAGCCGGTCGAGGGCGCGCGCGTAGATCTCCATCATGGCACTGGCTTGCGCCATCAATCCGTCCTGCTGCAAGAGCACGTTCAGCCGGAGCGCCTTGCCTGCCGCATTGACGAGGCGCCCGTCCCGCACCTGCCAACCCGCCGCAGCGAGAAGATCCATGGCGCGCCGGATATTGGCCCGGTTTCGCGCGGTGCCGTCGCCCAGCGGCAGGGTATAGCCTTCTAGCGTGCCGGGCAGGAGCGTGGCGGCAAAAGGTTCCAGCAGGTCGCGCACCCGGCCGGAGGCGGGGCCGTGATCCATGCCAAGTTCGGAATTCGAGAAATACGAAGTGATGCGCGGCTGTCGGCCACCGGTGAGGGTGTCGTTGATGTATTCGAAATTGAACGCCGTGATCAGCGCCTCGCGCACCCGCCAGTCATCCAGCGGCGGACGGCGCGTGTTCATCACGAATCCGGTCATGCCCGACGGCTTGCGGTGCGCGATCTCCGACAGCACGATGTTGCCCTGCTTCACCGCCGGAAAGTCATACTGCGTCGCCCAGGCCTCGGCATTCAATTCGCGCACATAACTGATAAGCCCGGCCTTGAAGGCCTCTTTCAGAACCGTGTCGTCGCCATAGAATTCGATGCGGATCTCGTCAAAATTGTTGGTGCCACGCCGCAGAGGCAGATCACGACCCCAATAATCGGGGTTGCGGCGCAAGACGACCGAGCGATTGATCTCGTAACTCTCGACCCGATAGGGGCCCGAACCGATCGGGATGTCCGCGATCCCCGCCTCGGTGATGTCACGCCCCTGCCACTGCGCCCTTTGCAGGATAGGTCGCAGCCCGGCGAGCAGCGGCAGCTCGCGGTCCGCCACGTTGAAGGTGATGCGCACCGAGCGCGGGCCGGTCTGTTCAATCCTTGCCACCTTTTCCCAGAAGCCACGATAGCGTGGGTGTCCGCGCGCGCCGATTTCCTCGAACGACCAGATCACATCCGCGACCGTGACCGGCGCGCCATCCGAGAATCGCGCCTCGGGCCGCAGGGTGAATTCGACCCAGTCCCGCTCCGCTCCGGTCTCGACTGATTCGGCCAAAAGACCGTAGAGTGTGAACGGCTCGTCCCAAGAGCGGCCCATCAGGGTCTCATGCGTGAGTGCGACCAATTGCCAGGGCGGGGTGCCGCGCAGAATAAAGGGATTGAGCGAATCAAAGCCGCCGACATCCCCCGTCACCACGCGGCCGCCTTTGGGCGCGTCCGGATTGGCATAGGGCAGCGACACAAAATCGGGTGGAAGGGCCGGCAACCCATACATAGCTATGCCATGTGCCGGCTCGGCCTGTGCCGTCGCGGCTAGTCCGCCAAGGCAGAGACCAAGCCAGGCAAGCCGCAATCGGCGAAAGAAATCTGATCCCATTTTGGCAATGACCCCGGATATGCCACGTTCCTCTCGCCCGTACCCTAGAGAGGGATTCATGGCTTTTCAAACTTTTAGCTTGGATAGCGACGCAGGAATGCTTATAAAGGGGGCACTGCTCGATAGGTTTCTTGCCTGTATGAAACCTGCCTCAATAACTTGACGCCCGCCTCGTGCGGGCGTTTTTTTACGCTCTCAGGCTCGTGATGCCCATTCCCCGTGCATTTCGCTGACGCAGCACTTATGCTGCGCCTGCACCATGGAGTGGGAGAATGAACATGAGCATCAAGGGCAAGACCGCCGTCATCACAGGATCGAATTCGGGCATCGGTCTGGGGATCGCCGAGGTTTTGGCGCGCGCCGGGGTCAATGTCGTGCTGAACTCGTTTACCGATTCGAAAGAGGATCACGCCCTGGCCGCGCGAATCGCGCAGGAGACCGGGGTCGAGGCCCGTTACATTCAGGCGGACATGTCGAACGGCGATCAATGCCGCGCGCTGATCGCCAAGGCCGGAACCTGTGACATCCTGGTGAACAACGCGGGCATTCAGCATGTCTGCCCGATCGACACGTTTCCGGTGGACAAATGGAACGCGATCATCGCGGTAAATATGAACTCGGTCTTTCACACGACGGCGATGGCCCTGCCTCTGATGCGCAAGGCGGGTTGGGGGCGGATCGTCAATATTGCCTCCGGGCACGGTCTGCGCGCCTCGCCGTTCAAGGCGGCCTATGTGACGGCTAAGCACGGCGTGGTCGGCATGACCAAGACGGTCGGGCTCGAAACCGCCAAGGAGCCGATCACCTGCAATGCGGTGTGTCCCGGTTATGTGCTGACCCCGCTCGTCGAGGCGCAGATCCCCGACACGGCCAAGCAATACGGCATTTCCGAGGAGGAGGCGATCGAGAAGGTGATTTTGGCCAAGCAGCCATCGAAGGAGTTTGTCACGGTAGAGCAACTCGCCGGAACCGTTCTGTTCCTCTGCTCGGATGCGGCGGCGCAGATCACGGGAAGCGCGATCGCGGTCGATGGCGGCTGGACTGCGGCCTGAACCAGACCGGGGGCGCTGCCCCCGGACCCCCGGAGTATTTCAGGAACGATGAAGCAGCGTCAGCTGCGACGCTGCTCGATCCGTTCGACTTGCGGCCGTTCGGCAGGATAGACCAGCCCGGCCGAAATGATCAGCTTGGCGGCATCCTCGATGCCCATGTCCAGCTCGATCACATCCTCGCGGGGAAAATAGAGCAGAAAGCCCGACGTCGGGTTGGGGGTGGTCGGCACGAAGACGCTGAGCATGTCGCAGGTGGCGCCGGCCTTTTCGCTGATCTCGCCCCGCGCCTCGGTCGAGATGAAACCGATGGCCCAGATTCCCTTGCGCGGGTATTCCACGAGGCAGGCTTTCTCGAAGCTGCTCTCGGATTGGGCAAACACCGTCTCGGCGATCTGCTTGACGCCCGAATAGATCGAACGGACGACCGGCATCCGGTTCACGAGGGATTCGGCAAAAAGGATGAGCGAGCGTCCGATCAGCCCCTTGGCAACCCAGCCCACCACCACGGTGAAGATCAGAAAGATGATCGCGCCGACGCCGCGCAGGTTGATGCCGATATACTGTTCCGGCTGATATTTGCCGGGGATCAGCGGCAACACGAAGCCATCGACCCAGCCGATCAGCGTCCACATCAGCCAGACGGTCAGGCCAACCGGGGCGATCACCACGAGACCGGTCAGGAAACTCGCCCGCAGCCCGGCGAAGCGTCGGTGCTTGCGGGGCGCGGGAGGGGGCACATCAAAGGGCGTGTTCATCGTGTCTCTGCTGATCTGGCAACCCGTCGTGCTATCTAGGCACAAAGCCTCGGCCTCACAATGGCTCTTCTTGTGCGGGCCGGAACCCTGCGCGCGGAGTCTCAGGGCAGGGCTTGCGCTTGCTCAAGGACGAGGCTATACGCGCGTCATTGAAATCCGCAGGCATGGGCGGGCGTCTGGGGGAGACATCCCCATCCGTCCACCGGTTGAAGCACAGTCTTCTCATCCCATGCCAAGGCGAAAACCGGAAAAGGAAACGACAATGGCTCTTCCCGAGTTCACCATGCGTCAGCTATTGGAAGCTGGCGTTCACTTTGGCCACCAGACGCAGCGTTGGAATCCCCGCATGGGGCCATTCATCTATGGCGCGCGCAACGGCATTCACATCATGGATCTGACGCAGACCGTGCCGCTGCTTGACGCGGCATTGAACGCGATTCGGGAAACCGTTGCCAAGGGTGGTCGGCTTCTCTTTGTCGGCACCAAGCGGCAAGCGGCACAGCCGATCGCCGAGGCGGCTGAAAAATGCGCCCAGTATTACATGAATCACCGTTGGCTGGGCGGCACGCTCACCAACTGGCAGACCGTTTCCAAGTCGATCCAGCGTCTGAGCCAGATCGACATCGTGATCGAGGCGGGAGCCGAGGGACTGACCAAGAAAGAGCGTCTGGGTATGGAGCGCGATCAGATCAAGCTTCAGGCCAGCCTTGGCGGGATCCGCGAAATGGGCGGTGTGCCGGACATGCTCTTTGTCATCGACGTCAAGAAAGAGGCGCTTGCCGTGGCTGAGGCGAACAAGCTGGGTATCCCGGTTGTTGCGGTGGTCGATACCAACTGCTCGCCCGATGGCATCGACTACATCATTCCCGGCAACGACGATGCGGCCCGCGCCATCGCGCTTTATTGCGATCTGGTCAGCCGTGCCGCACTGGACGGCATGTCGGCACAGATGGGGGCGGCAGGTGTCGATCTGGGCGCATTGGAAGAGGCCCCGGTCGAGGAAATCCTGACCGAACCGACCACACTTGATCCGGTCGCAGCGGAAAGCTGAGACCCTGTCACAACTCTGACAAGCGGCGCGGGTATCCCGCGCCCGATCCACATCCGAATTTGAGGAGAGCCGATATGGCGATCACTGCTGCTATGGTTAAAGAACTGCGCGACAGCACCGGCGCAGGCATGATGGATGCCAAGAGAGCCCTGACAGAGACCGATGGCGACATGGAGGCGGCGGTTGACTGGCTGCGCACCAAGGGGCTGGCCAAGGCTGCGAAAAAGGCCGATCGCGTTGCCGCCGAGGGGCTTGTCGGGGTGGCCGTCGCGAACGGCGTGGGCGTTGCCGTAGAGGTGAACTCGGAAACCGACTTTGTGGCGAAGAACGCCGATTTTCAGAAGATGGTCTCGACGATTGCCCAAGCGGCGCTTGGCGCGGCCGATCTTGAGGCGCTGAAGCTGACAGCGGTTGGTGGCCAGGACGTGGCAACGCTTGTCACCGAGGCGATCGCCGTGATTGGCGAGAACATGGCGCTGCGCCGGATGGTGCGGGTCGATGGCGACGTGGTGGTCTCCTATGTCCACAACGCTGCGGCAACGGACATGGGCAAGATCGGTGTTCTGGTGGCTCTCAAGGGGTCGGATGCGGGCATCGGCAAGCAGATTGCCATGCATATTGCGGCCACCTCGCCGCTGTCACTGGACGAGGCCAGCCTCGATCCGGCGGTGCTGGAGCGGGAACGGAGCGTTCAGACGCAGAAGGCGCTGGAAGAGAATGCCCAGGCCGCCAAGCCCAAGCCGGAAGCCGTCATTCAGAACAATATCATTCCGGGCCGGATGAAGAAGTTTCTCGAGGAAATGACGCTGTTGAACCAGAAGTTCGTGATCAACCCGGACATCACGGTGGCCGAGGCTGCCCGGCAGGCCGGGGTGGAAATCCTGTCCTTCGCGCGGATCGAGGTCGGCGAAGGACTCGAGAAGAAGGAAGAGGACTTTGCCGCCGAGGTGGCGAAGGTTGCTCAAGGCTGAAACAGAAGCGGTGTTGCCGGTGGGGGCAACACCGCTGATCCGACTGGCCGTCTGATGGGGATGAAACGCCAGTCAGGGAAGCGTCGGTCGCTCACCCGAACTATACGGGCCAACGACCGACATCCGGCAGAACCGGAGGGAAAGGCGCTATCCTTTCCAATAGAAGGCAGCACCGTCCCCGCGTTCCCAGGCAATAAAGCCATCACTCACGGAACATCACGATCCTGCTACCTTACGTTAGGTAATGAAAGTAAGGAATTCCATACCATAGGCGTAAAGTATTGAATTATATTCTACTTTTCGACAATAAACATCTGGTTTTGAAACGCCGCCTTCAAAACCGCTTGTGCCGTCGTTTCAACCGACAGGACTTGACGCGCGAGTCGCAGGTGTTTTTCCACCGTCGTTGAGGTCAGCCCCATGAGAAGGGCGATATCCTGAATCGTCTTGCCATCGCCAACCCAACCCAGCACCTCTTTCTGGCGCTGCGTCAGGGCGCGACTGGGCGCTGTGTAGGGCAGGGCGAGAATGCGCAGATGCGCCACGTTGTTGAGGGCCAGAATGCGTTCTCCTTCGACCTGCCACATCGCATCCACGGCACTCTGGGAGAGGCCGCGTCTTGCGGTCAGGGCGATCGCCCCCTTGGATCGGGGTGACATCGACTTGAAGCTGATCGAATACCCGGCGGTGACGTCCTGTGACCTGTTGAAGTCGAAAACCTTGCGCTCCTGTGACGTCAGCGTCCCGGTGGAGATCATTTCTGCCAGCAGCGACCAAGAGCAGGCCCCGTCATGGTCGAGCGCCCATCGCACCATCGGCGCATGAAAGAACAGGCCTTCGCCGATGAACACATCCGTATAGGCCGGGTCGTGGTTGGTCAGCAGAACGAAATCATCCGGATCGCCGAGCGAGGTCGCCGTGCGATAGCGGGTATAGCCATAGATCAGCCGATCAAATCCGAACTCCGCCATGTTGCGACAATGCATGGCCCAAAGTTCCTCGATCGAGGAGGCATTTGCGATGGCATTGATCCTTGCGGCGTCGATCACCCACCAGCCTCCAGATGCCCGCAGAGCGCGTCGAGCGCCAGCACATAGCCGCGCGCGCCAAAGCCGCAGATCACGCCGACCGCCACCCTGGCGATATAGGACTGATGGCGAAACGCCTCGCGCGCATGGATGTTCGACAGATGCAGCTCGATCGCGGGCAGCGCCGCGGAACTGATCGCGTCCATCAGCGCGACCGATGTATGCGTATAGGCTCCGGCATTGAGGATGATCCCGTCATGTCGGCCACGCGCGGCATGGATGGCGTCGATCAGCACACCTTCATGGTTGCTCTGTTCAAAGCCAAGGCCCACGCCAAGATCCGCCGCCTTGATCCGGCACATCGCCTCGATGTCCGCTAGGGTCGTGCGGCCATAGACTTCGGGTTGGCGCGTGCCGAGCAGGTTCAGGTTCGGGCCGTTCAATATCAGAATGCTGGTCATGGTCTACTCCCGGACCTCTGTCATAGACCGTGACTCCTTGGCCTGTCGAGACCTGCGGTGGTCAGTTGCTCGGATTCCCCGGACAAGGGGGGCTCCCGGATCCGGGTGGCAGCGGTCACGGTCGTTCGCTCCGGCGTGAAGCGACAAGACTTGTGGTTTAGAGATGCTCTGTAACACACTGATGAAAAGCGATTTGTGGTTCCGTGTGGCGGTGTTGATCCTGACTTTGATCATTCTTTATTTACATAATACTGATTATGCGCCTTATCGATAGACCCTGTTCATGACAACCTGCATCCGTTGATTCGGGCATGTGTAATACAGTTTGAGCGGATCTCGGCACGGCGCGGCCATCACCCGCAGGCTGAGCCAGATTGCCACCGCCGCAAAGATTGCCCCGCCGACCGCCTGCCCGATCAGGACGCCATGCGCGCCCCAGACTGCCCCAAAGGCGATGGCGAATGGCCATGTCCCGAGCGTGTGGCGCGCCCAGTTCACGCCGGTCGAGTATTCGGGGTGGCCAAGATTGACGAACGAGGCATTGGAGACAAAGATCGCGCCATTGAAGAACGACGCCAGCGCCAACGGACCGAGGTAGAGATAGAGCAGCGACCGCATGATCCCGCTCGCCTGAAACAGATCGGCCAGCGGGCCGCGAAACATGAACAGCAGACTTGTCACAACCACGACGTAGAGCGCCAGAAACTTCAGCCCGTCGTAAAATGTCTGTTCCACCCGGTCCATGCGCCCGGCGCCGAAATTCTGCCCAAAGATCGGGCCAATCGCGCCCGACAACGCCAGAACCACTGAAAAAACCACCGGAATCAACCGGTTGATAACTGCCAGCCCGGCAACGGCGTCAGATCCGTATTTTGCCATTTCCCGAGTCACAATGGCGGTGCCGACAGGTGTGGCGACGGTCGCAAGCATCGCTGGCAGCGCGATCTCCGCCGTCTCGCGAAAGTCGCGTGCCACGCAGCCCGGTCGTGGTCTGACAAAGGCCTGATAGCGGGAGATGGCGAACATCATCGCGAGCGCCGCGGTCGCCACTCTCGCCAGCACAGTCGCCATGGCAGCGCCATCCAGATCAAGTCCGAACCCGAAGATCAGGATCGGATCAAACACCGCATTGACCGCCGCCCCGAGCAAGGCGGGATACATCGCCCGCCGGGCATCGCCATAGGCCCGCAAAACGGCGACCGCGACCATTGACAGTCCTGACAGGAAGGTGCTTGGCAGAATGATCCAGAGATAGCGGGCCGCCATGTCCGCGACCGCTCCCTGCGCGCCCGTCAGCCCCAGAACAAACTCGATCTTGGGCAAGGCGAGCACTGGAATGACCAGACCGACGACGATTGCGAACGCCGCAGAACTGGTTGCGAATTCCCGGGCATCAACCGTATCGTTCCGGCCCAAGGCACGCGCAACCAGAGCACCGGCGGCGATCGACAGGCCGATATTGATGGCACTTGCAAAGAACATGATCGCAGAGGCGTAACCGGCAGCGGCTGCCAACTCGTCGCGTCCCAACATCGAAATGAACAGGATATCGATCAGATCAACGGCAAAGATCGCCATCAAACCGATGCTCGAGGTCAGCGACATCACCGAAACATGCCGGAAAAGATTTCCCGTGGTAAAGTCTACGTTTTGCTCTGCCGTTGCCATGTCACACCCGGGTTATCGACCTCGACGATAAATAGTCGCGTCAGATGGCGGGGCAATCATCCGCGTTCACACATCGGCTGTGCAATTCTGTCAGCGTCGTGCGGCGGACAGATGAACCAACCTTGCGCCGGTTTCATAGTAGAGCGTCTTGAGCGCAACGAGGCGCTCGTGATGGGTCGCGATGGCAGGCACGGGCAGACCCGCCTCCGTTTCCTGCAACAGCGCTTCGGCCACGGCTTTGCCGAAAACCGTGCCGGGACCGATGCCGCGCCCGGAATAACCATAGATGGCATACGCCCCCTGCCCCACGCGCTGAATGCGCGGCAGATGGTTCGCGGGCATGGAGATGCGGCCGGACCAGGCATGTTCGATCGTGGCCCCCCTGAGGCGCGGAAACAGCTGTGCCAGCTTGCGCACCGCCCAATCGGTATGCTGACGGGCCTCTCCACCCATGCCGCCAAGGATCACCCGTCCCGCCTGATCGCGCCGGATCGACGTCATGATCAGGCCGGTATCCCACGCGCCTTCGCCGCCCGACAGGATATCGCCCGCCAGATTGTCACCAAGGGGCGCGGTGGCGATCTGAAAATATTGCACCACCGGCACCTTGGGCAGGTCGAGATGGGAGACCGACTGATGATACGCATTGGTGGCAATCAGCAGCTTGCGCACCTGCAACTTGCCGCCCCGCGTGGTAATCAGCCATTGCCCACCGCGCCGTTCAGCACTGGTCACGGCACTATGCTCGTGCAACCGCGCGCCCGCAGAAGTCGCCGCGCGCGCCAGGCCCCGCGCATAGGCAAGCGGTTGAATCGTGCCGGCGCGCGGATCGTGCAGCGCGCCATGAAACCGCTCGGAGCCAAGGCGGGTCGCCACCTCCTGCGCCTCCAACAGCCGGACCGGAGCACCTCGTGCCTGCATCTGTGCAAGGCGCATCTGCAACTGGCCCAGACCACTTGGAGCATGTGCAAGATGCAGCGTGCCGGCGCGCACCGGCTCGCAGGCGATGGCATGGCGTCCGATGAGATCGAAGACCAGATCAGGTGCGGCGGCCAGAACGCGGTTGAGATGCTCGCCGGGATGCTCTCCGAGCGCTTTGCAGACCTCCTCTGGCGGCAGCCACAACCCGGCGTTGACCAGCCCGACATTGCGCCCTGATCCCCCATGACCGATGGTCTCGGCCTCAAGCAAGGTCACGTCAGCGCCCTGCCCTGAGGCGTGGAGCGCAGCGGAAAGTCCGGTAAAACCGCCGCCAATGATGGCGAGATCGGCGTTGCGGTTGCCCTGGAACTGAGAGGTCGAAAATTGTTCGGCGGCGCTGTCGCGCCAGAGGTTTCCCAACCCTGCGGTCATCATGGTTCCCTTTGGTGCCCGGTCTTGGTGCCCGGTCCGACCCTGCCCTGTCAGAAGAACGCTTGCAAGCCGGTTTGCGCGCGACCAAGGATCAGGGCGTGCACGTCATGGGTGCCCTCGTAGGTGTTCACCGTCTCAAGATTGACCATGTGCCGGATGACCTGAAATTCCTCGGAAATTCCGTTGCCGCCATGCATGTCGCGGGCATGGCGAGCGATCTCCAGCGCCTTGCCGCAATTGTTGCGCTTGATCAGGCTGATCATCTCGGGGGCGGCATTGGCCTCGTCCATCAGACGGCCGACGCGCAGCGCGGCTTGCAGGCCTAGGGCAATCTCGGTCTGCATATTGGCCAGTTTGAGCTGAAAGAGCTGGGTTTGGGCGAGAGGCCGATTGAATTGCCGCCGGTCGAGGCCGTATTGCCGCGCCGCATGCCAGCAGAATTCGGCCGCCCCCATGACCCCCCAGGCGATCCCGTAACGGGCTCTGTTCAAACATCCAAATGGCCCTTTAAGCCCTTGAACATGCGGTAAAAGTGCGTCCTCTGACAGCTCCACGTTGTCCATCACGATCTCGCCGGTGACAGAGGCGCGAAGACTGAGCTTGCCGCCCACTTTCGGCGCGCTGAGGCCCTTCATGCCTTTTTCGAGGATGAACCCCCTGATCTTGCCGTCATGCGCCTCGGATTTTGCCCAGACCACGAAAACATCAGCAATCGGGCTGTTGGAAATCCACATCTTGGTGCCGGTCAGGCGATAGCCGTCTTTCGTGCGCAAGGCGCGGGTTTTCATGCCTGCCGGATCGCTGCCGGCATCGGGTTCCGTAAGGCCGAAACAGCCGATCAACTCTCCACGCGCGAGACCAGGCAGGTATTTGCGGCGCTGCTCCTCGGACCCGTAAGCATAGATCGGATACATCACGAGCGAGGATTGCACGCTCATCATGCTGCGATAGCCCGAATCGACCCGCTCGATCTCACGGGCAACCAGGCCATAGCTGACATAGCCCGCGCCAAGCCCGCCATAGGCCTCGGGAATGGTGGTGCCAAGGAGCCCCATTTGCCCCATCTCCAGGAAAATCCCCGGATCAACCCGTTCTTCGCGATAGGCAGCAATGACCCGCGGTTGCAGGGTCTCCTGAGCAAAACTGCGGGCACTTTCGGCGATCATCCGCTCCTCTTGCGAGAGTTGATCGGCAAGGCGGAACGGATCATCCCACGTGAAGGTATTGAGATCGGGAGCATCCTTGGCGCGCACCGTCGGGGTCTTGGCGTTCATGGTGAGGTCCTTATGCGTTTTCAACAGGTTTTCGAAAGATTACACTGGACAAACCGCCTTGAATAACGATTTTTCCGTCGCAACCAATGAGTAAAACGCAAGCATGACCCTACCCCGCCGCCTTCTGCCCTCGATCGCATCACTGCGCGCGCTTGAGGCGCTGGACCGGCTGGGAAGCGCCACATCGGCCGCGATGGAACTGTCCCAGACCCAGAGCGCGATCAGCAGGCAGTTGAAAACACTGGAGGATCAACTAGGCGTGACGCTCTTTCTGCGGCAGGGTCGCCGCCTAGTGCTGACGCCGGCGGCGGCAGATTATGCCGACAAGATCCGCAGCGCGCTCCGGCAGATTGCTCAAGCCTCGGTCAAGCTGACGGTCAACCCGGTGGGTGGCAACCTGAGTCTCGCGATTCTTCCCAGTTTTGGAATGCGCTGGCTGGTGCCGCGACTGGCCGATTTTGCCCGCCTCCATCCAGAAGTGACGATCAACCTGTCCACGCGCCTCAAGCCATTCAACTTCGCCTTAGAACCATTTGATGCAGCGATACATTTCGGGAAATCGGACTGGCCGGGAACCCATGCGCTGAGGCTCAAGACCGAAGCCGTGCTGCCCGTGGCCTCGCCGGATTTTCTGGCGTCACGCCCGCCGCTCGACAGCGCCAGAGACCTGTTGAGACTACCGCTGCTGCACATCGAAACCCGCCTCGAGGCGTGGGAGGCGTGGTTCAAGGGTCATGGGGTTGACGCCGCAAGGGTGGGCGGCACGGTCTATGACCAGTTCTCAACCATCACGCAGGCCGCGCTGCATGGCCTGGGTGTCGCCTTGTTGCCCGATTATCTGGCCGAACAGGATATCGCAACCGGGCGGTTAACCTGCGTCTGGGGCCAGCGAACAACGGTTTCAGGTGCCTACTATCTGCTCTGGCCGGTGCAGCGCGACCGTGATCCGGCGCTTGCGACATTCCGCGACTGGCTGGCTGGCCAGACCGAAGACGAAGATCCCCTGCCGCGCTGAGCGCCCTTACCCAAGCGCGTAACCCGCGCCGCGCACGGTGCGTAGCGGGTCGTCGCCGCCATGCAGGCAGAGCGCCTTGCGCAACCGGCCGATATGCACGTCAACGGTGCGGGTATCGACATAGATGTCGCGGCCCCAGACCCGGTCAAGGAGTTGCTCGCGCGACCAGACCCGGCCGGGCTTTTCCATGAAGGTGGACAGCAGGCGAAATTCGGTCGGGCCCAGCTTCAGCGGCTTCTCGCCGCGCGTCACACGATGGGTCTCGGCGTCCAGAACGATATCGAGATATTCCAGCCGCTCGCCCACCGAGGCGGGACGGGTGCGGCGCAGTTGCGCTCGCACGCGCGCCATGAGTTCGACCAGCGAATAGGGCTTGATCACGTAGTCGTCGGCGCCGATCTCCAGCCCGCGCACGCGGTCCACCTCCTCGGAGCGCGCCGAGAGCATGATGATCGGGATCGCGCGGGTCTCGGAGCGGGTCTTGAGCTGACGACAGACCTCGATCCCCGAAACATTGGGCATCATCCAGTCGAGAACGATGATGTCAGGTGCCATTTCCGACACCATCAAGAGCGCCTCCTCGCCATTGCTGGCGGTGAGCACCCGGAAACCGTCCGCCTCAAGATTATACCCAAGCACTTCGCGCTGTGCGGGCTCGTCCTCGACCAGCAGGACCGTTGGTTGATCAACGGACATTTTGCGATGCTCCTCTTTCAGACCCGCAACTCGGGGGCCACCGACGGATCGGTCGATGTCTGGTCGCCCTTGGGTCGCGGTTCGTCCGGAATCTGGCCGGTGACAAGATAAATCACCTGTTCCGCGATGGACGTCACCAGATCCCCCATGCGTTCGGTATTCTTGGCAATGAAATGCAAGTGCATGCAGGGCGTGATGTTGCGGGGATCCTCCATCATGAAGGTCAGGAACTCGCGGAAGATCGCGTTGTACATCTGATCGATGTCCTGATCCCTCTGGATCACCATGCGGGCGAGATCCACGTCGCGCTGGATATAAGCGTCGAGCACATGCTTGAGCATTCCCTCGACTTCACGGGCCATGCGGCGGAGCGCGGACGGAGAGCCGTTGACCGCTGACAGTTGCGACAGGACGGAAGTGCGCTTGGCCATGTTCTTGGCGTAATCACCGATCCGCTCCAGATTGGCCGATATCTTGATCACGGTCAGAATGAGGCGCAGGTCACGCGCGGCGGGTGAGCGCAGGGCAAGGACGCGGACGGCCTCCTGATTGATCTGCTCTTCGAGATCATCAATCGCCTTGTCGCGGCCTCTGACCTCTTCGGCAAGTTCCTCGTCACGGGCCTCGAGCGAACGGGCGGCATCAGAAATTGCACGCTCAACCATGCCCCCCATCTTCATGATCTGGGCCTGAATTGTTTCGAGGTCGCGGTCGAAGGAGGAAACGATGTGTTGGTCGGACATTGGGCGGATCCTTGGCCTTTGCGTCGGGTGTTGGTGCTTGCGGTGCGGTCATCTCTCGGCTTGGTTAAGATTTGGCCGGTTTCGTCGAGGTCAACATGAGGGGCCAAATGGACAGGAACAGTCACGGTCTGGTTGGCGATGCAGAAAGCCAATTCCGCGATGGCGGGAGCCGCGCCAAGGAGACCCTGAGAAGACCCTTCGGCCTTGTCGCACCTGGCCTCGGCGCGCAGCGGCAAAAACGATGGCATGAACAAACATGGATTACTCCCGGCACTGGGGCTTCGGCGCCGAACGGACAAGTGACCCCGATCGCGGTGCTAAGCCCTTACAACGACGCTTTTGTTAACTTTATGTAACGATTTAATGACAAGGCAGATTTTTCATGAAATCAAGCGCTTTCACGCAGTCATCAACCTTCGGTTCTTTCCCATTGCGGCAGAATCACCGTGAATTCACTGCCCTCGCCGGGGGTTGACGCGATTCGCAATCTTCCCCGGTGGCGGTTGACGATATGCTTGACGATGGCAAGGCCAAGGCCCGTGCCCCCCATCTCGCGCGACCGATGCGTATCGACGCGGTAGAACCGTTCGGTGAGGCGGGGGATATGCAGCGGATCGATCCCCGGACCCTGATCGCGCACCCGTGCCAGAATGACTGGTGCGCGCAGGGTTGCGTCGCGCAGGAGACCTTCAAGCGTGATGGTGATGTGGTTGTTCTTGCCACCATACTTGATTGCATTCTCGATCAGGTTGGTGAACACCTGCTGAAGCTGGTCATCATGACCGCGCACGATCATGCCGTCGGGCGCGTCGAAACTGATTTCGCATCCCCGGTCCCGCGCGAGCGGACGCAGTGCGTGCAGAACCGAACTGATCACCGATGCCAGATCTACGGCATCACGCGGCCGCACACGCTCTTCGCTTTCGACACGACTGAGGGACAAGAGATCCCGCACCAGGCGTTCCATCCGGGCCGCCTCGGATTGCATGATCCCCAGAAATCGGTCGATGGCGGCCTGATCGTGACGCGCGGGGCCTTGCAGGGTCTCGATGAATCCGATCAACGCGGTGAGAGGCGTGCGCAACTCGTGGCTGACATTGGCGACAAAATCGCGCCGCATCTGCGCTGCCTGTTCGCGTTCGGTCAGATCCTCGAAACAGACCAATGTGCCGCGGGCGTCCGACGTTTCGACAGGGCCCACATGCACTTGAAAGCTGCTGTCCCGCCCCGCCTCGGAAGTCTGGTAGGTAATCTTGCGCGGCTGCTGATCGCGCAGGCTCGCCTCGATCGCCTCCAGCACGTCCGGTTGGCGCAGCGCCGTCAGCAGATGTCGCCCCTCCAGTCCCTGCCCCAGCAGATCGCAAGCGGCAGGATTTGCCGCCAGGATTCGTTCGTCGCGGCCGATCACAATCGCCGCCAACGGAACCCCTGCCAGAACCGATCCAAGACCCGTCATTGCACCTCAGAGCACCGTGAGCCCCGCGCGAAACCGGCGCATGTTATGTTGATAATGCAACGCACTGGCCCGCAGGCCGTCGATGGCAGCAGCGTCAAGGCTGCGCACAACGCGGCCCGGCGCGCCCATGACGAGGCTTCCGTCGGGAATCTCCTTGCCTTCGGTGATCAGAGCCCCCGCGCCGATCAGGCAATTGCGCCCGATGCGTGCCCCGTTGAGCACCGCGGCCCCCATCCCGATGAGAGAGTTCTCGCCGATGATGCAGCCATGCAGCATCGCCTTGTGACCAATCGTGCAGCCCGCGCCGATCACCAACGGATAGCCCATGTCGGTGTGCATGACACAATTCTCCTGCACATTGCTGCCCGCACCGACATGAATCACTTCGTTGTCGCCGCGCAGTGTGCAGCCAAACCAGACCGACGCCCCCGTGTCCAGCACCACCTTGCCGATCAGATTGGCATCGGGCGCAACCCAGGTATCCTCGGCGATCAACGGGCGGTGCCCCTCCAGCGCATAAACTGTCATTGTCTCTCCTCGAATTCTGTCTGCAAGGCACGCACATGCTCAATCAGCCAGGGTTGCTGGCTGCGGCGCAGGCGCGTTGCTTCGATGATGGTTCTCAGGCGCGCCTCGGTCACGTCCAGAGAGTCATTGACCAGAACGAAATCATAGCCATCCCAGTGACTGATCTCGTCCCAGCTCTTTTCCATGCGCTTGGCGATGACCTCTGGTGCGTCCTGTCCGCGGGTTTCGAGGCGGTGATGCAACTCGCGGATTGAGGGCGGCAACAGGAAGATCGAGAGGGTAAGCTCTCCCAGACCCGAGTTGCGGATCTGCTGCGCCCCCTGCCAATCAATGTCAAAGAGCACGTCGCGTCCAGCGTCAATCGCCGCCTGCACCGGGGCGCGCGGGCTGCCGTAGAAATTGCCAAAGACATGCGCATGTTCAAGCATTCCACCCGTCGCGACCTCGCGCTTGAAGCGGTCATTCGTCAGAAAATGGTAATCCGTCCCGTCCAGCTCCCCTTCGCGCGGCGACCGCGTTGTGGCCGATACCGAGAAGGTGATCGTCGGATCCCACGCGCGCAGCCGTCGCGACAGCGTGGATTTGCCTGCCCCCGAGGGCGAGGAGAGAATGATCAAGAGGCCCCGACGCTGGTTCATCACCGTGCTCTTTCTTTTGTTTCAATTCCTTGCAGGACGCTTTTCATCGTTCCATAAATACTCGGATCCGCCGGTGCCGCCGTGACCGCCCGCCGCCATCATTCCACATTCTGCACCTGTTCGCGCATCTGGTCGATCACCGCCTTCAGCGCAAGCCCGACCATGGTCAGGCCCGGATGTTGGGCCTTGGAACACAGAGTGTTGGCCTCGCGGTTGAATTCCTGGGTGAGAAAATCCAGCTTGCGGCCCATCGGCGAGCCCTTGGCAAGCAACGCACGCGCGGCCGCGACATGCGCCCGCAAACGGTCAAGCTCTTCGGTCACGTCGAGTTTCACCGCCAGAAGCGCCAGTTCCTGCGCGACGCGCCCGGAATCGACATCCGCTGCGGTCTCGATCACGCGCGAGAGCGCGGCGCGGTGACTGCGGGCAATCTCCGCCGAGCGGCTGTCAAGCAGCGCGCGGGCCTCATCCGTCAGTCGTGCGATCTCGTTCACCTGTGCGCTCAGCACCATCGCGAGCGCGGCACCCTCGCTCTGGCGCATGGCGATGAAACTTTCGAGCACAGACTCGAAATCCGCCAGCAGGACGCGACCGAGGTCGCCTGCATCGTCCCCCCCCTCCCGGTTCTCGAGCACGCCGGGGAGACCGAGCACGTCGGCGGCGGTGGCGGGCGCAAGCGATACGCCGACCTCCATGGCGCGGCTTTCAACCTCGGCCATGGCCTGAAGCACGGCGTCGAGCACGGCGCTGTTGAGGTTGCGCGCGCCGACCGGCGCGGTGCTCTGGAGTTTGAGCGTGAGACTGACATTGCCGCGCGCCAGCGTGCGATCGAGCGCCGCGCGCAACCCGGCCTCCAGCCCGTCGATGCCTTCGGGCAGACGGAGCCGCAGATCGAGGCCCTTGCCATTGACGCTGCGCATTTCCCAGACCCAGCTCTGGCCCGCATGTCCGCCCTTGGCGGTGGCAAAGGCGGTCATCGACTGGATCATGCGGGTCAGGCTCCCTGTGCTCCGGCTCTGCCCTGTCCTAGCCATTGCTCGCCCGACTGGCAAGCGCGGCCGCGTCACGGGCGCTTGCCCGGTGGTTAACCAATCGATTCGATTTTTAGACAAATCGCTCCGGTCTTGTGGCAGATTGCCTGCATCGCAGGATGGCAGAGCACGGGTTCAAGGCTCGGTCTAAAGGGGCCCGCGCGATGATCAGGTTTAACGCAATCGCGTTTTGAAAGGGTAAGACGATGTTGGACGATAGCACGCGGACGCTGACCGAGACGCGCGAGGGACGTCAGCAGGAGGGACGTCAGCAGGAGGGACGGTCCGTCCAGCTGCACGCCTTCCGCAGCTATTGGGAGAGCATGCGCAAGGGCCATGTCGTGCCGCGCCGATCGGATATCGACCCGCGCCGAATCGACGCCTTGCTGCCCAACGCCTTCATCGCCGAACGAATCGCACCGGGGGTCACGCGGCTTCGGATCGCGGGCCAGCATCTGAGCGAGCTTATGGGCATGGAAGTGCGCGGTATGCCATTGAGCAGCTTCATCGCCCCTGCCGCGCGCGACGATTTTGCCCTGCGGCTGGTCGATCTCTTCGAGGCCCCGGCGGCGCTCAGGATGGACCTGCGCAGCCGCGCCGGTGTGGGACGGCCAGACATGACCGGCACGCTGATCCTGCTGCCGCTGCGCAGCGATCTGGGCGACGTATCGCGCGCCTTGGGGTGTTTCGTGACCAGTGGCCAGATCGGCCGCCCGTCCCGCCGGTTCGAGATCGTGGCGGCGCGGATGGAGGCACTGAGCGGCGCGGCCACCACGCCGCTGCGCGCGCTGCATGGCGGGGCCGCGATGCAGGACTCGACGGTGCTGCGCTGCCGCACCCATCTTCGGGTGGTGAAATAGACCGTCCGTTCTGGCTCAGACCGCCTCCGCCTGCTGACGGTCGAGCCGCAGGACCGACAGTTCCTCGGCCACAAGAAAGGCCAGTTCGAGTGATTGGCTGGCATTGAGGCGCGGATCGCAGGCGGTGTGATAGCGGGCACTCAGATTTTCGTCCGACAAGGCCCGCATCCCGCCGGTGCATTCGGTCACGTCCTGACCCGTCATCTCGAAATGGACGCCACCAGGGATCGTGCCCTCGGATTTGTGAATGGCAAAGAAGTCGCGCACCTCGCGCAGCACCGACTCAAAGGGGCGGGTCTTGTAGCCGCTGGCCGATTTGATCGTGTTGCCATGCATCGGATCGCAGACCCACAGGACGCTGGCCCCCTCGGCCTGCACCGTGCGGATAAGGCGTGGCAGGTTTTCGGCGACCTTGCCCGCCCCGAACCGCGCGATCAGCGTGAGGCGCCCGGCGTCGTTTCTGGGGTTGAGCGTGGCGAGCAGGCGCTTGAGATCCTCAGAGGTCATGCTCGGCCCGCATTTGAGACCGATCGGATTGAGAACCCCGCGCAGGAATTCGACATGCGCCCCCTCGGGTTGGCGCGTTCGGTCGCCGATCCAGAGCATGTGGCCTGACCCCGCCAGCCATTTGCCAGAGGTTGAATCGAGCCGGCAGAGCGCCTCTTCATATTCCAGAAGCAGGCCCTCGTGCGAGGTGTAGAAATCAACCGTGCGCAGCGTGTGCGCGCTGTCGCTGTCGATCCCCGCGGCCTTCATGAAATCGAGCGCATCCGAGATATGATTGGCCATGTCGCGGTATTTCGCGGCCTTCTCGCTCTCGGTGAATCCCAGCGTCCAGGCATGCACCTGATGCACATCGGCATAGCCGCCGGTTGAAAACGCGCGCAGGAGGTTGAGCGTGGCGGCGGCCTGAGTATAAGCCTGCAACATCTTTTCCGGGTTCGGAATACGGGCCTCGGGCGTGAAGGCCAATTCGTTGATGATGTCGCCGCGATAGCTGGGCAGTTCCACGCCCTCGATCACCTCGGTCGGCGCCGAGCGCGGCTTGGCAAACTGGCCGGCCATGCGGCCCACCTTCACGACCGGCACCTTGGCGCCATAGGTCAGCACCATTGCCATTTGCAGCATGACCTTGAACGTGTCGCGAATTGCATCGGCCGAGAACTGATCGAAGGCCTCGGCACAGTCCCCGCCCTGAAGCAGAAACGCCTCGCCCCGCGAGGCCGCCCCAAGCTGTGATTTCAGACGCCGCGCCTCACCGGCAAAAACCAGGGGAGGGTATTGTCGCAGACGCGCCTCGACCGCCGCGAGCGCAGCCGGATCAGGATAATCAGGCATCTGCACCCGCGGCTTCGCGCGCCAGTCCGATTTTTGCCAGTCCGTCATGATCCGTCTCCACTTTTCCGCAGTCTGAAATCTGTCTATACTGAAACCACTCCCAAGTGACCATATGGGTATTGCAGGAAATCCCGGCAAAGACGCCCTCATCTCTTGTCAATCACAACCGTTTCGTGACAGACGCGAGACAACACGACAGGGTCAGGGATTCGGTTTGTGATGACGCCTGAAGCCGGAAAGATAGAGGTCAGCCCGCCCAAAGCGCCAAAGCGCTTTGTCTTTGTGCTGCTCGACAAATTCACGCTGCTCAGCTTTGCCTCTGCCGTAGAATGCCTGCGCATCGCCAACCGGATGGCCGAAGAACCACTTTACAGTTGGGCCCTGACGGGGGACTCCGATGATGTGGTCGCGTGCTCGGCGGGCGTGCTGTTTCACCTTGATTTTCCACTGAGCGCGTTGAATCGCGATGACATCGTGCTGGTCTGTGGCGGCGTGGACGTGCAGGTGGCCGCCACCAAACGCATCCTGAACTGGCTCCGGCGCGAGGCACGCAAGGGGCTCAAGATCGGCGGGCTGTGCACCGCCGCCTATGTGCTGGCGCGGGCCGGTCTGCTGGATGGCAAGCGCGCGACGATCCATTGGGAAAACCACGACAGCTTTCTCGAGGAATTCGACGATGTGCACCTGACCAAATCGGTCTTTGTCATCGACGGCAACCGCATGACCACGGCGGGCGGCACCTCGTCGATCGATCTGATGCTCAACATCATCGCAGATGATCACGGCGAGAGGCTGGCCAATGCGGTGGCCGATCAGCAGATCTATTCTTCGATCCGCACCGATCAGGACACCCAGCGCCTGTCGGTGCCGACCCGCATCGGGGTGCGCCATCCCAAGCTGAGCCAGGTCATCCAGATGATGGAAAGCCATATCGAGGAGCCGATCAGCCCCTCCGTCCTCGCGCGTGACGTCGGCATGTCCACCCGCCAGCTTGAGCGGCTTTTTCGCCGCTATCTCAGCCGCAGCCCCAAGCGCTATTACATGGAACTCCGGCTGCAAAAGGCGCGCAACCTGCTGATGCAGACCGACATGACGGTGATCAACGTGGCGCTGGCCTGCGGCTTTGCCTCGCCGTCACATTTCTCGAAATGCTACCGGGCGCATTACGACACCACACCCTATCGTGAGCGCGGCGCGCATACCTCGCGCCTGTCGGTCTGAGGCAGGTCTGGTTTTTCGAGTATTTTTGGAACGATGAAAGATCACTCTGGCGTGATGCGATAGGCCGCGCCGTTGCCCACGCTCAGAAACCAGATACTGCCATCGGGCGCCTCGCGGATGTCGCGGACGCGATCGGTCTCGGGGGCATGAAGGCGCTCGGCCTCGGCAAGCGGCATGCCGGAGAGCCGCGAGATCAGGTCGAACTTGAGCGACCCGACAAAGATGTCGCCCTGCCACTCCGGCCAAAGACGGCCCGAATAGATCATCATGCCGGAGGGAGCGATGGAGGGATCCCAGTAGAAGGCGGGTTGCTCCATGCCCGGCTTGTGGGCCCCCTCGCCAATCGGCTTGCCGGAGTAATGCGTGCCATAGGAGATCACCGGCCAGCCGTAATTGGCCCCGCGGCGGATAAGATTGACCTCGTCGCCCCCCTTGGCGCCATGTTCGACGACCCAGAGCGCGCCCGCGGCGTCAAGCGCCGCACCCTGCGGGTTGCGGTGGCCATAGGACCAGATCGCCGGTCGCGCGCCGGGCGTTGCGAGAAAGGGGTTGTCCTCGGGGATGCCACCATCGCGAGCGATGCGGATGACCGAGCCGTTCTCGCGCCCGAGATCCTGGGCCGCGTCGGCTTCGCCGCGCTCGCCGATGGTGACAAAGAGAGTGCCATCCGGCCCCTCGACCAGCCGCGATCCGAAATGGACGCCGCCCGCCGATCCGGGGGTCAGCTCGAAGATCTCGGTCCAGTCGGTCAGTTGGCGGCCGCGCGGATCGAGCCGCGCCCGCGCCACCGCCGTGCCCGTGCCGTTTGGCCTTCCGGACTGCCACTTGGCGAATGTCAGATAGATCGTCCCGGTTGCCGCGAAATCCCTTGGCACCAGCACGTCGAGCAACCCGCCCTGCCCGATCACCGCGACCTCGGGAAGGCCGTGAACCGGGTCGAGACGGCCTTGCTCGAGCAGCAGCAGCCGTCCGCCGCGTTCGGTGATCAGCACGCCGCCGTCGGGCAGAAAGCCGAGCGCCCAGGGTTCCTCCAGCCCGCCCGCCATCTTGGTGACGGCAAGCCGGCCGACACTCGTCTCGAGGGCCCCGACCGGAAACGTCTGAATCAGGCAGAGAAGAAGGGCGACGAGACGGGGCATGGAGCGCTCCTTTCCCACCTCAAGATAGGGATTTCAGGCGCGTTTGCCAGCGATCTGCGCGATGCCCAGCACATCGAGCACCCGCGCCTCGATATCGGCGGCGTTGAGGCGGGCCACGGCATACATGTCCTCGGCGCTGGCCTGATCGATGAAGATGTCCGGCAACACCATCGAGCGAAACTTGAAGCCCCGGTCAAACACCTGAGCTTCGGCCAGTAAATGACTGACATGGCTTGCGAACCCGCCAATGGCACCCTCCTCGATCGTGATCAGGGCCTCATGCGTGGCCGCGAGATCGAGGATCAGTGCCGTATCGAGCGGCTTGGCAAAGCGGGCATCGGCGATGGTCGGCCGGATGCCGCGCGCACGCAGCGATTCGGACGCCTTTAGCACCTCCGATAGTCGCGTGCCGAATGACAGGATCGCCACGCGCGATCCCGCCTCGATGATCCGGCCCTTGCCGATTTCGAGCGGTTGTCCGCGTTCGGGCATCTCGACGCCGGTCCCCTCGCCGCGCGGATAGCGAAAGGCGATGGGGCCTGCATCATGCGCCACCGCCGTCGCGACCATATGCACCAGGTCCGCCTCATCGGCGGCGGCCATCACCACGAAACCCGGCAGATTGGCGAGAAAGGCGATATCGAAGGCACCCGCATGGGTGGCCCCGTCGGCCCCGACAAGCCCCGCCCGATCAATGGCAAAACGCACCGGCAGGCGTTGAATGGCCACGTCATGCACGACCTGATCGTAGCCGCGTTGCAGAAAGGTGGAATAGAGCGCGCAAAAGGGTTTGAGCCCGCCAGCCGCCAGTCCCGCCGAGAAGGTCACGGCGTGTTGTTCGGCGATGCCCACGTCAAAGAGCCGCGACGGGTAGCGCTCGGCAAAGAGGTTGAGCCCGGTGCCATCGGGCATCGCGGCGGTCACGGCGCAGATCTTGTCATCCTGTGCGGCATGGCTCAGCAGCGCCTTGGCAAAGACCGACGTGTAACTGGGCGCATTGGAGGGGGATTTGCGCTGCACACCGGTCAGGACGTCGAACTTCGCCGTCGCATGACCGCCATCGCGGGCGTTTTCGGCCGGGCCATAGCCCTTGCCCTTTTTGGTCAGCACGTGGATCAGGATCGGCCCGCTGGCGCGCGCCTTGACGGTGCGCAGCACCGGCAGCAGTTGGTCCATGTCATGCCCGTCGATGGGGCCGACATAGGAGAAACCCAGTTCCTCAAAGAGCGTGCCCCCGACGGCCAGCCCCTTGAGCATGTCCTTGGCGCGGCGCGCGCCCTCCTGAAAGGGTGGTGGCAAGAGCGAAATCGCCCCCTTGGCGGCGGCCTTCAATTCCTGAAACGGCTCTCCGGCGTAGAGCCGCGAGAGATAGGTCGAGAGCGCGCCCACCGGCGGCGCGATCGACATCTCGTTGTCGTTGAGGATCACGATCAGGCGCTTTTTCAGATGGCCTGCGTTGTTCATGGCCTCAAAGGCCATGCCCGCCGACATCGCCCCGTCGCCGATCACCGCAATCGCATCGCCGAGGCCCGTCGGGCAATTGCCGCCCAGGTCACGCGCTACGGCAAAGCCCAGAGCCGCGCTGATCGAGGTCGAACTATGGGCCGTGCCAAAGGGATCGTAGGGCGATTCCGAGCGTTTGGTGAAGCCCGACAGCCCGTCCTTTTGCCGCAGCGTGCGGATGCGGTCGCGCCGACCGGTGAGGATCTTGTGCGGATAGCTTTGGTGGCTGACATCCCAGATGATCTTGTCGCGGGGGGCATCAAAGACATGGTGCAGCGCCACGGTCAGTTCGACCACGCCGAGGCCCGCGCCCAGATGCCCGCCGGTCTTGGAGACCGCCGAGATCGTCTCGGCGCGCAGTTCATTCGCCAGTTGCACCAGTTGCGGATCCGAGAAGCGTTTGAGATCCGCAGGGCTTGCAACCTGATCGAGCAGCGGCGTTTGCGGGCGGTCGGGCATGGACCCCTCCCTGACTGAAGGTCTAGTTCTGGCGCGAGATAACGAAGCGGGCAAGAGCGCGCAAGCCATCGGCCCGCGCCCCATAGCAAGATAGCGCATCGTCGGCCGCGTCAACAAGCGCCGCAGCGCGGGCGCGCGCGCCTTCGAGGCCGAGAAGCGAGACAAAGGTTGCCTTGCCCGCCGCGGCATCCTTGCCCACCGCCTTGCCCGCGGCATGGGCATCGCCGGTCACGTCGATCACGTCGTCCTGAATCTGGAACGCCAGGCCAAGCGCGCGGGCATAGGCCGAAAGCGGCGCGAGATCGCCGCCGCCCATGCGCGCGCCGGCAGTTGCGGCCCAAAGAATGAGCGCCCCGGTCTTGGCCGCCTGCAACGTGGTGATGGCCTCCAGCGTGAGCGGCAGCGCGGCGGTTTCGGCGGCGATGTCGAGCGCCTGGCCCAGCACCATCCCCTGCCCGCCTGCCGCCCGTGCGAGGCTGAGCGCCAGATCGGCGCGGATCGCGGGCGGGCCGCAGTCGGGATGCGCGACCATCTCGAAGGCCAGAGATTGCAGCGCGTCACCCACCAGAATCGCCGTCGCCTCGTCCCATTTGACATGCACCGTGGGCTGGCCCCGGCGCAGCGCGTCATCATCCATGGCGGGCAGGTCATCATGCACGAGGGAATAGGCATGAAGCGCCTCGATGCCGGTGGCGGGCCAGAGCGTCGCCGCCTCGGGCACGTCATGCAGGCGCGCGCTCTCCCTCACCAGAAAGCCGCGAATGCGTTTGCCGCCGCGCGTGGCATAGCGCATGGCCTCGGCCACAGGACCGGTGCCGAAATCGAGCAATACGCGATCGAAATGCCCCTGGATCGCGGCGGCATCGGCGGCAAGCCTGTCCTGCATCTGGATCAGAGGCCCTCGAGCGGTCGCAGGCTCGCAGGCTGGCCATTGCCATCGAGCGTGATGGCCGCCACCTTTTCCTCGGCTTCCTTGAGCTTGGCCTCACAGCGCTTCTTGAGATCGGCACCGCGCTGATAGAGCGCGATCGAGTCCTCAAGCGCCACATCGCCCCGTTCAAGCCGTCCGACAACCTGTTCGAGTTCCTTCATGGCCTGCTCGAATGACATTTCGGAGGCGGGGGTATCAGGCATCGCTTGTGTCCTCTTGCGGCGGCGGTCATGCGCCAGCATAACCGCGCTGCCGCATGGGTGCAAATCGGTTGACGCGGCTCGGAGGTGGTGAGACTTTGCGGCTATGCCGGATACCTCTCGTCCTGACCTGCTGACCGACTCAGAAACGCTCAGCGTTCTGCGCGCCCACCTTGATCTGGCGCGCCGCAACCATGCCGCTCTCGAGAGTGCCGAGATCGACGATGTGCTGCGTCTCGTGCCCGGCCGGCGCGCCGTTCTGGCGGGCAGATGGCACAATCGCGCCGTCGTGATCCGTCTCGCGGAACCCCAGGAGCAGGAGCGGCTGGCGCGGGAATGGCAGGAACTGACACGGATATGGCCGATCATGCAGGACGGCCCCTATCGCGTTCCAGAACCTTTGTTCTATCTGCCGGATGCCGGGCTGATGGTGGTGGAAAGGGTTGACGGTCCGCCGCTGCTGGAACATCTCTGGCACACCCTTCCCGCGCGGCGCGTGGCGCATCTGCGCCCCGCTGCCGAATGGCTGCGCCACTATACCGAGACGACCGAATACTGGTCTGCGGGCAATGTGGCGGGCTGGCTGGCGCGGGCCGAGCGCGGGGCGGCGCACCAAGCCTTTGCCCGGCTGCGCATCCCGGAGGTCGAAATCCTGCGCCATCTGCGCGCCATCGCTGGAGCGCTCGCCGGCTGTGACTGGCGGGTGGCGATCTGTCATGGCGATTTTCATCCCAACAATCTCATTCTCAGCAAGAATCGACTGACCGGCATCGATACGGGCGGCTCGGCCCGGTTGCCGGTTTGCAAGGATATAGCCCGGTTTCTGGTCCATATGGGCCGACGCGGCATGATCCCGTCAACACAGCGCCAACTGGGCGTGGACCGCAAGGGACTCCAGATTTTTGCCAAGGTCTTCGAGCTGAGCGAAACCGAACGACGGCTCTGGCTGCCCTTCTTCATCGGGGTAGAGGCCCTGATTCGAGTCGAGCACAAGGGCCTGAAGAAAGACCGCCTGCTCCATGCCGAAGACATGTACACGGCGCTGGCACGGGATCTGGCGGCCCTCCCCGTCTGAAGCCTGCCACGTCGGCTTCAGCTGCGTCTCAACGCCCCTTGAAAAGACCGCCCAGAAGGCCCCGCATGAGGCGGCGGCCAGTGGTGCCCGAAAGCTCCTTGAGCACGGCTTCGGTCAGCGCCCCCCCCAGAGAGTCGGGTTGTCGGCTGCTGCTGCGCGGGCGGCTGGAAACGCCTTTGGGACGGGCCTCGCCGGAATAGCGCCGCGCGGCCTTGTAGTCACGATCCGCCTCGGCCTCCCGCGCGACGCGGGCTTCTGCCTCTTCGGCGTCCCGCGCGGCGGCAGCGGCCCGCGCCGCAAGGATCTCATGCGCCGATTCGCGGTCAAAGGCGGCCTCGTATTTGCCCGCCAACGGCGAGGTTTCGATGATCCGGCGACGGGTGGCGGCATCGCAGGGGCCAAGCCGTGTGGATGGTGGACGAATGAGCGTGCGTTCGACCACGCCCGGCACCCCCTTGGCCTCCAGAAGTGAAGTCACCGCCTCGCCGGTCCCGACATCGCGGATCGCCTCGACCGTATCAAATCGCGGATTGGGGCGATAGGTTTCCGCCGCGCGCCGGAGCGCCTTCTGATCGCGCGCGGTAAAGGCGCGCAGCGCGTGCTGGATGCGGTTGCCAAGCTGGCCAAGGATGTTTTCGGGAACGTCATCAGGGTTCTGGGTGATGAAATAGACCCCCACCCCCTTGGACCGGATCAGCCGCGCCACCTGTTCCACCTTGTCAACCAGTGCCTTTGGCGCGTCGTCAAACAACAGATGTGCCTCGTCGAAGAAGAACACCAGCTTTGGCTTTTCGGGATTGCCCACCTCGGGCAACGTCTCGAACAACTCGCTCAGAAGCCAGAGCAGGAAGGTGGCGTAAAGCCGTGGCGAGTTGATCAGCCGGTCGGCGGCAAGGATGTTGATATGGCCGCGCCCCTCGGGCGTAACCCGCATCAGATCCTCGAGCGCCAGCGCAGGTTCGCCAAAGAAATGCGCCCCACCCTGATTTTCCAGCACCAGAAGCGCCCGCTGGATCGCGCCGACCGAGGCGGTGCCGACATTGCCATAGCGCAGCGACAGATCGCCCGCATTCTGTCCCACCCAGGTCAGCAGCGCCTGCAAATCCTTGAGATCGAGAAGCGGCAGCCCCTCTTCGTCTGACACGCGAAAAGCGATGTTGAGCACGCCCTCCTGCGCCTCTGTGAGACCCATCAGGCGCGAGAGCAGCAGCGGGCCCATATCGGCCAGCGTGGTGCGCACCGGATGGCCTTGCTCGCCAAAGAGATCCCAGAACACCACCGGAAAGCTGTCATAGCGAAACCCCTCAAAGCCGATCTTGGCGGCGCGCTCGCTGAAGGGCTTGTGCAGCTTGCCCTCAGGACTGCCCGGCTCTGCCATGCCCGAGATGTCGCCCTTGATGTCCGACAGGATCACCGGCACTCCGGCATCCGAAAACCCCTCGGCCAGAATTTGCAGGGTCACGGTCTTGCCGGTTCCGGTCGCGCCAGCGATCAGCCCATGGCGGTTGGCATAACTCAGCAGCAACTCCTGCGGTTCGCCATAATCCGGCCCGCCACCGCCCACGAAAACTGAAGTCTGCACGCCGATCCTCCTGTCTAGAAAATGCCACCTCTTGACCATACAAATTTAACGGTTCTCTGCCAGTCTGAATTCACATCCGAGATCGCACGTCCTCTGGTCGCGGATGACTTCCTCCCTGTCAGACTGGCCGCGCCTTCAAGGTGCGGCCTTTTTTATCAATTATGCGACATAGCCAGTTGACCCAAGGCGGCTTGTGTCCTAGCGTCTCTCGCAATAACTAAGTCGGCCAGTCCGACGGGGAGAAGACAGGAAGAGGCCGCAAGGCCTCTTTCTTTTTGTGCCGATCAGAGAGCAGCGTCGCAAAGCGCCGGGCGTGGCGACAGAAATGCGCTCAACCCCGCCGAAGTGTGCGGAATTCAGCTGTTTTGCTCCTGACAGTGCCCGCGCGCCGTGTTAGAGCGCAGCAACGAAGTCAGCCGATCATGGGGAACCAATGCCTAGATTACTTTCCAGCCTGTCTCTTGCCGCCCTGCTGGCGATGGCCACCACCCTCAGCGCGCAAACCACCACAACCGAGACGCCGCCCGCCGTAGAACCTGCGCCGGGGGAAACCCAGGCCGAGACCCCTGCTCCGGCAATCGAACTCGATACCGGACGCGAAGTGCGCCAAGACCCGTCCTTTATCCGCGAAGAGCATGGTGACTGGCAGATCAAGTGCTTTCCCGCCGGAGACAACGAGGATCTTTGCCAGATGTATCAGTTGCTGACCGAGGCTGCTGGCAATCCGGTCGCGGAGTTCAGCCTCTATCGCCTGCCCCCCGGCGGACCGGTTGTTGCAGGGGCGACCCTCGCGGTGCCTTTGGGCACGCTTCTGACCGAAGAGGTAAAGGTGTCGATCGATAGCGGCAAGGCCAAGAGCTATGCCTATTCGTTCTGCACGATGGGCGGCTGTTTTGCCAGGATCGGACTGTCGCAAGCGGATGTGGACGCGATGAAGTCCGGAGTGACGGCCACGATCGAGATCGTGCCGGCGCAAGCGCCCGATCAGAAAGTGCGGATCAGCGCCTCGCTCAAGGGTTTCACCGCAGCGTTCGAGGCCGCCTCGGTTCTGAACAACTGAGCGCGGCCACCGGTTGCACCGGCAATCACGCCGCTCCGGTCAGGGGCGGCGTGTTTCTTTGAGGGTCAGACAAACCGCCGCAACGCCAACACGGCATTCAACCCGCCAAAGGCAAAGGCATTGCTGAGCGCGACCTTCACCTCTGCCTCGCGCGCCTCGTTCGGCACGACATCCAGCGCGCATTCGGGATCGGGTTCCTCATAACCGATGGTGGGCGCAATGATGCCGTCGCGCAACGCCATGATGCAGGCCAGAAGTTCGACCGCACCGGTGCCGCCGATCAGATGGGCGTGCATCGACTTGGTCGAGGAGATCATCAGCTTGTCGGCATGTGGACCAAAGACATCGGCCACCGCCGCACATTCGGTTTTGTCATTGGCGGCCGTGCCGGTGCCATGGGCGTTGATATAGCCCACCTCCTCGCGGTTCACGCGGGCATCGCGCAGGGCCCCCTCGATCGCCCGCGCCGCGCCCTGCTTTGAGGGCATGACGATATCGGAGGCATCCGAGGTCATGGCAAAGCCCACCACCTCGGCAAGGATCTCGGCCCCGCGCGTGCGGGCATGTTCCAGTTCCTCAAAGACGAAGATCGCCGCGCCCTCGCCCTGCACCATGCCGTTGCGATTGGCCGAAAACGGGCGACAGGCATCGCGGCTCATTACCCGCAGCCCCTCCCAGGCCTTGACCCCGCCAAAACAGAGCATCGATTCCGATCCGCCCGTGACCATCACCGGCGTGATCCCGCCATGCACCATCTGAAAGGCCTGCGCCATGGCGTGATTGGACGAGGCGCAGGCGGTCGAGACGGTAAAGGTCGGCCCCCGGAGATCGAACTCCATCGACAGATGCGAGGCGGCGGCGTTGTTCATCAGCTTGGGGACGACAAACGGATGGACCCGGTTCTTGCCCTCCTCATAGACCGAGCGGTAATTCTCATCGAGCGTGGTCATGCCGCCGCCGGAATTGCCGAGGATCACCCCCGCCCGCGCCCCCAATTCACCCGAAAATTCCAGCCCCGCCTGCGCGATCGCCTCGCGCGCCGCGATCAGAGTGAACTGGGTAAATCGGTCGTAGAGCGCAAGCTGCTGGCGGTTGAACTGTGATTCGGGATCATAGCCGCGGACCTGCGCGCCGATCCGGATCGACAGCCGCTCGACATCGCGAAACTCCAGCTCGCCGATCCCGCAGCGACCTTCGCTCATTGCCGCAAGCGTCTGCGGGACGGTATGGCCGAGCGCGTTGATCGTGCCGGCACCGGTGATGACGACGCGTTTCATGCCTGCTCCGCGATCAGCTTTTCGATGCCGGCGATGATCGAACGGACTGAAGAGATGTCGAAATCGCTCTCGGCAGGATTATTTGCGTTGAACGGCACCGTGATGTCGAACGCTTCCTCGATGGCAAAGATGCTCTCGACCAGACCAAGGCTGTCGATCCCGAGACTGTCGAGGGTGCTGTCGAGGGTGACATCGGTGGGGTCCAGCACCGCCTGTTCGGCGATGATGCGGATAACACGGTTCTGAAGGCTGCTCATGCTACGGTCTTTCCTTTTGGCACCCCGTTCGGGGCGATGTCAGGTCTTTTGCGTCGGTCATGTAACAGATATTTTAAACTCTGCCAGATCGTCGAACAATCTTCCAGACGAGACCGACGGTCAAACACCGCAACGGCCGAATCCCGTCGTTCTCGCCGGATCGCGCGGCGCCAACCGCCCTGTGGGCCGTTCGACCGGAAAGATCATCGCGCACGCCCTTCTCCCCGCACACCACGGGGGGCAAGATCGCCACGCCAGAGGGGCCTATCGGGATCTCAGCCCTGAACGGCGGCGAGGGAAACCCCGAGCCTTTCAAGCGCGTCCCAGATCTTGGCATCTCGCCCATACACATCGCCACGATACTGGATGCGGCCCTGGGCCTGCGTAAAGGCCGTGCGGTAGATGATATGCACCGGGACGGGTTGGTCGAGATAGACATAGGTCTCGCGCTTGGTATTCAGCACCGACTGAAAATACGCCTCGGGATTGCTTTCCTGCTTTGACAACAGCGCGTAGGCAAAATCGAAAGGTTGCTGGAGACGAATGCAGCCA
Organism: Rhodobacteraceae bacterium CG17_big_fil_post_rev_8_21_14_2_50_63_15; assembly: GCA_002783205.1. Lineage (GTDB taxonomy): Bacteria > Pseudomonadota > Alphaproteobacteria > Rhodobacterales > Rhodobacteraceae > Roseovarius. The sequence continues at coordinate 2,129 of PFEY01000014.1, read as the reverse complement.
TGGCTGAAATCACGTTTATCGCGATCAAACAGGGCCTTTTGCGGGGTGTCGTGGAGATAGATGTTGTATTTGTTCGGAAACATGAACTTGACCAGCCCGAGCGCGTTGCGCTCTGACGGCGGCTGCTTGATCGCAAACGGAAAGCTGCGCGCGCTGTAGGCACCGAAATCGACGGCAGCGCGGCTCACTTCGCGCCCCCGGCTGTCATAGAGCCGGAGATGCCCGGCCGCGTTCGGGTTGCGCTGCATCTGCGGCAGATACTCCTTGACGGCAATCGAGCGCGGCACGTGCCAGGTCGGGTTTACCACCATGTATTCCATCTGGTCCGAGAATTCCGGGCTGCGACGACCAGTTTCATTCAATCCGACAACAGCACGGGTGCGAAAGGTCACGATGTCAGCGTCAAGAATGCGCGCGCTGAAATCCGTCAGATTGACGAGGATATGCCGCGCCCCGCGATCCCGCACCAGCCAGCGTTCACGCTCCATGGCCACGATCACGGATTTGAGCCGCCCGGCGGCGGACATGTTGAGCGCGGCCATCGTGCTCGCGCCGACCACGCCGTCGGGATCGAGCCCATGATCGGACTGGAACGCCTGAACCGCCTGTTGCAGGCGGGCATCAAAGTCGCGACTGGCGCTGCGGTCGAGATAGCCCATGGCGATCAGCCGATCCCTCAGGGCAACGACGGCCGCGCCCTGTTGTCCCGGCTTGAGGGTCTCGGCGGGCACCACCGCCCCCCAGTCCCCCAATGCGATCACCTGCTCGAGACGCAGCTTTTCCTTCATCAGGCGGGCATAATCCTGGCTCTGCGGCGGCAAGGCGCGCATCACGTCGCGCGGCTTGCCCGTTGCAATCTCTCTGAGAAAGTCAGCCCGATCCCGATAGATCACCTCGCGTTTGATCCCCTCGTCGATCTGCGACGGCACAAGGATCCCGGTTTGCACGTCCCGCGCATAGCGCAGATAGGTCTGGCTCAATACGACCTCGATCTGCCCCAGATCGCGCAGCGAGCGGGCTGCGCCCATCTGCGCCATCAGTCCGTCGAGATCATAACGCCCCATCGGCAGACCATGCCGCTCGACCTGCGACAGCGCCCGCACCAAGGCCTGACGACGGGCCTCTGCGGCGTCGGACTGGTCCGTCCAGATCGCGCGATAGTCGGTCTCACGGTAAAACTCGGCAATCTCGCGATCCGTCGCGGCCGCCTCGGCCACGGCCTGACGGAACGCGATGCTCTGCCCCGGAAGGGGGGCTGCATTGATCTTGCCCGCAAGCAGCAGAACGGCCCCGGTCAGAACCACTCCAAGCACACGCCGCGAGAGCATAACATCCATCATCTGTTCCTTGCCTCAGCCTCAATGCGTCCTTGCACTATAGGCCGCTCACCACCGGGATCTCAATTTTTTCCCAACATTTTCCTGTCAACTTTCCCATCATCCGTGTGACTACGGCAACAACTCGGGCGCAACGGCGCAAAATGGTGACATTCCCGGAATATGCGCGAAATTCTGCCGAAACCTCTTGCTCCTCACGGATTGTGTCAAATCAGGGCTTGGTGGACGATTCTCGTTATGCCATAAAGATCGGGCATCTGGGGATGACACTCACAAGCCGCGACACAGCGGCTATCGTTAAACGACGGGACAGGCGTTTGAAATGATGACACAATCCAGTTCTATGGGACTCACACGCCGTGGGATTTTGAGGGCGTTTGCGGCAACGGCGATCATTGCGGCGCCGACATTTGCCAACGCAGCGGGCTTTCTGCGGGGCGCCGGCGACATTCGCCGCATCCGCATGGTCTCACCGAGAACTGGTGAACGTATCGATACAATCTACTGGATTGAAGGGGATTACATCCCGGAAGCGTTGAAAGAGATTTCGCTCTTCATGCGCGACTGGCGCACCAATGGTGTGAAAACAATCGACCCCCGCACCATCGACATCATGGCCGCAAGCCACAATCTGTTGGGTGCAAACGAACCCTACATGATGCTGAGCGGCTATCGCAGCGCCCAAACCAACGCCATGCTGCGCAGCAAATCGCGTGGCGTCGCCAAGAATTCTCGTCACATCATCGGAGAGGCCGCGGATCTTCGGCTGGGGAGCCGGTCCGTCAGCCAGAT
>PFEY01000021.1:384-17360 GCA_002783205.1 Rhodobacteraceae bacterium CG17_big_fil_post_rev_8_21_14_2_50_63_15 | reverse complement strand
GGACATGCCGCTTGGCGCCAAGGTCACGCTGCGCGGCGACCGCATGTATGAATTCCTCGACCGACTGATCACCATCGCCATGCCTCGCATCCGTGACTTCCGCGGTGTTTCGGGCAAGTCATTCGATGGACGTGGCAACTATGCCATGGGGCTCAAGGAGCATATCGTTTTCCCCGAAATCAACTTCGACAAGGTCGACGAAGTATGGGGTATGGATATCGTAATCACAACCACGGCGCAGACCGACGCTGAAGCCAAGGCGCTGTTGAAGCAATTCAACATGCCCTTCAACAGTTGAGCCGCGGGAGGACAGATTTATGGCCAAGAAATCAATGATCGAGCGCGAAAAGAAGCGCCAGAAACTCGTGGATCGTTTTGCCAAGAAGCGTTCGGTGCTAAAGGCGATCATCAGTGACGAAAGCAAGCCGATGGAAGATCGGTTCCGCGCGTCTCTGAAGCTGGCGCAAATGCCGCGGAACAGTTCGGCAACGAGATTGCACAACCGTTGCCAGCTTACCGGGCGCCCGCACGCGTACTATCGGAAGCTAAAAGTGTCCCGGATCATGCTGCGCGAGCTTGGCTCGAGTGGTCAGGCACCCGGCGTCGTGAAATCAAGCTGGTAAGGGAGATTTGATATGAATGATCCTATCGGCGATATGCTTACGCGGATCCGCAATTCTCAGATGCGCGGTAAATCCACGGTTGTGACTCCTGCCTCGAAAATGCGCGTGCGCGTGCTCGATGTGCTGGCCTCCGAGGGCTATATTCGCGGCTATGAGATGACCACGGATGCCAACGGCCATTCCGCGATCGAAATCAGCCTGAAGTATTATGAAGGAACGCCTGTCATTCGTGAAATGAAGCGGGTTTCCAAGCCGGGTCGTCGCGTCTATCTGGGCGTCGATGACATTCCGCAGGTCCGTCAGGGTCTCGGTGTGTCGATTGTCTCCACCTCCAAGGGTGTGATGTCTGATGCAGCCGCGCGCGCAGCCAATGTTGGCGGCGAAGTGCTCTGCACTGTCTTCTAAGGAGACCTGGACATGTCACGTATCGGAAAACAACCCGTCGCTCTGCCTGATGGCGTAACAGCTACGCTCTCGGGTCAGACGATCGAAGTCAAGGGGCCCAAGGCGACCAAGAGCTTTACCGCGACCGATGATGTTACAATCATCATCGCCGACGGGATCATCTCTGTAACGCCGCGCGGAAAATCCAAACGCGCGCGCCAACAATGGGGCATGACCCGCACGGTCATTGCCAATCTTGTGCATGGTGCCAAGGATACATTCAAGAAAGAGCTTGAAATTCGCGGCGTGGGTTATCGTGCGCAGGTGGTGGGCAGTGTGCTCAAGCTGAACCTGGGCTATAGCCATGACGTCGATTTTCAAATCCCGGAAGGTGTAACTGTGACCGCTCCCAAACAGACCGAATTGGTCGTCGAGGGGACGGATAAGCAGCTCGTTGGCCAAATTGCGGCAAATATCCGCGATTGGCGGCGGCCCGAGCCCTATAAAGGCAAAGGCATCCGCTACAAAGACGAGTTCATCTTCCAGAAGGAAGGCAAGAAGAAGTAAGGACGCGACAGATGGCAAACAGCAAAAGAAAACTGTTCCTAAAACGCCGCCTGCGCGTTCGGAACAAACTCCGCAAGGTCAATGCCGGGCGTGTGCGCCTGAGTGTTCACCGCTCAAACAAGAACATCAGCGTTCAGCTGATCGACGACGTCAACGGTGTGACGCTCGCGGCCGCTTCTACCCTCGAAAAGGACCTCGGTCTGGTGGGCAAGTGCAATGTCGAAGCCGCGACCAAGGTTGGCACGATCATTGCCGAACGTGCGCAAAAGGCTGGTGTAACCGAGGCCTACTTCGATCGGGGCGGCTTTCTGTTTCATGGCAGGGTCAAGGCAGTTGCCGACGCCGCGCGTGAAGCGGGCCTGAAGATTTAAGGAGACGAGAAAATGGCAAGAGAAGACAACCGCCGCGACCGTCGCGAACGCGAGGAAGCACCGGAATTCGCCGATCGTCTTGTCGCGATCAATCGGGTGTCAAAGACTGTAAAGGGTGGCAAGCGCTTTGGGTTTGCGGCGCTTGTGGTTGTGGGCGATCAGAAAGGTCGGGTCGGGTTTGGCAAGGGCAAGGCAAAGGAAGTTCCGGAGGCCATCCGCAAGGCAACCGAGGCTGCCAAGCGCGCGATGATCCGCGTCCCTCTGCGTGAAGGCCGTACTTTGCATCACGACATGGAAGGTCGTCATGGTGCGGGCAAGGTCGTAATGCGCACAGCGCCACACGGAACAGGGATTATCGCAGGTGGTCCGATGCGCGCCGTTTTCGAGATGTTGGGCGTTCAAGATGTGGTCGCGAAATCGACCGGATCGCAAAACCCTTATAACATGATCCGCGCGACCGTGGATGGCCTCCAGAAAGAAACCAGCCCCCGCATGGTGGCACAACGCCGTGGCAAGAAGGTGGCTGATATCCTGAAAAGAGGTGACGAAGCACCGGTTGCCGAAGCAGCAGAAGCGTAAGGAGACGGACACATGGCAAAAACCATCGTCGTCAAGCAGATTGGCAGCCCGATCCGCCGCCCCGAAGTTCAACGCCAGACCTTGATTGGTCTCGGCCTTAACAAGATGCATCGCGTTCGCGAACTTGAAGACACACCGGCCGTTCGCGGAATGGTCAGAAAGATCGCGCATCTCGTGGAGATCATCGAAGAGCGCGGTTGAAACGTTCTCGGGCTGCAACCCGATCCAGTGTTTGATAACGCCCCGGTTCACGATAGCCGGGGCGATTTCTTTTTTGAATGCGGTTCCGATCAGATCCGATCAAGATCGTCAGTTCTGGGCAGGAGCTGCTGCATGATGCCTGCGAGAAGTAGGTAAATGCTGCTCGCGACCAAACCCCAATGTGCCCAGCTTTGTGGATCAAAGTGAACCCAAGCCGCCCAGCCTGCGAAAAAAGTCCAGGCAAAGGCAACCGGTAGGGAGACCACGCGCCATCTCTCGGTGCGAACCGGGTGAATGAACTTTAGTGGCAGGAACATTGCCATGGCAAGAACGCTTACCAAGGAAAGTATGATCCAGAAATTCGGCGCAATCGCGAACATGACAAGCACCACCATGTTCCAGCACCCCGGAAAACCCGAAAATGAGTTATCCTTCGTCTTCATGCGTGTATCCGCAAAATACATTGCACTGGCATAGGTGATGATGATGATCGCGACCCAGCCCGTCCAGCCCGGCAAGAGATCGGATTTGAAGAGAGCAAAGGCTGGAATGAAGACGTAAGTAAGATAGTCAATGATCAGGTCGAGCAGAACCCCATCGAACTCCGGTGCGTATTTCTCCACGTGATACTTACGTGCCAGCGGTCCATCGATTCCATCAACGGCAAAGGCAACGACGAGCCAGAGAAACATCAGTTCCCATTTTTGGTCAATCGCTGCCAACATCGCCAGCATGGCGAAAACGGCCCCTGTGGCCGTCAGAAGATGAACGAGTAATGCGCGAAGCGGTGGTGTCATGACCGTGTAATGGCCCACCAGATCGAAAGTTGCAAAGAAAAATCCCGGCCCGAGACCAAGGCCGGGAAGCGCATGGATTTGCCTGTCTCAGTTCTTGCGCCGTACTTCCTCAAGAGGATAGGCCAACATGTCTTGAGCTTCCCAGGAAACATGGCAATCATGGCAGAAGCTTTGTTTGAATTTCATTGGTTTGCCATTGGGTTGCAGGCCTGCATAAATCCAATCGCCTGTTTCCGGTGAACTGCCGACCTCGCCCTTGGTCATGATGAAGAGTGGGCCAACGACCGCAGCCTTCTTCTTCTTGCTGATGGTAATACTCTCCTTGGCGAGCACCGAGCCAACCGGCATGACGACCCCGTCCTCGGCGAACTTGAGATACTGTTCGGCGGCGATGTCATTTGCGAAGGTTTGGAGCAGGCGGTTGTTATGCGCCCCGGCCACTGCCGGGCGGGTCGAGCTCACCGTCCATGTGCGATAAGCTGTTCCTACCGCGTCGCCTTCCGCTGCATACCCTTCGGCCATGGAGGCACTGATGCAGTTGTAAATCTCAGCAATGGCGGCCTCGTCCAGATCGAACGGATCTTCGACATCGACCTTGCATTCCGAAGCCACCGCCGTTTGTCCCATCAACAGGATAGCGGCGCAGGCCGCAGCGGCGAAAAGCGGGCGTTTCATTCTCAGTTCTCCATTTCGTTACGTGACATATAGGTCATCCGAGCATGAGCCTCGCACGTTTCCTTTGTAATGGAACTTAACTATTGCGTGAGGCCCTGACGGGATCAGCCACGTCCTTGCGGGTGCGTGCGCGCGTAGACTTCCATCAGCCGAAGCGTGTCGACCCCGGTGTAGGCCTGGGTCGTGGAAAGTGACGCATGGCCAAGCAACTCCTGGATCGTCCGCAGATCGCCTCCTGCGTTCAGCAGATGCGTGGCAAAGCTGTGGCGCATGGCGTGCGGTGTGGCGCTTGCGGGCAGACCAAGTTGCGCGCGGGTGCGTTCCACTACTTTCTGGATCGCGCGCGGACCAAGAGCGCCGCCACGCGCACCCAGAAAGAGTGGGCCATCAGGGGTAATATCGAAAGGGCAGATCTGGGCGTAGCGTTCCACCGCGGCGCGTGCGGGTTCGATCACGGGCACGATGCGTTCCTTGCCACCCTTGCCGGTGATCCGCAAAGCCGTGCCCATCGGGAGGTCAGCCCCGATGAGGCTCAAGGCCTCGGAGATCCGCAGACCGCAGCCATAGAGAAGCGTTACAACCGCCTGATCGCGCGCGGCGATCCAGGGCGTCAAGGATTGCATGTCCAGAGTCTCAATCATGTCGCTTGCGGCCTCTGGGCTCAAGGGGCGGGGCAGCTTGCGCTGGAACTTTGGCGACCGGGTTGCAAGCACGGCGGTCGGCTCGAATCCTTCACGTTCCGAGAGCCAGCGGTAAAAGCCCTTCACCGCAGACAGCTTGCGCGCAAGGGAGCGCGGGCCAACATCCTGTTTGCGAATGAAGGCCATCCAGCTGCGCATGTCTGCGGTCGTGATGCGAGAGAGTGCGCCCAGACCCTGAGCCTCGCCATGGTGCTGTGTGATGAAGGCGAGGAAATCTGCCACATCTCGCTGATACGCCTCGATCGTATTGAAGGCTGCCCCGTTGAGAGCCCTTTGCGCAGCCAGCCAGCCTGAGAGGGCGTCGCGGGCGGCGGGGCTGATCATGACAGCCAGCGGCGCATCGTCCGTTCAAACACGCCTGCAAAGAAGGCCAAAAGATCCGTCCCCTGATTTGGGCTGAACTGGTGCGGATCCTCGGCCGCCATGACGAGCAGACCCGGCAACCGGTCCGCACCGAAATCGAGCAAGAGACAGGCCTCGGATCGCAGAAAGATTGCCTCTCGGCCATAGACACGCATATCCCCCTCGTCGATCTGGCGCAGGGTGATTTGTCGCACCGGGACATCGCGCCCGCCGGTCAGATAAGAGGAAATGAAACCCGGCTCGGCCACCGACAGCACATCTCCCAGTCGTCGCACCGCAGGATCACTGTCATTCTGCACCGATTCCAGCACCAGACGGATCGAATCTACCCGCAGGATATGGGCCACCTCGCCGCTGAGATCTCGCAGGAAAATCTCGAACTCGACCGGGTCAAGCATTCGCAGGATGGCGCGATGAACCTGATTGGTGCCGGCGAGGTTTTCATAGGCCGCAGCGATGACCGAGCGATGCGTATCCTCAAGCCGCCCAAGTCGCGCTTCGAGGCGGTCCATTGCAATGCCGCGCAGATCGACAATGTTTCCGCCCATGACGCGCTCATTCGCCGCGATCAGCGCGCGCATGAGGGTTTGATCTTCAAGAATAACTTCGGGTTGCGCTATGATCTTATCGCGCAGCGCATCTGTCATTTCGGGCTTGCTGCTCATATCGGCCTCAAGTTTTTCTCACCTTAGCATGGGATCAGAGGATTTTCTGCCCTGTTTTTTGCCAATCCGCCATAAAGGTTTCGAGGCCCGCCTTGGTCAGGGGATGTTCTGCCATTTTCTTGATCACGGCGGGCGGTGCGGTCATCACATCAGCCCCGATCAGCGCGGCCTGACAGGCGTGGTTGACGGTGCGGATCGAGGCCGCGAGGATCTGCGTCTCGAACCCGTAATTGTCATAGATCGTCCGAATGTCCTCGATCAGATCCATGCCATCAAGGTTGATATCGTCAAGTCGACCGATGAAGGGCGAGATGAACGTGGCCCCCGCCTTGGCCGCCAGAAGCGCCTGGTTGGCCGAGAAGCAGAGTGTCACATTGACCATGTGTCCCTCGCCCGAGAGCACCTTGCAGGCCTTGAGCCCGTCCCAAGTAAGCGGCACCTTGACCGCGATATTGGACGCGATCGCGGCCAGTTTGCGCCCCTCGGCGATCATCTCATCGGCCTTGAGCGCCACAACCTCCGCACTGACGGGACCATCGACCATTTCGGCGATTTCACGGGTCACTTCAAGAATGTCACGCCCCGATTTCAGGATAAGCGAGGGGTTGGTGGTGACGCCATCGACCATTCCCAGATCATTGAGTTCTGCAATCTCACTTGTTTCGGCGGTATCGACAAAGAATTTCATGGGGAGAGTCCTCTGTGGCGGGTTGGGTTTGCTTGACGAAGCGTTTACCTCATGAGGACGCAAGCCGAAACCCCTCATGCGACAGGAGCCACCCGTTGACCCAAGCCTTGCCCGACTTTTACGACGAGGGGGCGTTGGTGGCGGTGCTGACGGCGCAGCCCTTGGAGGGGCCGCTGGATTATCTGGCTCTTGAGGGGGGCGTGATGGCCGGGGCTTTTGTCGAGGTGCCTTTGGGGCCGCGCCGGGTGTTGGGCGTGGTCTGGGGGCCGGGGCGGGGCGGATTTGACCTCAAGAAGGCGCGCAGCATTTTGCGCGTGCTCGACGCGGCGCCGATGCGCGAGGAAATGCAGGAATTTCTGCGCCGGGCGGGGGAATATACGCTGACGCCGCTGCCAATGATGCTGCGGCTGGCCACCCGCGCGCCGGGGTTGAGCGATCCGCCCTCGATGCAAAAGATTTACCGGCTCGGGGACGCAGAGCCCGCGCGTCTGACCGATGCCCGCGCACGGGTTCTGGAGGTGCTGCGCGATCATGGCGGTCTTGGGTTCACCCTCAAGGAAGTGAGTGATCTGGCGGGGGTGACATCCTCGGTGGTCAAGGGGCTGGTGGCCCAAGGGGCCGTGCTGGAAGAGGACACGCCGCGGGATACGCCCTTTGCCCGGCTTGATCCCGACCTCCCCGCCAAGGCGCTGACCAAGGATCAGGCGGCGGCGGCAGATCGTCTGCGCACGGGGTTGCGCGCGCAGGGATATGGCACGACGCTCCTGCACGGCGTGACCGGATCCGGCAAGACCGAGGTTTATCTCGAGGCCGTGGCAGAGGTCCTGCGCCAGGGACGGCAGGCGCTGGTGCTCTTGCCCGAAATTGCGCTCACGGCAGAATTTCTGACCCGTGTCGAGGCGCGGTTTGGCGCAAGGCCCGCCGAATGGCATTCCGGCGTGACGATGACAGAGCGGCGGCGCGCCTGGAAGATGCTTGGGCAGGGCGGCGCACAGATGGTTGTAGGTGCGCGCTCGGCGCTCTTTCTGCCGTTTCAGAACCTGGGCCTCATCGTGGTGGATGAGGAACATGACAGCTCCTACAAGCAAGAGGATGGTGTGCTCTACCATGCCCGTGACATGGCCGTTCTGCGTGCCGCGATCTGCGGGGCGCGGGTCGTCCTGGCCTCCGCCACGCCAAGCCTTGAAAGCTGGGCCAATGCGCAGGCCGGGAAATACGATCGCCTCGATCTTGACACGCGCTACGGCGTGGCAGTGATGCCGGATCTGGCGGCGATTGACATGCGGGCCGAGGTGCTGCCGTCCAACCGCTGGATCTCGCCCACTTTGCAATCGGCGGTGAGCGCGCGGATCGGAATTGGCGAACAGGCCCTCCTCTTTCTCAACCGCCGTGGCTATGCACCGACCACGCTCTGCCGGGCTTGTGGTCATCAGATCGGCTGTGATCATTGCGATGCGCGCATGGTCGAGCACCGGTTTCAGAAGCGGCTCATCTGCCACCAATGTGGAGCGAGCGCGCCTGTCCCCGAGGCCTGCCCGTCCTGCGGAGTGGCGGGCAAGCTGGCGGCCGTTGGGCCAGGGGTGGAGCGGCTGGCTGAAGAGGCGGCGGCCCTTTTCCCACAGGCGCGCATCGCGGTTCTGTCGTCGGATCTTTTCGGCTCTGCGCGGGCGCTCAAGGAGCAGATCGTGGCAATTGCCAATGGCGGCGCGGATATCATCATCGGCACACAACTGGTGGCCAAGGGGCACAACTTTCCCTTGCTGACGCTTGTGGGCGTGATCGACGCCGATCTCGGGCTGCAAGGCTCGGATCTGCGCGCGGCGGAGCGCACTTTTCAGTTGATGCGTCAGGTGGCGGGGCGCGCGGGGCGCGCCGAGCGACCGGGACAGGCGCTGTTGCAGACGTTCCAGCCCGAACACCCGGTGATCCGCGCCATTCTGGCCGGCGATGAGGAAGGGTTCTGGCGCACCGAGGCCGAGGCGCGCCGCGCGGCGGGCGTGCCACCCTTTGGCCGGATGGCCGGGATCATCCTGTCGTCGCCCGACATGCAGGTGGTCTATGATCTGGCAGAGGCTCTCGCGCGCCGTGACGGGCCAATTCAGGCAATCGGCGCACAGGTTTTCGGGCCCGCGCCTGCGCCCATTGCCCGCATCAGTGGGCGCCACCGGGTGAGGCTCTTGGTCAAGGCGCCCAAGGGCGTGTCGGTTCAGGCGGCAATCTCTGCCTGGGTGGGTCAAGTGCGGTTGTCGCCGCAGGTGCGACTGACCGTGGATATCGATCCTCAGAGCTTCTATTGAGGCGGCGGCGCGTCAATGGAGACTTCTGGGTAAGCCCTCGGATGATCAAGTCACATCGTAGGTTCTTGCCCCCTCGCCAATTTCGAATACTGGGCGTAAAGGAGTGGTATGAGAGAGCAATTCCCTTTGGGTTTGGCGCACACTCTGCCCTTTTGGCGCAGGCCCGTCACCCTCTTGTTCCTGATGGCCGCCGCGATGCCGGTTGCCTTTGCCACATGGTCGGCGCTGCTCAACAACTTTGTCATCGAGGTGGCGGGCTTTGATGGGTCCGATATCGGCTGGCTTCACACGGTGCGCGAGATTCCGGGGTTTCTCGCGATTGGGGTGATCGCGCTGATCATCTTCATGCATGAGCAGGTTCTGGGGCTGGTGTCGCTGGTGCTGCTGGGGGTGGCGACGGCGCTGACCGCGCAATTCCCGAGCCTTGGCGGCATTCTGACCATCACCATGCTCAGTTCGATCGGGTTTCACTATTACGAGACGGTGAATCAGTCGCTGCAACTGCAATGGCTCGACAAGCTGCGCGCGCCGCAGATGCTGGGTTGGCTCATGGCGGCGGGGTCTGGGGCGACGCTCATCGCCTATGCGTTGATCGTGCTGACATGGCGGGCGTTCGATCTGAGCTATAACCTTGTCTACCTGGTTTCGGGCGGGTTCACGGCTCTTGTGGCGGTGTTCTGCCTCGTCGCCTATCCGCGTTTCGAGGCACCCAATCCGCAGATCAAGAAGATGGTGCTGCGGCGGCGCTACTGGCTCTATTATGCGCTGCAATTCATGGCCGGTGCCCGGCGGCAGATCTTCGTGGTCTTCGCGGGCTTCATGATGGTGGAGAAATTCGGGTTTGAGGTGCATGAGGTCACGACGCTTTTCATGATCAACCTCGTGGTCAACATGGTCTTTGCTCCGCTGATGGGCCGTGCTGTTTTCAAGTTCGGAGAACGCAACACTCTGGTTTTTGAGTATATCGGATTGGTGTTGATCTTTCTTGCCTATGGTGGAATCTACTCTTTCGGCTGGGGCGTCCTGCTGGCGGCGACGCTCTATGTCTTTGATCATATCCTCTTTTCGCTTGCTCTCGCGATCAAGACATATTTCCAGAAGATCGCCGATCCAGTCGATATAGCGCCCACGGCGGCCGTCGCCTTTACCATTAACCATATTGCTGCGGTTTTTTTGCCCGCACTGCTGGGGTATCTGTGGCTGGTCTCGCCGGCGGCTGTGTTCTTTGTGGCGGCAGGCATGGCTTGCGTATCCTTTACGCTAGCCCTGATGATTCCGCGCCACCCGGAGCCGGGCAATGAAACGATCCTGGCGCGCTTTGCGCCAGCGCCAGCCGAATGATCCCCGTCGAAAGTCGCAAATGATGCCTACATTTACTGCCTTGACGACCCTTCCGGGCAAAGACAGCGCCGAAGCGATTGCAGAAGCGATCGAGACCCTCACGCCCGAACCAACCGGCGTAGGCGTCTTTGAAATTGAGGATGGATCGGGCTTGTGGGAGATCGGAGCCTATTTCGAGGCCCCACCGGATCAGGTTGCATTGGCGCTGCTGGCGGTCATGCATGGGGCAAAGCCCTTTACGATTTCCGAACTGCCTGAAGTTGACTGGGTTGCCAAGGTGCGCCGTGATCTCAGCCCGGTCGTGGCAGGCCGTTTTTTCCTCTATGGCAGCCATGATGCAGACAAGGTGCCAGCAGACCTTGAACCACTTCTGATCGAAGCGTCGATGGCATTTGGCACCGGGCATCATGGAACCACTCTGGGGTGCCTGAGGGCGCTGGATCGTTTGGCAGTGCAGGGCTTCGTCGGGCATTCCGTGGCGGATGTGGGATGTGGCACCGCGGTTCTGGCGATGGCGGCCGCTCGGATCTGGCCCGGCGTGATGCTCGCCAGCGACATCGACGAGGTTGCGGTTGAGGTGGCAGAGGCGAATGTTGCCGCCAATGGCCTGACCGGACGCGTGGAGTGTGTGCAGGCGGCGGGCCTCGATCACCCGCGCCTGCGCAGGGCTGCGCCGTTTGACTTGATCTTTGCGAACATCCTCAAGGGGCCGCTGATTGAACTTGGGCCTGATGTCACGTCGTCGCTGCGCAGTGGTGGAAAGGTGATTCTCTCCGGTATCTTGAACGATCAGGCCAAAGACGTCCTTGGCGTCTATTCTCGTCTTGGAAACAGTCTCGATCATGTTGAAGAAATTGGTGACTGGACCACCATTGTGATGCAAAGAAGCTCATGAAAATAAGTCAAAATTCTGTCCTGAGGGGACGTTTGCCTTAGTCTTGCCTTATTTCCGGCCTAATTTCTGCAGATCATAGTGGGGGCTGTGAAAACTAGGATTTGAATGATGAGCGAAGCATTCCAAGCGTTTGATTCCCGGCTCGAGGCCATCGCGCGCAAGCGTGCGCAGATGGAGAGGGGCTACGTTGGCAAAGTAAGCAAAAATGGCCTTATCGTTTTCCGCCCGAAACGTCGTCGCGCCAGTGTTCCGGTGCGGGGTCTGGTTTATGTTATCGCCGGTTTCGTGTTTTTCAAGGCAGTCGTGATAGCCCATCTGGGCCTGGCCCTCTACGAGGATCGACTTGTACAACTGTCGCAGGGTAGTTTTGTCGAACAAGCCGGGGCAATTGTCATGCAGCCGGACCGCCTGAGCGAGATGCTTGCCGCCAATATGCGACCGTTACTGAGATAACACGGCCGAAACGTCGTCAGATAGAAAACGCCCTGCGCGGTATCATCCGGCGCAGGGCCTTTTTAGCTTCTGAAGCGATCAGAACTGCCGTGTCACCAAACTGATGTCAGCGCGGTTAAGGCCAATATCATCAAGTTCGCGGTCAGAGAGCTGCGAAAGAGCGTTACGTGTGATGCGGCGCTCATTCCACACCGAGATACTGTCGAACACGCGGGTAAAGAGACCACCAAAACCGGTGGATGAAGCGGGAGTGCGGGTGCTGTCGAGGACGGCCATTTTCTTGTTCCTTGAATGTAGAGATAACAGAATATCTGTTGCTGCACTGCAGATAGTCAGACAATTTGGGGCATGCAAGCGAGCGGCGCGCATAGTTCTTATGCGTTTTATGCATGGGTCATACAAAAGAAGAAATAATTGAAATAAAAGGATTTAATTTGTTTTGGTCATTTCGGACGTTGGCGGGTTGCGGTAATTTTGCAACGTTATGCTGCCAAACTGGGCGGGTTATGAACACGCATTCCCCTTGGTATCTGTTCTTGTTTCGTGCTAATGCTCAACTTACCCATATGGGCAGGATTAAATGGGCGGAACAAAATGCGGGTATTGGGAATCGATCCCGGTCTGAGGAACCTTGGTTGGGGGGTGATCGACGCTGATGGCAACAGGTTGAGTCATGTCGCAAACGGGATTTGCCATTCCAACGGGGCAGATCTGGCGGCGCGACTGTTGTCGCTCTATCAGCAGTTGACCGATATTGTGGCGCGCTACGCTCCCGAGACGGCGGCGGTGGAGCAGACCTTTGTCAACAAGGATGGCGCCGGAACGCTCAAGCTGGGACAGGCGCGGGGGATCGCGCTTCTGGTGCCTGCACAATATGGGATTGATGTTGGCGAGTATTCCCCCAATACGGTCAAGAAAACCGTGGTGGGCGTGGGACATGCGGCCAAGGAACAGGTGGCGCATATGGTCAAGGTGCAGTTGCCTGGCGTGATCCTGGCCGGTCCCGATGCGGCGGATGCCCTGGCGATCGCGATCTGTCATGCGCATCATGCGCGCTCGGCCGATCTGCTCGCCTTCGCGGTGCAGAGAGCGGGCGCATGATCGGTCGGATCGCGGGGCGGATAGACTATCGCGGGGCGGATCATGTGCTGATTGACGTGCGCGGTGTCGGATACCTGGTCTATTGTTCGGAACGGACCTTGGCCGCACTGCCCGACGCAGGCGGACAGGTCGCCCTCTATACCGATCTTCTGGTGCGGGAGGATATCCTGCAACTCTTTGGATTCACGACACTTATCGAGAAGGAATGGCACCGTCTCCTGATGAGCGTGCAAGGTGTGGGAGCCAAGGCCTCTCTGGCTATTCTGGGGGCTCTGGGGCCGGACGCCGTGGGGCGAGCGATTGCGCTTGGCGACTGGCACGCCGTGACGGCCGCGAAGGGAATTGGGGCCAAGACCGCGCAACGCGTGGTGAATGAGTTGAAGGACAAGGCGCCCACGGTGATGGCGATGGGGACTAGTCCGATCCCTGTGCTGGACAGCGGGGAAACGGGGGACGAGGCGGTCCCGATTCTGAAACCACTTGTCGCGGTGGCCGGTTCCAGTGCGCAGGCCGAGGCTCTGTCGGCACTCACAAATCTCGGCTACAGCCCCAGTGAGGCCACGGGGGCGGTGGCGCAGGCGGCGGCTGATGCGCCCGACGCGCAGATAAAGGACATCATCCGGGCTGCGCTCAAACTATTGGCACCAAAGGGATAATCCATGACAGAGCCGGATCCCACCCTGCGCCCGCACGTCCTGCCAGAGGATCAGGACCGGAGCCTGCGGCCACAGGCGCTGTCGGAATTCATCGGGCAAAAGGAGGCGCGGGCCAACCTGTCAGTGTTCATCCAGTCCGCCCGGCAGCGGGGCGAGGCGATGGATCACACGCTTTTTCACGGTCCTCCGGGTCTGGGCAAGACGACACTGGCTCAGATCATGGCGCGAGAATTGGGGGTGGGGTTCCGGATGACATCCGGCCCCGTGCTGGCCAAGGCGGGCGATCTGGCGGCGATCCTCACCAATCTGGAGCGTAATGACGTCCTTTTCATTGACGAGATTCACCGGCTCAACCCTGCGGTGGAAGAGGTGCTTTACCCGGCGCTGGAGGATTTCGAGCTTGACCTTGTGATCGGCGCGGGTCCGGCGGCGCGGACAGTTCGTATTGAATTACAACCATTTACGCTGGTTGGTGCGACCACTCGGCTGGGCCTTCTGACCACGCCGCTGCGCGACCGGTTCGGCATCCCGACGCGGTTGCAATTCTATGAGATCGACGAGCTGCACGAGATCGTGACGCGCAATGCGCGGCTGCTGAACATCCCGACCGATCCCGAGGGCGCGCGCGAGATTGCGCGGCGCTCGCGGGGGACGCCGCGGATTGCGGGACGGTTGTTGCGGAGGGTGGTGGATTTCGCGGTGGTTGAGGGAGATGGGGTGATCTCGAAAGATCTGGCGGATCGCTCGCTGACGCGGTTGGGGGTGGATCATCTCGGGCTTGATGGCGCGGATCGGAGATATTTGCGTTTGATTGCAGAGGCTTATCAGGGCGGGCCGGTGGGGATCGAGACCCTGAGCGCCGCCCTGAGCGAAAGCCGGGATGCGCTGGAGGAGGTCATCGAACCTTTCCTTTTGCAACAAGGGCTTATCCAGCGCACACCGCGCGGCCGGATGCTGGCGCAGGGCGGATGGACGCATCTTGGCCTGCCCGCGCCGGGGCCGAAGGGGCAGAGCGATTTCTTCGAAGCCTAGCGTACAGCCTGTCCATCGCGAACGCGGGTTTGGTACGCAGGGAGCGGCGCCTCTGGCCATGTCTGGCGGCGCGGGTGCCGTAGCGCTCAGAGCCCCGCGAAGGCGCAGAGCGTGTGGACGGTCATCCCCATCTCCAGAAGCCGCTTGTGGCCGCCGAGATCGGGCAGATCGACGATGAAGGCGCAGCCGGTGATCTCGCCGCCCAGCCGTTCGATGAGCCGGATCCCGGCCGCCGCCGTGCCACCTGTCGCGAGCAGGTCATCGACGAGCAGGATGCGCTCGCCGGGCTGGATGGCGTCGTCATGGAGTTCCACCACCGCCTCGCCATATTCGAGGTGATACTCTTCGGAGATGACGGGGCCGGGCAGTTTGCCCTTCTTGCGGATCGGCACGAAGCCGGCCGAGAGTTGATGCGCGATGGCGCCGCCGAGGATGAAGCCGCGTGCCTCAAGCCCGGCAACCTTGTCGATGGGCTGCCCGGCCCAGGGATGCAGCATCTGGTCGATTGCCATACGAAAGCCGCGCGGATCGGCAAAGAGCGTGGTCACGTCGCGAAACAGGATCCCCTCATGCGGGAAATCGACGATGGTGCGGATGTAGTCGCGGACAGGTCTGGTCTGGTTCATGGGCGTTGTTCCGGCCGATTGTGCAACGGTTCTGGCCTGCCCGTGGCTGGAGTGCAAGGGGTCAGCGGATCGCGCGATACTCAGAAATGGCCTCGGTCAGGGTGTTGACCGACCACAGCGTGACGCCAAAGACCACGAAGCACAGCAGGAAATTGAGCGCCGACTGGACAAGGCGCGCGCTCCGGCCCGTGGAATTGCCGAGAAAGGGGATTTCGGGGCGCAGCAAAAAGCGCGAGGCGATATAGCCGAAGAGCAGCGCCGAGAGCACCCAATAGGTCAGGGTGAGCATCGGCAGGTCATGGGTGCGGGCGAGGTAATTGGCAAAGCCCACCACCAGCACCCAGCGAATGACCTGAAAGATCTCGTTGGCCAGTGCCTCGAAGCGGCGGCCCATGGCGTAGCGCCAGTTCTGGTCGTGGAGGGCGTTCAGCAGGCGTGTCATGCCGTTTGTTCTGGCGGCTGCGCCTGCCGCCGTCCAGTGCTGTGACAGGCGGCGCGCGAAGAGTTTACCGTTTGAGAACCCGCCCTGCCACCGCATCGAGCTGCGCCAGAAGCGCCGGGTCGCGCCTGTCGGGGGCGGTGATCAGCGCATGATCGAGCGCGCGGTCGCAGCCGTGGGGGCAGGGGGCGCGGTTGGGACCGAGACGCGCGGGCAGGTGGCGGATCAGGTCGCGCCCCTTGTCGGCATTGCCTGTGAGGGTGGCGATGATGGCGGTGATCTCGACCGCGCCATGATCGGGGTGCCAGCTGTCGTAATCGGTGATCATGGCGACGGAGGCGTAGCAAATCTCGGCTTCGCGGGCGAGTTTGGCCTCGGGCATCCCGGTCATGCCAATGACGTCGCAGCCGAAGGTTTCGCGGTAGAGTTTGGATTCTGCGAGGGTCGAGAATTGCGGGCCTTCCATCGCCAGATAGGTGCCGCCGCGATGGAGCGTGATGCCGGCGTCGCGGGCGGCCGTCGCGCAGGCCTCCGAGAGGCGGGCGCAGGTGGGATGGGCGACGCTGACATGGGCCACGCAGCCGGGACCGAAAAAGGATTTCTCACGGGCAAAGGTGCGGTCGATATACTGATCGACGAGGACGAAATCGCCCGGTGCCAGATCCTCGCGGAACGAGCCGCAGGCGGAGACCGCGATCACGTCGGCCACGCCGAGGCGCTTGAGCGCGTCGATATTGGCGCGATAGGGCACCGAGCTGGGGCTGTGCACATGGCCGCGTCCGTGGCGGGGCAGAAAGGCCATCGGGATGCCATCAAGCGTGCCGGTGAGGATCTGGTCGGAGGGGGCGCCCCAGGGGGTGTCGATGCTTTGCCATGCCGCATCCTGCAACCCGTCGATGTCGTAAAGTCCCGATCCGCCGATCACGCCGATCCTGGTTGTCGTCATGGCCTTGCCTTTCGTTGTTCCCAATGCAGGCTTAGGCCGGATCATCGCAAATGAAAATGCCCGCACGGTCCGTGAGCGCCGCGCGGGCGAACCCGCCCTCGTCCCCTGGGGACGGGTCCGGTGGCGCGCGGTGTCAGGCCAGCATCGCCACGACCTCTTCGGTGGTCCAGAGGGCGTTGGCCATGTAGCGGAAGTTGATCAGCGCGGCGAGATAGCCGTCACCTTCGGGCAGCATGGCGGCGGCGGTGCCGTCACTGACGACGGCCACCTCAAAGCCCTGCTCGAGCAGTTCGCGCATATGGCTCTCGGTGCAGAGATTGGCCGACATGCCCGCGAGGATCACCTGATCGACCCCGCGTTTGCGCAGTTGCAGGGCAAGGTCGTTATGCTCTGGTCCGTAAAGTTTGTGCGGCGAGGAGACGATGGTCTTGCCGTCGTTGATATAGGGTTTGTAGAGGTCGAGGAAATCGGCACCCGAGCCTTCGAACCCTTCGAGCGACAGCGGATCCTTGCGGTCGAACATGCCGATCTTGTGCATCAGCTTTTCCAGCGCGCCTTCGAATTTCCAGCCGTGAT
>PFEY01000021.1:0-376 GCA_002783205.1 Rhodobacteraceae bacterium CG17_big_fil_post_rev_8_21_14_2_50_63_15 | reverse complement strand
TAGTAGTAATGCGGCGATACCGCGACGGTGATGCCTGCGGCCTTGGCCAGCTTGAACAGGCGCTCGATATTGCCGACGGTGTTGTTGCGTTCGACGCTGGCGCCGACCACGCCCCAGGTCACGCCGTCGGGGCTGAGAAAGTCGTTCTGCGGGTCGGTGACGACAAGGGCGACCCGGGCGCGGTCGATCTTCATGTCGCTGGGCGGCAGGGCGGGCTCTGCCGGCGGGGCGTAGGGATTGTCCTGCGCCTGCGCTCCGGTAGCGGCGAGGGTGGTGGTGGCGGTGGCGGCGAGCGCGACCGTGCCGGTCAGGGCCTGACGGCGGGTGACGCCGGGATTGTCAGAATGGTCGTTGGAGTGGCAATTGCACATGGCAT
>PFEY01000020.1:12039-75542 GCA_002783205.1 Rhodobacteraceae bacterium CG17_big_fil_post_rev_8_21_14_2_50_63_15 | reverse complement strand
CTGAAGCGCGCGCTGGATCACCCGTTTCAGGGGGCGCGCGCCATAGACGGGATCATAGCCCTCATCGGCCAGCCATTTGCGCGCCGCATCGTCCAGTTCGAGCCGGATCTTGCGGGCCGCGAGCCGTTTGAGAAGGCGGGCCATCTGGATATCCACGATGCCGTCCATCTGCGGCCGCGTCAGGCGGTCAAAGACCACGATCTCATCCAGACGGTTGAGGAATTCGGGGCGGAAATGCGCCCGCACCGCATCCATCACGTCGCGCTTGGCCTGGGCCGCATCCGCGCCCTCGGGCAACTGGCTGAGCGCCTGGCTGCCGAGGTTGGAGGTCAGCACGATCAGCGTCTGCTTGAAATCGACCCGGTGGCCCTGACCATCGGTCAGCACACCGTCATCGAGCACCTGCAGGAGCACGTTGAACACCTCGGGATGCGCCTTTTCGACCTCGTCGAAGAGGATCACCTGATAGGGCCTGCGCCGCACCGCCTCGGTCAGCACGCCGCCTTCGTCATAGCCGACATAGCCCGGAGGCGCGCCGATGAGACGCGAGACAGAGTGTTTTTCCATGAATTCGCTCATGTCGATGCGCACCATGGCCGACTCGTCGTCAAAGAGAAACTCGGCCACCGCCTTGGTCAGTTCGGTCTTGCCCACGCCGGTTGGCCCGAGAAAGAGGAAGGAGCCCAGCGGGCGGTTCTCGTCGTTGAGACCCGCGCGCGCGCGGCGCACGGCATTGGCCACGGCCTTGACGGCGGTGTTCTGACCGATCACGCGGGCATGCAGGTTGTCCTCCATCCCCAAGAGCTTTTCGCGGTCGCCTTCGAGCATCTTGGCGGTCGGGATGCCGGTCCAGCGTTCCACGACCTGCGCGATCTGTTCGGGGCGCACCGCCTCTTCGACCATCATCCCCTCGTCGCGGCTCTCGGCCTCGGCCAGTTGCTTTTCGAGGCCGGGAATGACGCCATAGCTCAGCTCCCCGGCGCGGGCGAGGTTGCCTTCGCGTTTGGCGATGTCGAGTTCGGCGCGGGCGCGGTCAAGCTGTTCCTTGATATCGCGCGCCCCGGCCAGCTTGTCACGTTCGGCCTGCCATTGCGCGGTCATCTCGCGGGATTTCTCGGTCAGGTCGGCCAGTTCCTTTTCCAGCTTGGACAGCCGATCCCTGGAGGCAGCGTCGTCCTCTTTCTTAAGGGCTTCGGCCTCGATCTGCTTTTGCAGGATGTCGCGGTCGAGCGTGTCAAGCTCCTCGGGCTTGCTGTCCACTTCCATCCGCAGGCGCGAGGCCGCCTCGTCCATCAGGTCGATGGCCTTGTCGGGCAGGAAACGGTCGGTGATGTAGCGATGCGACAGGGTGGCCGCCGCGACAAGCGCCGAGTCCGAGATCCGCACGCCGTGGTGCAGCTCGTATTTCTCCTTGATGCCGCGCAGGATCGAGATCGTGTCCTCGACCGTCGGCTCCTCGACCATCACCGGCTGGAACCGGCGGGCAAGGGCTGCGTCCTTCTCGACATATTTGCGGTATTCATCAAGCGTGGTCGCCCCGATGCAATGCAGTTCGCCGCGCGCCAAGGCGGGCTTGATGAGGTTGGCAGCATCCATCGCGCCATCGCTCTTGCCCGCGCCGACCAGCGTGTGCATCTCGTCGATGAAGAGGATGATCTCTCCGGCGGCTTGCGTCACCTCGTTCAGCACACCCTTGAGACGTTCCTCGAACTCGCCGCGATATTTGGCCCCGGCAATGAGCGCGCCCATGTCGAGCGCGAGAAGCCGCTTGTTCCTGAGGCTCTCGGGCACATCGCCGTTGACGATGCGCAGCGCCAGACCTTCGGCGATGGCGGTCTTGCCAACGCCCGGCTCGCCGATCAGGACCGGGTTGTTCTTGGTCCGGCGGCTGAGAACCTGCATCGAGCGGCGGATCTCGTCATCGCGGCCGATGATCGGGTCGATCTTGCCTTCGCGGGCGGCCTTGGTCAGATCGCGGGCGTATTTCTCCAACGCCTCATAGGTGTCCTCGGCCGAGGCAGAATCCGCGGTGCGCCCCTTGCGCACGTCATTGATTGCCTCGTTGAGTTTCTGCGCCGTGATGCCACCCGCCTCGAGCGCGTCCTTGGCGGGGGATTTCACCAGCGCCAGCGCGGTCAGGATGCGCTCGACCGGCACGAAACTGTCGCCGGCCTTTTGCGCGATCTTCTCGGCCTCGGCCAGCACCTTGCCGGTCTGCTGGTCCATATAGGTCTGGCCTGCATCGCCCGAAACCTGCGGGATCTTGGACAAGGCCAGATCGGTGGCCTGCACCACGCGCTCGGGCGCGCCGCCTGCGCGCCGGATCAGGTTGCTGGCCATCCCCTCGGGGTCATCGAGCAGGGCCTTGAGGATATGTTCAGGGGCGAGTTTCTGATGGCTTTCGCGCATTGCGATGGTCTGGGCGGCCTGAATGAACCCGCGCGACCGCTCTGTGAACTTGTTGAAGTCCATGAGTCTTTCTCCTTTTGACAAGCGTCATCCCGGTTGCGCACCCTACGTTAGGCATGTCGCGGTCGGAACCCTTGCCAGTGAGATGGGTAACGGCACCGTGAGGTTCAAGCCGCCTCGAGGGATATTCCGGCAGGGATGCAAATTTTTCGTGTCCCGGCCGTTCAGTCGGGCGTGAGGCCACGGTGCTGGGCGGCCCGCCCTGCCCGATGATCGGTGCCGCGGTCCGGTGGCAGGGCTTGACGCCGCCCCCCGCCGTCGCGACAAGGGCAGGGCCTGGCTGGAGGAAGCACCCGTGTCCGATGACCGTCTGATTGTTGCCCTCGATGTGCCCAACGCACTCGACGGGCTGAAACTGGCCGAAACGCTTGGCGATGCGGTCGGATTTTACAAGATCGGTCTGGGGATGCTGACCGGCGGCGGTCTGGCCCTGGCCGATGAACTCAAGCGCGAGCACGGCAAACGCATCTTTCTCGACATGAAACTGTTCGACATCGGCGCGACGATCGAGGCAGCGGTGCGCGGGCTGGCGCGCTATGATCTCGATTTCCTGACCGTGCATGGTGATCCGCATGTGGTGCGCGCGGCCAAGCAGGGCGCGGCGGGCAGGCCGCTCCGGATCCTTGCGGTGACGATCCTGACCTCGCTCGACCGGGCCGATCTCGACGCCGGGATGATCAAGCCCGGCGATCTGCCCGATCTGGTCGCCGAGCGCGCGGGCCGGGCCTTTGACGCCGGGGCCGACGGGGTGATTGCCAGCCCGCAGGAGGCGGCGCTGATCCGCGGCTTGCCCGAGGCCGCGGGGCGGCTCATCGTGACCCCCGGCGTGCGTCCGAAAGGGTCCGCCCTCGGCGATCAGAAGCGGGTGGCGACGCCAGCAGAGGCGGTGGCCTGCGGCGCCGATCACATCGTCGTCGGGCGGCCGATCTGGGCGGCGCATGACCCGCGTGCCGCCGCCGAGGCGGTTCTGGCGGATCTGCGGGGCTGAGATTTTGGCACAGGCTGGAGCGGGTAACGGGAATCGAACCCGTAACTGAAGCTTGGGAAGCTTTCGTGATACCTTTTCACCATACCCGCATCGCTGGCGGTCTGATAAGATCTGGCGCGCATCGGGTCAAGGGGCCCCGGTTGGTTTTCAAAATCGGTCCCGACTGTCCTTGTCCCATTTGCTGCCGGGTGGCCAGCGATCAGAGGGGGCGGCAGGTCAGGAACATTTCGAATGTCCGCAACTGACGCAGGTCATGCAGCCCTCGATCCGACGCAGATCAAAGCTGCCACAGGCCGGGCATGAGGGGCCACGGCGGGTGTCGGGAAGGTTGACCACCTGTGCCTTCGGATCTTCCTTCAGGCCCATGCCCGTCGCTTCGAGAAAGCCGATCGAGACCATGTGCTGTTCGAGCACGCCGCCAATCGCCGCGAGAATCGAAGGGATGTATTTCCCCCCCATCCAGGCCCCGCCGCGCGGATCGAACACCGCTTTCAACTCCTCGACCACGAAACTCACATCGCCGCCGCGCCGGAACACCGCCGAGATCATCCGCGTCAGCGCCACCGTCCAGGCGTAATGTTCCATGTTCTTTGAATTGATGAACACCTCGAAGGGTCGCCTGCGTCCGTTGAGCACGATATCGTTGACCGTGACATAGATCGCATGGTTGCTGTCGGGCCATTTCAGTTTGTAGGTGGCCCCATCGAGCTCGGTGGGGCGGTCCAGCGGTTCGGACATGTAGACGACTTCGCCACCGGTCGCCGGAAATGCCCCTTGGGAATGTCCCGGCGTCTCGCCGGGAACCTTGTCCTCGGCCTCCGATACGCTCAGCACCGATCCGGTGACATCATTCGGCCGATAGGTGGTGCACCCCTTGCAGCCCAGATCCCAGGCCTGCATGTAAATATCCTTGAACGCCTCAAAGGAAATGTCGGTGGGGCAGTTGATCGTCTTGGAAATGGAACTGTCCACCCATTTTTGCGCCGCCGCCTGCATCTTGACGTGCTCTTGCGGCAACAGGGTCTGGGCGTTGACGAAATAGTCGGGCAGGGGGGCCTCGCCCATCTTGTCGCGCCACATCTGCACCGCGTAATCCACCACCTCTTCCGCGCTGCGACTGCCGTCCTTTTGCAGCACCTTTCGGGTGTAGCTATAGGCAAAGACCGGCTCGATCCCCGAGGAAACGTTGCCGGCATAGAGGCTGATCGTGCCGGTCGGCGCGATCGAGGTCAGCAGCGCGTTGCGGATACCATGTTGGGCAATCGCTGCGCGCACCGTCTCGTCCATCTCCCGCATGTTGCCCGAGGCAAGGTATTTCTCGGCGTCAAAGAGCGGGAACGGACCCTTTTCGCGCGCCAGTTCGACCGAGGCAAGATAGGCCGCGACGGCGATCTTGTGCATCCAGATTTCCGTCTGCCGCACCGCCTTGTCCGAGCCATAGCGCAGTCCCAGCATCAAGAGCGCATCGGCAAGCCCGGTCACGCCCAGCCCGATCCGCCGCTTGGCGCGGGCTTCCTCAGCCTGCTGCGGTAGCGGAAAGCCGCTGACATCCACTACATTGTCCATCATCCGCACCGCGACGCGCACCAGATCCTTCAGCGCCGCCGCATCAAGCCGCGCGCGGGGCCCGAATGGCTCGATCACCAGACGCGCCAGATTGATCGAGCCCAAAAGACAGGCGCCATAGGGCGGCAGGGGCTGTTCGCCGCACGGATTGGTCGCCGCGATCGTCTCGCAATAGCTCAGATTATTGGCGGCGTTGATCCGGTCGATGAAGATCACCCCCGGTTCGGCATAGTCATAGGTGGCCTGCATGATCCGGTTCCACAGATCGCGCGCCTGCACCGTGTGATAGATCTTGCCGTCGAACACCAGATCCCACGACCCGCCCGCCTTGACGGCCGCCATGAAGGCATCGGTGACGAGCACCGACAGGTTGAACATGCGCAGCCGCACCGCATCCGACTTCGCCGCGATGAAGGCCTCGATATCGGGATGATCGCAGCGCATCGTCGCCATCATCGCGCCGCGGCGCGAGCCCGCGCTCATGATCGTGCGGCACATCGCATCCCAGACATCCATGAACGAGAGCGGCCCGCTCGCATCCGCCGAGACCCCGCGCACCGCCGCGCCCTTGGGCCGGATGGTCGAGAAATCATAGCCGATCCCGCCGCCCTGCTGCATGGTCAGCGCCGCCTCGCGCAGATTGTCAAAGATGCCGCCCATATCGTCGGGGATCGTGCCCATGACAAAACAGTTGAACAGCGTCACCTTGCGCGCGGTGCCCGCCCCCGCCGTGATCCGCCCCGCGGGCAGGAACTTGAAATCCTCCAGCGCGGCGTAAAACTGGCCTTCCCACGCCTCCGGCTCCGCCTCGACACTGGCCAATGCGCGGGCGATGCGGCGCCAGGTATCCTCGAGACTGGTATCGTGCACGGCGCCATCCCCGTCCTTGAAGCGGTATTTCATGTTCCAGATCTGTTCGGCGATGGGCGCGGCGAAACGGGTCATGAGCGGCGATTCCCTTGCTCTGTGGCAGACATTCACGATAGCCCCTCGTCCGGGGAATTTCCACCATCACTTGCCCCGCCCCGTCAGAACGCTACGATATCTGGCGGATCAGGGGGATTCGGGCATGGCACTCCATCTCATCAAGCTGAGCGTCGGCACCACCTCGGTCGAGGATCTCGCGGCCTGGCACGAGGATCCGCGCGCCAAGGGGCCGGACGGTCTGCCGCGCCATGTCACCCGGATGTGGCCAAGGCGCGCAGAGGAATTGCTGGCAGGGGGCTCGATCTACTGGGTGATTCAGGGTCTGGTGCAATGCCGTCAACGCCTTTTGCGGCTCGATGAGGTGACAGGCAGCGACGGCATCCGGCGCTGCGCCATCGTGCTCGATCCCGCCCTCATCCGCACCGCCACCGCCACAAAGCGCCCGTTTCAGGGCTGGCGCTATCTCGAGAGCCGCGACGCGCCCCCCGACATCGGCACCGCGCGCGCCAGCGACGATGCTTTGCCGCCCGCGCTCTCGGCGGCCCTCGCGGATATCGGCGTGCTCTGAACACAGATCTCTCACCCGCTCTTGATCCGGCGCGACAGCATCGTTTGTTGTGTCCAACCGCCGCTGCTCCCATTTTTGATGCCAGAGGTAGTGAAAGGACAGTCGGATGCGCATTTCAGTTTCGGCCATCGTTTCCGCAACCCTCCTGCTCGCCGCACCGGCGCTGGCGCAGGGCGTCGCGGAAAACAAACCCGCCCCTGTCTTCCCGACCGCGACCGGATTTCCGGTCTCGAGCGATCTGAGCCATGACGGTAGCCAGACGGTCTCGCAGGGCCGCGGATCGATCTTTTCCGCCCGCGGGACCGCCATCGGCGGCGCGGTGGACTGGACCGGATTCTATATCGGCGGTCAGATTGGCGCGGTCTTTGGTGACGCCGATCTTGCCAAGGACGACGAGAGCGTGATCGGTGGCGTCACGCTGGGCTATGATTACGATTTTGGTCGCTGGGTGATCGGCGGGGCGCTCGATTACGATTTTACCGATCTCGACATCGCGCCCGGCAGTTCGATCGAGCAGATCTTTCGCCTGAAACTGCGTGGCGGTCCCAAGATCGGGCGCGGGCTGCTCTATGGCGCGGGCGGTTATGCCAATGCCGACAGCGACCATAGCGGCAACGAGGATGGCTGGTTCCTCGGCGGTGGCTATGAATACATGGTCAACGATCGGGTCTCGGTCGGTGGCGAAGTGCTCTATCATGACTTTGGCAGCTTTGGCAGCGCCAACAACGATGTCGATGCGACGTCGGTTCAGGTCCGCGCAACCTTCCGGTTCTGAGTGGCAGGTCACAGCGGCGGTTCGGGGTGCGGCGTCCGCCAGCGCACACCCCCCGTCCGGTGTTCAAGACCCGGCCCCCGACTTTTCCGCTCAGATGTGTTAATGGGCCACATGAATTTGCAAAAAACCGCGAAAACCCCTCGGATATGAGCAGATCCTCGCCCCTCACGACGGAGTAACGCCCTATCACCTCTGCGTCCCTTGCCCGCGCCGGGTGCTGTCCCCACATCGGGTTCATGCGCCACACACTGCCCCTCGTCATAAGGTTCGCGGGGCGAGCGTGGCAAAGTTTGGACATCCTGAAAGGATAGCGACATGATCAAGACAACCACCGCACTGACGACCCTTCTGGCGTTTCTCGCGGCTCCGGCTCTCGCTGGCAACACGACCGCCCCGATTGCCGAACCGGTGATTGCCGCCCCCGTGCCTCTGGCCCCGCGCACGCCCAATTGGACCGGTTTCTATGCCGGGGGTCAGCTTGGCTATGCCAATCTCGATTCCAACAGCCTGAGCGGCGATGACGGTCTCATCGGCGGTCTGGTGCTGGGCTATGATTACGACCTCGGCAACAACTGGGTTGTTGGCGGCGGTCTCGACTATGACTTCACCGATATCGATCTCGGCCCGGTCAGCAGCCTCGAGGAGATTTTTCGCGCCAAGCTGCGCGCCGGCTACAAGATCGGCAACGGTCTGCTCTATGGCACGGGCGGCTATGCCTGGGCTGACAGCGATAATCTGGGCAGCGACGACGGTTATTTTATCGGCGGCGGCTACGAGCACATGATCACTCAGAACTTCTCGGTCGGTGGCGAGGTGCTCTACCATCAGTTCGACAACTTCAGCGCCCCGTCGGGTGACATTGATCTGACGACGGTGCAGGCGCGGGCGACGTTCCGCTTCTGATCCCGGTTCCTGCGCAACGAAAACGGGCGGCTTCCTGGCCGCCCGTTTTTCATCTTTCCCGCAATTTCTGCCTGAACTGCCCAAAGCGTCGGGGGACATGTACAAAACCCGTGTACACGATGGACAGTTCGTACCAATCAATCCAGCCGCAAGCGCACCTTGAATGTCTCGAAAGTGCGCCGGTCCACGTCCTCCATCGCGGCGGTCCGTGACTTGAAAAGCGTGGCCTGAGACTTCAGGATCAGACCATCTTCCAGCATTTTCAGATGGTTGGCCCGAAGCGTGTCACCGGTCGAGGTGATGTCGGCAATCGCTTCGGCGGTCTCGTTCTTGACAGTGCCTTCGGTGGCCCCCTGACTGTCCACCAGTTGATAATCCGCCACGCCATTGTCGCGCAGAAAATCGCGCACGAGACGGTGATATTTCGTGGCGATTCTCAAGCGAAATCCGTGCTTTAGGCGAAATGCAGCAGCCACGGCATCCAGGTCGTCAAGCCGCGACACATCCACCCAGCAGCGCGGCACCGCCAGCACCAGATCGGCCTGCCCAAAGCCCAGTTCCGCCAGTTCGCGCACCTGCTGTTCCCATTGCCCCAGCTTCTCGCGCACCAGATCGGTTCCCGTGACCCCCAGATGAATGCGACCCGCCGCCAGTTCGCGCGGAATTTCGCCTGCCGAGAGAAGAACCAGTTCAATGTTTTCAATACCTTGCACGTATCCGGCATATTCGCGGTCAGATCCGGCCCGCCCCAGCGTGATGCCGTGCCTGCCGAACCACTCGAAGGTTTTTTCCATCAGCCGACCCTTGGACGGCACCCCCAGCTTCAGGCTCATCTGCCCCCCTCCAGCCCGAGGATCAGGCCCGGACGGATCACCCCGCCGACCGCCGGAATTTCCCGCCCGCGCCCGAGGTGACGGGTCAGTGCATCATAGCGTCCGCCCGACGCGACAGGTGGTAGATCAGGACGATTTTCTGCATAGAAACCAAACACAAAGCCGTCATAATATTCCATCTGCGTGCGCCCGTAACTGGCCTCGAAATCCAGTGTCGTGATGTCGATCCCGCGTGCCGCGATCGCATCAAGCCGTCGCGCCAGACGCCCCACCGCCACTTGAATCGCGGGCAGGTCCACCGCGATGTCCCGCAGATGTTCCAGCGCATGGTCGCTGGTTTCCCGCACGCCGAGCAAGGCGTCGAGCAACTCCACTTCGGCGGCTGAAATCGGCCCGAGCGCCGCATCCCCTCTTAACGCATTGAGTCTGTGCTGTATTTCATCTTGCCCCCGCAGCCCGATCATGGGCCCGGCGTCGGCCATCGGATCGCGCGAGGCCAAGAGCGCGGCGCGGGCTTCGGGCACCGGCGCGCGGCCCGAAAAGCGGTCCATCAGCGCCCGGAACCGACGCGGTCGCCAGAGATGCCTCATCAAGGCCGCCTTGCGCCGTTCAGAGGTGCGCAATCCCGCGACGGCGGCCATCAGAATGCCAATATCTCCGGTCGCCGCGCGCAAGTTGAATGGACGCAGAATATTGAAAAATATAGAGAAAACTTCTGCATCCGCTCCCTCTGGCGCGTCCCGCTCGAAAATCTCGAAGCCGACCTGAGTGTATTCGTTCGGTCGCCGCGCATCCTCTTCCTGTCGCCGGAACACCTCTCCGGCATAGGTATAGCGCGCCGGTTCGGCGCCGTGTTCCATATGCATCTGCACCACCGGCACGGTGAAATCGGGGCGCAGCATCTGCTCGCCCCGGAGTGCGTCCGAGGTCACATAGGCGCGCGCGCGAATGTCCTCGCCATAAAGATCAAGCAGCACATCGGCGGGTTGCAGCACCGAGGTCTCGACCGGCACCGCGCCCGCCGCCTCAAAGAGCGCCCGCAGGCGCGCGGCCTCGGCCCGGGTCGCGGCGCGTTCGGGCATCACACCTGCCCCGCAAGAATTTCACGCACCTTTTCAACGAGTTGTGCGCGAGGCACCTCATATTGGCTGGGCCGTTCCTTCCATTCCTTGAGGCTCGCGTTTTCAGCGATCCTTGCCCCAAGGATCAGATCCTTGATCTGCACGACACCCTTTGCAAACTCGTCGCCGCCCGCGATGATCGCCACCGGGCTGTTGCGCTGATCGGCATATTTGAGCTGATTGCCGAAATTCTTCGGATTGCCGAGATAGACCTCGGCGCGGAGACCCGCCTGCCTGAGTTCGCCCACCATCGCCATATAATCCGCCATCCGCGCACGGTCCATGACGGTGACGACGACGGGCCCTTGCCAAATGTTTGAGTCACCGACCTTGCCCTTGGCATGGAGCGCGGCCAAGAGGCGATCGACACCGATCGAGACGCCCACGGCCGGCACCTGCTGCCCTGTGAAGCGCGCTACGAGGTCATCATAGCGCCCGCCGCCAGCGACAGACCCGAATTGCCGGGGACGGCCCTTTTCGTCAAGGATTTCAAAGGTTAGCTCGGCCTCGAACACCGGGCCGGTGTAATAGCCAAGGCCGCGCACGACGGAGGGGTCAATCACGATGCGGTCGGGACCGTAGCCTTGGGCGGCGAGGTGATTGGCGATTTGTTCGAGTTCGTCGACGCCTTGCATGCCGACTTCGGAGTAATCAATCAGTGTCCTTAAGTTGGCAATCGTCTTTGCGTTGTCCTGTCCTTTAGATTGCATGAAATCTACAATTCGGCGCGCATCAGCTTCAGACAGTCCAACACCATCAATGAATGCTCCTGACTGGTCTTTTCGACCGGTGGTTAATAGCTCAATGACTCCATTCGCACCAACTTTGTCGAATTTGTCTATGGTCCTCAGAATTGCGTCTCGGCTGACAAAATCCCACTCGCTAAGCTTGGTTTGTATCGCTTCTTTGAAATTCCTTGGTAAGGCTTCTGTCTTTTCATTCTGAACGACAACTCCCTCAAGAATTCCATCAAGAATCTTCCGGTTATTCACCCGCACCACATAATCGCCGCGCTCGATCCCCACCTCTTCCAGCGCATCGGCCAGCATGGCGCAGATCTCGGCGTCCGCCGCCATGCTCGCGGTGCCCACCGTATCGGCATCGCATTGGTAGAACTGGCGAAACCGGCCCGGTCCCGGCTTTTCGTTGCGCCAGACCGGTCCCATCGCATAGCGTCGGTATGGCGTCGGCAGATCGTTGCGGTGCTGCGCATAAACACGGGCCAAGGGCGCGGTCAGATCATAGCGCAGCGCCAGCCATTTCTCGTCCTCGTCCTGCCAGGCAAAGACGCCCTCGTTGGGCCGGTCCACATCGGGCAGGAACTTGCCCAAAGCCTCGACCGTCTCGACGGCACTGCTTTCCAGCGCGTCAAAGCCATAGCGATGATAGACCCCCGCAATCTTCGAGAGCATCTCGGCGCGCGTCGTCACTTCGGCACCGAAATAGTCGCGGAACCCTTTGGGCGCCTCTGCCTTGGGGCGGGGCTCTTTGGGCGGCTTGGCCATGGCGTGTGTCCTTAACGGGCTTTGTCGTGGCGCGGCATAGCCCAAGGGCCGCACGGGGGCAAGGCGGGCTGCACGATTGACCGGATGCCGCAGCCCGGCTAGAGCGGAGCCATGACAGAGCTTGAAGAGAAGATCGCTCATCTGACCCGCGCCCTTGACGACCTCTCGGATGTGGTCGCGCGCCAGGACCGCGACATCGACCGCCTGCGCACGCAGGTGGAACGGCTGATCGCACGCGAGGCGGCGCGGCAGTCCGAGAGCGATGGCGGCGTGATCCTGGGCGACGAGCGGCCACCGCATTACTGATCCGGCTCAGATTTCCTCGACCATTACCACGCCCGAGAGGCTCTTGACCGCGCCCTTGATCTGCGGCGTCACGGGATACTGCACGCCGCTATCAATTTCGACCTCGCCGGGCAATCCCTCTGCCAGCAGGCAGAAGTGGATCGGGCCGGGCTTGCAAGAATGGAGGGTCTTGACGGCCGCCCGCAGCACCGAGGCGACGGTCGCGATCACGTCGGGCTGATCGACAAAGATCCGCAAGCCGATGGCGCCTGCGCCAGCGACCATCCCGTCGATGGGTTGCACCTTGCGGCACAGGAGCTTGAGCTGATCGCTTTCCAGGACGGCCTCGGCGGTGATCACCACCTGCGTGCCGATCTCCAGAAGATCGCGGGATTTCTCCAGCACCTCGGAAAAGAGCGTCAGTTCGTAGCCCCCCGTGGTGTCACTGAGTTGGACAAAGGCAAAGCGGTTGCCACGCGCTGATTTGCGCTCTTGCCGCCCGGCCACAACACCGGCCATCCTGACCAGAGCGGGGCCGCGTTCGGCCTGTGCCATCACCTCGTCGAGGGTTTTGACCTCCTGTCGTCGCAGCACGGTCATGTAGTCATCCAGCGGATGGCCCGAGAGATAGAAACCGACCGCCTTGCACTCTTCAGTCAACCGTTCGGCGGGCAACCAGTCCTCGTGCGTCGCAAGCCGTGGTTCCGGCAGGTCATCCCCCGCCTCCCCAAAGAGCGAGACCTGGCTGGATTCTCTCTGCTCATGGGTGGCCGCGGAATACTGCATCAGGGCCTCAAGGCTCTCGAACACCCGGCGGCGATTGCGGTCGAGTGCGTCAAAGGCGCCGGCCCGTGCCAGCATTTCGAGTGGCCGCTTGCCGATACGCCTGAGCTCAACCCTGCGGGCGAAATCGAACAGCGTGGCAAACGGGCGCGCGCCCCTGCCCGCGACGATCAGCTTCATGGCCTCGACGCCCACGTTCTTGAGCGCACCGAGCGCGTAATGCAGCGCCCCGCCGCGCACCACGAAAGTGGCCTCGGAGCGGTTGACGCAGGGGGCGATCCAAGGCAGACCCAGTCCCTTGCGCACCTCCTGGAAATAGATCGACAGCTTGTCGGTCAGGTGGATATCGCAATTCATTACGCCGGCCATGAATTCCGCGGGATGATTGGCCTTGAGCCATGCGGTCTGATAGCTCACCACCGCGTAGGCGGCGGCATGCGACTTGTTGAAGCCGTAATTGGCGAATTTCTCCAGCAGGTCAAAGACCTCGCTGGCCTTTTTCTGATCGACGCCGTTGGCCATCGCGCCCGCCTCGAACTTGGGGCGCTCGCGCGCCATCTCGGCCGCGATCTTCTTGCCCATGGCGCGGCGCAGGAGGTCCGCACCGCCAAGGCTGTAACCCGCCATGACCTGGGCGATCTGCATCACCTGTTCCTGATAGACAATGATCCCTTGAGTTTCCTCGAGGATATCGTCGATCAGCGGATGGATGGATTGCCGGTCGCGCAGCCCGTTCTTGACCTCACAATAGGTCGGGATGTTTTCCATCGGACCGGGGCGGTAGAGCGCGACCAGCGCCACGATGTCCTCGATGCAGGTGGGTTTCATCCGTTTGAGGGCATCCATCATGCCCGAACTTTCCACCTGAAACACCGCCACCGTGCGGGCGCGGGCATACATCTCGTAGGTTTTCGGATCATCGAGCGGGATCTGCCCGATGTCGTTTTCGGTGCCGGGCTTTGGCGTATAGATCATGCGGCCATCGGCGGCGACATGCAGATCGCGCCCCGAGGCGCGGATCTGGGCAATCGCATTCTGGATCACTGTCAGCGTCTTCAACCCGAGAAAGTCGAACTTCACCAGCCCCGCCTGTTCCACCCATTTCATGTTGAACTGTGTGGCCGGCATGTCGCTGCGTGGGTCGCGGTAGATCGGCACCAACTCATCGAGCGGTCGGTCGGCGATCACGACGCCGGCGGCATGGGTCGAGGCATTGCGCAGCAGCCCTTCGACCTGGATGCCGTATTTCAGCAGGCGGTCCACCACCTCTTCGGCGCGGGCCGCCTCGCGCAGGCGGTCCTCCTGGGCCAATGCCTGCTCGATGCTGACGGGCTTGACGCCTTCGATCGGGATCATCTTGCTGAGGCGATCCACCTGACCATAGGGCATCTGCAAGACGCGGCCCAGATCGCGCACCGCCGCCTTGCTGAGCAGCGCCCCAAAGGTGATGATCTGTCCCACCCGATCTCGACCATAGCGCTGCTGCACGTAGCGGATCACCTCTTCGCGGCGGTCCATGCAGAAGTCGATATCGAAGTCGGGCATACTCACCCGTTCGGGGTTGAGGAACCGCTCGAAGAGCAGGTTATAGCGCAGCGGGTCAAGGTCGGTGATCGTGAGCGCATAGGCCACGAGGCTCCCGGCCCCCGAACCGCGTCCCGGCCCGACGGGAATATCTTGCTCCTTGGCCCATTTGATGAAATCGGCCACGATCAGGAAGTAGCCGGGAAACCCCATGCCTTCGATGATCCCCAACTCGAATTCGAGCCGCTTCTGATAGGCTTCGACCGGCGCAGCATGCGGGATGACCGCCAACCGCTCGGCCAGACCCGCGCGCGCCTGCCGGCGCAGTTCCTCGACCTCGTCATCGGCAAAGCGCGGCAGGATCGGATCGCGCCGATACGCCCCGAAGGCGCAGCGCCTTGCGATCTCGATCGTATTCTCCAGTGCCTCGGGCAAATCGGCGAAGAGCGCGGCCATCTCCTGTTGAGACTTGAAATAATGTTGTGGCGTCAGGCGGCGGCGGGGCGCGCTCTGATCGACATAGGCCCCTTCGGCCACGCACAAAAGCGCATCGTGCGCCTCATACATGCCGGCCTCTGCGAAATAGACGTCATTGGTCGCGACCAGAGGCAGATCCATCGCATAGGCCATTTCCACAAGGCCCTGTTCGGTCAGCTTCTCGGCCTCAGGTGCGCCGCTTTCGCCGGGGTGGCGCTGCAATTCCACATAGAGGCGGTCGCCAAAGGCCGCCGCCAGATGCCGCAGAAGCGCCTCGGCCGCCGGACGTTGGCCGCCTTGCAGGAGCCGCCCAAGCGGCCCGTCAGGCCCGCCGGTGAGACAGATCACCCCCTCGGCATAGGCCTGCACCTCGTCGAGCGTCACGTGCGGAAGCGTCCCGTCGCCGCGCAGGTAGAGGCAGGAATTAAGCTTCATCAGGTTCTGGTAGCCGGTTTCGTTCTGCGCCAGCAGGACCAGTGGGGCGGGTGATTTGGCGCGCTCACCAGAGGCCGCAGCGA
The DNA here is from genome assembly GCA_002783205.1 of Rhodobacteraceae bacterium CG17_big_fil_post_rev_8_21_14_2_50_63_15. Classification (GTDB taxonomy): domain Bacteria; phylum Pseudomonadota; class Alphaproteobacteria; order Rhodobacterales; family Rhodobacteraceae; genus Roseovarius. The sequence continues at coordinate 60,300 of PFEY01000020.1, read as the reverse complement.
TATCGGCGAGATCCAACTGACAGCCCATGATTGGCTGGATGCCCGCCGCTTTGGCGGAGACGGAAAACTCGAGCGCGGCGAACATGTTGTTGGTGTCGGTGACGGCCACCGCGGGCATCCCGGCCGCCGCGCAGGATCCGGGCAGTTTTTTCAGCCGCACCGCGCCTTCCAGCAAGGAATACTCGGTATGCACGCGCAGGTGAATGAATCGGGGATGAGACGTCATGCGCACGAGTCTAGCGGGGCAATTGCCAGAACGAAAGACCGCTCACGGCCGGGCTGGCCGACACGCCATGCCTTTTTGGTTGCCCCTGGGTCTCGCGGCTCTGCGCGGCCCGAAAAAGCGAACCGCCGCACAGGGCGAGCCCTGAACGGCGGTTGCGACGTCCCTCGATCGCGACTGGCTTATGCTGCCAATGCGCCTTTTGCCTGGTCCACGATGGCCCCGAAGGCCGCAGGTTCGTGCACGGCGAGATCGGCGAGCACCTTGCGGTCCACTTCGATCCCGGCAAGCGCGAGCCCGTTGATGAAGCGCGAATAGGTCAGCGCCGCGTCATGGCTGCGCACGGCTGCGTTGATCCGCTGGATCCAGAGCGCACGAAAATTGCGCTTGCGGTTCTTGCGGTCGCGGGTCGCGTATTGGTTGGCCTTGTCGACCGCCTGTGCGGCGACCTTGAAGGTGTTCTTGCGGCGGCCATAATACCCCTTGGCTGCGGTAATGACCTTCTTGTGACGGGCGTGGGTGACAACCCCACTCTTGACGCGTGACATTGATCAGATCCTCCTTAACGCGCGTAGGGCATCATCGGCTTGATGATCCCCTCGTCGGCTTTGCTGAGTGTGGTGGTGCCACGGGCGTTGCGGATGAATTTTTTGGTGCGTTTGATCATGCCATGGCGTTTGCCTGCCTGACCGGCGACGATGCGGCCAGAGGCCGTCATCTTGAACCGCTTCTTGCAGCTCGACTTGGTCTTCATCTTGGGCATTTCCGGCTCCTCTTTGGTCGGTATGGCCACAGGGACTCGGCATGCCACTTTGGCCGGTCCTGCGGATAGAGCGCGCCATATACGCGGGCTTTCCCGTCAGTGCAAGGGGCAAGGACGGGATTTGCGGATTGCGCGCGGCAGGGGAATGGGGTCGATGACCCTTCAGCCCGGATCGGTCGCGTAGATCAGGCTTTCCTTGCAGGGTGCAACCCGGAGGATATTGGTTGTGCCCGGCACGTTGAAGGGCACTCCGGCGGTGACGATGATCTGATCGCTTTCGGACGCATAGCCTTGGGCGCGGGCGGCGCGGGCGGCGTTGATCACGGCCATCTTGAAGCGCGTCAATTCGCCGGTCATCACACAGTTGACCCCCCAGGTCAGCGCCAGACGACGCGCCGTATGGCGCAGACTGGTCATGCCGATGATTGGCACGCGCGGACGTTCGCGTGCGGTCAGCAGGGCGGTCGTGCCCGATTCGGTGTAGCAGCAGATCACCTTGATGTCGGTGGTCTCGGCAATCTCGCGCGCTGCCGCCACGATGCCGTCGGCCACGGTCTGCCGGTTGGCGCGGCGGCTCGCCTCGATCACTTCGCGGTAAATCGGATCGCTTTCGACCTCTATGGCTACGTTGTTCATGGTCGTGACGGCCTCGACCGGATAATTCCCCGAGGCCGATTCCGCAGAGAGCATGATCGCATCCGATCCCTCATAGATCGCAGTGGCCACGTCAGAAACTTCGGCACGCGTCGGCATTGGCGATTCGATCATCGATTCGAGCATCTGCGTGGCCACGATCACCGGCTTGGCCACCGCCCGGCAGCGCCGCACCAGACGTTTCTGAATGGGCGGGACGTTCTGAACTGGAAGTTCCACACCAAGATCGCCGCGCGCCACCATGATCCCGTCGCTGACCGCCAGAATGTCCTCAAAACACTTCACCGCAGCGGGCTTTTCGATCTTCGACAGGACCGCCGCCCGGCCATTGACCAGAATGCGGGCCTCGTTCACATCCTCCGGGCGCTGCACGAAACTGAGCGCCAGCCAGTCGATGCCCAAAGCACAGGCAAATTCAAGATCGGCGCGATCCTTGGCGGACAGCGCCGCGAGTGGCAGCACGACGTCAGGCACGTTCACACCCTTGCGGTTGGAGATCGTCCCGCCGGAGATCACCTCGCAATTGGCGTAATCCGTGCCACAATTGGCTACCCGCAGGCGAATCTTGCCATCGTTGACCAAGAGGTTCGATCCCGGTTCGATCGCAGCAAAGATCTCGGGATGGGGAAGGCACACGCGTGTGGCATCGCCCTCTGTCTCGTCGAGGTCGAGCCGGAACGCCGCGCCCTGGATCAGCTCTTCCTCGCCGTTGGCAAAAGTGCCGACGCGCAGCTTTGGCCCTTGCAAGTCGGCCAGGATGGCAATCGGGCTGTCAAGTTCCTCTTCGATCAGACGGATGATGCGATGCGTTTCAGCAATCTCGGCATGCGTCCCGTGACTCATGTTGAGGCGAAAGACGTCTGCACCCGCTTCGTGCAGGGCGCGAATGGTGGCGTAGTCCGAAGATGCAGGGCCAAGCGTGGCCACGATCTTCACATTGCGATGGCGTCTCATCTGAATTCCTTCACGTCTGATGCCCTTGAAAGATGTTATCGCTAACATCGCAGTCTTTTGCGTTATTGCGCAATTCACAATGCCCCGCAACTGTCCTAGAGAATGACAACAGGAAAAACCAACCCGATGATGTATCAGCCTTTTGAAATCGAGGGGGCAGCGCGCCCGGAACGCTGGCTTGTGACCTGCGATCACGCCAGCAACTGCGTGCCGACCTTTGTCAATGGTGGATCTCTGGGGGTCGCGCCTGAGGACATGGCGCGCCATATCGCCTATGACGTGGGGGCTGCGGGCGTGGCCCGCGCCCTGGCGAAGGCATTGAACGGTCCGTCAATCCTGTCGAATTTCTCGCGACTGGTGATTGATCCGAACAGGGGCGAGGATGATCCGACCCTCGTGATGAGGCTCTATGACGGAACGATCATCGAGGCAAACCGGCATGCCGAGCCCGACGACATCGCGCGTCGCCTGAACCGCTGTTACCGGCCCTATCACACGGCCCTTGCGGAACTGGCGGGGCACCGCGCCGATACCGTGATTGTCTCCGTGCACAGCTTTACCCCGCAGTTCAGGGGTCGCCCGCCGAGGCCTTGGCATATCGGCCTTCTCTATGCGGCCGATGTCCGGTTCGCGAAGCCTCTGCTGGAACGTTTGCGTCAGGAAGCGGATCTTTGCGTCGGTGACAACGAACCCTATGGCGGACACCTGCCGGGCGATTCGATCGCGCGCCATGCGATTGCCCATGAGCGGCCAAATGTCCTTATCGAGTTGCGCAACGATCTGATCGCCACTCCGGCACAGCAAGCGCGATGGGCTGCGCGGCTCGCGCCCATGCTGACGGACGCGGCGGCACAGGCGGGCATCTGACAGAGGTCTTGCACCGCGCAGGGATCATGCTCATTCTGGGGCGAACAAGGGAGAGCGACCATGGACGACCGGACAAGGATCGAACTCGAAGCGGCAGCCTTTCGTGCTCTGCGCCACCACCTGATCGAAAAGCGCGCCGATGTGCAGAATATCGACCTGATGACTCTCGCAGGGTTCTGTCGCAACTGTCTGAGCCGCTGGTATGAGGAGGCGGCCAATGCGCGCGGTATCGCAATGTCGAAGGACGATGCGCGCGAGATTTTCTACGGCATGCCCTACGAGGATTGGCGTGTGCAGCATCAGACTGACGCAAGTCCTGAAAAACAGGCGGGGTTCAAGACTGCCTTTGCTGAAAATGTAGGCAAGAAAGCCTAGCGGCTTCTTCTTGGCTCAAATACCCGAATCTCCGGCATCCGCGTCGGGGACTGCCGCCTGAGGAGCGCAGATTGACCAAGCGATGTCGCCTGCATTACGCCCCTGACAACGCCTCGTTGATCGTCCGCCTGGTGTTGGAAGATCTGGGCGTGCCCTATGAGACCGTTCTGGTGAACCGAGCGGCTGGTGGTCAGCGGGAAGCGCCCTATCTCGCGCTCAATCCCAATGGTCTCATCCCCGTTCTGGAAACGCCAGATGGAGCGATCTTCGAAACCGCGGCAATCCTTTTGTGGTTGGCGGATCGGCATGGGCGGCTCGCGCCGGGGGGCCAGGACGCCGCGCGAGGAGATTTTCTGAAGTGGTTGTTTTTCTTGTCAAACACGGTTCATCCCTGTTTGCGGATGACCTTTTATCCCGATCAGTATGTGGGGCAGGACCGATCTGCTCAGGCGTTGTTGCGGATCCGGATGCAGGCGCGCTTCTCCGAGTATCTGCACATGCTTGAGCGCCACGCCGCGCCGTGGTTTGGGGCCGGTCACGCCTCGGTGCTCGACTATTATCTGGCCTGCCTGATGCGTTGGCGGGTTCTTTATCCCAGGGGAGAGCGGGCTGATTTTGCACTCCGCTTGTGGCCGCGTTTGCAGGACATGCTCGAACGGGTTGAAACCGGCGCGCCAATGCGGGCGGCCATCGCGGCCGAAGGCTTGGGCGAGACGCCCCTTTCCGCGCCCAACTATCCCGAGCCACCCGAGGGTAGCGCGACCTGAGTGTCAGATATGGCAGGCAGGTGGCCTTGAAGCGTCGCTTTTTGACGAGTAGGGCTGGAAAGGTGCGACGATAAGACCTGCAAACAGGGAGCGCGACGATGTTTCTATCCGTTTTCGAGATGTTCAAGGTCGGCATCGGACCATCTTCGTCGCACACGATGGGGCCGATGGTGGCGGCCGCGCGCTTTCTCGACAAGATGCGGGCCGCGCCATTTCATTATGCCGGGCTCAAGGGCTCGCTGCATGGCAGTCTTGCCTTTACCGGAATCGGCCATGCCAGTGACCGCGCCACCATTCTCGGCCTCGCCGGGTTTTTGCCGGAGAGTTACGACCACGAAAAGGCCGAGGCCGTGCTGGAGCAGATCCGCGAGACGCAGCGCGTCACGCCGCCGGGTCTGGCGGAATTGAAATTCCACCCCAAGCAGGATCTGATTTTCGATTTCGGGCCGAACCTGCCCGGCCATGCCAATGGCATGATCCTGATGGCCACCGATGTGCAGGGCGATGTGATCCTGCAAGAGACCTACTATTCCATCGGCGGCGGGTTCGTGATGACCGAGGCGGAACTGGCATCGGGCAAGAACACCGATGATGGCCCGCCCGTGCCCTATCCGTTCAAATCCGCCGCCGAGATGCTCGCCATGGCCGAACATTCGGGCAAGAGCATCGCCGAGATGAAGCGCGCAAATGAGATCTCGCGCGGCGGCCATGATGGCCTGCGGACCGGGGTGGCGCGGATCTGGCAGGTGATGAACGACTGTATCGAGCGCGGGCTCAACTCGGAAGGCACCCTGCCCGGCGGTCTCAACGTGAAACGCCGCGCCAAGGGCATCCGCGACGCGCTGGTGGCCGAGCGCGGCACCAACCTCACCGCCCCGCACAAGATCAACGACTGGATGAGCGCTTATGCCATGGCGGTGAACGAGGAAAACGCCGCCGGTGGACAGGTCGTGACCGCGCCCACCAATGGCGCGGCGGGGGTGGTGCCGGCGGTCATCAAATACTGGCTGGAGCATGTGCCGGGTGCGCATGAGGGCCAGATCGAGGAATTCCTGCTCACCGCCGCGGCCATTGGCGGTCTGGTGAAATACAACGCCTCCATCTCCGGCGCCGAGGCGGGCTGTCAGGCGGAAGTGGGCTCTGCTGCGGCTATGGGGGCGGCCGGATTATGCGCTGTTCTGGGCGGCACACCCGCGCAGATCGAGAACGCTGCCGAGATCGCGCTCGAGCATCATCTGGGCATGACCTGCGACCCGGTGCGCGGATTGGTGCAGGTGCCCTGCATCGAGCGCAACGGTCTGGGCGCGATCAAGGCGGTCTCTGCCGCCTCGCTGGCGCTGCGCGGCGATGGCACGCACCTCGTGCCCCTCGACGCCTGTATCGAGACGATGCGCCAGACTGGTGCCGACATGAGCGAGAAATACAAGGAAACCTCGCTTGGTGGTCTGGCGGTCAATATTCCGAATTGCTGAAGGGGATCTGACCCCCTGGGATAGGGCCGAGTGAGGATTTTTGCTGGCACCTGCGCGACGTCGCTGACCTGCGCAACGGACAGTTCAACGCCACTGGCAGGTCAGAGCCATGTCTCTCGGCCAGTGCCCACGGCCTCGGATATGTTGGCAAACCCGTCCCGCGCCAGCAGTGAATCCAGCCCGCGCGCGATCTCTCCGACAAGCGAGAGGCCGCGATAGATCAGCGCCGTGTAAAGCTGCACCGCCGTGGCGCCGGCACGGATCTTGGCATAGGCCTGATCGGCGTTGGCGATGCCCCCCACCCCGATCAGAGGAATTTCACCGCCCGTCATCTGTGACAACCGCGCCAGAACCTGCGTTGATCTCTCAAAGAGCGGTTGCCCCGAGAGCCCGCCCGCCTGATCGCGTTGTGGGCTTGCGAGCCCATCGCGCGACAGCGTCGTGTTGGTGGCAATGATGCCGCTCAGACCGGAGATGCGGGCGACATCGGCGATTTCGGACAGCGCGGTATCGTCAAGATCGGGGGCGATTTTCAGAAAGATCGGAATCGGTCTGGGCAGCCAGTCGCGCGCTTCCATCACGCCCCTGAGCAGGGCCGAGAGCGCGTCGGCCCCCTGCAGATCTCGCAGGCGTTCGGTATTGGGGCTGCTGACATTGACCGTTGCAAAATCGAGATATGCGCCGCAGCGCGCCAGCACCCGCGCGAAATCCTCGGCTCGGTCAGGGCTGTCCTTGTTGGCCCCGAGGTTGAGCCCGATCACCGCATCCCGGGGCCGCCGGGCGAGGCGCGCCGCGGCGGACTCCATGCCATGGTTGTTGAAGCCAAAACGATTGATCACGGCGGCCTCCTCGGAGAGGCGGAACAGGCGCGGGCGCGGATTGCCGGGCTGCGCGCGCGGTGTGACCGCGCCGACCTCGATAAAGCCAAATCCCGCGCGGCTCAGGGGCCCAAGCGCCTCGGCATTCTTGTCGAACCCGGCGGCGAGTCCCACCGGATTGGGCAAGCTGAGCCCCGCGAGATCGGTCTTGAGACGCGCTGTCGTGACGGGGCCGGGACAGTGCACGAGCCCGAGGCGCAGGGCACGCAGGGCAAGGCCATGGGCGATTTCAGGATCGAACCGGTGCAGAACCGCGAGGCCGGCACGCTCGAGCCCCGTCATTCCAGTCCCGCAGGAAACACATGCGCCCCAGCAATCAGCGGCAGCGGTTGGGCCCAGACCACATCTGCGAGCAGGAGGTTGCGGTAAAGATGCGGAAAGAGCGCTCCACCGCGCGACGGCTCCCAGATCAGGGCCTTGCCAAGCCGGTCGGAGTCAACCGCGACCAGCATGAGGTCATCTTCGCCGGAAAAATGCTTTGCAGCGGTTTCGGCCGCCTGATCACGGGTCGAGAAATGCACGAAACCATCGCCCTGATCGACCGGGGCACCGGCGGTTTCGCCCTCCTTGCGCAGTTCCGCCCACTCGGCGGTGCGAAATATCTTGTAGATCATCATGGCAGGGTGATGCCCCGCGCGCCTGTCCTCGTCAAGCGATGCTTGAGCCGGAGGCCGGGATCGGCTAGCAAGAGCCGCCAAAGACATGAGGGCAGGCATGGCATTCACCATCGCGATCGACGGCCCGGCGGCGGCGGGCAAGGGCACGATCGGGCGGGCGCTCGCAGCGCATTTCGGCTTTGCCCATCTTGATACCGGGCTGCTCTATCGGGCCACGGGGCGCAAGATGCTGCAAGGGCTTGATCCGGTTGCTGCGGCACGGAGCCTGCGCGCCGAGGATCTTCTGGCGGATGATCTGCGGTCCTCCGAGGTCGGGCAGGCGGCAAGCCGGGTGGCGGCGATTCCCGAGGTGCGTCAGGCGCTTCTCGATTTCCAGCGCGCCTTTGCCCGGCGCACGGGCGGCGCGGTGCTCGATGGGCGCGATATCGGCACAGTCATCTGTCCGGAGGCTGAGGTGAAGTTCTTCGTCACGGCAAGCGATGCCGAACGCGCCCGGCGGCGGCATCTGGAACTTTCCGAAAAGGATCCTCGTCTCACGCTCAAAGAAGTGGTCGAGGATCTGCGCCAACGCGACGCCCGGGACAGCGCGCGTGCGACCGCCCCGCTCAGGCCCGCAAAGGATGCGCTCTTGCTCGATACCTCGGAGATGACGATCGAGGAGGCGGTGGCGACGGCGGTGGCAGAAGTCGAGGGGCGCAGAGGCGCGTGACTGGCGTGCCTCCGAAGCGGATCAGGAGAGGGTGCGAATGACGGGTCCAAGAACGAGAGAGACCGATCCCCACGGGATAGACAGCCCGCTCATCGTGCGGGGCGAAGTCGAAGTTGTCGAGGGAATCGATGGGATTTTCAGGACGATCTCGCGTTGAGGGTCGCCAAGGCGAGGGACAGGGTTGATTATCCTGTTCGGCCCCTATATACGCGCGACTGTCAACAAGGCGATCAAGGCCATACAACAAAGAGATCGAGCAGGGTCGGCATCACCGGCCCTCTTTGTTTTGTGACCCGCCCGACCAACGAAACCCCTCAAGACCGGCGGAGACAACCGCGCGGCCAGAAAACCGTAAAAAGGAAACCAGAGACCACATGGCTCAACATACATCGATGGAGGAATTCGAAGCCCTCCTGAACGAAAGCTTCGAAATGGACACACCCGAGGAAGGGTCTGTCGTCAAGGGCAAGGTGATCGCGATCGAAGCGGGCCAGGCCATCATCGACGTCGGCTACAAGATGGAAGGCCGCATCGATCTGAAAGAATTTGCAAATCCCGGCGAGACACCCGACATTTCTGTCGGCGACGAGGTCGAGGTGTTCCTGCGCTCCGCAGAGAACTCGCGTGGCGAGGCCGTGATCAGCCGCGAGATGGCCCGTCGCGAAGAAGCCTGGGATCGTCTGGAAAAGGCCTATGCTGATGAGGAACGTGTCGATGGCGCGATCTTTGGCCGCGTGAAGGGTGGCTTTACCGTCGATCTGGGCGGTGCGGTGGCCTTTTTGCCCGGCTCTCAGGTCGATGTCCGCCCGGTGCGCGACGCCGGGCCCCTGATGGGTCTGAAACAGCCGTTCCAGATTCTGAAAATGGATCGCCGCCGGGGCAATATCGTGGTGTCGCGCCGCGCGATCCTCGAGGAAAGCCGTGCCGAACAGCGCGCCGAAGTGATTGGCAACCTGACCGAAGGCCAGACCGTCGATGGTGTGGTCAAGAACATTACCGAGTACGGCGCTTTCGTCGATCTCGGCGGTGTGGATGGCCTCTTGCATGTCACCGACATGGCCTGGCGCCGTGTGAACCATCCTTCCGAGATCCTGTCGATCGGCGAAACCGTCAAGGTTCAGGTGATCAAGATCAACAAGGAAACCCATCGCATCTCGCTGGGTATGAAGCAGCTGCAAGAAGATCCGTGGGATATTGTTGCAGCCAAGTATCCTCTCGAGTCAGTCCATACCGGCCGCGTCACCAACATCACGGATTATGGTGCGTTTGTTGAGCTGGAGCCGGGTGTCGAGGGCCTTGTTCACGTCTCTGAAATGTCCTGGACCAAGAAGAACGTGCATCCCGGCAAGATCGTTTCGACATCTCAGGAAGTCGAGGTCATGGTGCTCGAGATCGACGGGGCCAAGCGCCGCGTCAGCCTCGGCCTCAAGCAGTGTATGCGCAACCCGTGGGAACTCTTTGCCGAGACCCATCCCGAGGGCGCGGTGGTCGAGGGTGAGGTCAAGAACATCACGGAGTTTGGCCTCTTCATCGGCATGGAAGGCGATATCGACGGCATGGTCCATCTCAGCGATCTCAGCTGGGACGAGCGTGGCGAAGAAGCCATCCAGACCTACAAGAAGGGCGACGTCGTTCAGGCGGTCGTTTCCGAGGTCGATGTCGAGAAAGAGCGCATCTCGCTCTCGATCAAGGCGCTTGGCGGCGACAAGTTCTCCGAGGCCGTCGGCGGCGTGAAACGCGGGTCTGTGATCACCGTCACTGTTACGGCGATCGAGGATGGCGGCATCGAGGTGGAGTATGAGGGCATGAAGTCCTTCATCCGCCGCTCGGATCTGAGCCGCGACCGCTCTGAACAACGCCCCGAACGGTTCTCGGTCGGGGACAAGGTCGATGTGCGCGTGACCAATGTCGATGCCAAGACCCGCAAGCTGGGCCTGTCGATCAAGGCACGCGAGATTGCGGAAGAAAAGGAAGCGGTGGAGCAGTATGGCTCCTCTGACTCTGGCGCTTCGCTGGGGGATATCCTTGGTGCCGCGCTCAAGGGTAGCAAGTAAGCGCATCTGAGCCTGTTTTGGCTTGAAGAAGGGTAGCGGCTCCGCCTGATTGGCGGGGCCGCTTTCCTTTTGCGCCCTGGATGCGTTGACATTTCTCCGAGCCTCGCCAAACCTGCCGTGAACGGGACAGAGGGGCGGAATGGATCACGAGCAAAGTGCGCAGGTGGCGGGGATCGACGTGGGGGGCACTTTCACCGATCTTTTGGCGCTCGATACCGCGACGGGGGCCGTGCGGCTGGCCAAGGTGCCCTCGACACCTGACAATCAGGCAGGCGGGGTGCTGGCGGCACTGGCTGCGGCGCAGGTGGATCTCGCGGCGCTCGATCTCATCGTGCATGGCACCACGACGACCACCAATGCGGTGCTGGAACGCAAGATGGCGCGCACAGGTCTGATCACTACGATGGGATTTCGCGATGTTCTGGAACTGGGCCGGCGGACCCGTCCACAACCCTATGGCATGACCGGGACGTTCACGCCGGTCATTGCCCGTGACCTGCGCCTTGAAGTGCCCGAAAGGATTGATGCCGCTGGGCAGGTGGTGACACCGCTCGATGAGGCGGCGGTGCTGGCGGCGGGGCGGGCCCTGCTTGATGCGGGCTGCGTCTCGGTCGTGGTGCATTTCCTGCACGCCTATGCCAATCCCGCGCATGAGCGGCGCGCGGGCGACGTGCTGGCTGCGATCTGGCCCAACGATCACATCACGCTCGGCCACGCGATCCTGTCGGAAAGCCGCGAGTTCGAGCGTGGGGTGACGGCTGCGGTCAGCGCCAGCGTTCAACCGATCCTCGCGCGCTATCTGGATCGTCTGACCGGGGATCTGGCGACCAGCGGCTATGTGCGCGAGGTTCTGGTCATGACTGTTAACGGCGGGATGGTCTCGGCACGCCGCGTTGCCGCAGAGGCGGCCAAGACAGTGATGTCGGGGCCGGCCTCTGGGGTCATGGCGGCGGCTTTCACCGGGCGCGCCGCTGGCCGAGACAACCTTATCACCTATGACATGGGGGGCACCTCGACCGATGTGGCACTCATCCGCGGCGCCGAACCGGCGGTTTCCAACGAGATCGAGATCGAATATGCGCTGCCGATCCACGTGCCGATGGTCGATGTGCGCACGGTGGGGGCAGGGGGCGGCTCCATCGCGCGGGTGAATGCCGCCGGTCTGCTCGAGGTTGGTCCCGAGAGCGCGGGTGCGGATCCGGGCCCCGTCTGCTATGGCCGCGGTGGCAGGGAGCCTACGATCGCGGACGCCAACCTGCTGCTTGGGCGGCTCGATCCGGCGCGGCTTGCCGTGCGGGGCGGCGTGACACCAGAGGCCGTGTCCGCGGTTTTTTCCGCGCTGTTGGCGAAGCCCCTCGGCCTCGACGTGATTGGTGCGGCGGCGGCCGTGATCCGTCTGGCCAACACCAGAATGGCCGGGGCGATCCGTATGGTCTCCCTCTCTCTTGGGGCCGACCCGCGCGATTTCACGCTCTTTGCCTTTGGTGGGGCAGGCCCGCTCCATGCTGCCGATCTGGCTCGAGAACTGGGCGTGCCACGGGTGCTCGTGCCTGCGCGGCCCGGCCTGACCAATGCCATCGGTTGCGTGGTGGCTGATCTGCGCCACGATTTCGTGCGCACGCTCAATCGCCCGTTGGATGCTCTGGCCGATGGCGAACTTGCTGCCGTTTTTTCTGCACAAGAGGCCGAGGGCCTGCGGCTTGTCGAAGCCGAGCACGTCCGGCTCATCGGGCGGCGGGTTCTTTATTCGGTGGATATGCAATTCATCGGGCAGACGCATCTGTTGCGGGTCGATCTGCCGGGGCGAGAGGTCTCGCGTGCCACGCTTCAGGCGCTCTTTGAAGATGCCTATTTGAAACGGTTTCGTGTCCGGCTGGAGGACATCCGAGCCAATCTTGTGAATGCCAATTGTTCAGTGATCGGACAGCGCCCGCCGCTCGATTTGTCCACCCTGATCGATCCTGCGGGTCGGCGCGCGACCGTGGCGGACGCCGAAACCGGCCGCCGTCAGGTGCATGTCAGCGGTGGCTGGCATGAGGTGCAAGTCTTTTGGCGCGATCACCTCCCCTTGGCGTTCGAGATTCAGGGCCCGGCGGTGATCGAACAGATGGATACGACCACGCTGATCAATCCGGGCGATCATGCTGTGGGGGACCATCAGGGAAACATCATCATCGAGATCGGAGGCCGCGATGGCGCTTGATCCCATCACCCTTTCGGTCATTCAAGCCGGATTGCAGCAGGTTTGCGATGAAATGGATCTCGCATTCTCGCGCGCCGCGTTCTCTCCCGTGATTGCCGAGGCGAATGACCGTTCCGACGGGATCTATGCCGCCGAGGATGGTGCGCTCATCGCCCAGGGTGCGGGCGGCTTGCCGGTCTTTGTCGGCACGATGCAATATTCCACCCGGACGCTTATTGCGATGATTGCCGAAGGGCGCGCCGGCGCACCCGAACCGGGAGACATCTATATCGTCAACGATCCCTATCTCGGTGGCACGCATCTTATGGATGTGCGCTTTGCCCGGCCTTACTATCGCGGCGGGCGGCTCTGGTGCTGGCTCAGCAATACCGGCCACTGGCCTGATACCGGCGGTGCGGTGCCGGGCGGGTTTTCCGCCTCGGCCACGGCGGTGGAACAGGAAGGGTTGCGCCTGCCGCCCGTCAAGCTCTTCAAACGCGGCATGATGGATACGGAAATCTATGCGATCATCTGCTCGAACATCCGCGTGGCCGATCAGCGCATCGGCGATGTCAAGGCGCAGGCGGCCGCTCTGGACCTCGGCGCAGATCGGCTTGACGTGCTGCTTGACCGTTACGGCGATGACGTGGTGGCCGACGCGATTGCCGAGTTGCGGACACGCGCGGCAATGCAGATGCGCAGTTTCATCAGAGGAATAGATCAGGGTCCGCATCAGGGCGTGGCCTGGATCGACAGCGACGGAGTGGTCAACAGTCCGCTCGAAATTCGTTTGAACGTGACCCGCGATGGCGATGACCTGATTTTCGATTTTTCCGGGTCGAGCGCGCCTTGCCTCGGGCCGATGAATTCGGTGCGCGCGACCACGCTCAGTTCTGTCTATCTTGCGATGCGCCACATCTTTCCCGAGGTGCCGATCAGCGCGGGAGCATTCGAGCCTTTGCATGTCACCGGCATCAAGGGAACCTTTCTGGACGCGCAATACCCGCGACCCGTCTCGGGTTGTGCAGCAGAAGTCAGTCAACGTATTGCCGAGGCGGTATTTGCCGCGCTTGTCGCGGCCTTGCCCGATCGGGTGACGGCGGCGCCAGCGGGCACCTCGGGAAATTTTGCCTTGGGTGGGCATGACCCCGACCGGGGACGCGATTTCGTGATGTATCAGCTTTCGGGTGGGGGCTATGGGGGAGGGTCCATGGGGGATGGGCTCAGCAACGGCTGTTCGACCATCGGTATTTCCAAAGCCCCGCCGGTAGAGATCATGGAACAGGCCTATCCCGTGCTCTATCATCGCTACGCGCTGCGCGAAGGATCGGGCGGGGCCGGGCGCTATCGGGGCGGCTTTGGTCTCGACTACGAGCTGGAGTTACGACGCGGGACCGCGCGAGCGAGTTTCGTGATGGATCACGGGCGCTTTGGTCCGCAAGGTGCTCTTGGGGGGGCGGATGGTGCCATCAACGAAGTGACAGTCTGGCGGGACGGGGTAGCCTACACACCAGCACATCTCTCCAAGGAACAGGATATTCCTCTTGCTCCGGGTGATCGTGTGCGCGTTCGCACCCCCGGTGGTGGAGGCTATGGGGATCCGATGACGCGCGACCCGGCTGCTGTGGCCGAGGATGTTCGGCTCGGACGCTACACGGAAGCTGAGGCCAGGGCGCTGTTCGGATGGTGCGGGGACAGCGGCTAACCCGGAGTCGTCACAGCCAGAAGTCGAAATCATCCGCCCCCAGACTGGCGACACTGACATTGAGCAGCGTGATCGTGTCGAGGCCGTCCGTGACGATCACGTTCGCGCCCGACTGACTAAGGTGATTGTCCAGAAGGTCGAGAAAATCGGTGATCGCCAACACCGCCCGCAGGTCGATCCGTTCGGCCGCCGAGAAGGCATCGAAGTCGGTAATCACATCCTGGCCGAACCCGTCGACAAAGACAAAGAGGTCCGCGCCGCCCTCTCCGGTGAGCCTGTCGTTTCCGGCCCCACCGATCAAAGTGTCGCTCCAGGTTCCGTTGCCGCCAAAAAGCACATCCTCGCCCGCGCCACCGTCGAGAAGGTCGGCCCCGAGATTGCCCTCCAACCTGTCGTTGCCATTGCCGCCCAGAAGCGTGTCGTCGCCCGCGCCGCCATTGAGCAGGTCAAAGCCGTCGCCGCCGTCAAGGGAATCATTGCCGTCCTCGCCAAACAGGAGGTCCGAGCCCGGGCCGCCGGTCATGCTGTCTGATCCGGTGCCCCCGAAGAGGCGGTCGTCACCCGTGCCACCATCGAGCCGGTCGTTGTCTGCGCCGCCGATGAGCAGATCGTTGCCCGTGCCGCCCGAGAGCGTGTCAAGGCCTTCGTCGCCCAACAGGATGTCTGCCCCGGCTTCACCGAAGATCAGGTCGTCGCCCGCGCCCCCCTTGAGCGTATCGTTGCCCGAGGGGCCGCCATAGAGCGTGTCATTCCCGGCCCCGCCGTCGAGACTGTCAAAGCCGAGATTGCCGAACAGCCGATCATTGCCATTGCCGCCCAGAAGCGTGTCGTCGCCCGCCCCGCCATTCAGAAGATCGAAGCCGTCTCCGCCCTCGAGCAGGTCATTGTCAGACTCGCCGAACAGGAAATCCGAACCGCGCCCGCCGCGGAGCGTATCGTCACCGGATCCACCTCCAAAGAGTTCGTCATCGCCGTCTCCGCCCTCGAGCAGGTCACTTTCGAGGCCACCTTCGAGCCGGTCATGCCCGGCGCCCCCAAAGAGGGTATCGGCCCCTGCCAGACCGCGAAGCGTGTCAATGCCATCGCCGCCCAGCAAAAGATCAGATCCGCCAAGACCCACGATCAGATCGTTGCCCCCAAACCCTTCGATCGTGTCGTCGCCCTCTGTTCCGGTCAGACTGTCATCCCCGTCTGTGGGCAGGGAGGGGTCAGGGAGCAGCAGATCGAGGGTCAGACCACGGTTGATCCGGTCGAGGGCGACAAAGCTCGTGGCGGTGATGTCTTGCGGGCGCAGGGTCTGGCCGGAAGCGTTGCGCAGTTCGATCACCTCGTCGCCAAAGCGCAGTTCGACCCCCCAACTGCGCTGAAGGAGGCTGACATCGGCCAGATCCCATTGCAGCCCGAGACCGGTCAGATCAAGCTGGTCGCTACCGGGACTGAACCCGATCACCACATCGATTTCGCCATCAGGTGCAAAGATGAAGGTATCGGCACCGGCGCCGCTTACCAGCGTGTCACGGCCGGCGCCGTCGATCAGGATGTTATTGCCAGCCGTGCTGATGAGGGTGTCGTTGCCCGCGCCGCCGATGAGGATGTCATCAGCGGGGCTGCCCGTGACGGTGCCGCCTGTGGCCGGGGCCGACAGGCGCTGACCGATGGCATCAAAGCGCAGCGTCAATTCTGCAAGGAACGGTGCGGCTTCTGTGGCGACCCAGAGCCGCAGGCCCTCGGGGATCGGCAGGGCTGTGATGGCTGTAATCCCTTTCAACGGCACGTCGAGCGTGGCTTCAAAGCTCGCCAGATGGTGCAGCCGTCCGCCCGGCAGGAGCAGAAAGGTGCTCAGCCCGCCATCGGTTCCAGCGGCAACAATAACGCTCTGGCCCGCCACCTCGGTCACGCTAAGGAAACCGACCTTGGCAAAGCGCGTGTCGCGACTGTCCAGAACGTGATCGGTAAGGGTCACTTCCCCCTGTTCGGTAAGATGCAGTACAGAGAGAGAACCACTACCAGAACTGGCAAGAATGACAAAGCTGTCGCCGTTGACCGAGGCCAAGGCCAGCGCGCTTGGCCTGTCGATCGGCAGGCCCTCTGGGTTGGCCAGGATGTCGCCAAGGTGGACCGGCGCGCCAAGTGCCGTCTGATGGAACAGGCTGAGCGTGTTGGCGTGACCAAAGGCGGCGATGGCAAAGGTCGCGTCCTTTACCTGCACCGACAAGAGTGCCGAGGCGCGTTCGATTTGCAATGACGCCGGAAGGGTGTCAAGCGTTGTAACCGTGTGGCTTGCAAGGTCGATCCATGCCAGCCCGCCCGAGCGCAGCGCCGCTACGGCGGTTTCTGAGGCCAACCCGCCAAGTTTCACCATCTCTGCCAGATTTGATGCGTCCAGCCCGTCAAGGGTGAGGGCCTGCAAGGGGCCGCCATCGGTGAGGTTGATGCCGACGAGGGTATCGGAGTTCAGTCCGGCCAGAAAGAGGTGGATACCGGTGCTGTCCTCATGCAGCAGCAGGTCAGTGGTTTCCAATTGCAGCAGCGCAGGGTCGAGCGCCCAACCGGTCAGAAAGGAAGTCGCCCCAGGGGCCTCTCCCGGTGCAAACAGGCTCAACCAGCCGCCACCGCGCGTTGCGGTAGCGACAAGCGGCCCGCCGGGCCGGTCGATCACCATGACATCGGTCAGGCCGATAAGGGACCCAGCCTGATCCATGTGCACGGCCCCCGGGCTGGTCAGACTGACCCGTACCACCGCATCCCCCAAACGATACACGACTCCCATCGTGGCGGTCAGGATGGCGCAGGCTGATCTTCCCGGTGTGATCGGATTGAGGCATTCCTTTGGAAGGATGTTCGTATTTTAAGAAGAGTTTTGCGAAAGTCGGATGGCGGCATATGTAGTCGTGACAATTCGATAATGGCTTGCTAAAGCCGGTGCATCGTATCTTGCGGGGATGGTCGATGAAGGTTTTCGACACGGGTTTGTCGGGTGTTCTCTTGCTGGAACCTGCGCGGTTTGCGGATGCGCGTGGATTTTTTTCCGAGAGCTGGAACAGCAGGACTTTGGCGCAACGCGGCATAGAGATCGACTTTGTGCAGGATAACCATTCGTTTTCGCGGGAGATGGGAACGGTGCGCGGCCTGCATTTCCAATCCCCGCCACATGCTCAGGCCAAGTTGGTGCGCTGCGGACGCGGGTGTCTTTTCGATGTTGCAGTCGACATCCGGCGCGGCAGCCCGACCTATGGCAAATGGGTGGGGTTTGACCTTAGCTTTGACAATGGACGCCAGTTGCTGATCCCCTCGGGGTTCCTCCATGGCTTCGTCACCCGCGCGCCAGACACCGAGATTATCTACAAGTGTACAGACTATTACGCGCCAGACTGTGATGGTGCCGTGCGGTTTGATGATCCGGACCTCGCGATTGACTGGGGATTGGCCGGCGAGGCGATTCTGTCGGACAAGGACCGCGCCGCGCCATTGATGGCAGATTTTCAGAGCCCGTTTCTTTATGAGGCCGACGCATGAAGATCCTCGTCACGGGCGGCTGCGGGTTCATCGGCTCGGCTGTGGTGCGGCTGGCTGTCGCGCGCGGGCACGCGGTGGTCAACGTCGATGCGCTGACCTATGCGGGGCGGCTGGAAAATGTCGCCGAGGTTGCCAAAAGCCCGCTCTATCAGTTCGAGCATGCGGATATTCGCGACCGCGCGGCGCTGGAACGGATCTTTGCCCGTCACAGGCCCGATGCCGTCATGCACCTGGCCGCCGAGAGCCATGTCGATCGTTCGATCGACGCGCCGGGCGACTTCATCGCAACAAACATCACTGGCACATACAATATGCTGGAGGCGGCGCGCGGTCACTGGCTTGGGTCGGGAAGGCCTGAGGGCTTTCGTTTTCATCACATCTCTACCGATGAGGTCTATGGCAGTCTCGGGCCCGAGGGCTATTTCACAGAGGACACGCCTTATGATCCGCGTAGTCCGTATTCTGCGTCCAAGGCGGCCTCTGATCATCTGGTGCGGGGATGGTTTCACACCTATGGCCTGCCGGTGGTGCTGACCAACTGTTCTAACAATTACGGACCGTTTCATTTCCCCGAGAAACTGATCCCGAAAGTCATCCTGAACGCGCTTCAGGGCCGGGAGATTCCGGTCTATGGACGGGGCGAGAATGTGCGCGACTGGCTCTATGTCGAGGACCATGCCGATGCCCTCTTGCTGGTTGTGGCGCGCGGTATGGCGGGGCGCAGCTATAACGTGGGTGGCCATAATGAGCGGCGCAACATCGACCTTGTGCACGCGATCTGCGATATCCTTGACACAAGGCGACCTCGCGCGGAGGGCAGCTATCGCGACCTCATCGTCTTTGTTTCGGACCGCCCCGGCCATGACGCGCGCTATGCGATTGACCCGTCGCGCATCATGGGCGAACTTGGCTGGAAACCTTCTGTTACGGTGGAGGAAGGTCTGGCGAAAACCGTGGACTGGTATCTCGAGCATGAGGATTGGTGGCGCCCGCTGCTGGCGCTCGAAGGTGTGGGCACGCGCGTGGGTGTGGTCTGAGCATGCCAATTGTGCGCTGTGACGGACGTCTGATCTATTTCGCCCATGTGCCCAAATGCGCGGGCACCGCGATCGAGCATTATCTCGCGACGTGCTGCGGACCACTGGCATTCCTTGATCCGGCTTTCAATGACCTTACGACGGGTCCGCGCTGGAGTGTTACCTCGCCGCAGCATGTCGATGCTGAAAGTCTCGCACGGCTCTTTCCAGATGGCTTTTTCGATGAGGTCTTTGCCGTGGTGCGGCACCCGGTTGACAGGCTTGCTTCGGTCTATCAATTCCAGCGCGATATCGAGGGGCACATTCCGCAGCGTCTCGGCTTTGTCAACTGGCTGACCCGTCTGTCAGAGAGTGGTGCAGCGTCGCATGCGCGCTTTGACGGGCATACCCGGCCAATGGGCGATTTTGTCCCCGAGGGCGCGATGATCTTTCGGCTTGAGGACGGGCTTGGCCCGCTCGTGTCCTGGCTGCGCCAGAAATTGCCCGGGGTTGAGCTACCCGATGTCATTCCAGCCCGCAACATGCTGGCCGCGCGCCTGCGTCATGCGGGCCTCACTGCCCGCCCGCCGCGGATCACCGCGCGCGCCCGTGCGCTGATTCGTGCGCTTTACGCCGAGGATTTCCGACGGTTCTGTTATGGATCCGAAGAGTCCGACACTCACTGCGGGCAGGTGGCATGACCCTTTTGATCTTCGGCCAGACGGGGCAGGTGGCACGGGAACTGGCGGCGTTGAGGCCAGAGGCGCTCTTTCTGGGCCGCGATCAGGCCAATCTGGAGGATCCGGTCGCCTGCGCGGCGGCGATCCGCGCACAAAAGCCGGATGCGGTGATCAATGCAGCTGCCTACACGGCGGTGGACCGTGCCGAGAGCGAAGAGGCTCTCGCCATGCGCGTCAACGCAGCGGCACCGGGCGCCATGGCGGGCGCCTGCGCGATGCTTGGCATTCCCTTCGTGCAGATCTCGACCGATTATGTCTTTGACGGTGGTGGGAGGTCGCCGCGCAAACCAACCGATCCGGTCGCGCCACAAAACGCCTATGGGCGCAGCAAGCGGGCGGGCGAGGAGGCCGTTCAGGCGGCAGCCGGAACCTACGCGATCCTGCGCACCTCCTGGGTGTTTTCGGCGCATGGCGGAAACTTTGTGAAAACCATGCTGCGGCTCAGCGAGACGCGTGATGCGCTTGGCATCGTCGAGGATCAGATCGGAGGTCCCACGCCGGCGGCCGATATTGCAAGGGCTTGCCTCTTGATCATGGATCAGCTTTCCACTGATCCGGGCAAGCGTGGTATCTATCATTTCTCCGGTGCGCCGGATGTGAGCTGGTTGAACTTCGCCAAGGCGATTTTCGCGGAGGCGCGGCGTTCGGTGGTGGTGACGGGCATACCGACAGCGGATTATCCGACCCCGGCGCGGCGCCCGCTCAATTCCCGCCTCGACTGCCAAAGCACACTGGATGTGTTCGGGATCGAACGACCGGACTGGCGCACCGGGCTACGAACTTGTTTGAAACAGTTGGACTTTCAATGAGATGAGGCGAATATGATCAAGCGCAAAGGCATTATTCTGGCAGGCGGATCGGGGACGCGGTTGTATCCGATCACCATGGGGCTGTCAAAGCAGCTCTTGCCGATCTACGACAAGCCGATGATCTACTATCCGCTCTCGGTCTTGATGCTGGCAGGCATCCGCGAGATCGCGATGATCACCACGCCGCAGGATCAAGACCAGTTCCGCAGGATGCTTGGGGATGGTGGCCAGTGGGGCCTCACGCTCCGCTATATCGCGCAGCCTTCGCCCGACGGGCTTGCGCAAGCCTATCTGCTGGCTGAGGATTTCCTTGCAGGCGCACCCTCGGCGTTGGTTCTGGGCGACAACATCTTCTTTGGCCACGGCCTGCCCGAACTGCTGGCCGAGGCGGATGCGCAGGCAATCGGTGGCACGGTCTTTGGCTATCACGTGGCCGATCCCGAACGCTATGGCGTCGTGGCCTTCGACGCCGCGGGGCAGGCGCGCGAGATCATCGAGAAGCCCGAGGTGCCAGCCTCAAATTACGCCGTGACGGGGCTCTATTTCCTTGATGGCGAGGCGCCGCGTCTTGCGCGCGCGGTCAAGCCCTCGGCGCGGGGCGAGTTGGAAATCACGTCTCTTCTGGAGATGTATCTCAAGGCCGGAAAGCTGACGGTCAAGCGCATGGGGCGTGGCTATGCCTGGCTTGACACGGGCACGCATGGCAGCCTGCTTGATGCGGGAAACTTCGTGCGCACGCTTCAGGATCGGCAGGGATTGCAGACTGGATGCCTTGACGAGATTGCACATAATCAGGGGTGGATCAGCGATGCCGATCTGGCAGGCCGAGCCGAGCAGTTCAAGAAGAACGACTATGGCCGCTATCTGAAGGGGCTTTTGCGCTAGCCCTTCGCCCCCTGCCCGCGGGCATAGACATCCTCATAGCGGATGATGTCGTCCTCGCCCAGATAGCTTCCGGTCTGCACCTCGATCAGCTCCATCGGCACCTTGCCTGGATTTTCCATTCGGTGCACCGCGCCGAGCGGGATGAATACGGACTGGTTTTCAGTCACGAGTGTCACTTTCTCGTCGACAGTGACCTTGGCGGTGCCGCTTACCACGATCCAGTGTTCGGCACGATGCACATGGCTCTGGAGCGACAGCGCGGCGCCGGGGTTGACCACGATCCGTTTGACCTGAAAGCGCGGGCCAAGGATCAGCGTCTCGAAAAATCCCCAAGGCCGGTGGTCCTTGGGAAAGGTGTCTGCCTGTGGCACGGCCTTGGCGCGCAGCGTCTTGACGAACGTGCCGACGTCCTGCACCCGATTGCGGTCCGCGACCAGCACCGCGTCGGGCATGGCGATGGCGACGATATCGCGCAGCCCCAGTCCCACCAGATGCAGCCCCTCCGCCTCGGAGCGCAGGAGCGTGTCTGCGCAATCCATCGCGGTGACAGAGCCCGAGGTGGCCAGTCCCGCCGCATCGGTGGAACTGTGCTGGCGCACCGATTCCCAGCCCCCCAGATCGGACCAGTCGCCCTCATGCACAACAACCGACAGGTTGCCGGATTTCTCCATGATCGCGTAGTCGATCGAGATGTCGGCACATTGCGCCCACGGCGCGGGCGCAAGGCGCAGGAAGCCCAGATCGGGACTTGCTTCATCGACTGCCGCGCGCACCTGCGCCAGCATCTCGGGCGCGTGGCTCTCGAAGGCAGCGATAAGGGCCTTGGCCGCATAGAGAAAAATGCCGGAATTCCACATGTAGTTGCCCGCCGCCAGCATTTCCTCGGCGCGTGCGCGTTCGGGTTTTTCCACAAACCGCCGGAGCGGGATGGTGTCGGCGGTGCCGGTTGCTGGGTCAAGTTCCAGATACCCATAGCCGGTTTCCGGCCGGTCGGGGCGGATGCCAAAGGTCACGATCTGGCCCGCCTGTGCCTCTGCGATGCCGCGTGCTACGGTGGCGCGAAAGGTCTCGACCTTCTCAATGTAGTGATCCGAAGGAGCCGCCAGAATGAGCCTGTCGGACCCGGTCCGCGCCACGACCAGTGCCGCAGCCAGCAGAGCGGGCGCGGTGTTTCGTGCTTCGGGTTCGATCAGCACGGCACCGGGATCAATGCCGACCGACGCCAGTTGTTGCGTCACGATGAAACGGAAATCGGAATTGGTGACGATCAGGGGCGCCGCGAAGAGCGGCCCCGCGCAGCGCGTTGCCGATTGCTGAAACAGGCTGCCCTCGCCAATCATCGGCACGAACTGTTTGGGATAGCTCTTGCGCGAGAGCGGCCAGAGCCGCGTGCCTGAACCGCCACAAAGGATGACTGGTGTGATGGGGTGTGTCATGCCGTCTCCTGAACCCGTTCGCCGTTAATCCATGTCGGTAAATTGCGCCTGTATCCTGTTGATAGCCGAGGCCTGTTGCATAAAAAAGGCGATCCCGCGGCGATCCCTTGAAATTGCTGGGATCCTGTCAGCGTTGACCCCGCTTCTGGCCTGCGATCACGCGACCTAGCTCTCCTGCCGCACTGCCGCCACGACGCGGCTCAGCACCCGGTCCAACAACGCCGGATCAAGCGCCTCGGCCATGACGCGGATGAGCGGCTCGGTGCCCGATGGCCGGATCAGCAGGCGACCCTCCGTGCCAAGCGCACACTCGGCCTCGGCGATCGCCGTTTGCACCGCGTCGCTCTTCAGAGGCGTCTTGCCCTTGGCAAAGCGCACATTAACGAGTTGCTGAGGCACTGGGGTGAAAACCTGCACGAGATCGCTGGCGCGTTGACCCGTCTCGACCATCGCGGAGAGGAATTGCAAGGCCCCGATGAGACCGTCGCCGGTGGTGGCGTAATCGGTCATCACGATATGGCCGGATTGTTCGCCACCCAGATTGTGACCACCTGCGCGCATCGCCTCGACCACATAGCGGTCGCCCACAGGGGTGCGCTTCAAGGCGATCCCTCTGGCGTTCAGATGCCGCTCCAGCCCGAGATTGGACATCACCGTCGCGACCAGCGTGTCGCCCGCAAGCCGCCCCTCCTCTGCCCATCGGGTCGCGATGAGCGCCATCAGTTGATCGCCATCGGCAATACGGCCGGTCTCGTCGATCAGCACCACGCGGTCCGCGTCGCCGTCAAGGCAGATCCCCAGATCGGCGCGGGTATCGAGAACTTTGCGCGCGGCCGTCTGGGGTTTGGTCGAGCCGCAGTCGAGATTGATGTTGAACCCGTCCGGTTCCACCCCCAGCGTGATGACCTCGGCCCCCAGTTCCCAAAGCACTTCGGGGGCGGTGCGATAGGCCGCGCCATTGGCGCAGTCGAGAACGATGCGCAGCCCCTCCAGACGACGACGATGCGGAAAGGTGGTCTTGGCATATTCCACATAGCGCCCTCGGGCATCCTCGATCCGCTTTGCGCGGCCGATGTTTTCGGGAGCGGCGGGGGTGACGCCGTTGGCCATCAATGCCTCGATCCCGGCCTCGGCGTCATCGCTGAGCTTGAACCCATCGGGGCCAAAGAGCTTGATGCCGTTATCTGCGGCTGGGTTGTGGCTGGCCGAGATCATCACGCCTACGTCGGCGCGCAGGCTATGGGTGAGATAGCCGATCGCAGGCGTTGGCACAGGGCCCAGCAGGAACACGTTCATCCCGGTCGAGGTAAAGCCGGCGGTGAGCGCATATTCGATCATGTAGCCCGAAAGCCGCGTGTCCTTGCCGATCACCACGCGGTGCTCCTGCTTGTCCTGCTTGTCGCGCCGGAAATAGCGCCCGGCGGCGGCGCCGAGGCTCAGAGACAGATCGGCGGTCATCGGCCAGCTGTTGGCCAATCCGCGCACCCCGTCGGTCCCAAAGAGTTTCTCAGCCATCCATTCAACCTCACCCGATAAGGTGGCAATCCCGTGCCTCGGCACATACCGTGCCGTCATGGCTATGTCCAACATCTTGCGCCGACCAATGAGCAGACCGCGCCAATTTGTTGACTATCCGACTCGCGCGCCGCATATCGAGGCAGGCGGGTTTTGGCAATCACGGACGGGCCACATGAAAATCGCGATGATTGGAACCGGCTATGTCGGACTAGTATCCGGCGTTTGCTTTTCCGACTTTGGGCATGATGTGGTCTGCGTTGACAAGGATCCTGCAAAGATCGCCATGCTGGATCGTGGCGAAGTGCCGATCTACGAGCCGGGGCTTGACACGCTGCTGGCACGGAATGTCGAGGCGGGGCGGCTCCGGTTCACCACCGATCTCGCGGCTGCCATTGACGGCGCCGAGGCGGTGTTCATCGCAGTCGGTACGCCGACGCGGCGCGGTGATGGGCACGCCGATCTGAGCTATGTCATGGCCGCCGCCGAGGAAATTGCCCGAGCAGCGCGTGATTATGTGGTGATCGTGACCAAGTCCACCGTGCCGGTGGGCACCAATCGCGCGGTCAAGCAGGTGGTCAAGAAGGCCAATCCCGAGCTGGTGTTCGATGTGGCCTCGAATCCCGAATTCCTGCGCGAGGGGGCGGCGATAGATGATTTCATGAAGCCCGATCGCGTGGTTGTGGGAGTGCAATCCGAACGCGCGGCAGAGGTCATGGCAGAGATCTACCGGCCGCTCTATCTGCGCGATTTCCCGATTGTCACGACCGATCTGGAAAGCGCCGAGATGATCAAATACGCGGCCAATGCCTTTCTTGCGACCAAGATCAGTTTCATCAACGAAATTGCCGCCCTTTGCGAACGCACCGGCGGCGATGTCAAGGAAGTGGCCCGCGGCCTCGGTCTTGACGGGCGGATCGGCAACAAGTTCCTGCATGCCGGTCCAGGCTACGGCGGCAGTTGTTTTCCCAAGGATACCAAAGCTCTGGCCCGGATAGGGCAAGAGCACGGTCTACCGATGCAGATCACCGAGACCGTAATTGTCGTCAACGAAGAGATCAAACGCCGGATGATCGACAAGCTGCGCGACCTCTGCGACGGCACGTTCAACGGCAAGACCGTCGCGGTGCTGGGTGTGACCTTCAAGCCCAACACCGACGACATGCGCGATGCGCCCAGCCTCACGATCATTCCGGCATTGGTGGGGGGTGGGGCAAGGGTGCGGGTTTGCGATCCGCAAGGCGCGCGCGAGGGCGAGGCGCTGTTGCCTGGGGTCAACTGGCAGGAAGATCCCTATAAATGCGCCAACAAGGCGGATTTGCTGGTCATCCTGACCGAGTGGAACGAATTTCGAGCGCTTGATCTCAAGCGGCTGGCGCGCAAGATGGCGACACCGCGCATGGCCGATTTGCGCAATATCTATTCGGTCAAGGATGCTAGGCGGGCCGGGTTCGAGGCCTATGACAGCATCGGTCGCGCGCCCTATCGTCGTGCGACGTCCGAGGAAAGGTGAGGAGAGCCACTATGCCGTCCGTGATACCGAAGACCGCTGTCGTCACCGGCGCCGCACGCGGCATCGGTCTCGCCACGACCCGGCAATTTCTGGCGCAGGGCTGGCATGTGGTGATGATCGACCGCGATGCGCCCGCCCTGAAAGAAGCCGCAGCGCCGCTCGACGGTGTTGATCCGGTCGTCTGCGACGTCTCGCAGCCGGCGCAGGTGGATCGGATGGCCGCCCATGTTGCGCAAGGATGTGCCAGAGTCGATGCGCTGGTCAACAATGCCGGCGTGGCGGATTTCGGACCGCTTGCGGAGACGGACTTTGCCCGCTGGCGGACAGTGATGGAAACCAATCTCGACGGGGTGTTCCTGATGTCACAGGCCCTGCGCGCGTCGCTCTGCGCTGCGCGCGGTGCGATCGTCAACATCGCGTCCATTTCGGGCCTGCGCGCCTCGACCCTAAGGGTGGCCTATGGCACGTCCAAGGCAGCGGTGAAACATCTCACGCTGCAACAGGCCGCCGAGTTGGGCGAATTCGGTGTGCGCGCCAATTGCGTTTGTCCCGGCCCGGTGGCGACCAAACTGGCGATGGCGGTGCATTCGCCCGAAATCATCGCCGCCTATCACGACGCGATCCCGCTCAACCGCTATGGCAGCGAAGACGAGATCGCCAATGTGATCACCTTCCTCTGCTCGGACAAGGCCAGCTATGTCACCGGCCAGATCATCGCCGTCGATGGAGGTTTCGAAGCTACCGGAATCGGGTTGCCCGCGCTGCGGCGCTGACGTTCACTCCACCTGGCGCCCGGAGAGGACTTGAAACGGTTCAAGGCGGTCGCCGTTGATCCAAGCGTAGGCACCATCGTCGGTGCGCACCATCGCATAGGGTGTCCAGCCGGTGCTGCGCCACCAGCTTTCATATTCGTTGGTCCCGGCGTTGACGCGCCATTGACCTTCGTCTGGTTTTCCCCCCTCGGGGACATAGACCGTATTGCCCCCGGCGTCGTAATACTGCCGATAGGCGGTGCCCGACCAAGTGCCAACAATCGTGTTGCCAGCCAGTAAAGCCTCGATTTCGGAAGCGGTCACGCGTGTGGGGGCGGCCAAGGCTGGCAGACCCGGAGCCAACATCAGCACCGCGAGCGCGGCGGAAAAGGATCGACGTTGCATGGGCGTTCTCCTTTGTATTCAAGTGTATTCAAGTCGCATCATCGCAAAACACCCTGCGCGATGCGACTCGATTATGCTCACTCTGCATATAGTGCTTGATCAGACCGGTGCAATCAGAACGGCGCGGAAGTCGTTGACATTGGTCAGGGTCGGCCCGGTCAAAACCTGATCCCCGAGCGCGCCAAAGAAAGAATGTGCGTCATTGTCAGCCAGCGCCGCAGATGGATCGACCCCGGCGGCTCTGGCCCGCACGAGCGTATCCGGACCGATCACCGCGCCCGCCACCTCGGCCGCACCATCCACACCGTCGGTATCGCAGGCAAGGGCATGGATGCCGGGTGCGCCCGCCAGCGCCAGCGCCAGCGCCAGCGCGTATTCGGCATTCGGCCCACCCACGCCGCTGCCGCGACGTGTCACGGTCAACTCACCCCCGGAGAGCAGGAGAATGGGCGCCGCCCCCGGTGCAAGGCTGGATCGCACCTCTAGTGCCTGCGCCGCATGGGCGCGGGCGATGTCGCGCGCTTCGCCCTCCAGGGCGTCGCCCAGGATGCGCACCTCGATGCCCTCGGCCCGTGCCACCTCGGCGGCGGCCGCAAGCGACTGACCGGGGGCCGCATAGATCACGTTCTGGACCCGGCTGAGGCGCGGATCTGCGGGCGGGACAACACAGCTTTGTCCGGCCAGCACCGCCAGCGCCGCTGCGGGCAGGATGATGCCGAACCGTTCCGAAATGGCAAGCGCGTCGGCGGGCGTGCTCGCCTCGCCCACGGTGGGTCCAGACCCGATCATGCCGGGATCATCCCCCGGCACGTCCGAGATCATCAAGGCCAGCATCCGTGCCGGGTAGGCGGCGGCGGCCAGTTGCCCGCCTTTCACGCGGCTCAGGTGTTTGCGCAGCACGTTCATCTGCCCGATGGGCGCCCCCGAGGCCAGCAAGGCGGCATTCACCGCCTGCTTTTCGTCGAGCGTGATCGCGCCGGCAGGCTGAACCAGCAAGGCCGATGCCCCGCCCGAGATGAGCGCCAATACCATGTCGCCTTCGCCCAGACCTTCGAGGAGCCGCAGCATCCGGGCTGTGGCGCGCAGCCCGGCCTCGTCCGGCACGGGGTGCGCCGCCTCGACGATCTCGATGCCCCGGCAGGGCCGCCCATAGCCATAGCGGGTGATCACCAGCCCTTCGCAGGGGCCCCAGGCGGCCTCGACCGCCTCTGCCATGCGCGCGCTGGCCTTGCCCGCGCCGATCACGACCAGCCGACCTGCGGGACGATCCGGCAGATAGGCGGCAAGGCTTTGCATCGGGTCGGCGACGGCGACGGCGCGGTCAAAGAGGCGGCGCAGGAAGATATGGGGATCTTGCATGGTGTCTTGGTCTCGCATTTCGGGATCGCCGCAGCCTAGACGCCTTTGCCCGCTGGCAACAGGGGCTCTGCGGCTTGACATCTTGAGGCGCGCGCGCGACAGACGCGAGGATGATCATGAGTTTTCTTCAGGTGGCGATCGGCGGCGCGATCGGGTCCTGTCTGCGCTTTGGCGTAGGCATCTTGATGCTGCGCGCGACCGGGCCTGGCTTTCCCCTGGGCGTGCTGACGGTGAATGTCGTCGGATCGTTCTTGATGGGAGTGGTGATGGTGCTGACCTTCCATCGCGAGCTGCAACATCTCAATCCCTTCATCATGACGGGTCTGTTGGGCGGTTTCACGACATTCTCCGCCTTTTCGCTGGAGGCGTTCACTCTCTATGAGCGCGGGCAGATCGCGGCGGCGGCGGCGTATGTCGGGTTGTCTTTGGTGCTGTCGATCGGAGCCCTTGTGCTTGGGGTGATGCTGGCGCGGGCGACGCTGGCATGAGTGGCGTTCAAACCCGCTCCGTCGGGCCGGATGAGGGCGATCAGCGGCTGGATCGCTGGCTGCGGCGTCTCTTCCCTCATCTCGGGCAGGTCCAGATCGAGAAGATGTGCCGCAAGGGCGAGATCCGCGTCGAGGGTAGCAGGGTCAAGCCCGCAACGCGGCTCGCGGCCGGCCAGAGCGTGCGACTCCCTCCGCTGTCCGACAGCGATAAACGCCCGACCGGACAGGCGGCGCAGATCAGCCCGGCGGATGCCAGGATGATCCAGTCCTGCGTGATCTATCGCGACGATCATGTCATCGCGCTCAACAAGCCGCCGGGCCTGCCGGTGCAGGGCGGCAGCAAGCAGGTGCGGCATGTCGACGGGCTGGCCGAGGCGCTGCGCTTCGGGTTGGACGAAAAGCCGCGTCTGGTGCACAGGCTGGACAAGGACACGTCCGGTGTCTTGCTGCTGGCGCGCACCCGCGAGGTGGCCAAGGGGCTGACCGCAGCGTTCCGGCATCGCGCCACGCGCAAGATCTACTGGGCGGCTGTCGCAGGTGTGCCAAGCCCCCGGATGGGCACGATCCGCTACGGTCTGGTCAAGGCACCCGGTCATGGCAGCGCGGGCGAGGGCGAAAAGATGCTCTGCCTGCACCCCAAGGATGTGGCCGAGACGCCAGGTGCCAAACCCGCCACCACGGATTACGCGGTGATCGAGGCGGCGGGTGGGCGCACGGCATGGGTGGCGCTGATCCCGGTCACCGGCCGGACGCATCAGTTGCGCGCCCATATGGCCGAGATCGGGCATCCGATCGTGGGGGATGGCAAATATGGTGGCTCGGGGCAGGAGAATCTGGGCGACGGCTGGGGCGCGCAACTGGGCGGCGACGTGAGCCGCAAGCTGCATCTGCACGCGCGGTCGCTGAAGATCGAGCATCCGGTGACGCGGGCCATCCTGCATGTCACGGCGCCATTGCCAGAACATATGGCGCGCACATGGGATCTCTTTCAATGGGTGCCCTCCGAGGCACCGGAGGATCCGCTGGAGGATATGGCATGAGCCGCCCCGCGCGACTGATCATCTTTGACGTCGATGGCACGTTGGTGGACAGCCAGTGTGACATTCTGGCGGCGATGACCCAAGCGTTCGAGCGCGCGGATCAACCCGCCCCACAGCGCCTGGCGGTCCTGGGAATTGTCGGCCTCTCGCTTGATGTGGCGATCCCGCGTCTGGCGCCGCATCTGACGAATGAACAGCATGGGCAGATCGTGGGCTGGTACAAGGAGGCCTATATGGGTTTGCGTATGCAGTCCGGCGTGGCGCAGTCCTCGCCGCTCTATCCGCATGTGCGAGACACTCTGCAGGCGCTGCACGCGGTCCCGGGTACCCTTTTGGGGGTGGCTACTGGAAAATCGGCACGCGGGCTCGACAAGCTGCTCGATGGCCATGATCTGCGATCCTTCTTCGTCACCCGGCAGGTGGCGGATCATCATCCGTCCAAGCCGCATCCCTCGATGCTGCGCGCGGCCCTCTCCGAGACCGGGATCGCGCCGGAAAACGCGGTGATGATCGGCGACACGAGCTTTGACATGGAAATGGCGCAGGCGGCGGGGATGGCGGGCATTGGCGTCAGTTGGGGCTATCACCGGCCCGAGGCGCTGAGCGCAGCCCGCGCGATTGCTAAGGGTTTTAGCGATTTGCCCGGCCTCATCGACGCTGTCTGGGGCTGAGTGCATGAGCGGGTGGAAAGCGAAACGATTCTGGGCAGAGGCGCGCGTGGTTGAGGTGGCGAATGGCTACACCGTGCATCTCGACCACCGCCCCGTGCGCACACCTGCCAAATCCGCCCTGATCGTGCCGACACGGGCGCTCGCAGAGGCGATTGCAGCGGAATGGCAGGCACAGGAGGGGCAGATCGACCCAAACAAGATGCCCTTCACCCGATCGGCCAATGCCGCCATCGACAAGGTTGTGCCGCAGCAGGCCGAAGTGGTGCGATTGCTTGCTGCCTACGCCGATGCCGATCTGATTTGTTACCGCGCCGAGAGCCCTGCGGAACTGGTGGCGCGTCAGGCCAAAGCCTGGGATCCACTACTGGATTGGGCCGAATCGGACCTTGCCGCGCGCCTGACGCCGGTTGTGGGGGTGGTGCATGTCCCGCAGAGTGCGGACGCGCTGAACCGCTTGCACGGGCATGTTTCGGCGTTGGATGTCTGGGCTCTGACCGCGTTTCACGATCTCGTTACCTTGAGTGGTTCTTTTGTGATCGGATTTGCCACATTGTGCGGTCTCTACGTGCCGGATGTTCTATGGAATCTGTCCCGGATCGACGAAACCTGGCAAAAAGAGCAATGGGGAAGCGACGAAGAGGCTCAACTGCTCGCCAGCCGGAAAGAATCTGACTTTTTGCAGGCCAAGAGCTTTCATGATCTTTCGCGGCGCTCTTTATCATTTGTCGAACGGAAGGACTAGATTAGCGGAATCCTCGGGCTGGCCATTGGTTTTAGTGAACAAAGACTTGACGTTTCGAGATGAATCCACACAAACTTGCCGACACTGATGGGGATCAACGCCTCATAAACAGTGTCACATCGGCCAGAAAAGGCCGCACGAACCGCCCTCGAAAGGGTGGATAATCAGGAAGAGGTAAACATGAAAAGAACCGTATTTTTGGGTGCGATGACAGTTGCCGGGCTTGCCGCCGGGGCTGCTGCAGCAGGCACCCTTGACGACGTGAAGGCGCGCGGCAAGCTGAACTGCGGCGTGACCACCGGGCTCGTCGGTTTTGCCGCGCCAGATGCCAATGGCGTCTGGGAAGGATTTGATGTGGCTCTCTGCCGCGCAGTGGCCGCCGCAGTGATGGGCGATGCAACCGCAGTCGAATTCGTCCCGACCACAGGCAAGACCCGCTTTACCGCTCTTGCGTCAGGCGAGATCGACATGCTGGCGCGTAACACGACCTGGACATTCTCGCGCGACACTGACCTCAAGTTCGATTTTGTCGGCACCAATTACTATGACGGACAGGGTTTTCTGGTGCCGAAGTCGTTGGGCGTGAGCTCGGCCAAGGAACTGGACGGCGCCACCGTCTGCATCCAGACCGGCACCACGACCGAGCTCAACCTCGCGGATTTTTTCCGCGCCAACAACATCAAGTATGAGCCGGTGCCGATCGAGACCAATGCCGAAGGCCAGCAGCAATATCTGGCCGGGGCCTGCGATGCCTACACGACCGACGCCTCGGGTCTCGCCTCGACTCGTGCTGCCTTCGAGAATCCGACAGATCACGTTATCCTTCCCGAGATCATCTCGAAGGAGCCGCTTGGTCCGCTTGTCCGCCACGGCGACAACGAATGGGGCGATATAGTGCGCTGGACGCTGAACGCTCTGATCACTGCCGAAGAATTGGGCGTGACGAGCGCGAATGTGGCAGAGCTGGGATCTGCAGCCGTCGCCAACCCGGAAATCAACCGTCTGCTCGGCACCGAGGGTGATCTTGGCAAGATGATTGGTCTTGATAACGAATGGGCCAAACGCGCCATTGCCTCTGTCGGCAACTATGGCGAAGTTTTTGAGAAAAACATCGGTGAAAAAACGCCGATTGGTCTCGCTCGTGGTCTGAACGCACAGTGGACCCAAGGCGGCATCCTCTACTCGCCGCCCTTCCGGTAAGAAAAGCCGATCAAAGGGCGCGGACCATTCCGCGCCCTTAGATCAAGACGACGACTTAAAAATCGACCCACGGCAGCCATGCCGATAAAAACACCGGGCCGAAAAACAGGGAACATCCCAGATGACAACGATGACCGACCCTCCCAAGGCGTCGTTTCAGCTCTCGATGCTGATCTATGACACCCGGTATCGCTCTTATACATTCCAGTTCATTGCACTGCTGCTGCTGATGCTGCTGATCGGCTATCTGGGCAAGAATCTGGTCGAGAACCTCGCGGCGCAGGGGCAAAACATCTCGTTCGGGTTCCTGAGTGATCCGTCCGGCTATGACATCAACCAACGACCGATCGAATATGACAGCCAGTCCTCTCACATGCGGGCGGCGGTCGTCGGGGTGCTCAATACATTGATCGTGGCGTTTCTGGGGTGCATCACGGCCACGCTGTTCGGGGTGACTGCAGGGATCCTGCGGCTCTCACCGAACTGGCTGGTGCGCAAGCTGATGGCGATCTATGTCGAGGCCTTCCGCAATGTGCCGGTTCTGATCTGGATCCTGATCATCTTCACGGTCATGTCGGCCTCTTTGCCCTCTCCCAATCAGTTTCGGGGCGAGAGTGCCGAGGCCAGCATGGTCCTTGACGCCTTCGCCTTTACCAATCGGGGCGTCTATGTCCCATCTCCGATCTGGGGGCCGGGCTCGAGCGTTGTGGTTCTTGCGTTTCTGGCCTCGATCATCGGTGTCTTTGCCTATCGCCGCTACGCCACCAAACTGCTTTACGATACCGGACGCCTGCTGCCGATGGGATGGCCATCACTTGCGATCCTCTTCGTGCCGACGATCCTGATTTTCTTCATCATGGGCCAGCCGATCTCACTCGACTATCCGGCGCTTCAGGGGTTCAACTTTGTCGGCGGCCTGCACATTCGCGGATCGCTCATCGCGCTCTGGTTTGCGCTGGCGATCTATACTGGCGCCTTCATCGCCGAGAACGTGCGCGCGGGCATTCAGGCGGTGAGCAAGGGTCAGACCGAGGCCGCGGCCTCGCTCGGGCTTCGGCCTGGACGGATCATGAAACTGGTGATCCTGCCGCAGGCGCTCAGGGTCATCATCCCGCCGCTCATTTCGCAATATCTCAACCTCACCAAGAACTCGTCGCTGGCCATCGCCGTGGGCTACATGGACGTAACCGGCACACTGGGGGGCATCACGCTCAACCAGACAGGGCGCGCGATCGAATGCGTGCTTCTGCTGATGCTGTTCTATCTCACGATCTCGCTCAGCATTTCGGCTGTGATGAACGTCTATAACAACTCCATCAAGCTGAAGGAGCGCTGAGCCATGCCGCATGACCAGATATCCTTCGTGCGCAAACACATGCTGCCTGAGGCGCCGCCGCCGGCGACGGAAACCGGCGCGGTGAAATGGTTGCGGGAGAACCTCTTTTCGTCGCCGGCCAATACACTCCTCACGCTCGTGTCGATTTTCGTCGTTTTCAACATCGCTTCCGCATCGGCCCCATGGTTTCTCAACGGTGTCTGGGACAGCCCCAGCATCGCCGCATGCCGCGAGATTCTTGACGGCAGGGTGGGCGGGTGTTTCGCGGTGCTGAGCGAACGCT
Source organism: Rhodobacteraceae bacterium CG17_big_fil_post_rev_8_21_14_2_50_63_15 (assembly GCA_002783205.1). Lineage (GTDB taxonomy): Bacteria > Pseudomonadota > Alphaproteobacteria > Rhodobacterales > Rhodobacteraceae > Roseovarius. The sequence continues at coordinate 26,374 of PFEY01000020.1, read as the reverse complement.
GGAACCAGCTATTGTTCGGGTTCAAATACCCGGTTGAACTCTACTGGCGTCCGGGCCTGGCCTTTGTCCTGCTGTTTGTGGCTGGCGCGCCGGTTCTCTTTGGCAAGATTTTCCCGCGCAAGATGCTGTTCTTCACGGGACTCTACCCGTTCATCGCCTATTGGTTGATCTGGGGCGGTTCGATCATGGTGCCGATCTTTGCCCTCTTGGGTGTTGTCGTGGGCGCGGTCGTCTACAGCCGCGTTGTGACGATCAGCGCGGGCGTCGCGGTGATTGCCGGATTTGTCGCGGCGCTGATCTTCTGGATCGCCTCGGGCTATATCAGCAGGCCGATGGCGGATGTCATGGCGCTTCAGGCCGTGCCATCGCGCGACATGGGCGGCTTCATGATCAACCTCATGCTCGGGGTGGTCTGCGTGTCGCTGTCGCTGCCGCTCGGTATCCTGCTGGCCCTCGGGCGGCAATCGCGCATGCCGATCATCAAGTGGATCTGCGTGGTGTTCATCGAGTTCATCCGCGGCGTGCCGCTGATCACACTCCTTTTCGTGGCCAATGTGGTGCTGGCCTATTTCCTTCCGCCCAACGTGACGTTCGACCTCATCCTGCGGGTGATCATCATGATCACGATGTTCTCTTCGGCCTATATCGCCGAGGTGATCCGGGGCGGGCTTGCCGCCCTGCCACGGGGGCAGTACGAGGCCGCCAACAGCCTTGGCCTCGATTACGCGCAGTCCATGCAGCTCATCATCCTGCCGCAGGCGCTCAAGATCTCGATCCCGGGCATCGTCAACGTTGCCGTGGGGCTCTTCAAGGACACGACGCTGGTTTCGGTCATCTCGATGTTCGACATCGTTGGCATGATCCGCGGCCCGATCCTTGCTTCGATGGAGTGGAAGGGCGTCTATTGGGAGCTCTTCGGTTTTGCCTGCATCCTGTTTTTCATCACCTGCTACGGTATCTCGCAATATTCCCAGTGGCTGGAGCGTCAGCTTCGCACGGATCATCGGTAAGGAGGCTCACGCACATGGCAACAGAAGCCCAAATGAAGGTCTCGGACGAAGTTGCCGTCCAGATCACCAAGATGAACAAGTGGTATGGCGCGTTTCACGTGCTGCGCGACATCGATCTCACCGTCTATCGCGGCGAGCGGATCGTGATCGCGGGACCGTCCGGGTCGGGAAAATCGACGCTGATCCGTTGCATCAACGCCCTCGAGGAGCATCAGAAGGGGTCGATCACCGTCGATGGCACGATCCTGTCAAACGATCTCAAGAATATAGACAAGGTCCGCTCCGAAGTCGGCATGGTGTTCCAGCACTTCAATCTCTTTCCGCATCTGACGATCCTCGAAAATTGCACCCTAGCGCCGATTTGGGTGCGCAAGACGCCCAAGAAAGAGGCAGAGGAAATTGCCATGCATTTCCTGACCAAGGTCAAGATCCCGGAACAGGCCGACAAGTTTCCCGGCCAGCTCTCGGGCGGGCAGCAACAACGGGTGGCGATTGCGCGCAGTCTGTGTATGCGCCCGCGCATCATGCTCTTTGACGAACCGACCTCTGCACTTGACCCCGAGATGATCTCGGAGGTGCTCGACACGATGATACAACTCGCGGAGGAGGGCATGACCATGCTCTGCGTGACGCATGAGATGGGCTTTGCTCGCAAGGTGGCAAACCGTGTGATTTTCATGGATCAGGGGCAGATCGTGGAGCAGAACGATCCCGAGGAGTTCTTCAACAACCCCCAGAGCGAGCGCACCAAGCTCTTCCTGAGCCAGATTCTTGGGCATTGATCGGTGCAGGGGCGCCTCTGCCGTCGCGTTTCGAGATATGCCACGAAAGATCAAGGAGGAGGCTGCCGGGGGGCAGCCTCCTTTTTATGTTAGACCCAGACCGCTTGGCGCCTCCGCAGGTGACAGATGGCGGCGCGTAGGGCCGGATCGACATGGCCCTCGCGTGGCGCGTCGCGGAGGGTGTCGACGAGGGCATCAGGTGCAGGGATGGGGCGCCGCGTCCAGGTGAGGGCCGCAAGGACGGCGCGTGCTGGTTCCGGCAGGCGGTCGGGAATCTCTGCGTCGTTCAGGGTGGCCCAGACCCCGGACCAGAGCCGGCCCACGGTCCACGGATTGTAACCGCCCCCACCGAGAACCAGATAGCGAGGCGCCAGCAAGCGCAGCGTTGCCACTGTCTCCCAATGGGCGTTGTTTGACAGGGCAAGGCGCGAGAGCGGATCCTCGGTGACGGAATCGGCCCCGCATTGCAGCACGATGGCCTGCGGCTTGAAGGCCTGCACCGCAGGCAGGATCGCCTCATGGAGCGCCAAACGAAATCCGCTGTCATTCGTGCCGGGCGGCAGCGGTAGGTTGATCGCCTGTCCGCCCGCACGATCTTCGAGAGCGCCTGTGAAAGGCCAGCGTCTGGCTTCATGGGTGGAAATCATCTGCACGCGGTTCTCGCCATGAAAGGCGACCGCCACGCCGTCGCAATGATGCGCGTCGATATCGACATAGGTGACGCGGGTCAGCCCTTGTGCGAGGAACGCCTTGATGGCGAGAACCGGGTCGTTGAGATAGCAGAACCCGCCCGCGTGGTCAGCCATCCCGTGATGTGTGCCGCCACCGGGATTGTAGACCTTGCCACCATCGCGCAAGAGCTCCGTCGCAAGCAATGACCCCCCCGCAGCGGTCGCGGGACGCCGGAACATCTCTGCAAAGACCGGGTTGGCGAGGGTGCCGATGTGATGGCGCGCGCGGGTCTCGGCATCAACAACGCAGGTCTTTTCCGCCCGTTGAAGCGCGGCGATGTAATGCGGCGTGTGAAAGGCTCTCAGTGCGGCGGGTTTTGCGCGAGGACTCGTGCGATACTGCGCGTCAGGTAGCCATCGCATCGCCCGGCACAGGTCGATAACCGTGGGAACACGCGGGATCGCAAGCGGATGGCGCGGCCCATAGGACGAACTGCGATAGATTTCTGATCCGAGGAAGAGCGGGGCCTCCATTCTCGTTCAGGTCAGATCGTGCGGCGTGATGAAATGGATAATCTTTCCGGATCTCGGCACCAGATCACTCCAGGCGCTGATGGCAAAGTTGGCGACAAGTGTCGCCCCCGTTGGAAAGTCGTCGAAACGACCATGAATGGGCGGGCTCGTGACCAAGAGATGCGCAAAGCCTGCGATCCCGGGATTATGGCCAATCATCAACACCCGCGTCCCCTTGGCCCCGCGCAGATCGGCGAGCATCGGGTCCGGTTCCGCCATATAGAGACTGTCGAGCAGATCGGGCGCGATTTGCAGTTTGAGACGCGCGCAAGTCTCTTGAGCGCGGATGGCCGAAGAGCAGAGGATCTGATCGGGTATGAGGTTCCGCGCGCGGAGCCAGTGACCGAGGGCTGTGGCGGATCTGCGACCGCGCTTGTTGAGCGGGCGGGCATGGTCGCCGAGTGTCTGATCGTCCCAGTCGGACTTTGCGTGTCGCATCAGGATCAGCTGTCTCATCCGAAATATTCCATGTGAAAGGCCGATTGCGCCTCCTGTCGGCCGTAGGTCTGGCTGATGGGGCAGGTTCGACGCACGGCGCAGCCGCGCGCCCGGCAGTCATTGCCAGGGCGGTCAAGATCGGTCTTGCAGGCGGGCACGTCATAGGCTGTTGGCTTGAGGGCCATGACCGGACAGGCCGTCCGGCAGGGTTGATCTGTGCAGGTTTCACAGGGTGAGACCGAGAGTGCAGGCAGGTCGAGCCGATCCCGAACGGCCAAAGCCCCTCGATAAGACACCATGAGCCCGGCAATGTCATGGACCAACAAGCCGACGGGCGACGGCCAGGCGCGTCCGCTTCGGCGGGCCCATCCGGTAAAAGGCGGCCATGGCGGACCGGTGAAGGGAAAGATGGCCTTGGCGTCGAGATGTTGGGCCATGGCCCCGATGACCCGCTCTGACCAGCGGTTCATCGGGTCGGGCGCGCCGTCGGTATATTCTGGCGACGCGGTGAAACACGGCCAAAAGCCCGGTTCTGCTGGGCCAAGCAAGACCAGCGTCCGGTATCCCGGCACTTCGTCCAGCTCTAGATGCAGAGCGCCGAACAGCGCAAGCAGATGGCGGGCAGCGAGATCCTCGATGTGCGTCAGCATCACTTGCGCCGGAAAGGGAGGGTCAGCGACCAGCTCAGGCGCGAGGGACGATCATCCTGCCATTCAAGCCCTATCGTCATGGCGTCATGGCCCTTGGCGGGATGCGCTATGTAGGTGGCAAATATCCGGTCCCAGATCGAGAGCGCAAACCCGTAATTGCTGTCATGCTCGGCGCGCAGGTCAGAATGGTGGACGCGGTGCATGTCCGGTGTGACCAGAACCTGACGCACGACCCTGTCGAGCGCGAGGGGCAGGCGGATATTGGCGTGGTTGAACATGGCCGTGCCGTTGAGGATGATCTCGAACAGAACGATACCAAGCGCAGGTGGTCCCAGCAGATAGACCAGCCCGATCTTGAGCAGCATCGAAAAGGCGATCTCGACCGGGTGAAAGCGGATCGCGGTTGTGACGTCGATATCGCGATCGGCATGGTGGACCCGGTGAAAACGCCACAGCAGCGGGATCTTGTGGGTGACGAGATGCTGGGCCCAGATCGCCAGATCGAAAATCAGAACCGTAGCAAGAACGGCCAGCCAGAGCGGCAGGTCCAGCGCATTGAACAGGCCCCAGCCCTGCGCCTGCGCATCGAGCGCCGCTCCCACCGCCAGCAGCGGCAGGGCAAGCGCCAGCACACGCAGGGTGATCGTGTCCAGAATGACGATGGCCCAGTTGGTGATCCAGCGGGTGAGGCGTGGCTGGCTACGGGGCCGTCGCGGCACCAGCGCTTCGATCACGGCGAAGAGCACGAAGAGACCGGCAAAGACCGAGAGGCGAAGGAGAGCTTCGTTTTCCATGCCATCAAACCTATCCCGTTTCACCCTTCGCACAAGGTGGCGCAGCGCCTTGTCGCAGGGATGTCATCTGGCCCGGATCAGCGAGCCTGCGCCGTGTTCGGTATAGAGTTCCAGGAGTGTCGCATTGGGCGCGCGGCCATCGAGGATGACAACGGCGCGCACCCCGCCCTCGATCGCGGCGAGCGCGGTTTCGGTCTTGGGGATCATGCCGCCCGCGATCACGCCGTCGCGGGTCATCTGGCGGATCTGATCGGCGCTGAGCTCGGTCACAACCTGACCCGAGGCATCGCGCACTCCGTCGATATCGGTCAGCAGCAGCAGGCGATCCGCCTTGAGCGCGGCGGCAATCGCGCCGGCCGCGGTGTCGCCATTGATGTTGTAGGTCTCCCCCGCGCGACCGGCGCCCAGAGGCGCGATAACGGGGATCATATGGGCGGCAAAGAGCGTGTGCAGGATTTTCGTGTCGATCTCCGAGGGCTCGCCCACGAGGCCCAGATCGGGGCTTGAGGGATCGCAGGTGATGAGATTGGCATCCTTGCCCGACAGGCCCACGGCTCGGCCCCCTTGACGGTTGATCGCCTGCACGATGCGCTTGTTGACCTGGCCCGAGAGCACCATTTCCACGACATCCATTGTCGCCGCGTCGGTGACGCGCTTGCCATTGACGAACTCGGACTTGATCGCCAGCTTGTCCAGCATCTCGTTGATCATAGGCCCGCCGCCATGCACGACCACCGGATTGACGCCGACATGGCTCATCAGCACGACATCGCGGGCAAAAGTCTCCATCGCATCGTCGCTGCCCATGGCGTGACCGCCGAGCTTGATCACCACGATCGCGCCAGTATAGCGTTGCAGATAGGGCAGCGCCTCAGAGAGGGTGCGGGCGGTGGCAATCCAATCGCGGTTCATGTCCCTGATCTTCATCCTTGTCTCCGGTGCGGGTCTCGCAATCCTTGTTATCCGGTGACAACCGGGGTGCCAAGAGCCGTTGATCTTGTTGCGGGTCCGGCTAGGGTGACAGCGATCGGAACGAAAGGATCATGCCATGCGCACATTGCTACTGACCGGCGCGAGCCGGGGAATCGGCCACGCCACCGTGCGCCGATTCAATGCCGAGGGTTGGAAGGTCATCACCTGCTCGCGGCATCCCTTTCCGGCAGAATGTCCGTGGGGCGGCGGGGCTGCTCACCATGTCCAGATTGACCTCGCGAGCCCCAATGACGTGATCGAGAAGGTCGAGATCATCCGCGCGATGATCGGCACGCGGCTGGATGCTCTGGTGAACAATGCGGGTATCTCGCCCAAAGGGGCGAATGGCGAGCGGCTGAATACGCTCAACACCGATCTGCGGACCTGGGGGCAGGTGTTCCACGTCAATTTCTTTGCTTCGGTGGTGCTGGCGCGTTGCCTCAAGGACGAATTGGCGGCAGCGCGGGGGGCGGTCGTCAACGTCACGTCCATCGCCGGTGCAAGAGTGCATCCATTCGCCGGCGCGGCCTATGCGACGTCCAAGGCGGCTCTGGCTGCGCTCACGCGCGAGATGGCGCATGATTTCGGCCCGCTCGGTGTGCGCGTGAACGCCATCGCACCAGGTGAGATTCGCACCGATATCCTGTCACCGGGAACCGAAAAACTGACCGAGACCATCCCGATGCGCCGTCTGGGTGAGCCGTCTGAAGTGGCGGACACGATCTACTTTCTCTGCACCGAACCCTCGTCCTACATTTCCGGAACCGAGATAGAGATCAACGGCGCGCAGCATGTGTGATGCGGTTCAGTGCAGCCCTGCGATCGTCGCACGCAGCGTTGCCAGCCCCTCACCCTTTTCCGAAGAGGTCAGGATCAGTTCGGGAAATGCGGCCGGATGCGGCGCAAGCTTGCTCCGCATCTGATCGAGAACCTCCAGGCATTCCTTTTCGCTGATCTTGTCGGTTTTCGTCAGCACGCATTGAAAGGTGACGGCAGCGCTATCGAGCAACTGCATTATTTCCTCATCCACCGGCTTGATGCCGTGGCGCGCATCGACCAGCACAAAGGCCCGTCTCAGGGTCTGGCGGCCCGACAGATATTGCTTGAGCAGCGCTTGCCATTTCTGCACCACCGCAACCGGGGCGTTGGCATAGCCATAGCCGGGCAGATCGACCAGATAATGATGATCCGCGAGCGTGAAAAAGTTGATTTCCTGGGTGCGGCCGGGCGTATTCGAGGCGCGCGCCAGAGCCTTGCGGCCAGTAAGTGCATTGATCAGACTGGATTTTCCAACATTGGAGCGGCCGGCAAAGCAGACCTCGAGTCGGTCGGCAGGCGGCAGGCCAGACATCGCCACGACGCCCTTGAGAAACTCGACCTGTCCTGCAAAGAGTTTGCGGCCGAGTTCAGACGCTTCCTGATCGGGATCTTGTGCAAGCGGGAAGGACAATTGCATCAGAGTATCTCCAGCCCGTCCCCGACAGATATCTCGCCGGATGTGGTAACTTCGGCATAGATACCGAAATCCTGATGGTGAAAGTTCCGGTTGAGCGCGCCCAATGTGTCCACGTCGCGCAGCCCGGTGTCAGGGTTGGCTGTGGTCGCAAGACAGCGACGGATCGGCTCGCGCACGATCAGTTCGGTGGTTCCGATGCGGACTGTCTTGCCGATCAGATCGAACTCGGCCCAGGGGGACAATCCGTCGAGATGAAGGTTGCAGCGCCAGCGCAGGGGCGAAATCTCTTGCCCCATCTTCGTTCCCAGGTCAGCGTTCGAGGCAAGATTGAGCAGGCTGATCGAGGGGTAATCGGTATCGGTGAATCCGCGCGCCTCTAGCTGGTAAAGGCGCAGGGGTTGTGTGCCGTCGGGTGGCATCAAAGGGCGCACCCAGTCGATGAATGCCTGCTGGTCGTGATCGGGACGAAAGGTCAGGTCCGGGCGATGCGGATGGGTCAGGGTCACGGTTTGCGTGGCCTCATCCAGTCGAGCGTTGATCGCCATGATCGCACCGTTCTTGGAGCCTCGCGAAAAGTTGACGCAGGGCGCCCATTCGCCTTCGGCGAGACGTGCAAATTCAAGGGCAACGGCCCAGTGCCTGTCCCATGGCATGGCTTGGCCGCGTGTCAGAATTGCCTTGGTCAGCGCCTCGCGCCCATGCCCTTTGATGGGGTGCCGCCAGAGGGCATTGACCACGCTCTTCACTTTTTCTTTTCCGGCTTGGCCTGCTCGGGCTTGTGCCGCTTGAAGCTCGAAACGATGTTTCCGAACACGTCAGGTTTGTAACCCTGGCTGCGCATGATCATGTATTGCTGCGTAAAGGTGATAATGTTGTTGGCGATCCAGTAGAGGACAAGTCCACTGGCGAAACTGCCCAGCATGAACATGAACACCCACGGCATCCATGCAAATATCATTTTCTGCGTCGGGTCGGTTGGTGAGGGGTTGAGCTTTTGTTGCAACCACATCGAAACACCAAGGCAGAGCGGCAGGATGCCGATGAAGATCAGCGCAAGGATCGAGCCGGGTTCCGGTGTGCCCCACGGCAAGATGCCCCAAAGGTTGTAGAGCGATGACGTGTCAGGAGCCGAAAGATCCTTGATCCAGCCCACCCAAGGCGCATGGCGCAATTCGAGAGTAACAAAAATCACCTTGTAAAGCGAAAAGAAGATCGGGATCTGTAGCAGGATCGGAAGGCAACCTGAGGCGGGGTTTACCTTTTCCTTCTTGTAAAGCTCCATCATTTCTTTCTGGAGTTTTTGTCGATCGTCGCCCGCGCTTTCCTTGATCTTCTCCATCTGTGGCTGGAGTTCCTTCATCTTGGCCATCGAGACATAAGATTTGTAAGCCAGCGGCAGGACGAGCGCCTTGATGAGCAGAGTGAGCGCAATGATCGCCCAGCCCATGTTGCCGATCACCCCATGGAGCCAGTGCAGCGCCGCGAAGATTGGCTTGGTCAGGAAAAAAAACCAGCCCCAGTCGATCGAGTCGATGAAGCGGTCCACGGGCGGACGGTTCTGATCGACCTCTTCGCCCAGAAGTTGCGCAAAAAATCCCGGCTGGTTCTGATAGAACCGGATCGTGTTCCATTCCTTGGCCCCGGCAAACAGGCGGGAGTCGGCAATTGCGGTCTCACCTGCGGCCACGGTCTGGGTCGGCTGCACGGTTTCGGTTTGGAAAATGCTGCGTTCAGGGTCGTATTTTACAACCGCCTTGAACGGCGTGCCCGGCGTCGTAATCAAAGTGGTCATCCAGAAGTGATCGGTAAAGCCGATCCAACCGTTCTCGGAAGCCTGAATCACCTCTGCTGGTGCACCTTCGCGCGGGTTGAGCGTAAACGCCTCGACGTCCTTGTAGTCGATTTCGCTCAGTTTGCCGTCAGCCATCACGATGATGCCTTCGTGCAGAATGAAGAAGTTCTTGAGATTGGCCGGTCTGCCATGGCGGGCGATGATCCCGTAGGGAGCCAGACTGACGGGGTTGGGCCCCATATTTTCCACCGATTGACGCACAGAGAACATGAAATCCTCGTCAATGGTGATTTCGCGTCTAAAGATCAGCCCGGCAGCGTTGTCCCAGACGAGTGTGACCGGAGTTGCGGGGGTGAGCGTGGTGCCGCTCTCAATCTGCCAAAGCGTGTTGGCTCCAGGCACGCCCTCGGCCGTGAGGCCCGCGCCGGGGGCCCAGCCGTAAAGTGCATAATATGGTGAGTCTGCGCCTACCGGGGACAGCAGTCGTACGATCTCGGACTCGGGCGCGACGGTTTCGCGATAATTCTTGAGAAAGAGATCGTCAATCCGCCCTCCCTTGAGAGAAATTGACCCTCTGAGGCTGGACGTTTCAATGTTCAAGCGAGGCGCATCCGCGTCGGTAGTGGCCTGAGCCGTTGCCTCACCCGTTTGTGCGGTGGCACTGTTTGCCACGACGGGTGCACCGATGGTCGGCGCCGTCAAGCCTTGGCTGGCTGATGGAATCGGTGCGTTGGGATCGAGCGGCTTCACTTCAGGCGGCGGAAACATCACGAACCACACCAGAATCACCAGAAAGCTGAGCGCTGTTGCAAGGATCAGGTTCTTGTTTTGATCATCCATCGCAGGGGGCCACTTGACTGTTGCAGTTCACGGCGGTTCAACAGAGTGCGGACCCAAAGGTCAAGCGGATTCCGGGATTTCAGTGTCCCCTGACCGGATTTGTCGCGCGTGGCACGCGGATGGTCTTTCGATCTTTTGGGGGCTTAGTGCCTTTCATACAATGTGCAGCATTCCGGACGGCGGTCTCCGACAGCGGCATCGGGTCGGCAAAGCCCTCGGTCTCGTGATGATCATAGCCAAGTGATCCAGAAATGGTGTGCTCGCTGGCAGAGCAAACGCCATGGGCGACGGTCCGGGGGCAGTCGCTTTGCGCGCACTCCAGAGTCGCTGCAAGGCTGTGCTCTCGCTCTGGGTCATGATCTGCGAACGAGATGACCTGATGTGTCAGCCCTAACCTTTGCTCGGGCATTTCTCACCCAGCAATTAAAGAGTCAGTGGCCTCGTTTCGACCGTTTCTCGGTTGATTACTCCTGACCGGCACTATGTCGCAATGACGCGTATCCCACATCCATAGCGTAGGGAGCTTGCGTCACAGGCGTCTCTTGTGATCAAGGACTCCGCTCCGAGAGGTTAGGCGCGAGGGCGTTAGAGCTTTTTCAATCGGTGTGGAGGACGGATGCGGTCTGCCAATTTCAGTTCCGAATCGGCTGGTTTGCCCCAAAGCGGCGGAAATCTCGGGGCGACCCCCCGTGCAGGGTTGATCCGGTGCGGTGTCCGTGCATGTGCCGCCGGTATCCAACTTTACCCGACAGGATCAAGCAGGTGACGCGAATGCGCGGGCCGTGGTTCCGGAGTCTGCGTCGCGTCCGACCTCTTTGAGGGCCGTCAAGGCAGACTCGTAAATCGCGCGCCCCGAGCGGTTCGGCGCGTCGTCTTCCAGACAAAACCCGATCAGGACGGACAGGCGGATCGTGTCAGATCCAAATGAAACCGGGGCTTGCAGGGTGGTGTGCAGGCGGTCGGACAGGCGCAGGACGGCGGCATGTCCCGGTTTGGCGATCTCGGGGACCAGAACGCCGATCTGTCCGTTCATCAAATCAAAGATCTGATCCTGCGGACGCAAGATACAGGCGAGTCGATCAAGGCACAGGGCCATGATCCGGTCGGTCGCACTGCGGTCGTGGAGGTCTGGGGAAGGGGCCGGGTCGCGGATGCTGATCACCAGACAGGCAAGGCTCGACGGGTGCTTTCGAGTGGCGACCAGCACCCGGTCAATCTCGGTTTGCATGTCACGCTGACGGGCCTGCCTGACCCTGACAGGACCGTCAGAACGCCATTTCAGCTCAGGTCCCGAACAGAAAATCATTAACACCAGAGGTAGGGCCAAGAGCACGGCCGCAGCGCCAAGCCAGGTGGTTGCCAAAGTTCCCGCTGCAAGAAAGAGCAGGCCTTGCGGCCAGCGTGCGGCGTGCGTGATGCCATATTTTCCTTTCAAGAACAATAATTTGAGAATTTTTTGCATGGCTGGACCTGAAGCGGGAAGGTCAGGCTAGCGCAAAGTGGTTAACGGAGTCTGGGCAGGCCCTCGAGATCTCCGTTGGATTTTAATGAATCAAGCCGCAAGCCGGCGAAATCGAACAGGCGCGAATCGAGCAGATGAGAGGGCCGCGCATTCATCAGGGCGCGGAACATGACCTGACGGCGGCCCGGCGCATTGGCCTCCCACTGATCGAGGATCGCCTTGACCTGCTGGCGTTGCAGCCCGTCCTGGCTGCCGCAGAGATCGCAGGGGATGATCGGGTAATTCATCGCGCGCGCAAACCGGTCGCAATCGGCCTCTGCGACATGCGCAAGCGGCCGGTAGAGAAAAAGATCCCCCTCCTCGTTCACCAGCTTGGGCGGCATGGTCGCGAGCCGCCCGCCGTGAAAGAGGTTCATGAAGAAGGTTTCCAGAATGTCGTCGCGATGATGGCCGAGAACCACCGCCGTGCAGCCCTCCTCGCGCGCGATGCGATAGAGATTTCCGCGGCGTAAACGGGAACATAGCGCGCAATAGGTGCGCCCGGCGGGCACCTTGTCCATGACGATGGAATAGGTATCCTGATATTCGATCCGGTGGGGCACCTGCATCCGCGTGAGGAAGTCCGGCAGGACGGTGGCCGGAAAACCGGGCTGACCCTGATCGAGATTGCAGGCAAGGAGATCGACCGGCAAAAGGCCGCGCCATTTCAGCTCATGGAGCACGGCAAGGAGGGTGTAGCTGTCCTTGCCCCCCGAGAGGCAGACGAGCCATTTGGCCCCCGGTTCGATCATGCCGTATTGCTCGATCGCCTCGCGGGTGTGACGGACAATGCGTTTGCGCAGCTTGCGGAATTCGGTGCTGGCGGGGGCACCGTGAAAGAGCGGATGGATCTCTTCGGTCTCGTCTGGCATGGGCTGGCTTTAGGGGTTTTGAGCGCATCGCACAAGGGTGGCAAGGGGCTGTCAAGCGTGCGTTGGGGTAAGGAATGCGGCGCCGTGCGTCGGCCTCGCGAGGACGTGAGGTGTACGCGGCGTACAGGGCGGACGCGCAAGATGTACGCGAGCCGCGTTGCCGGATGGCGGGGAGGGGGCGCTGCCCCCGTCGCCTGACGGCGACTCCCCCGGAGTATTTTGGGAACGATGAAAGGGGGAGATGGCGGGTTCGAGGTTATTCTGGACATTGCTGCCGATGGCAGCAAACAAATTGTAAGGTCACCTCTGGTGAATGATTAGAAGGTTCGCAAGCCTTCAATTAAAAAATCCCCCCTCAACTCCCCTTGCCGTCAACCAGCGCCTGAACGATCGTCTTGGCGCTGTCGCTGTCCCAATGGGCGTCGCCGAGGAGGCGGGCGATCTCGTGGCCTTGGGGGTCGAGGATCACGGTGATGGGCAGGCCGAAGATGCCCATGTCGCGAGCGAGGGCGCTTTGGGGGTCGGTGTGCAGCGGCAGGTTGTCGACACCGATCTCGTCGAAGAACCTGGCCATCGCAGTGGGCGCGTTGCGCCCGGTGGCGATGGTGACAACCTCGAAGCGGTCGCTCTGCATCGCGGTTTGCAGGTTTGAAAGCGTCGGCATTTCGGCCCGACAAGGCGCGCACCATGTGGCCCAGAAATTCAGCAGCACATAGCGGCCCTGAAAATCGGCCAATGTGCCGGTGCCGCCATCGGCACGGGTGAATTGGGTGAGCGGCGCGGCGGCGGGCGCGGCATGGAAATTCAGTTTCTTCATGTCGCCGTCGCGCAGCGCCTCGAGGGTTGCGGTGTCGGCGATGGCAGTATTTGCACCAAGGACAAGGGCCATATAAAGGACGATCTGACGAATGGTTTTCATAATTCCCTCCGAAGGGGCAAAGACATGACTGACACGACCTCGAACCGGATGTGGGGCGGCCGCTTTGCCGCCGGGCCGGATGCGATCATGGAGGCCATCAATGCCTCGATCTCATTCGACAAGCGGATGGCGGCCCAGGATATCGCCGGCTCAAGGGCCCATGCCGCGATGTTGGCGGCGACGGGTATTGTCAGTGATAGTGATGCGCGCGCGATGAGGGAAGGGCTGCTCACGGTCTTGTCAGAGATCGAAGCGGGGGAATTCGCGTTTTCCACCGCGCTCGAGGATATTCACATGAATGTCGAGGCGCGGCTGAAGGATCTGATCGGCGCGCCGGCCGGACGGCTGCATACCGGGCGGAGCCGCAACGATCAGGTGGCCACCGATTTCCGGCTCTGGGTGCGCGATCAGCTCGATGCGGTGGATCAGGCCTTGCAGGCCTTGATGCGCGCCCTTGTGGCGCAGGCGGAGGCGGGGGCGGAGTGGGTGATGCCCGGTTTCACCCATTTGCAGAGCGCGCAGCCGGTCACATGGGGGCATCACATGATGGCCTATGTCGAGATGTTCGGGCGCGATCTGAGCCGGGTGCGCGATGCGCGGGCACGGATGAACGAATGTCCGCTGGGGGCGGCGGCGCTGGCGGGGACATCCTTTCCCATCGACCGGGAGATGACGGCGCAGGCGCTGGGATTCGATCGGCCCTGCGCCAATTCCTTGGATGCGGTGAGCGACCGGGATTTCGCGCTGGAGTTTCTGAGCGCGGCCAGCATCTGCGCGATGCATCTGAGCCGGTTCGCGGAGGAATTGGTGATCTGGTCCTCGGCGCAGTTTCGATTCGTGGCGCTGTCGGATCGGTTCTCGACTGGCTCCTCCATCATGCCGCAGAAGAAGAACCCCGATGCGGCGGAACTCATCCGCGCCAAGGTGGGGCGGATCTTTGGGGCCAATGTGGCGCTGATGATGGTGATGAAGGGTCTGCCACTGGCCTATTCCAAGGACATGCAGGAGGACAAGGAGCAGGTGTTCGATGCCGCCGACAGCCTGATGCTGGCGCTCGCGGCGATG
>PFEY01000020.1:229-12006 GCA_002783205.1 Rhodobacteraceae bacterium CG17_big_fil_post_rev_8_21_14_2_50_63_15 | reverse complement strand
CGGATCTGGCGGACTGGCTGGTGCGGGTGCTCGATCTGCCGTTTCGCGAGGCGCATCATGTCACCGGTGCGCTGGTGGCCAAGGCCGAGGCCAAGGGCTGTGATCTGCCCGATCTGAGCCTCACGGAGATGCGGCAAGTGCATGGCGCAATCACCGCAGCGGTCTATGATGTGCTGGGGGTGCACAAATCGGTGGCCTCGCGGGTCAGCTATGGTGGCACGGCACCGGTGCAGGTGCGCGCGCAGGTCGCGCGGTGGAAGGAGCGGTTGGGATGATCAGGCGGGGTCTTTGGTTGCTGGGGTTGGCGGTGCTGGCGGGCTGTGGCGTGGATGGTGAGCCCGTGAGGCCGAGTGCCGGGGCGAGCGTGGGCGTGGGCACGGGGGGCGTATCGACCGGGGTGAGTGCCGGGGCCACCATCGGCCGGGTCGGAGTGGGTGTGGGTGTGGGGGTGTGGCAGTGAGGTGGGTCTATGCCGCGCTGGCGGTCTGGGGTGCCATTCATCCGATGTCCTGGTTCCTGCGCTGGTTCAGCGAGAACGGGTATGACCTTATGGGCATGGTGGACGCCTGGCACGTCAATGCCGCCACGAGCGGGTTGGTCTGGGATCTGACCATCGCGGCGGTGGCGCTGACGGTCTGGATCGTGGCGGAGGCGGTGCAGCGGCGGGCCTGGCTGGGGTTGATCGCGATCCCGGCGACCTTTGGCATCGGGGTGAGTTGCGGGCTGCCGCTCTATCTCTTTCTGCGGTCGGGGAAGCGGGGCTAGCGCGGATTTAGGGTATTTTTGCCAAGAAGAAACGGCAGGACGGATCGGGGCAGGCGGGCGGAATGGATCATTTTCTCTATCGAAACGGCGTGCTCCATGCCGAGGATGTGCCGGTGGCCGAGATTGCCGCTGCGGTGGGCACACCGTTCTATTGCTATTCCACCGCCACGCTGACCCGGCATTTCCGGCTCTTTGACGAGGCGCTGACGGGGATGGATCATCTGGTCTGCTATGCGATGAAGGCGGCGAGCAATCAGGCAATTCTCAAGACGCTGGCGAGATTGGGCGCGGGGATGGATGTGGTCTCGGGTGGAGAATATGCCCGAGCGCGGGCTGCTGGCGTGCCGGGCGAGCGGATCGTGTTTTCGGGCGTGGGCAAGACCCGCGACGAGATGCGCATGGCGCTCATCGGTGGTGTGCGGCAGGTCAATGTCGAGAGCGAGCCGGAAATGGCGGCGCTCAACGCCGTGGCGTGCGAGCTGGGGCAGCGGGTGCCGATCACGATCCGGGTCAATCCCGATGTCGATGCCAAGACCCATGCCAAGATTGCCACCGGCAAGAGCGAGAACAAGTTTGGCATCCCGATTGCCCGCGCCCGCGCCGTCTATGCGCAGGCTGCTGCCCTGCCGGGGCTCGAGGTGGTCGGGATCGATGTGCATATCGGCAGTCAGCTGACCGAACTGGCACCCTTTCGCCTCGCCTATGAAAAGGTGGCGGAACTGACGCAAGTGCTGCGCGCGGATGGCCATGACATCCGGCGGCTCGATCTGGGAGGCGGGCTGGGCATTCCCTATACCCGCTCGAACGAGGCGCCGCCGTTGCCGGCCGATTATGGCGCGCTCATCCGCGAGGTGCTGGGGCCGCTCGGCTGTGAGATCGAGATCGAGCCGGGGCGGCTGGTGGTGGGCAATGCGGGGATCCTTGTTGCTGAGGTGATCTATGTGAAATCCGGCGAGGGGCGCGATTTTCTCATTCTCGATGCGGCGATGAACGATCTCATCCGGCCTGCGATGTATGAAGCGCATCACGATATCGTGCCGGTCCTCGAGCCTGCGCCGGGGATCGAGCCGCATTCCTATGATGTGGTGGGGCCGGTCTGCGAGACCGGCGATACCTTTGCGCGCGGGCGGATGCTGCCGCCGCTCAACGCGGGCGATCTGGTGGCGTTTCGCAGCGCCGGGGCCTATGGCGCGGTGATGGCGAGCGAGTACAACACGCGGCCGCTGGTGCCGGAGGTTCTGGTGAATGGGCGTGACTTTGCCGTGATCCGTGAGAGACCGACCTTTGACGAAATGATAAATCGCGATACCATCCCCGAATGGCTCTGACGCGATGGTCGGTGAGGGTCAGAGAGAGGTGCAGCGCATGCCAAGGCCGCAAGATCCCCTGACCGCTGCGATCGCCGGGTTGCGCTGGGCGCTCGGCTTGACCTGGGTCGGGATGATCGCCGAGCGGCTGGTGCGCGCCTTCTGGCCGGTCTGGAGCCTCTGCGCGATGATCGCGGCGGTGCTTTTGCTTGGGCTGCATGACCGGGCGCCGATTGAAATCGTCTGGTCGGGACTGGTGCTGGGCGGACTGGCGCTGCTGGTCCTTGCGGGCTGGGGCGTGGCGCGTTTCCGTTTTCCCCGCCGGGATGAGGTGGTGACGCGGCTTGATGCGGTGCTGCCGGGGCGGCCGTTGGCGGCGCTGGCGGATGTGCAGGCGATCGGCGCGGGCGATGATGGATCGGAGGCGCTCTGGCGGGCGCATCGGGCGCGGATGGCGGCGCGCGCGGCCGAGGCGAAGGCGGTTGAGCCGGACTTGCGGTTGGCGCGGCAGGACCGGTTCGGTCTGCGCTACATCGCGCTTCTGGGGCTGGTGATCGGGCTGCTCTTTGGCTCTGTCTGGCGGGCCGGATCGGTTGTGGAGATGATACCGGGTGTCGGACCGTCGGTGGCGCTGGCGCAGGGGCCGAGCTGGGAGGGCTGGATCGAGCCGCCCGCCTATACCGGGTTGCCGAGCCTCTATCTGGCCGATTTGCCTGAGGTGATCCGGGTGCCGGTGAAGAGCCGGATCACGCTGCGGTTCTATGGCGAGATGGGCGCGCTGAGTCTGGATGAGACCGTGTCTGGACGCGACGTGACACTGACCGAAGCGCAAGAGACCGGGCAGACGTTCGTGATCGCGTCGGATGGAGATCTGCGGATCGACGGGCCTAGCGGTCGGGCGTGGCGAATCGAAACGATCACGGATGCTGCGCCGCAGGTCCAGATCATGACCGGTGGGCTCAAAACGACCTTTGACGGGCAGATGAGCCAGCCGTTCGAGGCCAAGGATGATTACGGGATTGCGGGCGGTCGCGCGGTCTTTGCGCTCGATCTTGCTGCTGTGGACAGGCGGCATGGGCTGGCGGTGGACCCCGAGCCGCGCGAACCGCTGACGCTGGATCTGCCGTTGCCGCTGGCGGGCAATCGCGCGGCCTTTGTCGAGACGCTGATCGAGAACCTGTCGGAGCATCCCTGGGCGCATCTGCCGGTGATGTTGCAGCTGCGCGTCGAGGATGCGGCGGGGCAGGCGGGCCAGTCGGCGCCGGTCGCGATGGCGCTGCCCGCGCGGCGGTTCTTCAATCCGATGGCGGCGGCGGTGATCGAGCAGCGGCGTGACCTCTTGTGGTCGCGCGACAATGCGGGGCGCGTGGCGCAGGTGCTGCGCGCGGTGTCCTACAAGCCCACGGAGGGGCTGTTCCGGTCAGAGGCGGCCTATCTGCGGTTGCGGGTGATCCTGCGGCAGCTGGAAGCGAAGACGGCTGAGCACGCGTTGATCGATGGGGAGCGTGACGAGATCGCGCAAGCGCTGTGGGATCTGGGACTGCTTCTGGAGGATGGCGATGTCGGTGATGCGCTGGAACGGATGCGCGCCGCGCAGGAGCGTTTGAGCGAGGCGATGAAGAATGGCGCGACCGAGGATGAAATCGCGCGGCTGATGCAGGAATTGCGCGATGCCACGCAGGATTATCTGAGACAGAAGATGCAGCAGGCGCAGCGCGATAACCCGGACGGCGGCACGCAGCAGAGCGCCGAGAACACGATGCAGATGACCGAGCAGGATTTGCAGGACATGATGGATCGCATTCAGGACCTGATGGAACAGGGCCGGTTTGCCGAGGCGCAGCAGGCGTTGCAGGAATTCCAGCAGATGATGGAGAACATGCAGGTCACGCAGGGCGGCGCGCAATCGGGATCGTCGGCTGGACAGCAGGCGATGGAGGGGCTGGCCGATACTTTGCGCCAGCAGCAGGGCCTGTCGGATCAGGCGTTCCGCAACTTGCAGGAACAGTTCAATCCCGGCGCGCAGTCGGGGCAGTCACAGGGCAATGAGGGCCGCAGTGGTGGCGACGGGCGCGGCCAGAGCCACGATGGCCAGCAGGGGCAGGGCGGCGGCGATGGCGGCGACCGGCCGGGCGCAGAGGGCCAGCAACAGGCCGAGGACGGTCAGGGCGGCGAGGGGGGGGCACTGGCGGATCGGCAAGAGGCGTTGCGGCGAGAACTGGAGCGCCAGAGGCAGGGCCTGCCACAACTGGGTGGCGAAGCCGGGGAGGCCGCGCGCGAGGCTCTGGAGCGCGCCGGACGCGCCATGGAAGGGGCGGAGGAGGCGCTGCGCGGCGACGATCTGGCAGGGGCCATCGACAATCAGGCCGAGGCGATGGAGGCGCTACGCGAGGGTATGCGCAATATGGGCGAAGCGCTGGCCGAACAGCAAAATCCGGGTGGCCAGGGGGATGCACAGGGCCCGCCGGGGCGGGCACAGGCCGATCCGCTGGGCCGCGAGGCGGGGCAGGGCCGTCAGGCGGGCACGCAGGATCGTCTGCTTCAGGGCGAGGATGTCTATCGCCGGGCGCGCGACCTGCTGGACGAGATCCGCCGGCGCTCGGGCGAAGGCGAGCGGCCGGATCTGGAACTCGACTATTTGCGCCGATTGCTGGAACGGTTCTGAGGCCGATCCGTCAATTGGTTGCGGACTCGATCAGCGGACGCCAGATGTCCTCGTTGTCGGCAACCCATGTTGCTGCCGCCTCAGCGGGGGTGGCCCCGTCGCGTTCGACCGCAATCATCAGTGTTTCCTGCGTTTCGGCCGTCATCTGGAAATCCTTGAGCAGGAAATAGGCGGCGGGCCATTTGGTCTTGAAGCCCGCGACCAGGGACTTAACGGTGTTCAGGGCCGGAAATCCGCAATCGCCTACCGCTGCGGGATTGGGCCCCCAGGCGGGATCCTCAAAGCAGGCGGCCTCGGCCTCGGGCAGGGTGACAAATCGCAGGTCATGCGCCGCCACCGCCCAATGCGGGCGCCAGAACATCGCCAGCGCAGGGGTGCCATCGGTGCTGGCGGTGACAAGGGCCTCCACCAGATCCGCCTCTGAGGTGGCAGGGGTCACGGTGAAGGGCAGATCGAGCGCCTTGATGAGGTCTGTCGCCGGACCTTCCCATTCGGCGGGGTAATCGAGCACCAAGGCGACACCGTCCGTTTCAAACGCGGCGGCACAGTCGCGCAGCGCCTCCCAGGCCGGCAGGCCGGGACAGCGCGCTTCCATATGAGCGGGGTAAGCCAGGCCTTCGGTCGCAATCAGACCGAGCTCGCCCAAGGTTTCAATCTTGCGCTCAAGGGTGAGGTCACGAAAGGAGGGGGCGGCATTTGCAGGCCAGATCTCCAGTGCGGCGTCGATCAGGCCGCGATCCATCTGGCGAAAGATCGCGATATCCTCGACCGGCACGTATTCGACCTTATAGCCCGCGACTGTGAGCATTTCGCCTGCGACATGAGCAGTAATCTGCGCTCCGATCTGTTCGCCAAGTCCTAGTTTTATCGGCGCGTCGCTGTGGCCAAGATCAGCCGCTGCCACCGGAAAGGCGAGCGTGCAGGCCATCATGGTCTGGCAAATTGATTTCATCTTTATCTCCCTGGTCAAATATGCGCGCGTCTTTGCCCGCCTGAGTCATACGGTCGTATCGGTTCGCGAGGTGCTGAAAAGCGATTTCTGAGTAATGAAGGACCGCGCCCGATTCCCGTCAATAAATATCATGCCGCGCAAAGAGCGCATCTGTTTTCAAACGGTGCTGCCGGTTTTTGTGCCGTTGCGTCAATTGCCGTCAGGAGCCTTGGGTGTCGCGGCCTCGGTGATCCAGATCATCACCGCGCTGACGCGCGCGTCAAGCCAGAGCCGACCGCTATCGACCGCCTTCACAAACTGCGCCAGCGGGGCCGCTGCGGCGGGAACCTGATCCGCGATCCTCGGCGCCAGAACATAGACCGTTGTCGCGAGAAGAAACACCAGAACCGCCAGACGAAAGCCGGATCGGAACCCGCTACGCCGGATTGGCGGTTCGGGCTCTTCCTCAAAGTCGGGTTTCGCCGGCTCTTCCACAAGATCAAAGCCGGTGAGCGAGGACGTGATTTCTTCGATATCGGGCAGGAAGTTGCGTCGTGTGGTCGGGTCGATATCGGAACGATTGCTCGCGGCATGGGGGCTGCTTGCTGTTGCAGGCTCGGTTTCGCCACGAAGTCGCTCGATCCGGTTGCGGGCCAGACGACCGCGTTCGTCGTTGCCCTGTGGCGGCGGTCTCAGGCCGAGATCGGGCTGTGTCTCGATCGTGCCGGCGGCCTGCGCTGCGCGGGCTGACGTTTCCAGAGCGGCCTCTTCGCGCAGGATTTCCGCCACTGCGGGATCGACATGCGGACGCTGCGGCGGAGCGGGCTCGGCGGGCGTGGCCGCGCTTGCGTCACCCCAATCGCTGTCTGCGGGATACTCTTCGAAGTTGTCCCCAAGCGGGGTCTCCGGCGCCGAAGCTGCGGCGCTTGCGGGCGCTGGTTCACGACGCTTGGAAGAGGCAGCGACCGATGGGTCGTCATCAGCTTCTTGCGGGGCCGCGTATTGGGGATGCTGCTGAAACCAGGTATCGCCACAGTTCGAACACTGGACATCCCGCCCGCCCGGCGGAATGACCTCGTCGGGCACTTCGTACTGCGCCCCGCAATTCGGGCAAGTCAACCTCATTCTACACCTGTCGCCTGCTGCCGTTGGTCAGATCGTTTTATTTCGCGACAGCATAGGCCGAAAGTTGCCGCCGGAAAAGGAGAAAGGAAATCGTGTGTTGGATCATTGCACAACTGTTGCCTCTAAGGCATTTAGAGGCGGTCAGGTGAGGGGCGCAGGCGTGATCGAACTGGAAAATGTGGCCTATGGGTATGACGGGGGTGAGGTGTTCGCGGATGTGTCGCTGGCGCTGAATGCGGGATCCTTTCATTTTCTGACCGGTCCGTCGGGATCGGGCAAGAGCACATTGCTCAAGCTGTGTTATGGTGTGCTGGTCCCGACCGCCGGGCAATTGCGCCTGTTTGGCAAGGATCGGCGCGGCATGGCGCGCGACGATATCGCGCTGGCGCGCCGCCGCATCGGTGTGGTGCATCAGGACTGTCAGTTTCTGGATCACCTGAGCGTGTCGGACAATATCGCGCTGCCACTCATGGTCTCGGGGCGCGACCTGCTGGCCGAGGATGCCAATCTGAGCGAACTGGTCGGCTGGGTCGGCCTGAGAGATCGGGCGAAGGCCCTGCCGCCGGAACTGTCGGGTGGCGAACGGCAGCGGGCCGCTCTGGCGCGTGCGCTCATCCTGTCACCCGAGGTGGTGCTGGCGGATGAGCCGACCGGAAACGTCGATTGGGAGATGTCGCAGCGCCTGATGCGGCTCTTGATCGAGCTCAACCGGATGGGCAAGACGATCCTCATCGCGACGCATGATCTGGCGCTCATACGCGCCGCCAAGGCGCATGTGCAGGCGCGGGTGCTGCGCATCGCCGGGCGTCGGCTTCACTTGGCGGGGGCGGACCTTTGAAGCCTCTTCTTGATCAGTTGGCGGGCTTTGTTCTGGGGGATGTCCGGGCCGATCAGGTGGTGCCACCGACGGGCATCACGGCCCGGCTGACCCTGTTCAGCGCGGCGGTCATGGCCTTTGTGGCGGTTTGCGCGCTGTCGCTGGCGCTGGCGGCCGGACGCCTCGCGGATCGCTGGGAGAATGAGTTGGCGCGCACCGCGACGCTGCGCATTTCCGCCCCCTCGGCGCAGATGGCGGCGCAGACCAAGGCGGCGCTGCGGGTTCTCGAGACGACGACCGGGGTAGCAGAGGCCCGTGCGCTGAGTGACGCGGAACAGGCGGCCCTGCTCGCCCCGTGGTTTGGTCCCGATCTGCCGGTGGACCAATTGCCGATCCCGCGGCTTATCGAGATCGTCGAAACCGATGAGGGGATGGATGGCGAGGGTCTGCGGCTGCGGCTCGCGGCCGAGGTGCCGGGCGCCGTGCTGGACGATCACAATCGCTGGCGCACCCCGCTGGTGCTCGCCGCAGAGCGGTTCCGGCTGCTGGGTCTGGTCGTTCTATTGCTGATCGGAGCCGCCATGGCGGCGATGATCACGCTGGCGGCCAATGCCTCGCTGGCGGCCAATGCGCAGGTGATCAGTGTGCTGCGGCTGGTGGGAGCGCGGGACAGTTTCATTGCGGGTGCCTTTGTGCGGCGCTTCACGCTGCGCGCCCTTTTTGGCGCGGCGTTCGGCGTGGCGTTGGGGTGTGGCGCGATTCTGCTGTTGCCGCGGGCGCAGGTCGAGGGCGGATTTCTGACCGGGCTCGGCTTTCAGGGCTGGCACTGGCTCTTGCCGCTGGTCATCGTGCCTCTGGCGGCGGCGGTGGCCTATGCGGCGACGCGTGCTGCGGCGCAGATAACCCTGAGGAACATGCCGTGACATATGCGATCCAATGGCTGCGCTCGCTGGTCTTTGTGGTGCAGATGTATCTGGCGATGGGGGTGCTGGGGATTGTATTTCTGCCGTGGGCGCTCATGAGTTCCCGCGGGGCGCGCGCAGCCTGCAAGACCTATTGCCGCTGGGTGCGCTGGAGTGCGGGCTGGATGGTCGGGTTGCGCAGCGAGGTGCGCGGCACGCCGCCGCGCGGCGAGGTTCTGATCGCGGCCAAGCATCAGTCTTTTCTCGACATCATCCTGATCTTTGGCAGCATTCCGGCGGGCAAGTTCATCATGAAGCGCGAGCTCATGTGGGCGCCGGTGATCGGGCAATATGCGCTAAGGATCGGCTGTGTGCCGGTCGATCGCGGCAAGCGCAGCGCGGCGATCAAGCAGATGTCCGAGGATGTGGCCAAGGGCGCGCAGGATCCCGGCCAACTGATCATCTATGCGCAGGGCACGCGCGTGGCGCCGGGGCGCAAGGTGCCCTACAAGGTGGGGGCGGGCGTGCTCTATGAGCAACTGGGCCAGGATTGCATCCCTGCCGCAACCAATGTCGGCGTGTTCTGGCCGCGCAAGGGGATCTATCGCAAACCGGGACTGGCGGTGGTGGAATTTCTGCCGGCCATCCCCGCCGGGCTCGACCGGGACACATTCATGGCGCGGCTGGAGCAGGAGGTCGAGGGGGCCTCGAACCGGCTGATGCGCGAGGCAGGATTTGACCCCGGTGCGGACTGAGCCGCGCGTGGCCCGCAGATTTCCACATTTTGTCCACAGAAAACCCGCATCCAGCCGTGATTGTTCCTGACAGGCGGGCAGGGCGGGCAAGGGTCACATGGGATATCTGACGGATCTGTTGGGGTTTTATGCCAGCTACGTCTGGTATGTTCTGGGCTTTCTTTGGATGCCGCGCGAGCGGCTCTTTGTGCTGTATCTGCTGACCGCCGTGGGCTTTGCCTATGCGGTTTACAAGATCCACACCCGGCGCGGCGCCGGGGGCGCTGGGGGTGCCGGGGGCGCGGGAGACGCCTCGTCCTTTATGGGATTTCTGTTTCCCAAGCAGGTCTGGTCGCACCCCTCGGCCTGGCTCGACCTGCGCTATTTCTTCTTTCACAGGCTGATCGGCCATTTCCTGCTGTTCGGCGTCATGGCCGGATGCTCTGCCTGGGCCTATGCGCTGGTGACGGGCGGCGAGAGCCTTGCCGAGGCGGCGCGCCTTGGCGATGTGCGGTCCGGTCCGGGCGCCTATGCGATTGCCCTTGGCTACATGATCGTGTTTTTCGTGATGTCCGATTTCATCGCCTACACGATCCACTATTTACAGCACAAGGTGCCGGTCCTGTGGGAATTCCACAAGGTGCATCACAGCGCCGAAGTGATGCATCCGATGTCGAATTTCCGCGAGCATCCGATCGACAATCTGGTCTATCTGGCCTGTATCGGGGCGGGAAACGGCCTGTTCATGGGCGCCGCTGCGCAGCTTCTGGGCTATCTGCCGAGTATGCCGGTAGTCCTTGGCGTGCCGCTTTTGATGTTCCTGTTCAACATCATGGGCTACAATCTGCGGCATTCGCATATCTGGCTGCGCTGGCCCGGCACCTGGTCGAAGGTGTTTCCCTCGCCGGCACATCACCATGTCCATCACAGTTGCCATCCCGATCACATCGACAAGAATTTCGCTTTCATGTTTCCGGTCTGGGATGTGATCTTCCGGACCTATGAATTGCCCGAGGATGACCGCGATGTGCGGTTCGGGGTAGCGGGGATGCGGCCCGAGGAGATGGACAGCTGCACCAAGCTCTATTTCGTGCCGTTTCGCAACGCCGCCCGGCGGCTGCGCAGGCCCGACACGGCGAAACCGGCGATCACCCCCGCCGAGTGAGGCGCGGCACCGGGGTGCTATCCCGCCAGCCGGTCCTGCATGAACTGGTAGAAGAACCGATCCGTGCCCGCCGCCATATAGGCGCGGTTGAGCCGCGCCTTGGCCTGAAATGCAGCGCGCGCGGCGGGGATGTGCGCGGCGCTGATCCGCGTCCGTCCGGCGGTGATCTCGGTGATGTGGCGCGTATAGGCCTGCCCGACGCGTTCGGCAAATCGCCGGTCCGCCGTGGCGCTCTGGGGTGAGAGATGCAGGTTGTAGGCGACCGGGGCGAGCGGCGCCGCACCACCCATGAGCGAGAGCACCTCGAGCGTGTGCAGCACATCCTGCGAGGGCCGATCCGCGAAGGGACCGGCAAGATCGCGCCGCAGAACGGGATGAAAACTCGCGCCGGTGCGGCCGAGATCGGCCAGATCGAGCCTCTGCCGGTGAGGTTCGGGGAGGTGCAGGAGCGGATACCCTCCCATCAGGATTCGGGTCCGGCCAAAGGCTGCGCCGCATCTCTGCGCGAGGGGTAGAAGGGCCGCGAGATAGCCCGGCGCCCAGGTGTCATCGGCGTCGAGAAAGGCGATATAGCCGCCGTGCGCCCGCGCGATGGCGCGGTTGCGGGCGGGCCCGGCACCGGTGGCGATGTGGTGATGCGCGCAGCGGACAAGGCGCAGGCCATGCTCGGGCAGGTCGCTGTAGCGCTGGCCGTCATCGGGGGCGAGCACGACCTCGATCCGCTCGGGCGGCAGGCCGGAGGCCGCGATCGAGGCCAGCGCGGCGGGCAGGCTGGCCTGCGCCTGAAAGGCCGGGATGACGACCGAAACGAGGGGCTGGGCCGCAGCCTGACTCACGCGTGGATTGCCCCGTCGCCGCAGGCCAGCGCCGCCTCGCGCACCGCCTCGGAATAGGTGGGATGGGCGTGGCAGGTGAGCGCCAGATCCTGCGCGCTGGCCCCGAATTCCATCGCCACGCAGATCTCGTGGATGAGATCGCCCGCCGCCGGACCGATGATATGCGCGCCAAGGATTCGGTCGGTTTCCTTGTCGGCGAGGATCTTGACAAAACCGTCACCGGCAAAGACCGCCTTGGCGCGGCCATTGCCCATGAAGGAGAACTTGCCGACCTTGTAGGCGCGGCCCTGGTCCTTCAGGCTTTCCTCGGTCGCGCCGACATTGGCGACCTCGGGATGGGTGTAGATCACGCCGGGAATGACGCCGTAATTCACATGCCCATGCTTGCCCGCCAGCACCTCGGCCACGGCCATGCCTTCGTCCTCGGCCTTGTGGGCGAGCATCGGGCCGGCAATCGCGTCGCCAATGGCGTAGATGCCCTTGACGGTGGTCTGCCAGTGCTGGTCGGTCTCGATCTGGCCGCGTTTCGA
>PFEY01000020.1:0-205 GCA_002783205.1 Rhodobacteraceae bacterium CG17_big_fil_post_rev_8_21_14_2_50_63_15 | reverse complement strand
CGAGGACGCAATCGGCGTCAAGCTGATGAGCGCTGTCGTCCTTGCGCAGCTTGTAGCTGACCTTGGCCTTTGTCTTGAGTGTCTCGACCGCTTGCACGGCGGCCCCCATGATGAAGGTAAGCCCCTGTTTCTTAAGAATTCTCTGGAAGGTTTTCTGCACCTCGCCGTCCATGCCCGGCGTGATCGCGTCGAGATATTCGACTAC
>PFEY01000032.1:77652-111950 GCA_002783205.1 Rhodobacteraceae bacterium CG17_big_fil_post_rev_8_21_14_2_50_63_15 | reverse complement strand
GCATCGCGCCCTCGAACCTCGTGGGGCAATTGGGCGCGCGCGCGGGTCTTTATGAGAGTGCAACGGTGCGGGTCAACGCCACTGGCGGTCTTGTGGTAATGACCGGCTCGCATTCCCATGGGCAGGGGCATGAGACATCCTTTGCCCAGGTGGTGTCCGAGATGATCGGAATTGATGCCAACATGGTCGAGATCGTGCATGGCGACACCGCCAACACGCCGATGGGCATGGGCACCTATGGCAGTCGCTCGATTGCTGTGGGCGGATCGGCCATGGTGCGCGCGACCGAAAAGATCATCAACAAGGCCAAGAAGATCGCGGCGCATCTGATGGAGGCCTCAGATGCCGATATCGAGTTGAAGGATGGCCGGTTCAGCGTTGCGGGCACGGATAAATCCGTGGCCTGGGGTGATGTGACCCTTGCCGCCTATGTGCCGCATAACTATCCGCTGGCGGATCTGGAACCGGGACTGGAGGAGACGGCATTCTATGACCCGTCAAACTTTACCTATCCGGCGGGGGCCTATGCCTGTGAGGTCGAGGTCGATCCCGAGACCGGTCGCGTCACCATCGAGCGGTTCTCGGCGGCGGATGATTTCGGCAATATCATCAACCCGATGATTGTCTCGGGCCAAGTGCATGGCGGGATCGGGCAGGGGATCGGGCAGGCGCTGCTGGAGAGATGCGTCTATGACGAGAATGGGCAACTTCAGACCGGCAGCTACATGGATTACGCCATGCCACGTGCCGACGATGTGCCTTTTTACAAGGTCGATCATTCCTGCCAGACGCCCTGCACCCACAATCCGCTGGGGGTCAAGGGCTGTGGCGAGGCAGGGGCGATCGGGAGCCCGCCCGCCGTGGTGAATGCGGTGGTCGATGCGCTGCGATCCGCAGGTCATGACGTGACCCATATCGACATGCCGCTCAGCCCCGCGCGGGTCTGGGCTGCGATGCAAGCGTAAGGAGAGCGATCATGTATGCATTTGATATCGAACGCCCGGCAACGATTGCCGATGCGATCAAGGCACTCGGCGCAGAAGAGACACAGGCGCTTGGCGGCGGGCAGACGCTGATCCCCGCCCTCAAGGCGCGGTTGGCTGCGCCGTCAAAGCTCGTGTGCCTGTCGGGCATTGCCGAGTTGAAGGGCATCTGCACCGCCGATGACGGCCGCCTCTGCATTGGCGGCGGCACGACTCACGCGGTGGTAGCCGCGGGGGCGGGGGCCTATCCGGCGCTGGCCAGCCTCGCCGCTCATATCGGCGACCCGGCGGTGCGAAATCGTGGCACCATCGGCGGCAGTCTTGCCAATAACGACCCTTCGGCCTGTTACCCGGCGGCGGTGCTCGGGTCGGGGGCCACGGTGATTACCTCGAACCGAGAGATTGCCGCGGATGACTTTTTTCAGGGGATGTTTTCGACGGCCCTCGAGGAGGGAGAGATCATCACCGAAGTTCGCTTTCCGGTGCCTGAGAGGGCAAGTTATCAAAAGTTCGAGCAACCCGCCTCGCGCTTTGCGCTCGTCGGGGTGTTTGTCGCGAAATTCGCGGATGGCGTGCGGGTGGCCGTGACCGGAGCGTCCGAGGGAGGTGTTTTTCGCTGGTCCGAGGCAGAGGCCGCGCTCTCGGCGAAGTTTGCGCCTGAGGCGATTTCTGGCCTGACAGTTGCGAGCGATGGCTTGATCAGCGATTTGCACGGATCGGGTGCCTATCGTGCGCATCTGGTCGGGGTGATGACCCGCAGGGCGGTGGCCACCGCGGGTTGACACGATAGGGCGCGTGGGTATCCAATCCGCTGAAAAACCCGGTCCAGTCGGCCGGGTTTTTCCTTTCAAGACAGTATCCTCACCACGCCAGAGTCTCGCCGCAAATTTGCCATTCGAGTTTGTGAACCTGTGGCGATGATGTTCGACCGAAGCAATCCGACGCCACGGCAAGAAGTTTACGCCGCCCGCGCGAGCCGCGCGCGGAGCTTGGCTTGGCTGGTGGGCGTTGGCTTTGCTGGCTGCTTGCTTGCCGCAATCTGGCAGGAACCGGCCTTGTCGCCAAGGGTTCATGCGGTCATGCGAACGGCGATATCGAAAGGCGAAGAAATGATTGCGCGCAACGATCGGGTGCAGGCTTTCCTGATCCGTTGGTCAAGTGCGGCCCAGAGTGCCAGCGGCGAACGGACAGACCCGGTTACAGCGCTGGTGCAGAAGATCAACAACTGAGCCGACGGATCGCTCAGAACCACTGTCCCGGCTCGATAAGTCCAAGATCCAGCAACTGACGTGAATGCCATTCAAAGGGGACGGAATTGTGCCACTTGAAGGTCTGGATATCGAACGTCGATCCCGGATTGTGCTTGAGGGCCTTGGCGGTGCGAAAGGACAAGATTGCGCTTGTCACATTATGATGCCAGGCACAGGCATAGGTGTTGCATTCTTCATCCGTCAGGGTGTGATCCTCGCGTAACTCTAGCATTGGCTTGGCCCGAAAGAGCGCGATGCGGTCGATCTTGCGGCGTTTGGCCGGGATATGCTCCTCATAGCGCCAGCGCAGTCCGCCAAAGAAATCGAGTTGCCGCTCCTTGGGGTGATCGTGATTGAGGGGATCAGGACGGGCCAGCGCATAATACCCGGATTTGTCCATATGTGCGGTCTCCAGCGACACGGCATCAGGATATGCGTCTAGATCATCCGCGTAGAGGTCGATCACATAGGTCAGCATGGCATCACGGCGTTCTTCGGCGTGAAAGCTCAGCATCTCGCCAATGGTGCGTGTCTC
Organism: Rhodobacteraceae bacterium CG17_big_fil_post_rev_8_21_14_2_50_63_15; assembly: GCA_002783205.1. Classification (GTDB taxonomy): domain Bacteria; phylum Pseudomonadota; class Alphaproteobacteria; order Rhodobacterales; family Rhodobacteraceae; genus Roseovarius. The sequence continues at coordinate 109,182 of PFEY01000032.1, read as the reverse complement.
GCAGAAGGGATAGAACAGGTATTCGGCGTTGTAGCAATAATACATCCAGAGCTCTGGTGCCGCCGCGATCACTGCGTTGACCGCCTCCCGGACGGTCTTGCCAAGCGCCAGATCGTGACAAATGCGCTGAAGTCTCGGGTCTGCGGCCACATCACGTTCCAAGACAAAAGCGTCGGGTGCAAAGAGCAGGACCGCAGCAAAACCGGCATCAAAATGATGGCGCAGGGTGGAATTCAGTTCCGTTTCATCCTCGGCAAAGACCATGGCGATCGGCCCCTTGGAGAGCGCCTTGCCGGGCGAGTCGAGAAAGGTCCTGAGATCGGGTGCGCTCATGTTCCGGTTTGCTCCTGGGGTTTGACGCGCAGAGTCCGCCAAACGCTGAGGCATTGCAAGTGTCCCATGCAGTGATGTAGTCAGGCAGTCTCAACCTTGAGGCAGAGGCCGAGCGCATGGCGGACGTGAAAAAGCTCTATATCAAGACCTACGGCTGTCAGATGAACGTCTATGACAGCGAGCGCATGGCCGAGGCCATGGCGGGTGCGGGCTATGTCGAAACGCAGGATCCGACCGAGGCGGACATGATCCTGCTCAACACCTGCCATATCCGTGAGAAGGCCGCAGAAAAGGTTTATTCGGAACTGGGGCGGCTGCGAGGTCTCAAGGTTGAAAAACCCGATCTCAAGATTGGTGTGGCGGGTTGCGTGGCGCAGGCTGAGGGCGAAGAGATCATGCGCCGTCAACCCCTGGTCGATCTGGTGGTCGGGCCACAAAGCTATCACCGCCTGCCGGAGATGGAAGCGCGGCTGCGCGAGGGCGGCAAGGCAATCGACACCGATTTTCCGACCGAAGACAAGTTTGATACGCTGCGCCACCGGCCCAAATCCGCGCGCGGGCCGACGGCCTTTCTGACCGTGCAGGAAGGGTGTGACAAGTTCTGCGCCTTTTGTGTCGTGCCCTATACGCGCGGTGCAGAGGTCAGCCGCCCGCCGGAGCGGGTGCTGGAGGAAGCCCGCGATCTGGTCGAGCGAGGCGTGCGTGAGATCACGCTTTTAGGGCAGAACGTCAACGCCTATCACGGTGCGGGTCTCGGTGAGGATTGGAGCCTCGCTCGGCTCATCTGGGCGCTCAATGACATAGAGGGCTTGGCGCGAATCCGCTTTACGACAAGCCACCCCAAGGACATGTCTGACGATCTGATCGCGGCGCATGGAGAATGCCCAAAGCTGATGCCCTATCTGCATCTGCCGGTGCAATCAGGCAGCAATCGTATTCTAAAGCGGATGAATCGCGGCCATACCGCCGAGGATTACTTGCGCCTGATCGAGCGTATCCGCGCGGCGCGGCCTGATATCCTCTTGTCTGGGGATTTCATCGTCGGCTTTCCCGAGGAGACCGAGGCGGATTTTCAGGACACCCTCGATTTGATTGCGACGGTGGGCTATGGCACGGCCTATTCGTTCAAGTATTCGACGCGGCCCGGCACCCCGGCCGCGGAGCGCATTCAGATTCCCGAAGAGGTAAAATCGGAGCGGCTTTTGAGGTTGCAGGCTCTGATCTCCAATCAGCAACGTGCTGCCCAAGAGGCGATGGTCGGGCGCAAGGTCAGTGTCCTCTTTGAAAAGCCGGGACGACTGTCAGGGCAGATCGTTGGGAAATCGGATTATCTGCATGCCGTCCATGTGACCAGCCCAACCCTGAAACCGGGGGATCTGGCGCAGGTGGAGGTCTTGAGCAGTGGGGCGAACTCTCTGTCGGGGCGGATCTTCGCGGCCTAGGCTAAAGCGATTATGGCGGGATTGTGGTGAAAATGCGCAAACTGATCGGCGTTGTTTCCTATTTAACCACAAACAACCAATATTCACGCTTTTTCTCAAGTCTTGAAGCAGTTATCCTTAATTGTGTTTCAGGGCAAAGTGCCAGCTGCGCCGCGTTTTGAGTGCGAGGTAAGGACAAGTGATCGGATTTCGGGCCTTAGGGCGGATCAGTGAGATTTTTCTGACGGCTTTCCTTGCATTTGGCATGACGCTTGCGGCGGAACGCGCCATGGCACAGAGCGAACAGCGGACGGTGGTGGGCGAACGTTACATCCCGACCATCTGGATTGATCCGGACGGCTGCGAGCATTGGGTGATGGATGACGGTGCTGAGGGCTATATGTCTCCGCATTTGCGGCGAGACGGCATACCGGTCTGTCGCAAGCTGAACCTCTGTGGCGTGGTCAATACGGATCAGCTTTTCGCAACCGATAGCGCCCGTGTTGGTTCGGCCGGAAAGCAACGCCTGCGCGCGTTCTTTCAGTCCGCAAACGCCGTGTCGTTCAGCATCATCGGGCATACCGACAATGTCGCCTCTGACGAATACAATATGCGTCTGTCCCAACGCCGCGCCGAGGCGGTCGCACAGATCGCGCAAGATTCAGGCGTTCGCGTTTCTTCGATGCGTGGCTATGGCGAACGTAATCCAACAGCCTCAAATGCCACCCCCGAGGGCAGAGCACAAAACCGCCGTGTCGAAATCATGTGCTGGCGCTGAGGAGAGCAAATCATGAAAGTGTTCAAGTTCATCCTCACCCTGACGGTTGTTAGCCTACTGACGGCTTGTGTCGGCGGTCATCCCCCTGTGGGGGCTGATAAATCGGCTGATCGTGGAACCGATGGCAAGCATCTCAACCAGCTACAAGCAGGCATATGGGTCGATCCCAACGGCTGCGATCACTGGATCATTGACGATGGTGTCGAGGGCTACCTGTCTCCGCGGCTTGACCGTTATGGCAAGCCGGTCTGTTCCGGCATCGCCCCACCGACAGTTGCGACTGGCAATTTCAAGCGCGGCAGCAAGGTGCCCGATCTCTTGTGAAACGCCTGTGTCGCCGCGACCCGAAGGGTGATCTGAGCGCCTCCACGCATGAAATGATCGAATAACTGCGATAATTTGTGCTGTGCGCTTGCACCCAGAGACGCATCTTGGCAGGCTTGGGTCACACATAAGCCTCTGGGAGAGTTGATTGGCCAATAGCGCACTGCCCCCCGCCTCTGACATGGCTCCGATGCATCAAGCCGTGGTGGATTTTCCAAACAACATGTTGCTGATTGACCTGTGCGGCGAGTATGACCGCAACCTTGCGGAGATCGAGCGCAAGCTCGGTGTTCAGATCGTGCGGCGCGGCAATCATCTGTCGGTGATGGGCGAGGATGGGCCGGTCCAAGAGGCAACGGGTGTCCTCAACGCCCTCTATGCGCGGCTGGAATCGGGCAAGGCTGTCGTCGCCGGTGATGTGGACCGCGAGTTGAGGATGGGTGGGTCGGACGCAGAGACAGGTGCCCTGGCTGGCGACCAGATGGAGATGTTCAAATCCGGCCGCGTCGAAGTCAAGACCCGCAAGAAGTATGTCGAGCCGCGCACCGAGGCGCAAAAATCCTATGTCAGATCGCTCTTTTCGCATGAACTGGCTTTTGGCATCGGACCGGCGGGAACAGGCAAGACCTATCTTGCGGTGGCGGTTGGCGTGAACATGTTTATCGAAGGGCATGTGGACCGGATCATTCTCAGTCGCCCGGCCGTAGAGGCGGGTGAAAAGCTTGGCTATCTGCCCGGTGACATGAAGGACAAGGTCGATCCCTACATGCAGCCGCTCTATGACGCACTCAACGATTTCCTGCCCGGCAAGCAGGCGGCCAAGCTCATCGAGGAGAAGAAGATCGAGATTGCGCCGCTGGCGTTCATGCGAGGGCGCACGTTGTCGAATGCGTTTGTTGTCCTCGACGAGGCGCAAAATGCGACATCCATGCAAATGAAGATGTTCCTGACCCGCCTCGGAGAAGGCAGCCGCATGGTCATCACGGGCGACCGCACACAGATCGACCTGCCGCGCGGCGTGCCTTCGGGACTGGCGGATGCCGAACGACTGCTCAAGACGATCCCTCAAATCAGCTTCAACTATTTTACGGCCAAGGATGTGGTGCGCCACCCGTTGGTGGCTGCCATTATCGAGGCTTATGAGGCCGATGGCTGACCCGCGTGCTTTCTGAGGTGATCATTGAAGATGGCCGGTGGCAGGCGGTCGGACTGGAGGAGTTGGTCGAACGCGCCGGGCGCGCGACGCTCTTGCATGTGGGTCTAGATCCTGATGAGTGGGAAATCAGCATTCTGGCCTGTAATGACACGCGGATTTCTGAACTCAATGGCGACTTTCGGGACAAACCGCAGGCCACCAATGTTCTGAGCTGGCCCAACCAAGAGCGCGCCGCCGCAGACCCCGGAGCGACCCCTCCTCCTCCCATGCGCGGGCAGGATCCGGAGTTGGGCGATATTGCCATCGCCTATGATTACTGCAACCGCGAGGCCGAGCAGAGCGGCACGCCGTTCTCCGACCATGTGACGCACCTGATTGTTCATGCGGTGTTACATTTGCTGGGCTATGATCATGTTCGTGATCAAGATGCCACTTTGATGGAAACAATCGAAACGGCAATACTTGGCAAACTGGGGGTCCCTGACCCATATTAGCGATGTTGGGGCGCAAAGCCTTGTAACTTGGATCAAAAGACGGATGGGCGACAGTATTGACGGATCTTCTAGTGCAGCGCAGAGCGCGCAACCGGAAGATCAAGGCGAAGCAGGGGCAGCAGGCGGTTTTTTTCGCCGGATCATAGGGGTGTTCAATCCAGGCGCGGATAGCCATACACCGCCGAAATCCGACCGTGAGCCGGTGAATGGCGTGCCGGGGATTGGCAATCTGAGGCACAAGACTGTCGAAGATGCTGCAATCCCAAAGGCTGAGATTGTCTCGGTGCCTGCCACGATTTCCAAGGAAAATCTGGTTCATGTCTTTCGTGACAGCGGCATGACCCGGTTGCCCGTCTATGAAGGCACGCTGGATTCGCCCATCGGATTTGTTCATCTCAAGGATTTTGCGCTCAAACATGGGTTCAATGGCCAAGATGCGCGCTTTTCTCTCAAGGCGATGCTGCGGCCGCTGCTCTTTGTTCCCCCGTCGATGCCAATCGGCGTCCTCTTGCAAAAGATGCAGGCAGAGCGGCGTCACATGGCATTGGTTATAGATGAGTATGGCGGGGTGGATGGTCTGGTTACGATCGAGGATTTGATCGAGCAGGTCTTGGGGGAGATCGAAGATGAGCACGATATAGATGAAGGGCAATATTGGAGTCTCGAGAGCCCCGGCTGCTATGTTGCACTGGCCAAGACGCCGCTTGATGCGTTTGAGGCCGAAATTGGTCAATCGCTTACGGATGTCGATCACGTCGATGAAGAGGAGATCGACACGCTCGGTGGTCTGGTCTTCATGCTGCTGGGGCGCGTTCCGGTGCGCGGCGAAGTGATTGAGCACCCCGCAGGTCCGATTATCGAAGTGGTTGAGGCAGATCCGAGGCGGATCAAGCGGTTACGTGTGCGGATGCCCGAGGCAGTTGATGGCTGACCCGCGTTTTGCGGGAGGTCTCGCTGCATGGATTTGGACCCTGTCGCGCCCCCGGCGCCTGCTCGTCTTTCTTCTGATTGGTGCGCTGGCGGCACTGGGGCAGGCGCCATGGGGGGTCTGGCCGATCACGCTCGGGATGCTGGCGCTGGTCTATGGCCTTTTTGAGCGTGCGTCAGGCTGGCGGCAAGGCGCATGTCTGGGCTGGGCCGTGGGCACCGGGTATTTTCTGCTGGCGCTGAGTTGGATCATCGAGCCCTTTCTGGTCGATATTGCCCGCCATGGCTGGGTGGCTCCCTTTGCCCTTCTGGGACTGGCGGCGGGAATGGGGCTGTTTTGGGCTATCGGTCTGGGGGTTGGACGCGCAATCGGCGGTGGCGTGGTCGGGTATGTTGGTGCCTTCGGCTTGACCGAAGCGGCGCGCGGCTACGTCCTGACCGGATTTCCCTGGGCGCAACCCGGTCATGTGCTGATCGACACACCGCTCTTGCATTGGTCAGCCTACCTTGGGGGCCTCGGTCTTCTGACGCTGTTGTTGGTGGTGGCTGTGACGTTATGGCAGGCGTGCATGGGGCAGTTCAGGGGCATTTTGGTCTCGTTGACGGCGACGTTGCTGTGGCCGATAGGGATGTGGCTCACGCCAGATGCCACAGCCTTGGACGCGGCCCCGGTGGTGCGCCTCGTGCAGCCCAACGCACCGCAGCACGAGAAGTGGCAACGCGACAAGGTGCGCGGGTTCTTTGAGCGTCAGCTTGGCTTTTCTGCGGCCGGCGATGCGCGTCCCGATCTCATCGTCTGGCCCGAGACGGCGGTGCCCGTGTTGCTCAACGATGCCGCAGCCACCTTGGAGGTGATCTCCGAGGCAGCAGGGGGCGTGCCGGTGGTGGTCGGAATCCAGCGCTTTGACGGGATGCGTCTCTACAATTCCCTGGCGTTGATCGAGACGGGGGGCCGTGTGGGTGCGCTCTATGACAAGCATCATCTCGTGCCCTTTGGGGAATACGTGCCCTATGGCGACCTTCTCGCCCGCTTTGGTATCTACGGTCTGGCGTCCAGCCAAGGACAGGGTTATTCCTCTGGGCCCGGCGCGCAGGTGATCGGTTTGGGCGCGCTTGGCAGGGCATTGCCCCTAATCTGCTATGAGGGGGTTTTTCCTCAGGATGTGCGCGCGGCCCCCGAGCGGCCGGATTTCATGCTCCTGATCACCAATGATGCGTGGTTCGGAACGGTCTCGGGACCGTATCAGCATCTCGCACAGGCCCGATTGCGCAGTGCCGAACAGGGGCTGCCCATGATCCGCGTGGCCAATACCGGGGTTTCTGCAATGATCGACGCCACCGGCAAGGTCACAGCCTCGATCCCGCTGGGAGAGGCTGGATGGCGCGATGTTGCTCTGCCACCGCCTCTGCCGCAGACTGTGTATGCCCGGTTTGGTGATATGCCAATGGTCCTTTTTTTCCTTTTTCTTCTGGTCATTACGCTCGTGCGTACTGGCTTGGGGATCCGGCAGAAAAATGGGATTGACGCGCCTTCATCGCGCGCGTAACCAACGTTATTCCTGTCACAACGGCTTCCTGGCGTGGCGGTGGAATTCAATGGAGCACTTCAATGGCAAGACAGAACTATCTCTTCACCTCCGAATCCGTCTCGGAGGGGCATCCGGACAAGGTATGCGACAGGATTTCCGACGCCATCCTCGACTATCTGCTGACCGAGGACGAGAACGCCCGCGTCGCCTGCGAGACCTTTGCCACGTCCGGGCTGGTGGTGATCGGCGGAGAAATCGGGCTGCCGGATCGCAATGGGCGCAAGGGGTCTGACCGGCTCAAGGATGCCATGGGGCGCATTCCCGAGATCGCGCGCGAATGCATCAAGGATATCGGTTACGAACAGGCCAAGTTCCACTGGAATACCTGTCATGTGCTGAACTTCCTGCATGAGCAATCGGTGAATATCGCGCAGGGCGTGGACCGCGACGGCGCCGGGGATCAGGGTATCATGTTCGGTTATGCCGTTGATGAGACACCGGAATTGATGCCCGCGCCGATCCTTTATGCACATGCCATCCTGAAACGGCTGTCGCAGGCGCGCAAGTCGGGCGCGGAACCGACGCTGGGTCCGGATGCCAAATCGCAACTGACGCTGCGCTATGAGGACGGCAAGCCGGTCGAGGTGACGCAGTTGGTCCTTTCGACGCAGCATCATGACGCGGCGCAGACGAGCGAGGATATTCGTGCGATTGTAGAGCCTTACATCCGCGAAGTGTTGCCGAAGGGATGGCTGACGGAGGCGACGGAATGGTGGGTCAACCCGACCGGCACCTTTGTCATCGGCGGGCCGGATGGCGATGCGGGGCTCACGGGGCGCAAGATCATCGTTGATACCTATGGCGGCGCGGCGCCGCATGGGGGCGGGGCGTTTTCCGGCAAAGATCCGACAAAGGTAGACAGATCAGCGGCTTACGCGGCGCGTTACGTGGCCAAGAACGTGGTGGCGGCGGGTCTGGCGAAACGCTGCACCTTGCAGTTGAGCTATGCGATTGGCGTGGCCGAGCCCTTGTCGATCTATGTTGACACCCACGGAACGGGCCAAGTGCTTGAATCTGAAATAGAAAGGGCAATTGCCGCATGCATGGACCTGACCCCGCGCGGGATTCGGACAAAGCTTGGCCTCAACCGCCCGATCTATTCCCGCACCTCTGCCTATGGTCATTTCGGCCGGGCCCCAGAGGCGGATGGAGGTTTTAGCTGGGAGCAAACGGATCTGGCGGAAAATCTGAAAAAGAACGTCTGAACAGGGGGATGGCGTGTGGTCTTCATGCGCCAACTAAGACCGGCATGACCCAGGATCGACATCTCTCTGGCGCGCCCTGGCGCAATTTCTACGGCAGGTTCCGGGGCAAGACGTTGCGGCCCAATCAGGAGACCTATCTCGCCGAGGATCTGGTGAAGTTGTCGCCGGGTCCGGTGGGATGGGACATTAATCCAGACCGGAAACCCATTGATCTGAAATCTCTTTTCGGGGATCGAGAGGTCGCGCTGGAGATCGGGTTCGGCGGGGGCGAGCATCTCGTGCATCAGGCGGTGAGTTATCCGCAGGTCGGGATCATCGGCTGTGAGCCGTTTCTCAACGGCGTGGCGATGCTTCTCGGCAAGATACGGGCCAGTGAGGCGCAAAATATAGCGGTTTATCCGGGGGACGTTCGCAATATGCTGGATGTCTTGCCGGAAGCCTCGATTTCCCGCGCCTTTCTGCTCTATCCTGATCCCTGGCCCAAGAAGCGCCATCACCGGCGCCGTTTCGTCACCGAAAGCTATTTAAGGCCGCTCTCTAAAGTCATGAAGAAAAACGCGATTTTCAGAGTGGCGACGGATATTCCCGATTACGTCCGGCAGACCCTCGAGGAAGTGCCCCGGCATGGATTTTCGTGGCTGGCGGAGCGGCCCGCAGATTGGCGGGCGCCGTGGCAGGACTGGATTTCGACCCGATACGAGCAAAAGGCGCTGCGCGAGGGGCGGGTGCCGCATTACCTGACATTCCGCAAGCTCTGAGGGCTCCGCGTGCATCCTGTGCAGGGCGTACGCGGGATATGTACGCAGCGCGCGCGGCCTCACCGTCAGGCCGGTTCACCCCCGAAATGCGCCCAGAATTCGTCGCGCGGATTGGAGCGGGGAAAGGGTGTGTCGGGCACCGGCACATCGAGAAAATCGCAGAGCGGTTGCCAGCCATCGGCGACGTGAAAGATGAGGAGCCGGTCGGCGGGAACCTGATCGCGCACCGCGCGGTTGTTCGCGCGATAGGCGGCAATCGCGCAGTCGCGGTCGGTGTGATCCTCGAAGGTCTCTTTCAGGAACCATCCCGCCATGATGTGAAAGATGTCATGGATGTGTGGCGGCAGGTCCATCGCGGGCGCGCTTGTGAAGAACTTGCTGATGGTGATGTTGAAGCTGCGCCACCAGTCGCCTTCGGGGCGTTCGGTGTGGATCACCTTGGCGTCGGGAAAGGCATGCATCGTCTGCGGCCAGACGGCGGCGCCGGGCCAATCGACCTGCGCGGTGTAGCCGTGGAACACCGCCTCCCAATCCACCGGTCGGTGGGCGGCGATGGCGGCCCAATGGGGCGGTTGTGCGGGGTTTTCGATGACCTCGATCATGTGATGGCAGGGGCCGAAGCCAAGTTGTTCGAGCGCGAGTTTGGTGGACATGGTTCCGGTGCGGCCGAAACCTGATCCGATGATCTTGAGGCTCATGGCGGGTCATCCTGTGCTGAATATGCGAAAAGACTCGCGGAATTTGACACTGGTATCCGGGTAATTTACGCCACCAGCCGATTATTCCCTAACGAAAATCGTCGGGTTGTGGCGGGCGGCGGGGGTCAGGCGGCCAGCCTGTCGCCGAGCCGACCCAGCATGTCGAGGCATTGCTGCAACTGGTCGAGCGAGACGTATTCGTCGGGCTTGTGCGCCTGTTCGATCGAGCCTGGACCGCAGACCACCGCCGACATGCCGTAGCTCTGGAAAAGCCCGGCCTCGGTGCCGAAGGGCACGAGATCGGCGCCATTCGCGCCGGTCAGTTCCATCACGATGTCGCGCGCTTCGTTCATCTCAGTGGGTTCGAGACCCTCTACCTCGCCGATCACCTCTGTCGTGATGCTGGCCTCGGGGCAGATCTGGCGCATCCGGGGCAGCAGCATCTCCTCGCAATAGCGGCGCAGATCCTCTTTGACAAAGAGCGCGTCGGCTGCCTGAACGGGGCGCATTTCCCAGTCCACGCTGGCATTGGAGGCGATCACGTTGTGAGCGACGCCGCCCTTGAGGCTGCCGGTGTTGATCGTGGTCCAGGGCGGGTCAAAGCGGCTCGTCTCGGGCGCGCGGGCGCGCAGGGCCTCTTTCAGGTCGAGCAGGCGGCCCACATAGCGCACGGCATATTCGACCGCGTTGACGCCGCGGTCGGGGGCAGAGCCATGCCCGGCCTGGCCGCAGAACCGGGTGGTGTATTCGTAACATCCCTTGTGGCCCTCGATCACCCGCATCATCGTCGGCTCGCCGATGATCGCCACGCTGGGGCGGATGCCGCGCGCCTTGAGGCTCTCGATCAGGGCCTGTCCGCCGAGACAGCCGACCTCCTCGTCATAGGTAAAGGCGAAATGGATCGGGCGGTCGCGCACGCGCTCTGCAAAGTAAGGGGTCATGGCGGCGGCGGCGGCGATGAAGCCCTTCATGTCGCAACTGCCGCGCCCGTAGAGGCGGCCGTCCTTTTCGGTCAGCTCAAAGGGGGGGCTGGTCCAGTCCTGCTCGGCCACCGGCACCACGTCGGAATGGCCCGAGAGCACGATGCCGCCATCACCCTCGGGGCCGAGCGTGGCAAAGAGATTGGCCTTGTGGCCGATGGCATCGTGAAAGATCTCGATGCGCGCGCCGTGGCTTTCGAGGCGGTGCGCGAGATAAGCGATCATGTCGAGATTGCTGACCTCGGACACGGTTGGAAAGGCGATGAGATCGCGCAGCAGGGACACGGTATCGGCAAGATGGGTCGTCACATGGGTCTCCGTGGAGAGGTGCAAGCGTTGCAACAGTGCGACTGTGTTGGGTGGGCGCGCGCCCGTCAAGGCCGCACACGGCGGAGGGGGGCCGGGGTGGCTTGTTTTCACGGGCCGGAGGCGTTAGATGCAGCCCGTTACGCGGTCGCAGCCTACCCGCCCAAAACAAGGACGAATGATGAAAACGATTGTGATCTGCTCGGGCGGGCTCGATTCCGTGTCGCTGGCGCATCGCGTGGCGGCGGAGGATGAGCTGTTGTGCCTGCTGTCCTTTGATTATGGCCAGCGTCACGTGCGGGAACTGGATTGCGCTGCCGCCTGCGCGCGGCGTCTGGGCGTGCCGCACCGGATCGTGGATATTCGGCAGATCGGGGCGGCGTTGTCAGGATCGGCGCTGACCGATGATGTCATGGTGCCGGACGGGCATTATGCCGAAGCGACGATGAAGATCACCATCGTGCCCAACCGCAATGCGATCATGCTCAGCATTGCCTTTGGCATGGCGGCGGCGGAGAAGGCCGAGGCGGTGGCGACGGCGGTGCATGGCGGCGATCATTTCATCTATCCCGACTGCCGCCCCGGTTTCATCGCCGCGTTTCAGGCGATGCAGGACGCGGCACTCGAGGGCTATGCCGATGTGCGGCTCTATACGCCCTATCTGGAGGGGGCGAAGTCCGCGATCGTGACGGATGGTGCGCGTCACGGCGTGCCCTTTGCCGAGACCTGGTCCTGCTACAAGGGGGGCGCGCGGCATTGCGGGCGCTGCGGCACCTGCGTGGAGCGGCGCGAGGCGTTTCATCTTGCGGGGGTGGCTGATCCGACCGACTATGATGATGCCGATTTCTGGATGGCGGCGGTGGCCGCGAGGGGCGCGTGATGTACCGGATCAGCAAGGAATTTCATTTCTCGGCCTCGCATCAGTTGAAGGATCTGCCCGAGACGCATCAATGCGCGCGGCTGCACGGGCATAATTACATCGTGGTGGTCGATCTGGCGTCAGAGACGCTCGACGCGCATGGTTTTGTGCGCGACTATCACGATCTGGTGGCGTTGAAGCACTATATCGACGAGAATTTCGATCACCGGCATCTCAACGATGTGCTGGGCGATGACGGGGTGACGGCCGAGCGGATGGCGCGGCATTTCCATGACTGGTGCAAGGCGCGCTGGCCCGAGGTGGTGGCGGTCCGGGTGAGCGAGACGCCGAAAACATGGGCGGAATATAGGCCATGAGCGACAGGATCCGGGTGGCGGAGATTTTCGGGCCGACGATTCAGGGCGAGGGGGCGCTGATCGGGCTGCCCACGATCTTTGTGCGCACGGGCGGTTGTGATTACCGGTGCAGCTGGTGCGATAGTCTTCATGCGGTCGATGCCGCCTATCGCGACAGTTGGGCGCCGATGGCCGCGTCCGAGGTGATGGCCGAGGTCGAGCGGCTGTCGGGCGGGCAGCCCATGATGGTGACGCTCTCGGGCGGCAATCCGGCGATTCAGCCGCTGGGGCCCTTGATCCGGCGGGGGCGCGCCAAGGGCTATCGCTTTGCGCTGGAGACGCAGGGCAGCGTCGCGCGGGGCTGGTTTGCCGATCTCGACATGCTGGTGCTCAGCCCCAAGCCGCCGTCAAGCGGGATGGAGGTGGACTGGGCGCTCTTGGGGCGCTGTGTCGAGGCGGCGGAGCGCGCGCCGGTGGTGCTCAAGATCGTGGTCTTTGACGAGGCCGATTTCGCTTTCGCGCGCGAGGTCGCGGCGTTTCTGCCGCGTCTGCCGGTCTATCTGCAACCCGGCAACCACACCCCGCCACCGCCCGACGACGACAGCGCGGCGGTCGATCAGGCGGGGATTGAAGAACGGATGCGCTGGCTGGTGGAGCGGGTGATCGCAGAGGAATGGTTCGAGGCGCATGTCTTGCCGCAATTGCATGTGATGCTCTGGGGCAACCGGCGCGGGGTCTGAGGGGACAGGACATGACGGAAAATATCTACAAGGATCTCAAGCAGTTGGGCGGCGCGACGAAAGTGCCGCAAAGCCCCGAGGAGGCAGTGCTGGAGCGCGTCGCCAATCCGCAGGCGGATGTGCTCTATCATGTGCGCTTTACCGCGCCGGAATTCACCTCGCTCTGTCCGATGACCGGGCAGCCGGATTTCGCGCATCTGGTGATCGATTATGTGCCGGGGGCGTGGCTCGTGGAATCGAAGTCGCTCAAGCTCTATCTCACGAGTTTCCGCAATCATGGCGCGTTTCACGAGGATTGCACGCTGACGATTGCCCGGCGGCTGGTGGCGTTTCTCAGCCCGCACTGGCTCAGGATTGGCGGCTACTGGTATCCGCGCGGTGGGATCCCGATCGATGTGTTCTGGCAGACCGCGCCCGCGCCCGAGGGCGTCTGGATCCCCGATCAGGGGGTGCCGCCCTATCGCGGGCGGGGGTAGGCGGCAGATTGGCGCGCCGGTGTTGAAGGCCCGGAGGTGACGGCTTGGTTGGCCGGAGCACGGGCGCTGACCGCTGGGCCGAGGCGAGGGCGGCGGTCACAGGGGCGGCGGAGGGGGCTTGCGGCGTGCGCCGGAGAGCGCGTTGCCGGCAATCGCGGTGAGCAGGATGGTGCCGCCGATCAGGGTGTTGGGGGGGGCGGTCTCGCCCAGCACGAGCCAGACCCAGACCGGGCCAAGCACCACCTCGGCCAGCGACAGAAGCGTGAGTTCGGCGGCGGGCACAGTTCTTGATCCGATGGTGTAGAGGATCAGTCCGACACCAACCTGAAACACCCCCATGCCAAGGGACAGGCCGAGATCGCGTGGCGAAAGGGACAAGGAGAGGCCGAGCGCGAGGCAGATCAGTGCCATCAGCGCCATGCCGAAGAGGCCCGAGAGAAAGATCGCGGGCATCATCTCGGTTGCCTTGCCCCAGCGCAGTGTGATCGTGAAGGTGGCAAAGCCCACCGCCGATCCGATCGCCGCGAGATTGCCGATCAGGGCGGCCCCGGAAAATCTTCCCCAGACCATCACCGCGATGCCGCAAGCGGCCACGGCGATGGCGACCCATGTCTGGGGGCGGACATGTTCGTTCAGGATCAGGCGGCCAAGGATGGCGGCCAGCAAGGGCGAGCAGGCAAAGAGCATCATCGCATTGGCGACCGATGTGGTCTGGATCGCGAAGATCGCGCCGCTGTAGGCTGCGACCAGGGCCAGCCCGCCGATCACCCCCGGCCAGCCCATGCGCCACGCCAGCGCCAGCGGATTGCACCCGGTGCGCAGGCGGATCACGACATAGAGCAGCGCGGTCATCGCGAGCGAGCGGTAGAACAGGATCTGCCAGACCTGCGCCGCGTCGATCAGGCGGATGCCCAAGCCCATGGTGGAAAAGACCACACCGGCCAGAAAGACGAGGCCATAGCCGCGCAGATCGCGCTCGGCGATGGTCGGCGCCAGCGTCATTGCGTCTTGTCCAGGTCCGGGATTTGCGGCGTCAGGGGGTTGCCGGGCACAAAGATCGTCTCGGCGGTGACTGGCGCCTTGTCATTGAGGCGCGCAGCACGCAGTTCGCGCAAGCCCAGATAGAGGCCCGATCCGGTGATGAGCACCATTCCGGCGATGGTGTTGAGGCCGGGGGTCTCGTTCCAGAAGATCCAGGCGACGAAGGTGGCGAGCGGAAGGTAGGAATAATCGAAGGGTGCAATGAGGCTGGCATTGGCCACCTGATAGGCGCGCGAGACCAGCATGTAGGCGGCCATGCCGATGCTCCCGAGCAATGCGAGGCGCGGCAGGTCGGTGAAGGCTTCGGCGGGCAGATCCCAGCGGAGGTGATGTGTTGCCGGTGTGATCTCGATCAGTTGATTGACGAGCCAGCCCATCGGCAGGATCAGCATCCCGGCAAAGCTCAGCGTGTAGAGGCCGACGGTCAGGGTGCTTTCGCGATCACCGATCCGCCGCGCGAGGATCTGGGACATCGCATAGGTGACGGCGGTGCAGAGCGGCAGCAACGCCACCCAGGAAAAGCTGTCGCCGCCGGGGTTCATCGCGATGAGCACACCGATGAAGCCGGTTGCCAGCGCCATGCTGCGATGAGGGCCGATCGTCTCGCCGAGAAAGAGCGCGGCCATCAGCGCGGTGACGAGGGGGGCTGCGAAAAAGATCGTGCTGACCGCGGCCAGCCCCATGAAGGGGAAGGCGGCGTAGAACATCGAGAAGCCGGAGGCAAAGAGAAAGGCGCGCGCCAGATGAAGCGGCCAGAGCGGGGTCAGCAGGCGGTGCGGGGCCCCGAGCCACCAGATCAGCGGGGTGAGCACCAGCAGCGTCACGATCGAGCGCACGAAGATCAGCAGCCAGACCGGATAGGCGAGGAGCATTGATTTCATCAGCGCATCCTGCCCGACAAAGAGCAACATGCCGATCTCGACGCAGAGGATGCCCTGAAGTGCGCGCGAGGGTGCGGGTGTGGGCTGTGCCGTGAGCGTGGCCATGATTGGGGTCCGGTTCGGTAGGGAGCGCGGCACATCCGCCTGCCGGAACAGGCTGAAGGGTCGGGGAACGACTGTCTTGTCTCTTTGCGACGCCGGCCGATAAATTCCCCACCGGGCGGGGTGGGGCGCAGCGCGGCAAGATCGGCTGCCGCTTGGGCGAGGGCGGGGGCGGGTCGGACAGGGGGCCGGTGATCCCTGAACGCGGGAATGAACATGGTTTGCCGAGCGAGGTCGCGCGGGGTCAGGAGAATTGGGATGCACATGCTTTGGCATCAAGGGCTGTCTTGTAAAAGAATAGACAAGCAAAGGTTGCATGATGTAAAAAACTTATCAAACAGATGCAGCAAGTCACGTTGATGTCAGGAAAACACGGTGCCGCAGCGGTTCATGATCGGGACACGGATCCGCGAGCGCAGGGTTCTGGGGGGCATCAGGCAGGCGGATCTGGCGCGACGGGTCGGCATATCGCCCTCCTATCTCAATCTGATCGAACACAACCACCGCAGGATTGGCGGCAAGACGCTGCTCAGGTTGGCCGAGGTGCTGGACGTCGAGCCGGTGCTCTTGACCGAAGGCGCCGAGGCGAGCCTACTTGCGGGTTTGCGCGAGGCTGCCGGCGCGCAGTCAGGAGACGAGCCGGAACTGGACCGGATCGAGGTGTTTGCCCGCCAGTTTCCGGGATGGGCGCAGATGCTGGTCGATCTCTACCGGCGCGGCGAGGCTCTGGAGCGGACGATTGGAACCCTGACCGACCGGCTGGCGCATGATCCGCTTCTGGCCGCGTCATTGCATGAGGTGATCTCTGCGGTGACGGCGATTCGCGCGACGTCATCGATTCTGGTCGAGACCGAGGCGCTGGAACCCGAGTGGCAGGCCCGGTTTCACCGCAATATCAACGAGGACAGCGCGCGGCTGACAGAGGGTGCGCAGTCTCTGGTGCGCTATCTGGAGGCCGCGCCGAACCGGGATGCGGAGCTCAAATCCCCGCTTGATGAGATGCACGCATTTCTGGCGGCGCAGGGGTTTCATCTGACGGCGCTGGAGCACGACAGGGCCGGGCCAGAGGATATCGAGCGTCTGCTGGAGCAGGGGATGCAGGAGATGGCCATGTCGCGGGCCGCGCAGAGCCTCACGCGTGACGTGTTGCAGCGCTATCTCGCGGATGCCCGTGTCTTGCCCTTGCCGATGTTTCTGGCGCGGGTCCGGGATCTGGGGTTGCGGCCCGACCGGATCGCGGAGGCGACGGGTGTCGGGATCGCGCAGGTGTTCCGGCGCTTGGCAAGCCTTCCCGAGAGCGAGATCGGGCCGGTGGGTCTGGTGATCTGCGACGGATCCGGCACGCTGGTATTTCGCAAGCCGCTGGAGGGTTTTGTGACGCCGCGCGTGGCGGGGGCTTGTCCGTTGTGGCCGCTCTATCAGGTTCTGGCGCAGCCCCAGATGCCGCTGCGGATGCGGCTCAGGCAGGCGGGACGCGGGGCTGAGGTGATCGAGGCCTTTGCGGTTGCGGCGCAGGCCGTGCCCGCGGCCTTTGACCGGCCCGCGCTGATGCAGGCACATATGTTGCTCTTGCCCGATCCCGGAGCGGCAGCGGGGCCGGTCCGGGATCTGGGCGTGAGTTGCCGGATCTGCCCGCTGGCGGATTGTGTGGCGCGGCGCGAGTCGTCGATCATCGCAGAGGGTTTTTGACAGTGGCTGCGAGAACGGGAATAGTTGTGCGGTCGGCTTTGCTGCCGTCGCATCGGAGGGGAGGCCGAGTGCATGGGCAAGACAGTTCTGCTGATCGAGGATGAGCCGAATATCATCGAGGCGGTGAGCTTTATCCTGTCGCGGGATGGCTGGGAGGTGAAAACCCACTCCAACGGCCATGACGCGATGCAGGCGGTGCGCGCGCGGGTGCCGGATCTGATCATCCTCGACGTGATGTTGCCGGGCAAGAGCGGCTTTGACATCCTGGCCGAGATCCGCAACGATGCTCAGTTCGCGGAGACCCCCGTCCTGATGCTGACGGCGCGCGGGCAGACAAAGGACAGGGAAATGGCCGAGCGCGCCGGCGCCAGCCACTACATGACCAAGCCGTTTGCCAATGCCGAAGTGCTGGCCGCGGTGCGGGCGCTGGTGGCGCCATGAGTCCCGAGCGCGGCCCGGTCTTTCTGGCGCGGCGCACCTATCGGCGCCGCCGTCTGGGCGATGCCGCGCGGCTCTTGCCGATCGTGGGGGCGTTGTTGGTCTGTATTCCGCTGTTATGGCGAAACGGGAGCGAGGCCAGCCGCACGACCGACGTGATGTTCTATATCTTCGGCCTGTGGATCGCGCTGGCGGTGCTGGCCGGTGCGATCTCGAGGTATCTGCGGCCGTCCGAGACCGAAGATGGATCGCGGGATCCGGGAGACATCTGAATGTCGATCCTCAACGTGCTGATCCTGGTCTGTGTTCTTTACGTCGTCTTTCTGTTTGCCGTGGCCTTTGCGGCGGATCGTGCGGCGCTCCGGGGGCAGGGCAGCTGGTTGCGCTCGCCCTATGTCTATACGCTGTCGCTGTCGATCTATTGCACCGCCTGGACGTTTTACGGCGCGGTCGGCTTTGCCGCGCGCTCGGGGCTCGAATTCGTCACGATCTATATCGGGCCGACGCTGGTGATGGTCGGCTGGTGGTGGACGCTGCGCAAGATGGTGCGGGTCGGGCGCAGCCAGAGGATCACCTCGATTGCCGATCTGATTTCATCGCGCTATGGCAAGTCGAACCTGCTGGCGGTCTTTGTCACCGTTCTGGCGGTGATCGGGGCGACGCCCTATATCGCGCTGCAACTGCAATCGGTGACACTGTCCTTTGCCGCCTTTGCCGAGACCGAGGTGGCGGCGGGCACGATGCCCGACATGCAATCGACGGCGGTTTGGGTCGCGGCCGGGCTGGCGGTCTTTACCATCCTGTTTGGCACCCGCAATCTGGACGCCAACGAACGTCATCATGGCGTGGTGATGGCGATCGCGGTGGAAGCGGTGGTCAAGCTCTTTGCGCTGCTGGCGGTTGGCGTTTTCGTGGTCTGGGGGTTGTCGGGCGGCGTGGCCGAGACGCTGGCGCGGATCGACGCCTCGGAGATTGCGCGCTTTGAGGTGACGGGCAGTCGCTGGGTCGGTCTGACGATGCTGTCGGGGATGGCCTTTCTGTGTCTGCCGCGGATGTTTCAGGTGATGGTGGTGGAGAACGAGGACGAGGATCACCTGCGCACCGCTGCCTGGGCGTTTCCGACCTATCTGATGCTGATGAGCCTCTTTGTGGTGCCGATCGCCGCGGTCGGGCTCGATCTGATGCCCAATGGCGCCAATCCCGACCTTTTCGTGTTGACCCTGCCGCTGATGGATGGCCGCGATGGGTTGGCGATCCTGTCGTTTCTGGGCGGCTTTTCGAGTGCCACCTCGATGGTGATCGTCGCCGCGATCGCGCTCTCGACCATGGTGTCGAACCATATGGTGATGCCGATCTGGCTCTATGTCAGCGGCGGCGCGGCGATGGTGTCGGGCGATGTGCGCCATGTCGCGCTCTTGGCGCGGCGGCTGAGCATCGCGGGCATCGTGTTTCTGGGCTATCTCTATTTCCGCCTGTCGGGGGGGGGCACCGCGCTGGCGGCGATCGGACTGATTTCCTTTGTGGGCGTGGCGCAGTTCCTGCCGCCGCTGATGGGCGGGCTGTTCTGGCGGGGGGCCACGCGTTCGGGGGCGCTGACCGGGTTGGGTCTGGGCTTTTTCGTCTGGCTCTACTGCCTGTTTCTGCCGAGTTTCGGTCCCTCGGTCGTTCTGCCGCAGGCGGTTTTCGAGAACGGTCTCTGGGGGATCGGCTGGCTTCGGCCGCGCGCCATGTTCGGGGCCGAAGGAATGGATCCGGTGATGCACGCGCTGCTCTGGTCGATACTGCTCAATGCCGGCGGCTTCGTGCTGGTGTCGTTGCTGAGCTTTCCCAAGCCGATCGAACGCTTGCAGGGCGCGCAATTCGTCAATGTGTTCGAGCATTCCCCGACGCCCGGCGGCTGGACCGGGGGCATGGCGCAAAGCGAGGATCTGCTCGTCATGTCGCAGCGCATCCTGGGCGCGCGCGAGGCGCAGAACCTCTTTGAAGGTGTGGCCAAACGGCAGGGCCTGGCCGGTTATCTGCCGGAACCCAGCCCCGATTTCCTGCAGGAACTGGAACGTGTGCTTTCGGGATCGGTGGGCGCCGCGACGGCGCATGCCATGATCGGTCAGATCGTGGGCGGGGCGGCGGTTTCGGTCGAGGATCTGATGGCGGTGGCCGACGAAGCCGCGCAGATCATGGAATATTCCAGCCAACTCGAGGCCAAGTCGCAGGAACTGGCGCGCACCGCGCGGCAACTCAGGCAGGCGAATGAAAAGCTGACGCAGATTTCGGTGCAGAAGGACGGGTTTCTCAGTCAGATCAGCCATGAATTGCGCACCCCGATGACCTCGATCCGGGCCTTTTCGGAGATCCTGCGCGACACCGACGATCTGACCCTTGAGGAACAGAGCAAATATGCCTCGATCATCCATGACGAGTCGGTGCGGCTGACGCGGCTGCTCGACGATCTGCTGGATCTGAGCGTGCTGGAGAACGGTCAGGTGGTGCTCAACACGCAGACCGGACGGCTGAGCGAGTTGCTGGACCGCGCGGTGCGGGCGGCGGGGGTGCAGGGCGAGATCCGGATCGAGCGGGACCGTGCCAGCGAGGTGGTGGACCTGACCACTGATCTCGACCGGCTGGCGCAGGTCTTTATCAACCTGATCGCCAATGCCCGCAAGTATTGCGATGGCAGACCGCCGATCCTGACGATCCGTGTCGGGCAGAGCGACGGGCAGCTGGTGATTGATTTCAAGGATAACGGATCGGGGGTTCCGCCGGAAAAGCAGAGCGTCATCTTCGAGAAATTCTCGCGCATCGGGGAGACCAAGGCTGGCGGCGCCGGTCTGGGGCTGGCGATCTGCCGTGAGATCATGGCCCGACTGGGCGGCGATGTCAGCTATCTGCCCGGCCAGAAGGGGGCGGCGTTCCGGGTCAGCCTGCCAATCGAGACACGGATGGCTGCGCAGTGATCCGTCGCATTTAAGCGGATGTTAACCAACCTCGTCCTAGGCTGTGCTGGACAGGGGCATCAGGCAGCGCGGACGGGATGGATTCTCTGGATTACAGTTCTGTCATGCGCCGGATGGCACAGGGGGCACGCGATGGGGCCGACGCGCGCCGGATGTCCCCGGCCAAGGCGCTGCGGCTGGCGCTGGCGCAGGCCGCCGATACGCTGTTCGGTCTGGCGGTGAATGTCGCCACGGTCGAGCAGATGCGCCTCACGGAGGCCGAGGTTGCAAACCGTCTGGAGGGCGAGGGGCTGTTGGTGTTGCTCGATGGCGCGCGCGCGGAGCGGGCGGCGATGCGTCTTGATGGTCAGCTTCTGGCCGCGATGATCGAGGTGCAGACCACCGGCGCGGTGCGTCCCGGCATCGCCCGCGCGCGGCCTGCGACACCGACCGATGCCGCCATGGTGGCCCGCTTTGTGGATGCGGTGCTGGCGCAGTATGACGCGTTCTTGATGCAGGGCGTCACCGGGCATGTGCCGCATGATTACCGCTTTGGCGATCGCGTCGAGGATGTGCGCAGCTTGCTGCTGGCTCTTGCGATGCCGGATTATGATCTGTTCCGTCTGACGCTCGACCTTGGGTCAGGGGCCAAGACCGGGCAACTCGATCTCTTGCTGCCGGTGCGGGCGGTGGTCGCAGGCAGGGCGCGGGATGCATCCGGCTCTCGTGCTCGGCACGCTCTCGCGCAGCTGGCGCTGGGGGCGCCGGTGGTTCTTGATGCCGTGATGGCGCGGGTTCCCATGACGCTCAAGGAGGTGTCGGCCTTGCGGCGGGGACAGCACATTGCGCTCTCTCGCGAGGTGCTTGGTTCTGCCTGTCTTGTCGGGACGCGGGGGCATCTGGTGGCAAAGGTGCATCTGGGTCAGATCAACGGCTGGCGCGCTGTGCGGTTTCTGTCAACCGAGACGGGGGATCTGCCCGAGGCCCGCAGCGCCGATCAGGCGGCGCTGTCGGACAACAGGGCCGGCGCATCGGGTGCAACCGATCACGTGCGTCACGACAGCCCGGCACAGGTTGTCGTCTGAGGGGGCGAGGGGGAAACGGCGGGTTGCCGAAACCTGTCGTTTGACCTGCATCAAGGCCCGGTCCGTCACCAGATGCTAAAATCCAATGGCAAAATTCGGGAGGATCGTGATGCGCGACACTACGAAATACCGGGACGTTCTGATGGCGCGGCTGGCGGATCTTGACAAGCGACTTCACCGCATCGAGAGCGAGCTTGGCGGAGAGAAGGCCCCGGATTTTTCGGATGCGGCCATTGACCGCGAAGGTGAGGAAGTTCTGGAGCGGTTGGGCCAGGGGGGGCAGGAGGAAGTTGCGCGGATTCGCGCCGCTCTGGGGCGTATCCGCGAGGGCAGCTATGGCATCTGCGTCCAGTGTGGCGAGCAGATTTCTGCCGAACGGCTGGATATCCTGCCGGAGACGCCGCTCTGTCGGCATTGCGCCGCTCACAGCGCGTGAGGTCGTTCACAATCGCGTCGTGGACGGGCGCT
The DNA here is from genome assembly GCA_002783205.1 of Rhodobacteraceae bacterium CG17_big_fil_post_rev_8_21_14_2_50_63_15. Classification (GTDB taxonomy): domain Bacteria; phylum Pseudomonadota; class Alphaproteobacteria; order Rhodobacterales; family Rhodobacteraceae; genus Roseovarius. The sequence continues at coordinate 87,145 of PFEY01000032.1, read as the reverse complement.
ATGCCTATCGTGGGGGTCTGAAACACGCTAGACTCGTCGCACCATCTGGGAGGATGACCATGACAAATTTGACCACCGAGCTTGCCCGGCTCGAACATCAAATCGTGCAGGCCGACGCCGAGACCCGACATCTCTATCAACCGCAGTTGCGCCGGATGATGGAACGCCTCGCAGCCGAAAGCGAAACCATCCCGGCCCGGACCAAGCGGTTGCATGAAGAATTGTTGTGTCAGGCGATTGAGGCACAATTTGACAACATGCCGATCTGAATTCGCAGCCTTGTCGGTGTCACGCTTGCGTCAGGGGTAAATCTTCGTAGTAATTGTGTCACATGCAGTGCCGGACCACGGGTGGATGCTGAGTGACAGGGCAAGTTCAACTGGACACGCGGGATGGCGTGAGGATCGCGCGGCTCAATCGGCCTGTCGCGAATGCGCTGACGCCGGATCTGCGTGCGGATCTCTTGCAGGCGCTGCGCGAGGCGGTTGCCGAAGCGGACTGCCGCGCGGTGGTGATCGGGGCGATCGGGCCGGGGTTTTCCTCCGGGGTTGATCTCATGGAATATGACGGGGAACCGGTGCCCCCGTCGGTCGCGGAGCTCTGCCAGCAGATCGAGAACAATGCCAAACCGGTGGTGCTGGCGCTGCACGGCGCGGCGCTTGGTGCCGCAGTCGCGCTGGTGCTGGCGGCGCATGGGCGCGTGGCGGTAGCGGATGCACGGATCGGCCTGCCGGAGATCGGGCTGGGCATGATCCCCGGTGGCGGTGTGACGCAACGCCTGCCGCGGCTGGTGGGCGCCGGGGTGGCGCTCGATCTGATGTTGTCGGGGCAATCGCTAAGGGCGGATGATCCCCGCCTGTCGCAGGTCTTTGATCGGGTGGTGGCGCAGGACGCGGAGACGGCCGCTGTGGCGTTGGCCCGGCACCTCGCGGATCGCGGCGTCTGGCCGCGCAGTTGTGACGGCACGCGCGGGATGGCGGATCCTCTGGCCTATCAGGCGGCGCTCACCGCAGCGGGCCAGACGGTGCAGAAATCGGGTCAGAAATCGGGGGCGGCGGCGGATATCCTGCACACGGTGGCGGCGGCGCAGCTTTTGCCCTTTGCGCAGGGTCTGGCGCTGGAGCAGGTGCTGTTCGACGAACGGCTGCACAGTCCCGAGGCGCGGGCGCAGCGGCATGTCTTTGCCGCCGAACGGCGGGCGGCGGGAATGCCCGAGTTGCGCGGGGCCGAGATCCACCCGCTGCGCCGTATCGCGCTGGCCGGAAGCGGGCTTGGCGATGTGGCGATGGCCTTTCTGGATGCGGGCCGTGCGGTGTGGGGCACGGATCCGGATCTGCCCGGTCAGGTGCAGCATGGCTATGAGCGGATGGTGCGCGGCGGGCGGCTGTCCGCGGCGGAGATGCAGACCCGGCTGGCGCAGCTTGAGGTTGGTGTGGCCGAGGGGTGGGCGGATCTGGTGCTTGAGGGACGCGGAGCGGCGCTGGCGCAGAGCGACCCCGTGCACCCCGCAGAGGGCGGGATCAGCGCCGTGCTCGATCCCGGCGCAGGGGTGGCGGGGGGGACGCTCGGCCTGCGGCTCTACCGTCCGACGCAGGTGTTCAAGCTGGCGGAGATCGCGGTCGGGGAGGGGGCGGAGGCGGCCGCGGTCGCCAGCCTCGCGCGATTGTGCGCCGAGATGGGGCGCACGGCGGTGCGTGCGGCGATGCCTGCTGCGGGCCTCGGGCTGGGGCATGTGATGATGGGGGGGCTCAGTCTTGCCGCGCTTGATCTGCTGCGCGCCGGGCTGAGCGTGCAGCAGGTGGATCATGCGGCGCAGCGGCTGGGGCTGCGTTATGGTCCGCTGCTGTTGATGGATGTCGAAGGGCTGCCGGTGGTGGCGCAACGTCTGCGCGCGGTGGCGGCGATGATCGGGGCCGCGGCACCGGATCATGCAGGTCCGCTGGCCGATCAGTTGGCGCGCGGGGCGATAGGCCGGGCGGCGGGGCGCGGGTTCTACGAGCATTCGCCAGAGGGGCCGCGCGCCCTCGGGGATCCGGCCGGGAGCGGACGGGATCCGGCTGAAATCCTGGCGGGTGTTGCGCCGCGGGACGCGCTCCATGCCGCACTGGTCAAGGTTGCGGCGCAGCTTTTGAGATCGCAGGCGGTGCAGCGCGCGTCGGATCTCGACGTGGTGATGGTGCGCGGCTACGGGTTTGACCGGGCGCGGGGCGGGCCGCTCTTTCAGGCGGACCGGCGCGGCCTGCTGGCCGTGCTGAAGGACATGAAGGTGCTGTCCGCACTGTCAGAGCCGCTATGGGCACCGGACCCCCTGATCGAGACCATGGTCAAGAATGGCGAGGGGTTCTTTGGCCGGGCGGCGGCGATGGTCGGCTGAGCCCTCAGCCCAGCAGGATGCCGAGCACCACCATCATCAGCCCGATCATCGACAGAAAGAGCGCGCCGGTGTTGAGCGGCACAACTTTCTGAACCGTCTCGCGCATTGCCAAATCCGACAGGCCCGCGCGGCGGGCGCGCCAGACGTGCAGGATGCACCAGACGAGCAGTCCCAGACCGACCAGAGAGAGGACGGCGCCGCCCCAGATCAAGACTTCCATGCGCGGTCCCCCCGGTGTTGCGAAGCTGGGGCATCGGCTAGCCGATCGGATGGCGCTGTGCAAGCCGGCTGGGTGGAGATCGCGCTTGCACGGTCCGGCGCGGGGCGTTAGTCAGGGCGCCTATGCGAAGCGGAGACAGCCCATGGACGACCTGACATCCGACACCACCTATCGTGTCACAGCCGACGAACTGCGCCAGTTCATCGAGCGGTTCGAGCGGCTGGAGGCCGAAAAGAAGGACGTCGCCGACCAGCAGAAAGAGGTGATGGCCGAGGCCAAGGCGCGCGGCTATGACACCCGGGTCATGCGCAAGGTGATCGCCCTGCGCAAGCGCGACAAGGACGACATCGCCGAGGAAGAGGCGGTTCTGGAGATGTACAAGGAAGCGCTCGGGATGGCGTGACGCGGGCCTGATGCCCGGCCACCCTGAGCGGGTCTCTGCGGGGGCGCGGGCTGTGGTCTAGCCGCCCGAGGATGCACCGGTGCGCGCAGTCGCTGAGGAGAAAAGCTCTTCGACGGGGATGGCTCTGGTGCTGTTGTCCTCTGCGCGCAAAAGAAAGAGCACGTCGAGCCCCTGTTCGCGCGCCACCGATGCCCCCCGGTCCGGCCCCAGCACCATCAGCGCGGTGGCCCAGGCATCGGCCTCGGCACAGCTTTGCGCCACCACGGTGACGGAGGCGGGGGAGGTGACGAGCGGCGCGCCGCGGGTCGGGTCCATGGTGTGTGACAGGCGGTGGCCCTGCATATCGACCCAGTGGCGGTAATCGCCCGAGGTCGCCACGGCAGCCTCCTCAAGTCCGAGCACCGAATGTGGGGCGCGGCGTAGGGGGTCGGGGGATTCCACGGCGATGCTCCAGGGCGTGCCATCGGGGCGCAGGCCAAGCGCGCGCATCTCGCCGTCGATGCCGACAAGGCCCGCCGTGATGCCGTTCGAGAGGAGGGTTTCGGCGAGGCGATCGACGCCGTAGCCCTTGGCGATCCCGTTCAGGTCGAACGTGACGGGACGGGATTTTCGGACCCAGCCTTCGCCGATGTCGAGCGCCTCATGCGCCGGTTGGTGGACGCCGCTCATGGCGGCACGGATCCGCTCTGGATTGGCCGGCTCTGGGCCGAAGCCCCAGGCCGTCACCGCGTCGCCCTGGGTGATGTCAAAGGTGCCGCCCGAGGCGCGTCCGATGGCAAGCCCGAGATTGAGAACCGCGCGCAGCCGGTCCGGCACCGCGATCCAGCCGCCCACGGGCGCCGCGTTGAGGCGCATGAGGTCGCTGTCGGGCCGCCAGGTGGACATCTGCGCGTCCACCTCATCGACCGCCGCCTGCAACGCGGCGCGGAGCGGATTCGGGTCGTAGCCCGGCGCGATGAAGAACAGCGCCGACCATCGCGTGCCCATGGTGGGGCCGTTCAGCGCGTGGCGCACTCTTCGTTTAGTATACATCTTCAACATACCGTCCCTCTGCCTTGAGGATTGCGGGGGTCAGGCCGATGGGTGCGAGGATCTCCGCCAGCGCTGCGGTTACGCCCGCAGCCATCTCGCGCCCGCCGCAGACCATGATGCGCGCGCCCTGCGCGATGGCCTGCGCGACCTGTCTGGCCTCGGCGCGCAGCGCGTCCTGGACGTAATGTGGCCGTTCGGTGCGCGAGGTGGCGGTGACAAGCTGCGTCAGTCGGCCCTCGGCCAGCCAGTCCGTCAACTCGGTCTCGTAGAGAAAATCGCTGGCCTTGTCGCGGATCCCGAAAAAGAGCTGGATGGGCCGCCCGCGGGCATTGCCGCGCACGAAGCCGGCGAGTGGGCCGATGCCGGTGCCAGCCCCGATCAGGATCAGCGGTGTGCGGCCGCGCGCGGCGTGAAAGCCGGGATTGCGGCGCAGGAAGGCGGTCACGGTCGCGCCGGGCTCTAGCGTGACAAGCTGGCCGGAGCAGAGCCCGCCGGGATGCTTTCTGACCACGATCTCGACAAAGCCATCGTGGTGCGCGGAGGCCAGCGAGTAGAGGCGCGGTAGGGGCGATCCCTCGGGCAGGATGCCGATCAGGTCGCCCGCCGAGAAGCGCGCAAAGCCTGACCCGAGCAGCCGTTGCCAGAGCGTTGCGCGGGGCAGGGCAAAGCGCAGGATCGCGGTCGGGGCCTGCACCTCGGCGCCGTGGTCGCGGCGCGAGACGAGAGTCAGGGTCGTTGTGGCGGGCACGACCGGCTGATGGGCAAGCACGAGCTCGAACCCGAGCACCTGCCCGAGGCTGCGCCCCCAGCGGGCAAAATCCTGCGGCGACTGGCGGTCGATGGTGTCCATCGGCAGAAGCTCTGACCAGCCCCTTGCACGGGCCGCCTCGGACACCGCCTGGGCAAAGGCGCAATAGGACGGGAAGCTGCGATCGCCGAAGCCGAGCACGGCAAGGGCCGCGTCGGGTGCGCGCTCGCGCGCGGCAAGGCGGTCGAGGAAGCCCTTGGCCGAGGCGGGCGCATCACCGTCGCCATAGGTTGCCGCCAGCACGATGATCCGTTCGGCCCGTGTGTAACTGTCGGGTGCGAAACCCGACATCGGGGCGGCATGGACGCGCTGTCCGGCCTTGGTGAGGGCCGCGTGCAGCGTGGCGGCAAAGCCCCAGGTGCTGCCGCCCTCGCTGCCGACGAGCAGGATTGTCTCGGCCCGGCCCGGGGCGGCGTTGTTGCGCAGGCGCGGGCGTGCGCGTCGCCCGGTCCACCAGATCAGCAGGCCCGTGACCCCCATCGCCGGCACGCCAAGCGCCATCAGCCCGAGCACAAGGCCAAGCGTGGCGGCCCCCTGGCCGGTATGCAGCATGTAGATGGTTTCCGAAACGCGCTCCCACCCGGTCAGGTCGGCCCAGGCCAGCACCGCGCCGGTGCCCTGGTCGATATAGCCGGTGCCGCGATCGGTCGTCAGCGTAAAGACATCGGTTGCATCGCCCGCATAGGGAAAGCTCAGCTCGCGCAACGCCGCGACCGGGGTTTCCGCGAGCGCGGTCATCCTGGCGAGTGGCGCGCCGGTCTCGCCGCTGACCTCGGACGGGATCGCGAGGGTGGCGCCGCCATCGGGCAGGAGATCAAACGTGGAGGCCGTCATCCACAATGCGGTGGCCGAGGACAGCAAGAGGCCCGTCACCGCGAAACGGGCGATTTCCACATGCACCCGTCCCGACAGGGGGCCATGCATCGGCGCAAACCAGCGCCGCCATCCCCCTGCGCGCCGCGCGACGAGGGCGGTGCCCGAGAGCGTCATCATCAGCATCGCCGCTGCGCCAGCCGCCATCGCGATGCGGCCGCTGTCATCCAGAAAGAGCGAGCGGTGCAGGGTCGTGAGCCAGCGCGCGACCGGATCGGGATCGGCAGAGGCCACGTCCTGCCCGGTGGCCGGGTCGATCACCGCCGCGCCTGGTTGATCCTGATCGAACCAGAAGGCGGTGATCCGTCCCGAGGGCGCGCGTTTGATCTGCTCGACGCCGGGATGGGTGGCCTGGATGCGACTGGCCAGATCGGCGACGCTCAGGCCGCTCTCGGCCTGCGGCGCGCTCAGGTGTTCGATTGCGGGAAACACCGACAGCACCGCGCCGCTCACGCTGAGCACGAGGAAGAGCGCGAGCGCCAGAAGGCCGGGCCAGCGATGGAGTGTGCGGATCATGATCGCGATCCCCTAGAGGCCGTATTGAAAGGTTGAAATGTAGCGTCGCCCGCGCACGGCCTTGCCGGCGCCGCTCGTGGTCAGGGGCACGGTGATCTCGCTCGGGCTTTCGCGCATGTCCTCGACGGCGGCGTCGATATGAAGCGTGTAGCCCGCATCAAACAGCGCATCGGCCAGATCGAGCGTGATTTCCAGGGTCCGGCCCGCACCGACGCTGGCGCCCGTGATGCCGTTGACCTCGGCTGCGTTGCCGCCGGTGGCCCGATGCCAGTCAATCATGTGTTTGTAATATTTAGTTTTTTTACCTGCCATCCAGAGGCTGCCCTTGTAGGTGCCCTTGGCGTCCGTGACATAGAGCGCGAGATAGGCGCCACCGCCGCCATAATTGGTGAGCGTCGTGGTGAGTGTGACCGGGCGTGCCAGAGCGAGGCCGGGCGCGGTGAGTGCGGTGGTGAACGCGAGTGCTGCGAGAAGCGATTTCATTTTGCTGTCCTTGTTCGGAAATTGTCGGAAGGGCTCAATTGACCTTGACCTGCGGCGGGGTGCCGTTGCCGAAGAGCCCGTTCGCCGGAGGGGTGACGGTGGCCGCCGGGGCCTGATGGCGCAGGCCGCCCTGGCCTTCATCCTCGTCGTCGTCCTCGTGATCTTCCTCGTCGTCGTCGTCCTCCTCGTCATCGCTGACCAGAATGAACGGCTGCGGTTTCGGATGGTCCGCATTGAGCGCCGAAAGCGCGCCAAGGGTGGCATCGGCGAGCGAGGGCATTGCGCTCTGGGCGGGCAGGCCGGTGACGGCCGTCAGCGCTGTGGAGGTGACAAGAAGGGCGAGAGTCGTGCTGCGCATGGCGGGATCTCCATTGTGTGTCCTGCACTGTCTTTGGGGCCCTTCCCTGATGGCTTCCTGACAGACTCACGATTCATGCTTCAGCTTGTTGTCAGGAACAAAAAAATGGCCCCGCTGGGGAAAGCGGGGCCATGCGCGGCCGCATTGGGGCGCGACCGCTGGGGAGTTGGGTTGTTCGGTCAGGCGATGTCACCTGGTTCGGGAGCGCGTTTATCGCCGGACAGCATGGCACGGGCGAGATTCTCGCGGTGGCGGACAGAGGCCAGCAGCACGCCGGCGACATGCAGCGCCACCAGAAAGAGCGTCAGGTTGGCGAGAACTTCGTGCAGGTCTTTCAGAACCTCCTTGCCGCCAACTTCGCCGCTGTCCTCATCCCCGGCCCAGGCGGGGGCCAAGATCTGTGGCATTTCGGGCAGCAGCGCGAGGCGCGATGGCTCTACCATGAGCCAGCCGGTCAGCGCAGTGCCCGAGAGCGTCAGAAGCAGCGCCAAGACCATCGCGGCACCTGCCGGGTTGTGCCCGAGATAGCGCCGCTCGGTCCAATGCGCCATGTCGGCGAGATAGGCGAGGGTCGCGCGGGGGCCGGTCACGAACTGGGCGAAGCGGGCGTAGGGGCTCCCGACCACGCCCCAGACGAGACGGATCGCGATCAGCGCCACGATCACATAACCCGAGATTTCGTGAAGCCTGTCCCATTCATCCGCTGTCAACCACGCGACCACGTATGCGGCAACGAGGCTCCAATGAAATATACGAATGAGAGGATCCCAGATGCGGGTCATAGCGTTGCCTCAGTTCTTCTTGACCTCGGGTTTGCTACCCGGGGTGATGAGTGGATTGTCAATTGGCGCCTGCATCGGGATCGCGTCGGTCCCTCTCGCGCCGTCGAGATAGCGCGATGGATCTGCTCCGGGTCTGAACCTCACATCCAGTTCGATCAGGGCGAGGTTGGACGGATCGAGCTTGAGCTTGACGTTGTTGCCGTCCTCGTCGCGCCCCTTGATCTCGTAGCAGCCGTCATCGACCTTGAGACGCTGGACCTCGATGCCGAGCGTGCCGACATGCGCGATGGCCGTGTCACGCGGCTGCCACTGGGCCATCGGGCTGCGGCAGTCGTCATCATCGGCCAGCGCGGCGCTCGACCCCAGCACCGCGATCGCCAGAGTAGCGGGGATCAGAAAGCGGTTCATGGCAGTCTCCTTGTATCGCTCAGGCGTGTTTGTGCCTGCGAGACCTTACGGGAACCTGAACCTGACGCAGATGGTGCGTCAGTTTGGGGTCAGGTCCGATGCGGCGCCACGCGGTTGCGCGTTGCGGGCCAGGCGGGTCAGACCACCGTTCCCACAACCGCGCCGATGCCCGCAGTCAGCGCCATGGCCAGCGCCCCCCAGAAGGTGACGCGCAGGGTGGCGCGCCAGATCGGGGCGCCGCCGGCATAGGCCCCTATGCCGCCCAGCAAGGCCAGGAACAACAGCGAGGCAATCGTGACGGTCCAGACCAGCAGATCGGCGGGCGACAGAACGACCATCGCCAGCGGCATCGCCGCACCGATGGCAAAGGTCATCGCCGAGGTCAGTGCCGCCTGCACCGGGCGCGCCGTTGTCACCTCGGAGATGCCCAACTCGTCGCGCAGATGGGTGCCAAGCGCGTCCTTTTCCATCATCTGTGCGGCCGCCTCGCGGGCCAGCGCCGGCGCAACCCCGCGCGCGACATAGATCTGCGTCAGCTCATTGAGCTCCGCCTCGGGTTGGTCTTTCAGTTCGGCGCGCTCGCGTTGCAGATCGGCCGATTCGGTATCGGATTGCGAACTGACCGAGACATATTCACCCGCCGCCATTGACATGGCCCCTGCCACCAGCCCGGCGATCCCCGCCACCAGCACCTCGGAGGTGCTGGTCGAGGCCGCCGCGACGCCGACGATCAGGCTGGCGGTGGAGACGATGCCGTCATTGGCCCCCAGCACCGCAGCCCTGAGCCAGCCGATGCGCGATACGAGGTGGGTTTCGGGATGGAGTGTGACCGCGCGCATCACGAGCGTCCCCGAGGGGGGCGGCACCGGGGCGCGGGCGGATGGCCGTCTGACGCGATGCGGTCATGGCATCGTGCGGGGGAACGGGCGGAGGGGATCATGCAGGTGGCTCCTTTGGTGACGGGGCGGCAATGGCAAGATCGCAGGCCTTGTCGCAGCGGCTGCGTTCCAGTTGCAGGGTAACATGCGAGATGCGGTAATCGGCCGCCAGGGCGTCTGCCACATGGTCCAGAAAGGCGTCGGGATCGTCTCCTTGCCAGACCAGATGCGCCGCGAGCGCGGTGCGGGTGGAGGACAGAGGCCAGATATGGAGATCGTGCAGATCGCTCACGCCCTCCTGTGCCGCAAGCCAGGCCGCGATTGCGGCGGTGTCGATGCCTTCGGGCACGCCGTCGAG
>PFEY01000032.1:64136-77619 GCA_002783205.1 Rhodobacteraceae bacterium CG17_big_fil_post_rev_8_21_14_2_50_63_15 | reverse complement strand
GCGAAAGAGCCCCGCCGCTGTGAACGCGATCAGGACGCTGACGGCGATTGCGACGGCGGGGTCAAGCCAGGCCCAGCCGGTCAGCATCATCCCGCCCGCCGCCAGCACGACCGCGCCGGACACAGCAGCATCGGCGGCCATATGCAGATAGGCGCCCTTGGCATTCAGGTCGTCCTTCCGTGCGCTGTGAAACAAGAGCGCCGAGCCGGTGTTGATCGCGATGCCGACCAGCGCCACGAGGAGAATCGTCAGACCCGGAACCTCGACCGGGGTTCCAAGGCGGTCCACTGCCTCGCGGATCACCAGTCCGACACCGAGCAAGATAGCGAGCGCGTTGAGCATCGCCGCCATGATCGTGGCCCGCCCCAGCCCCCAGGTGTGGGCGCGGCTGACGGCTCTTTTGGACAACACCGCCGCGCCCCAGGCGATGAGCAGCCCCGCGACATCGGTCAGGTTGTGCGCCGCGTCGGCCAGCAGCGCCAACGATCCGGTGAGCCAGCCTGCCGCCGCCTCGGCCAGCAGATAGCCGGTGTTGAGCCCGACCGCCCATTTGAAGGCGGGGCCGAGATCAGCAGGCGGGGCGTGGTCATGGGCGTGATCGTGGGCCATCGATGGTGTCCTTTGCAGGCCGTCAGGTCAAAAGCGAAAGAAGCGGTATTGCCAGCAACTTTGCGGCCAGCAGGAGGAGCAGCACCGCAATCAGCCGCTTGACCTGGGTCGCGTTGAGATGGCGGTTCATCAGGCGGCCGCCGAGAAAGCCGCCCGCCGCCGCCGCGACACCGACCACCGCCAGCAGCATCCAGTTCATGGTCACGAACTGGAGATAGGTGAGAAACCCGCCCGCCGATGAAAACGGGATCACGAAGCTGACGGTGCGGGCCGCGGATTTGGCGTCCTCGCCCAGCAGCACCAGCGCCGGCACGATCAGCGTGCCGCCGCCGACGCCCACCAGTCCGGAGACCGCGCCGACCGAAGCCCCGATCAGCAGGCGCGGCAGGGCGCCCTTGCTCTCGATCAGGACCGGGCGATGTGGCACCAGCATCAGCAGCGCCGCCGCGATCAGAAACACCGCCAGCACCGCGCGCACGATGTCGGGGGCGACGAACTGGCTGGCCCAGGCCCCGATCGGCGTTGCGACCAGAACCGAGACCACGAGCGGCCATGCCCCGCGCAGGTCGAGCAGGCCGCTGCTCAGATGAACCGCCGCCGCGACGGCGGTCGAGGTGGTGTTGACGAAGAGCCCGAGCGCCCGTGCCAGTGCCAGCGGCAGACCGGCGGTTTCCAGCATCGGCACCAGCCCGATGGCCGACCCGACCCCGCCCATGGCAAAGATCGTGGCCAGCACGAATGTGAGCCCGAAATAGCCGGCAAGGGGTGCCAGTTCACTCATCCCCGTGCTCTGCCAGACGGGCGACATAGGCCCGCGCGCGGTCTCCGCGCAGGTGATCGGCCAGACCCAGAAGCCCATCTGTCAGATAGCGCGACCGATAGCCCGCCAGCGTCAGGTAAAGCCGGGCAATCTCGGCCCGGTCGTAATGCGGGCAGAGGGTGACAATGGTCTTGGCCGGGTCAAGCTCGTTCAGCCGGTCGGGCAATTCGTTGAGCGGAATATGCTTGCCAAAGCCGAGGGTCCAGGCCCGCGCCTCATCGGCAAAGCGGATGTCGAGCAGTTCCGCCTGACCCGTGGCGTAAAGCTCCAGCGCCTCGGCCATCTGGATTTTCATCGCGCGGCGTTCGTCATAGTCAAAGCCGCGCAGGTAAGTGGCAAAATCGGCGAGAGGGTGTGACATGGCCTAGTCCTGTTCTGGCAATTTGCGCTGGATGGTGCCAACCAGTTCGGTCGCGCCCGCGAGCGTGTTCATGATGGTGCCGTATTTCTGAAGGTTGCGGTGCAGAAGATCGAGCCTCGCGTCAGATTCGTCGGTGTCCACCACGATGTCATAGGCGATGCGGATCATCTTTGGCGGGCTGTCCTGCCGGATCCCGTGCAGGCTGACCTCGATGCCACGCAGTTCGAACTTGAGCATCGGGATCACCCGCTCGGTGCCCTTGAGGATGCAGGCGGCAAGGCTCGCCAGCAGCATCTCGGCGGGGTTGAAGGCGTCGGCGCGGCCCGCCATGTCGGTGTCGAGCACGATCCGCGCCTGCTTGGTCATGGCCTCCGACCCATGGCTGTCGATGCGGCGGGCGGTGATGTGGTAGTCCAGCATGTCGTGTTCCACTCAGGCAGTTGGTTCGGTTCCGGGCACCAGATATTCCGGCGCCTGATCGGCAGGCATGGTCGCCAGCTCCGCATCAGTCAGGCGCGCATAGATCTCGATCAGCGTCCCGTCCGGATCGGTCAGCCACAGCTCGTGCAATGGCGTGCCCCGCCAGGTGGTGCGCGGGGGCTTGTCCACCTGAGCGCCGAAGGCCACGGCGCGGTGGTAGGCGTCGATCACGGCGGCCTTGTCGGGCAATCCAATTCCGACATGATAGAGCGTATCGTGGTGCAGATCCTTGCCGTCGGCGACTACCAGCACGAAGTTGAGGCCCAGATCGGGGCGGATGAAGGTGGCGTAGCGATGCGTCCATTCCTTGGGCCAGGTGTTCAGAAGCCAGGCGTAGAACCGGGTGCTGGCTGCCAGATCGTGCACCCGGAGGCTGGCGTGGAATTCGCGGCCCGCGGGGCCTTCGGCGAGATCCAGCAGGTTCGCCAGCACCTCGATCCGGCCCTTGATCTGGTCACGGGCGGTGCGGAAGGCGGCGAGGTCATTGGCCGCAGCGGGATCGGCGATCGGCCAGTGCAGGCGTTTCACCGGGCCGGGGACGAAGGGGCAGATCTCCTCGGCGCAGAGGGTCACGATCAGGTCGGCGGTTTCGGGCGCGACCGCGCTCAGCGGTTTCGACCGATGATGCGAGATGTCGATGCCGATCTCGGACAGGGCTTCGATGGCCAGCGGGTTCAACCGGCTTGGGGCCGAACCCGCGCTTGCCACCTCGACCTCAGCCGGCAGGATCGCGCGCGCCAGGCCTTCGGCCATCTGGCTGCGGGCGGAATTGGCGACGCAAAGAAACAGGATACGCATGGGATCAGCCCTCCATCTTGTGCGGGGCATGGCGCGGGCGAGCGCCCTGACGCGCGGCCACTCTTTGCACCGCGCCCCCCCGTTCATACCAGCCCTTGGAGGCGTTGACGATCTTCACCACCGACAGCATCACCGGCACTTCGATCAGCACGCCCACCACGGTGGCCAGCGCAGCACCCGAGGTAAAGCCGAACAGGCTGATCGCGGTCGCCACGGCGAGTTCGAAGAAGTTCGACGCGCCGATCAGCGCCGAGGGGGCGGCCACGCAATGCGCCTCGCCCGTCGCGCGGTTCAAGAGATAGGCAAGGCCAGAGTTGAAATAGACCTGAATGAGGATCGGCACCGCGATCAGCGCGATGATCATCGGCTGGGCGATGATCTGTTCGCCCTGGAACCCGAACAAGAGCACCAGCGTGACCAGCAGCGCCACCACCGAAGTCGGCCCCAGCCGGTCAAGCAGGGCCTTCAATGCCGACTCGCCCCCGCCCGCCAGCCGGTTGCGGCGGATGAGTTGCGAGAGGATGACCGGCACGATGATGTAAAGCGCGACCGACAGAAGCAGCGTTTCCCACGGCACGGTGATCGCGGACAGCCCCAGCAGGAAGGCCACGATCGGCGCAAAGGCCACGATCATGATCGCATCGTTGAGTGCGACCTGGCTGAGCGTGAAATGCGGCTCGCCGTCCGAGAGGTTCGACCAGACGAACACCATCGCCGTGCAGGGTGCCGCAGCAAGGATGATCAGCCCGGCGATGTAGCTGTCGATCTGGTCCGCCGGAAGCCAGGGCCGGAACAGCACCGACAGAAAGAGCCAGCCGAGCAGCGCCATGGAGAACGGCTTGACCGCCCAGTTGATGAACAGCGTGACGCCGACGCCGCGCCAGTGCTGCGCGACCTGTCCAAGGGCGGCAAAGTCGATCTTGAGCAGCATCGGGATGATCATCAGCCAGATCAGCACCGCGACGGGCAGGTTGACATTGGCCACCTCCATTCCGCCGATGGCGTGAAAGAGGCCCGGAAACACCTGCCCCAGCGCGATGCCGGCGACGATGCAGAGTGCGACCCAGAGGGTCAGGTATCGTTCAAAGAGGTTCATAGGGTCTCATCCTTTCTCATTCGGCGTCCGCGGGCTGCGCCTGGCCTGTCAGGGCGCGGAGGCGCACCGCGCCGACCGGATCCTCGGCCATCATCGGCACAACCGCGTGACGGCTGGCCAGAGCGCGCACCTTTTCGATCTCTCGCGCCTCGGTCGCGGCGCGCGCGGCCAGCACCGGATGCGTGGTGCCGGTGGCGGCGAGGCTGGCGTTGATCACCCAGGCCCAGGGCTCGATCCCGGCGCGCTTCAGATCGTCTTGCAGGCGGGCCGCCTCGAGCACCGGCGTGGTTTCGGCCAGAGTGACGATCAGCACCTTGGTCTTGTCGGGATCCTGAAGCCGCATCATCGGCGTGGTCATGTGGCTGGACTGCTCGCCCGCATGGCGCAGCACGTCACGGTGATAAGAGCCAGTGGCATCGAGCAGCAAGAGCGTGTGGCCGGTCGGCGCGGTATCCATCACCACGAATTTGCGTCCCGCCGCGCGGATCACCTTGGAAAAGGCCTGAAAGACCGCGATTTCCTCGGTGCAGGGCGAACGCAGGTCTTCTTCCAGCATGGCGCGGCCTTGCGCGTCGAGGCTGGCACCCTTGGTGGCCAGGATCTGGTCGCGATAGGCTTGGGTTTCGACCTTGGGGTCGATGCGGCTGACGGTGAGATGCGCCACGTCTTCGGCCAGCGTTTCGGTCAGATGCGCCGCCGGGTCGGTCGTGGTGAGCAGCACCTCATGCCCGCGCGCGGCGAGTTCCACCGCGACGGCGGCGGCGATGGTGGTCTTGCCAACCCCGCCCTTGCCCATCGTCATCACCAGGCCACGGCCGGCGGCCTCGATCCCGTCCACCAGCGCCGAAAGCGGCGGCAGGTCGGCCTTGATCCGGCGCGGGGCGGCGTTGGCCAGATCCACCGGCGCGTTCATCCGCCGCAGCGCGTCGAGACCGACAAGGTTTTCCGGGCGCAGCGCGAACCGGCTTTGCGGCAGCGCGGCGAGGGCCTTGTCCATCCTGTCGAGCGCGGCGTGGTCGCGCGCGATCAGGCTCGCGGCCAGCGCATCGCCCCGATCATCCGCGGGCATCAGCCCGTTGATCGCCAGGTGCTGATTGCGAATGCCGATCTCTGCGAGTTCGCGCGAGGTGCGCGCGGCCTCACTCAGCGAACTGGCGCGCGGGCGGGCGACCAGAATCAGCCGGGTGCGGGCGCCGTCAGACAGGGTTGCCACCGCCGCCGCGTAGCGTTCGCGCTGTTTCTCCAGCCCCGCCAGTGGCCCAAGGCAGGACGCATCGCCGCCGGTCTCCAGAAAGCCCGACCAGGCGCCGGGCAGCTTCAGCATCCGGATCGTGTGGCCGGTCGGCGCGGTGTCAAAGAGGATGTGATCGTAGGCACCCGTCACCGCCTCATCGGTCAGCAGCGCGGTGAATTCGTCGAAGGCCGCGATCTCGGTGGTGCAGGCGCCGGAAAGCTGTTCCTCGATCCCCTTCAGCGCCTTTTCGGGCAGCACGCCGCGCATCGGCCCGACGATCCGCTCGCGATAGTCGGCGGCGGCGCCTTCGGGGTCGATCTCCAGCGCGGCGAGGCCGGGGACGGCGGCAATCGGGGTCACATGGTTGCCGATCTCCGTTCCGAACACCTGACCGACATTCGAGGCCGGGTCGGTCGAGACCAGCAGCACCCGCTTGCCCGCATCGGCAAGCCCGACTGCCGTGGCGCAGGCGAGCGAGGTTTTTCCCACGCCACCCTTGCCGGTGAGAAAGACGAATTTTGGCAGGTCGTTGAACATGCTGTCTCCTTTCGCCGCCCCTGTGGGGGCGGTCCGATATCTTGTGGATTGTGGTGCATGGCGCGGCCGGACCGGCCTCGCGCGCGCATCAAGGGGGATCAGCAGCAGCGGCCGGCCTTTTCCGGTTGTGCCGCCGATTTGGCCGCGCCGCCGCAGCATCCGCCTGTCGTCGCCGGGTTTTCCTGGGCTGCGCCGCCGCAGCGGGACGACGCCGTTGCCGCCGGTGCCGCCAGACCGGCCCATTCGGCCAGTTCGGCGCGGCGCGGGTAACGCGCGCGGGCCATGAGCGCGCCATCAAGCAGGAACACCGGCAGATCGTCGCCGCCGCTGTCCTGCATGATCTGACGAATCGTATCATTGGCGGCGAACGCGGCCGGCTCGCGGCTCAGCCCGAAGCGGCGGACGGTGACGCCCTGTGCCTTGAGCCAGTCCAGATCGGCGGCCAGATCGACCAGTCGCTGATCGACATCTGTGCCGCAGAGGCCGGTCGAACAGCACATTGCGGGGTCATAAACGGTGAGGGTTTTCATCTTGCTTTCTCCTCGGAAATGCAGCCTTGGGGGGTGTAGCAACAGGGGGTCTCGGACCCGGCTGATGATCGTGCGGCAATGGCGTCACAGAGCGCCGAGAGCGGCATGATGGCGGACGGGTCGAGCGCATAGCAGATCCGGGGATAGTCGATGGTGCCGGTCACGATGCCGGCCTCCTTGAGGATCCGCAGATGTTCCGAGACCGTCGATTGCGCGAGGCCGACCTCTTCCACGATGGCGCCCCCGATGCAACCGGGACGCGACAGAAGAAAGGAAATGATCCTGACCCGCGCCGGATGCGCCAGCGCCTTGGCGATGGCGGAAACCTGCTCTGCATCAAGCACAGGGGTCATCTCCGGGGTGGATTTATCGAACATTCTGGCCACTCCCTGTATCGTTCACTAACGATATATATACATCGTTAATCGACGATGCAATAGGAGATCAACTGTTGTTTGACGGTGACAGATGCTGACCGGCATCCGGCTCTGGGCTCTGGGCTCTGGGCTCTGGGCTCTGGCCGTTCGGCGGGTGCCTCAGTGCGCCTGGCCCTGCACGTTACCGCAGGGCAAGGCCAGAGGCGCAGGCAAGAACCCGCGCCCCGGCGGTTTGCCGGGACGGGATCATTGAGTGGCATCCCGGAGGTCGCCCAACCACACGGCTTGGGGTCGTGAGTGGTGTCAGGCAGGTTGGGCGGCCCGACGGTCCAGAATCACACTCAATTCGATGGGTTGGCCGGCCCGCAGGATCGAGAGGTTGACCTCGGTTCCCGGCTGTGCTGACGCAACCAGACGCGTCAGATCGCGCGGCGTTTCGACCCTGCGTCCGTCCACGGCGGTGACGACATCGCCTCGTTTCAGACCGGCCTTGGCTGCGGGCGTGTTCGCCATCACTTCGGCGACGAGCGCGCCATTGGGGGTATCGAGACCGATCGCCGCGGCGATGTCGTCGGTCAGGGGCTGGATCTGCACCCCGAGCCAGCCGCGTTTCACCTCTCCGTCATCCGCGAGATCCGCAATCACCGCACTGGCCGTGTCCGACGGCACGGCAAAGCCGATCCCGACCGAGCCGCCCGTCGGCGAGAAGATCGCGGTGTTGATGCCCACGACTTCACCGTCCGCGTTGAACAGCGGTCCGCCGGAATTGCCTCGGTTGATCGCGGCATCGGTCTGGATGTAGTCGTCAAGCGGGCCCGAATGGATGTCGCGTCCGAGGGCCGAAACGATGCCGGCGGTCACGGTGTTGCCAAGGCCAAAGGGATTGCCGATTGCCACAACGTCCTGTCCGACACGTAATCCGGCGCTCTCGCCCCAGGTCACGACGGGCAGATCTGTCTCGGCCTTGACGCGGATCAGCGCAAGGTCTGTTGCCGGATCGGTGCCGACGACCTCGGCCGACAGGACTGTCCCGTCCGCCAGCGTGACGGTCACGGTTGCGGCGTCTTCGACCACGTGGTTGTTGGTCACGATGTTGCCGCTGGCCGAGATGATGAAGCCGGTGCCGAGGCCGCTCTGTGGGGGCGCCTCGCCCTCTGGCCCACCCGGCTGACCCGGCATCGGGATCCCGAAACGGCGCGCGAACTCTTCATAGGGAAAGTCGTCTGGCAGGCCCGCCGGATTGACGCCGGCGGTCTCGGCCGCCTTGGTCACTTCGATATAGACAACGGCAGGGGCGACACGATCCACAAGGTCCGCATATCCCCCCGCCTGTGCTGCCGTGGCAAGGGCCGGGGTCAGGGCGAAGCCGGTCGCGGTGAGCGCCGTTGCCCCCAGAAGCGCAGAGAGCGCCAGCATGGGCCACCGGCGCGGGGTCGATGTTTTCAGCATTGATGATCCTCCAGAACATGGGTGTCCGGCGTTCTGCCAGAACCGATGAACCGAAAATCGGCCTTGGGTCTGTCAACCATATTGCGGCAAGATTACAGATGCGTAACCTTTGAAAATCCGCGCGCGTCTCATGTGACCGGCACGAAGATTGCAGAATTGTAATCTCGGCGAAAGGCGCGTGACGGGGCAATCGTCCAGCGTTGGACTGTGCTGATCTGTGGCGGCTTTCCGGGCGACGCGGAACGATCTAGTCTGGACCGGCCCGCGCGGCCCAGGGAAAGAGTCGATACAATGAAACTTCTGGTCATCGAGGATGATTGCACCACGGCGGATTACATCGTGCACGGATTGCGCCAGGAGGGCCATGTGGTCGACCATGTTGCAGACGGGCGTGACGCTCTGGGGCAGGGCATGAATGACGGATATGACGTGCTTGTCGTGGACCGGATGCTGCCCGGTCTCGACGGCCTGTCGCTGGTCAAGGCGCTGCGTGCCGCAAAGGTCGCGACACCAGTGATCTTTCTGACCACGGTGGGCGGCGTCGATGACCGCATCGAAGGATTGAACGCCGGCGCTGACGATTATCTGGTCAAGCCCTTCGCCTTTGGCGAGTTGTCCGCCCGCATTCAGGCGCTCGCCCGGCGTCCGGCCGCCGCGACACAGGAAACGGTCCTCTCTGCCGCCGATCTGTCGATGGATCTGATGCGGCGCAAGGTGACGCGCGCCGGTCAGGAGATCGATCTTCTGCCCCGTGAATTTGCGCTGCTCGAACAGTTGTTGCGCCGCAAGGGGCGCGTGCAGACCCGCACGATGCTGCTCGAAGCGGTCTGGGATATCAGCTTTGACCCGCAAACCAACGTGGTGGAGACCCATGTCAGCCGGCTGCGCGCCAAGATCGACAAGCCCTTTGACAGCGAGTTGATCCAGACCGTCCGCGGTGCGGGTTATCGGATCGACGGCTGAGATGCAGCGGGTCAGGCACCTTTCCGCTCTGCTGCGGTCCTCCCCGATCCGGCTGGCGATCGGGCTTGTCGCGGTCTTTGCGACCGTGAATTTCGTCAGCCTCGGCCTCGCCTGGATCCAGTTGCGGGGCAATGTTGAGGACCAGATCAGCGCCAATCTCGAACAGCAGGTCGCGGGGTTTCGGGTCACTGGCGATCCCCGCACGCTTGCCGCTCTCGTCGAAGCGGAGGCAGCCGCCGTCGATCCCGCGAACCGCATCCTCGTGTTTGTGGCGCCAAGCGGCGACACCTTTGGCAATGCGACGGCAAGCCTGCGGGGGCGTGAGGTCGAGATCAGGCGGCGCAGGGGCGGGCGGAGTCTGGGCGAGGAAGGCTACGAACTGCGCACCGAAGCAATGGCGCAAGGCATTCTTGTCGTCGGAGAGAGCCGCGCGCCGATCAGGAACATGGAGGAGACCTTTATCGGGTTGCTTGTCCTGAGCATCATCCCGACCTTGCTGATTTCTCTTGCAGCGGGGTTTGCGATGTCGCTGGCCGCCGCACGGCGCGTCCGCCATTTCGAGACCACCCTGACCCGGTTGGCGCAGGGCGACCTTGCCGCGCGGGTTGCTGAGGACAAACGGGGGGATGACCTGTCGCGGATCGGGGCGGGCATTGACCGCATGGCGGCGGCGCAGGAGGCGTCCATGTCGGCCCTGCGTCAGGTGTCGGCCGATATTGCCCATGACCTCAAGACACCGGTCCAACGCATTTCCGTGCTTCTGGCCGATCTGCGCAACCGCTTGCCCGCAGAGTCACCCGAAGCCGGGATTGCAGAGCGCGCAGTGATCGAGGCGGATCGCGCGGTCTCGGTCTTTCAGGCGCTGCTGATGATCGCGCAGATCGAAGGCGGCAGCGCAAGATCGCGCTTTGAAGCGGTCGACCTCTCCGGTATCTTGTCGACCTTTGCCGACATCTACTCGCCGGCGGCGGAAGACAGCGGTCACGCCCTGCGCCTGAGCACGTTGCCCGAAGAGCCTGTGCTGGTGCGCGGAGACAAGACCCTGCTCGGCCAGCTGGTTGCCAATCTGATCGAGAATGCACTAAGGCACACGCCGGAGGGATGCACCGTCACGCTGGCCTTGATCCGACAGGCCGAGGAGACCGTGCTGAGCGTTGCCGATGACGGACCGGGCATTCCCGAGAGCGAGCGCGCGGCCGTCCTGAGACGGCTCTACCGCCTGGAAAGTGCGCGCACGACGCCTGGCAACGGGTTGGGGCTGTCCCTCGTTCACGCCATCGCGGACTTGCACGAGGCCAGACTGGATCTGCACGACAACAAGCCCGGCCTGCGCGTGCAGGTCAGCTTTCCCCCAATGGCGCGGGCGCAGAGCGGTGCTGAAAATGGGGCGCGACAGAGGCCAAGAGACCGCCAAGCCGGTTCAGCGGGTGTCGAAACCACGACGTTTAACCCCATGCCGAACAACAGCTTTCTCGTAAAACGTGGCAGCCCGTAGGGCCGCCATGATATGTGCTGTGATCGTCCGGCAGTAGCCATATATGTCTATATATTAAAAGAAAATAACACCTTCCCTTGTGCGGCATGTTCCAGCATAATCTGACTTGTTCCATGTTGTTCAGGGGGATAAATTGGGGGAAGCGACTGTAAAGGGCAGGCTCACGGCACGGCGTGTCGATACCATCAGCGAGCCCGGCAAATACCATGACGGCGGCGGGGCCGGGCTTTTCCTTCGCGTCTGGCCGAGCGGATCTCGCCAATGGGTGCAACGCATTGTCATTCGTGGCAAGCGGCAGGAAATCGGGCTGGGAAGCCCCCCGGCTGTGTCGCTGGCGGCTGCACGCAAACTGGCGCTCGAAAACAAGGGCAAGGCATTGCAGGGCGGCGACCCGCTGGCCGAGAAGCGGGCGGCTAAAGTTAGACCGTTCACCTTCGCGGAATGCGTGACCGCATATGGGGAAGCCAAGCTACGCGAATTCAAGAGCGAGAAGCACCGCAAGCAATGGTTATCGTCGCTCGAACGGCTCGCAATGCCCGCCCTGGGGGACATGTCAGTGCGAGACATCGGCACAACGGACGTGCTGCGCATGCTCGAACCGCATTGGCGCGAGCGCACCGTCACCGCAAAGAAGCTGCGCGGACGCGTAGAGGCCGTTCTGACATGGGCAACGGTGTCCGGGCATAGAGAAGGCGACAATCCTGCGGCATGGCGTGGAAATCTGAAAGAACTGCTTCCGGCACCGGGCAAGGTGGCGAAGTCGCAGCACCATCCGGCGCTGGCGCTGGGCGACGTGCCGCGCTGGTTGGCTGATCTGCGGATGCGCGACGGCATGGCCACGCGGGCACTTGAATTCCTGATCCTGACCGCTGCCCGGTCGGGCGAGGTGCGGGGCATGACATGGGACGAAATCGACCTCGGAGACGTTGATACACCTCCGACTTCTGCAACACGGCGGGCGGTCTGGACGGTCCCGGCTTCACGGATGAAGAACGGGCGCGAGCATCGCGTGCCGCTCACGGCTGAGGCGGTGGTTCTGCTGGAAGCCCTGCCGCGCCTCGACGGCACGCCCCTCGTTTTCTTTGCGCCGCGAGGGGGGATGTTGTCTGACATGAGCATTTCCGCCGTTATGCGGCGGATGCAGGAGGCCGAGGTAAAGGCGGGCGGCGTGGGCTATGTCGATCCCCGCATGAAGCGTCCGGCCGTGCCGCACGGGCTGCGATCGACTTTCCGGCAATGGGCTGCAGAGCGTGGGTATCCCCGAGACATGGCCGAGATTGCACTGGCGCACTGGCAAGGTTCCGAGGTGGAGCGGGCCTATCAGCGATCCGACATGCTCGACCGGCGAAGGGACATGATGGCCGATTGGGGCGCATTCTTGCGTGGCGAAGCATTGCAGGCCGACAACGTGGTGAAGCTGGGGTCGGCGGGATGAGGGGGCCAAAGCTATCACGCGCGTCAAGCGTGCTTTTTGGGCCAGATGATGAACCCCTGGATGAGCCTGAGCGGATGATTGCCGATTTCAGAGATGAGATCCTCGGAGCCCTTTCGTCAAAGGAAATTAAGAAGCTCAAAGACAATGGTTCATGGGAAGGGGTTTGGCTCACTTCAACGGTCGCGGCACTGTATCTCGCGCGTTTCTGGACAATGCGAAACCCCTGGTGGGCAGACGAAGCCCTGCAAGAGCTCTTTAGTGTGAGTTTGCCAGTCACGAAGGCGGTGTCGTTGGCACATTTCAAGGCGATGCAGATTCGCAAACAGAATTCTGCACGAGAACTGGGCCAAATGCTCCGCCGGTATGAGGATCAGAAGTTGAAAGACGTCGCTTTCGTTCAGATCGAAACCATGAGGCAAGCAGGGATTCCTCTTTCCAAAGCATGTAGCGGCATTGCGCTATGGCTGGACCGGTTTTCGAAGGGAAGCGAGGAAGATCGCGAGATCCTCGGAATCAAGACTGTGCCAAAACGGATGTGGAAAGTTGAAACCCTCGTGAGGGAGGCGCCAAGGTGGCGTGATGATTGGCTTCGTGGAAAGGTATGGGCTGTCGCGATTAAGCGCGACTTTGCTGCGATGGATGAGTCCACGCGCCGTGCCCACGGCGAGAAGTTGCTAAGTCAGCTCGAGGCAATCGGACCCGCAGACGGTCACTTCCGTGGGCAACCACGCTAACCCCCTTTCCGGCAAAAGCCCCCATGTTGTCTTACCGGTATAGTTCCAAGGCTGCGGGCACCACCATCCGGCTGTGACTCAACAAAGCCGGAAGGAACCGACATGTTCGAAACACTGCTCCGTCGCCCTGAGGTGCAAGCCCGCACCGGGCTGTCTCGTTCGACAATTTACGACTGGATGAAGCGGGGAGAATTTCCCCAACCCGTCAAGCTCGGCACGCGCCTTGTTGCCTGGCGAGAAAGCGACATTTCCGCTTGGCTGGAAAGTCGCAAAACTCGGGCCGCGTGACCTGATGGTAGACAGGGAGTGCGCAGGCGCGCCAGGAAAAGTGCCCGGGGATAGCGGATGACCGATGCTCGATCCCTTGCGACGGCGCTGGGGGGGCGCTGGCATGGCCGCTACGGCAGCGCACCTTGTCCTGTGTGCCAGCCCGAACGGCGACGCGACCAGAACGCCCTGTCCCTAGCCGATGGCAGCGACGAGCGGCTGCTGCTTAATTGCAAGAAATCCGCGTGCGCCTTCTCGGACATTCTCGCGTCGGCGGGCGTAGCTCCAAGCGGCTACA
>PFEY01000032.1:35743-64127 GCA_002783205.1 Rhodobacteraceae bacterium CG17_big_fil_post_rev_8_21_14_2_50_63_15 | reverse complement strand
CCACTATCGTGCAGCGCAAGGCCGAGGAACGGGCGCAAATCGAGAAACGTGCCCGACAGGCCGAACGGAGCTGGCAAGAGACCTGGCCGATCACTGGCTCCATTGCGGAGACCTATCTGCGCGGCCGCGGCATCACCTGCGATCTTCCCGGCACGCTGCGCTTTCACCCGTCATGCTGGCATGGGCCGACTGCAACACCGCATCCAGCACTGGTAGCTGCGGTCGACGGCAGTGAAGATTTTGGAATCCACCGCACGTACTTGCGCCCCGATGGCTCTGGCAAGGCGGACATCGACCGGGCGAAGTTGATGCTCGGGGCAACAGCTGGCGGCGCTGTAAGGCTCAACGACGCGCCTGGGCCACTTGTGGTGGCCGAGGGCATAGAGACCGCCCTGAGCCTCGCAAGCGGGCTTCTGAGCCGTCCTTCAACGATTTGGGCTGCACTTTCTGCATCAGGCCTCCGAGGGTTGCGCCTTCCCGCTGTACCGGGGCGGCTTACTATCGCCTGCGACGGGGACACGCCGGGCCGCGAAGCCGCAAATGCCCTTGCCGAGCGGGCGCTCGCCCTGGGTTGGGCGGTGGGAATTCTCGACCCTGGCGACGCGCGCGATTGGAACGACCTTCTGACCACAAAAGAGGTGGCGCCATGAAGATTTTGAAGCCTTCGCAGGCTTCACGCGCACCAGAAGGCCCAACCCCCCTGATCCGCGAAAGTCGATTCTACTCTGCGGCGTCGCTCAAGGGAAAGCCTGTCCCTCCCCGGCAATGGCTGGTGCAAGGGCTGGTGCCGCAAAGGACGGTCACGCTTTTCAGCGGCGATGGAGGCACCGGCAAGAGCCTCTTGGCGCTGCAACTGGCGGTCGCGGTCGCGGCGCAAGCTGCATGGATCGGCAAGACGGTCAACAAAGGGCGCGTGATTTTCCTAAGTGCCGAGGATGACGACGACGAATTGCACCGGCGCTTGCATGACATTCTGATGGCAGAGGGTCGAGACTATGACGATCTGTCGGGCCTAACGCTGCGGTCGCTAGCGGGCGAGGATGCGTTGCTGGCGGTCGAGACACAAATCGCCCTAATGCAATCCGCGCTATTCGAGGAATTGGACAAGCGGGCGGCTGAGGAAGCCCCAGTGCTGATCGTCATTGACACCTTGGCGGACGTGTATCCGGCCAATGAGAATGACCGGGCTAAGGTGAGGCAATTCGTGGGCATCCTGCGCGGTCTGGCGATCAAGCGGAAATGCGCGGTCCTATTGCTGGGGCACCCGTCCCTGACCGGCCTCAATAGCGGCACCGGAACGTCAGGATCGACGGCATGGAATAACTCTGTCCGGTCGCGGCTCTACTTGTCGCGGATCACCGACAACGGCTTTGAGCCTGACCCTGACGCGCGGGTGCTGTCCACCAAGAAAGCCAACTATGGGCGCACGGGTGGCGAGATCAACCTCAAGTGGGAAGCCGGTGTATTCGTCGCTGAGGCGCAACCCACGGGGCTTGATGCGCTGGCAGCGGGCGCACGGGGCGAGCGGGTATTCCTAAAGCTGCTGGACACCCTGACGGCGCAAGGTCGCTACGTCTCTGCCAGCCCCGGCCCGACATACGCCCCGACGCAATTCGCCAGCCACCCCGAGGCTGAGGGCTGCACAAAGCGGGCGCTCAAGAGTGCGATGGATGCGCTTTTCGGACGTGGCGAGATCGTCATTGCCAGCCACGGTAGCGGTGCGAAAGCCCGCTCACACATTGCCAGAAAGGGGGCCGATCATGGTCAGGAATGAGGGTGCAACCCC
The DNA here is from genome assembly GCA_002783205.1 of Rhodobacteraceae bacterium CG17_big_fil_post_rev_8_21_14_2_50_63_15. GTDB lineage: Bacteria > Pseudomonadota > Alphaproteobacteria > Rhodobacterales > Rhodobacteraceae > Roseovarius. Next base: position 62,341 of record PFEY01000032.1, on the reverse strand, counting down.
CGGTGCAATACTGAGTGCAACCCCCGGTGCAACCCCCCGCCAACGCCCGGTCAACGGGGGTGCGACACATACCCCTTTTACCCCGGGCGTTGCACCAGCCCTTTGCGGCTGGGCGCACGCATTGTGGCGGCTTGAGCTAAGGAGGTTCTGAGGGGGAAGATTATTCCTTGAATGAAGCCGACATGATATCACTCGACGGATAACGTATTGGCCGGGGTCGGAAAGTTGGACATTTGTGAACTTGAAGCATTCGCGAATTCGTTGAAAGCGCAACTCTTTTTCGCGGAAGTCGCAGCATGAACCTTTTCAATCGCAAGACCCTAAAGCGCCACACAAAGCCTAAGCCGATCCCACCCGATCACTTGGCCGCACTGGACGCCTGGGCTGACATGATCCGCTCTGGCCGTGTCTACGCCCTGAAGGAAACCGCCCTGCATGGGCAATTCGCGGCAAAGATCATCGAAGGCGTTCTTGGCTATCATGGGCCTGCGGGCGGGGCCGATTACACCGTCGCAACCGAACAGGCGATCTTGCGGGGCAGTGTCGATCTCGCCCTTGGCCGGTTCGGGGGTAAGACCCCGGAAATCCTTGCCCCGTTCGAGCTGAAGGGGGCCGATACCCGCGACCTGGACGCAATCATGCCGGGGCGGAACAAGACCCCCGTTCAACAGGCGTGGGAATACGCCATGAACGCGCGGGGCGTGAAATGGGTGCTTGTCTCGAACATGATCGAGCTGCGTCTTTATGGCTTTGGTGAAGGCACCACCGCCTATGAAGCCTTCCAGCTCGACCGGCTGACCGATCCCGACGAATACGCCCGGTTCATGCTGCTGCTGTCAGCCGATAGCCTGCTGTCGGGCCGCACCCTCGATCTGCTGAAGCAAAGCCGCGCCGAAGACCGCGACATTACCGACAGCCTCTATCAGGACTACAAGGCGCTGCGCCTGAAACTGATCGGGGCCGTCCAGGCGGCAGACCCCGCTATAGCCCCTCTGGACGCAATCGCTGTCGCACAGAAGATCCTCGACCGGGTTCTGTTCATCGCCTTTGCCGAAGATACCGGCCTGCTGCCCGACAACACCCTGTCACAAGCCTTTGTCACCCGTGACCCCTACAACCCCCGCCCGGTCTGGGACAATTTCCGGGGTTTGTTTAACGCCATCGACAAGGGCAGTGATGCCCTTAAAATCCCCCGCTACAACGGGGGCCTGTTTCGCCAGGACGACACGATCAACGGCCTGACCTTGCCCGATGACGTCTGCGAGGGGTTCAAGACCCTTGGCGACTATGACTTCGCGTCCGAAGTGTCTGTCACCGTTCTGGGCCATATCTTCGAACAATCCATCGCTGACGTGGAACGCCTTCAGGCGCAGGCGCGGGGCGAGGAAACCGAAGAAGAACGGACCACCGGCACCACAGGGCGGCGCAAGCGTGACGGGGTGGTCTACACCCCCGACTACATCGCCCGGTTCATCGTGGCCGAAACGCTTGGCGCGCACCTCGAAGAAGCCTTCACCGAAATCTTGCGCGCCCATGCCAAGGCCGGGGCCGATCTGTCCGACTATGCCGCCATCCCGTGGCGCAGAAAATCGGCCGAGCTGGAAGCCTGGCAAGTCTACCGCGACCGGCTGAAGACCCTGCGCATTGTCGATCCCGCCTGCGGATCGGGCGTGTTCCTGATCATGGCCTTCGACTTCCTGAAGGCCGAGCTGGGGCGAGTGAACGACAAGATTGCCGATCTGCAAGGGCAGGGCCAGCACATCCAGGACCTGATCGACCCCGACAGCGAAATCCTGACGAACAACCTGTTCGGGGTGGATGTGAACTCTGAAAGCATCGAAATCGCCAAGCTGTCGCTCTGGATCAAGACCGCCCGTCGCGGCAAGGTTCTGGACAGCCTGTCGGGCAACCTGCGCGTGGGTGACAGCCTGATCGAAGACAGCAACTTCGCCTATCTCGATCACGCCTTCACTTGGGAAACCGCCTTTCCCAGCGTCTTTGCCGAAGGCGGGTTCGACGTGGTTTTGGGCAACCCGCCCTATGTCCGCATGGAACACCTGAAGGCGCTGAAGCCCTATCTGGAAAAGCGGTATGAGGTGGTGTCCGATAGGGCCGATCTCTACTGCTACTTCTTCGAACGCGGCCTGCGGCTGCTGAAACCGGGCGGGCGTCTGGGGTTCATTTCCTCGAACACATTCTTCAAGACCGGATCGGGTAAGCCTCTGCGCGAATATCTACGGCGCGAGGCGACACTCGAAGGCGTGGTTGATTTTGGCGATCTGCAAATCTTCGATGGCGTGACGACATATCCGGCCATCCTGACCATGAAACGCGGGGCCGCGCCCAAGGCGCATGAGCTGCGCTTCTGGAAGGTGGATGCCCTGCCCGAAGCCAACTTTCAAGCCACTTGGGAAGCCGCCGCAGGGCCGTATCCACAAGCCGCCCTTGGGGCTGGATCATGGGAACTAGAGAATAGCCGCCTTCAAGCTCTGCGGGCCAAGATCGAGCAAGGAAAGCCAAAACTCCAGGACATTTACGGCGCACCACTCTACGGCATCAAAACAGGTTTGAACGAAGCCTTCGTGATCGACACCGCGACGAAGGATAAGCTATGCGCGCAAGACCCGCGTTCTGCTGAACTGCTGAAGCCATTTCTCGAAGGCAAGGACATTCGCCGATGGCGGGCAGAGCCGCGTGGGCTTTGGGGTATCATGCTCACGAAGGGCTGGACTAAAGGGCGATATGGCCCTGGGGACGAAGCAGAACAGTGGAAGCATCTTAGCTCCGAATTTCCCGGAATAGCAGGATGGCTTTCTCAGTTTTCTAGCAAAGCCGCCCGGCGAACAGACAAGGGTGATTATTGGTGGGAACTGCGGTCATGCGACTACCTTGCCCTTTACGATGAACCAAAGGTCATCTTTGCCCATTTTCAAAGTGAGCCGCTTTTCTTCTTCGACGACGAAAACTTCTACACGAACAATCGCGGCTACATCTGGCGAGCTGGTCTATTCGAGGTGGCCCTACTGAACAGTAAGGTTGTGTGGTTCTTCATGACAGGCGTAACGTCTTCTATTCAGGGCGGTTTTTTTGAGGCGACGACGCAGAATACTACCAGAATCCCCATACCTTCCACGACAGAAGCACAGAAGAAGGCGCTTGCTGAACTTGCTGCTGAATGCCAGCGCGTGGCTAAGAAACGGCGCGACATAGAAGCCGCTCTTAGACGCCGCATTCCCGATCTCTGCCCGCCTGGCCGTGACCCCAAGCTGACAACGCGGCTTCAAGAATGGTGGACCCTGCCCGACTTCGCCGCCTTCAGGACCGAGGTGAAGAAGGTGTTCAAGGCGGATATTCCCTTGGCCGAGCGTTCCGCCTGGGAAGACTGGATCACCCGCGACCGCGCCGAAATCGCCCGGCTGTCAGCCGAGATTGCCAAGGCCGAAGCCCAGATCGACAGCATCGTCTATGGCCTGTTCGACCTGACCCCCGAAGAAATCGCGCTACTGGAGAGCGTGGTGTGACGTGACAGAAGGACAGAAGAAAATCCCGATCCTGAATCTGTATCTTGACGACTCTGGGACGCGGCACCCAAGCAAGAAGCCCGGGAAGATGCCTGCGCATGGCTGTGACTGGTTTGCTCTAGGCGGGGTTCTGGTTCGCGACGAAGACGAAGATGAAGCCCGCCGCCTGCATACCGCCTTTGTTGGGAAGTGGGATGTCACTACCCCTTTGCATTCGTCCGAAATCCGGTCACGGAACGAGGGCTTCTTCTGGTTGCGGGACAAGAGCAAGGACGAGCAAGCCGCTTTCTATGAAGACCTCTACTGTCTCATGCGGGATGCACCCGTGACTGGGATTGCCTGTGTCATCGACCGACCGGGCTACAACGCGCGGTATGCGGAAAAATACATCGAAAATCGTTGGATGCTCTGCAAGACGGCCTTTTCCGTCGTTGTGGAAAGGGCCGCGAAGTTTTCGATCTCGCAGGGCTACAGACTTCGCGTGCTGCCCGAGAAGTGCAACAAGCCGGAAGATGCCGCGCTGACAGCCTACTATCGCGAGCTGCGCACCGAAGGCCTACCCTTCGATGCCAAGAACTCAGGGAAGTATACGCCCCTGACGAAGGACCAGTTTGCCGCGACCCTCTACGACCTGCGGTTCAAAGCGAAGTCGTCACCTATGGCCCAGTTAGCAGACCTCTACCTGTGGCCGGTCTGCATGGGTGGTTATCATCAAGAAAACCGACCCTATCGCCGCCTTCTGGAAGACAGAAAGCTGATCGAGTGCTTGCTGCCCGAAGCAGACCACGCGACTCTTGGTTCGAAGTATAGCTGCTTCGAAGGCGTTGTCCGGAAAGAATAAACCCCGCCACGGGGGGCGGGGTTGGACGACCGCACAGGCGATCTCGAAGGCTAAGCCTAATTTACAATTACCACGAAGTGATTCAGAAGAGAAGTACAAATGTAAGGCCTCAACAACGGACAGGAGCTCAGCTTATGGCCGAAAGGACGAAACTCACATCCAAAGCTCGCGCCCGCGTCATAATCAAAGCCGCCATGGAAGTGTTGAACGAAGCGGGAATGAGCCTCCTCCAGCGCGATTTCAAAAGGGCGGTGGCGCATCAGTTGGCGCTCGTTGAGCATGACCTCGGCCGCTGTTAAGAGACGGGTTACATCCGCTGGGAAAGCGTCCTAACTTTTGTTCGATCGACGCGGTAATGCTTGAAAAATTGAACCGTCAATTTCTGCCCGATCTCGCGCGCGCGCGAGGTAGGGTAATAGTCGTAAACTCCGAGGATCGAGAGGATTATTGCCTGAGAGTTTGCGGCGCTCGAACCCGCAAGGGCACGCCTTGCAAGGCGAAAGCCCTACCGGGCAAGATCCGATGCAGGTTCCATGGCGGCCTAAGCACAGGTCCCAAGACGCCCGAGGGTCGCGAACGGATAGCCGAGGCACAGCGGCAGCGTTGGGCCAAGTGGCGAGCCAAAAACGGTCACCGCAAATAACACCGCTCCGCAGTTGGACATTCGCTGGCCATCCGTGCCAGTGCAAGGAACACTCGATAGGCCGCCGTCTGCACGCGCTACTCCCCTGCAGGGATTTGCTCGAGCTGTTGCCGAGGTGCCTCATGTATATCGCTATCCGGTGAACTCGTACTGCCAGAACCGTCGGGATCTCTTATATCTGGATCGAAAGGAGGTCTATCAGTGAGAATATTCAAATTCGACGGCTCCGAGATAGGGGCTCTTTCCGACGACCTGTCCAATGGCGCGCTGCTAATGATGGGGCCGTCTCCATCTTGGGAGCCGCCCGACGGCGCGTTTGACTTTGCCAAATGGGTGCGCGACGACGAAAGGGCGGTCGAGCTGGATCCGGCAGACGCCGAGCGGTTACTTGCCGCGATCGGCGCCCCGCCGGTGCCCGAGCTGGAAAGCAAATCCAAGAAAGACTGATCGAGCTCGGCTTTGATCTCCCGCCACCGCGCGTTACCGGTTTTCTGCAGCTCGAAAAGATCCGTGCCTTCCTCTGCGAGCTTGGCCTTGATCGGGATCGTTTTCAGCTTGTGAACCTCGGACGCGATCGCCGTCGAGATCTCGTCCTCGATCGCAATCTTGTTGATCCGGAGCGGGTTCTTGATGTTGATGTAAGCCCTCACCAGCCGCGCCGGGCGCCCCGAAACATTTGATCGCTGGTGGCCATAAGCCTCGGCATAGAACTTGGAAGCCGAGAAGTATGTTTCGCGCCCCGCAAACCCACCGTCAAACCGACGGGCCGTAGGATCGCCCAGAGTGTCGATCGCCAGAGGATCGAATTCGTCGAATTCCAGATCCGTGCCATGATAGACCACGATCGGCTTGCCATACACGGCGATCGCCGTTCCCTGCACCAGCTCGATCGCTTCCTCGTCGGTGCTTACGAATCGTTGCCCCGCAGCATCGCCCGCCGCGCCTTGGCTATCCGCTGCAGCTCCGGGCTCTCGAGGAACGTCTCCCGCGCGTCTTCCCGCAGGTAGATCATAGCGGCTGCCGAGGAGCGGGTTTTCGGATCCGCCTCGATCGAGGATCGGCTTGGGGTGTCGGGCAAACTCGCATATTCTGGATTGTCCGGCATTGCACAGTCAAGCGCCGCCACTACTGCGCGAAACTTCTGTTCAGAAACCTCTCGCGACCTCTCGTCGGCCAACACTTCGCGCGGGGAAATGGACGCCCATGAACCATCATCAGTCAACAGCAGCATGTATCCTGGCCTTGGTTCCAGCGCGGGGTTGAAACCGCCTACCATGAAGAAGCGCATTTCTACCTTGCCCGCATCGGCTTCTCTGGCCTTCTCCATCTGCTCTCTCCGCACTCGCAAATTCTGCTCCGCGTCCAGTCGAGCAAGCTCGGCTCCCATAACTGCCAGCTTGTGAAACCTCTCCTCGGTCTTGTCGCACAGGCTCTCTAGAAGGGTGTCTTGCGCTGGATTCTCGTTGCTTTCTTTGTGAGAGTGTCGCTTCCCGCGCCGAGCGTCCAGTTTTTTGGATAGCTTGACCATCCTTCGCATCAGTGGCTCTTTGAGAAGTAACAGCGATGCAACCTGCGAGAAGATCACGACACCTGCGACCGTTTCGCTGTAGCCTCCTGACCACCTGACAAGGTCTTCCCAGAAGAACCAAAGGGGAATGCACGGTAAGAAAAGCAGTCCGACCGAAATCCATCCTGACCAGCGTTGTTCAGTTCGCCATCCGAGAGAGAAATTGCGGGGCGGTTCCGTCAGAGCCCACAATCGCTCCTGCTCGTATTCGTCCAGAAGCTCCAAACTTGCGTCATCAGCAACTTGCCTTGCGAGTTTACGTGATGGTGTGAGCGGCTGCCAACCCGGTTGGTCGTAACGCCATTTCACGGCGAGATCATCGTGGGAGATAGCGAATACCTGCTCAAAATGGCCATTTTGATTTCGGGATGCGAAAAATTTCATGCCGCGATGGACACTACCATGATGTAACCCTCAACTTCTCCATCTTCACGGCGATTGTAGAGCAAGGCGCAGCAGCCGTCATTCGGTTTGTTCCGGCGCAATCCGCGTTATGATGGGGGATAAACTGGGGGTGAACGCATAGAGATCTCTATTTTAATACAGTATTATCAATATCTTGAAAGAATTAAATGGCAGCCCGTAGGGGAGTCGAACCCCTCTTCCCAGGTTGAAAACCTGGTGTCCTAACCGATAGACGAACGGGCCAAGCACTGGCGTGTCGCGTAACTAGGCAAAACCCGCTGGGGGCGCAAGAGGGATTTTGCAAAAACTTGCCGCGCCGCCTGCAAATCCGGCGGGCCGGGACGGGGCGCTGCGCGCGCGCACCCTCAGGCCAGAGCAGCGTCATCGAGGCGGAGTTGCACCGAACTGCGACCGCCCCAGCGATTGATCTCGAGCCGTCCGGCAAGGTGAAAGCGCGCCCCGCCATGCGCCATCAAGGCCGGTCCGAGTGGCCCGTCAAAGGCCCCGAAGCTGATCGCATCGAGGTGTGCGCCGAGGCCATCGCCGAAACGCAGTTTGAGGTGACTTTCGCCCAGTTGCCTGGCGAACCCGATCTGGCAGGCGGGAAAGACATAGCGCGGACCCGGCGCGCCTGCGCCAAAGGGACCGGCGGCCTCGATCTGTTCGACGAGTTCGACTGTCGCCGCACCGGGCATCAGAAGACCGTCAAGGCGCAGACCGGCCGCGCCGGAGCGGTCCGACCCCTGCCGCGCCAGCAGTTCGGAGAGGCGCGCCATCGCGGCGTCGATCCGGTCGCGGGCAACGGTCAGACCTGCGGCCATCTTGTGGCCCCCGCCCCTGAGGAGCAGCCCCTCCGCGACGAGCCGCTGGATCGCGGCCCCAAGGTCGATGCCCGAGATCGAGCGGCCGGATCCCTTGCCTTCATCGCCCTCGAGGCCGATGACAATCGCGGGGCGGCCCGCCGCCTCCTTGAGGCGGCTCGCGACGATGCCGACGACGCCGGGATGCCAGCCCTCGCCCGCGGCCCAGACCAGCGGCGCATCCAGCCCGCGCGCCCCGGCCTGTTCCAAAGCGGCCGCGCGCACGACGGCCTCGATGGCGCGGCGTTCGGTGTTGAGCTGATCCAGCGCCTCGGCCATGGTGCGGGCCTCGGTGACGCTCTGGCAGCTGAGCAGTCGCGCGCCCAGATCGGCGCGTCCGATCCGTCCGCCGGCATTGATGCGCGGGCCGAGCAGAAAACCGAGATGATAGGCTCTGGGCGGGCCGTCCAGATGCGCGATATCGCTCAGGGCCACAAGACCGGGCCGCTCGCGCCGGGCCAGAACCCGCAAACCCTGGCGGACAAAGGCCCGGTTGACGCCGATGAGCGGGGCCACATCGGCAACCGTGGCAAGCGCCACAAGATCCAGCAGGCCGATCAGATCCGGGCCCTGCCGGCCGCTGCCGCGCAGCTGACGCCCGGCCTCGACCAGCATCAGAAAGACCACGCCGGCAGCACAGAGATGGCCCTGATCACCCTGCTCGTCCTGCCGGTTGGGGTTCACGACGGCCAGCGCGGGCGGCAGCGTCTCACCGCCCAGATGGTGATCGAGCACAACCACCTCCGCGCCATCGGCGGCGGCGATCGCGTCATGGCTCAGCGTGCCGCAATCGACGCAGAGGATCAGGTCATGGCCTGCGGCCAGAGCGCGCATGGCGGGGACGTTCGGGCCATAGCCCTCGTCGATCCGGTCGGGGATATAGAGCGTCGGTGCGGGCTGATCCATCTGCCGCAGCCAGTCGATCAGCAGCGCTGCGGAACATCCGCCATCGACATCGTAATCGGCAAAGATCGCGATCCGCTCACGCTGTACGACCGCGCGCAGCACCCGCGCGGCGGCGGTTTCCATGTCGCGCAAGACGCGCGGGTCTGGCAGGAGATCGCGCAAGGTCGGATCGAGATAAGCCAGCGCTGCGTCTCGCGCCACGCCCAGCCGGGCCATCGTCTGACAGAGCGGCCGGGGCAGGGCGGTTGCCTGCACCATGGCCTCGGCCTGTCGGTCGATCTCGGCCCCTGGCCCGATCCAGTGCCGACCGGTCAGCGAGTGCTCGACACCAAGATAGGCCACCATGCCTGCCCTCCGGTTTCTTCTGGCCCGAAATATCCCGGGGGAGTCGCCGCTTGCGGCGACGGGGGCAGCGCCCCCCTGCCTGGTCTTGCGTCAGTCACGCCGCGCGCGATAGATCATCCGCCGCACCGACCCGGTGCGCGAGCGCATCAGCAGCGTCTCGGTCTCCACGAAACCCGGTCTGCGATGAACCCCCTTGAGGATCGAGCCGTCGGTCACGCCGGTGGCGGCAAAGATCACATCCGCCGTCACCATCTCGTCGCGCGCGTAGATGCGGTTGAAATCGGTGATCCCGGCCGTGGCCGCGCGGGCGCGTTCATCGGCGTTGCGAAAGACAAGGCGGCCCCACATCTGGCCGCCCATGCATTTGAGCGCCGAGGCCGCCAGCACGCCTTCGGGGGCGCCGCCCGTGCCCATATACATGTCGATGCCGGTGCGTTCGGACTCGGCGCAGTGGATGACGCCTGCGACATCGCCATCGGTGATCAGGAACACAGCGGCGCCGGTTTCGCGCAAGGCGGCGATCATCTCCTGATGGCGGGGGCGTTCGAGCACGCAGACGGTGATCTCGGAGGGGCGGCAGCCGCGCGCGTTGGCCAGGGCCTCGACCCGTTCGCGCGGCGACATCGCCAGAGAGACCACACCCTCGGGATAGCCCGGCCCGATGGCCAGCTTGTCCATATAGGTGTCGGGGGCATGCAAGAGCGTGCCGCGCGGTGCCATGGCAATCACGGTCAAGGCGTTGGGCATCGCCTTGGCGGTCAGCGTCGTGCCCTCGAGCGGATCGAGCGCGATATCGACACCGGGGCCCTCGCCGGTGCCGACTTCCTCGCCAATGAACAGCATGGGGGCCTCGTCACGCTCGCCCTCGCCGATCACCACGACGCCCTTGATGGCCATCAGGTTGAGTTGTGTGCGCATCGCGTTGACGGCGGCCTGATCGGCGGCCTTTTCATCGCCGCGCCCGATCAGGTCGGCGCAGGCCAGCGCCGCCTGTTCGGCCACGCGGGCAAGGCTGAGTGACAGCAGGCGGTCATTGAAAGCAATCTCGGAAGTCATGAGGTGGTCCTTGCACATCGGGATATGGTCAGCAATAGCGCCCGTGTCCCGGTCAGACAAGAGCGGCAGGTCATCGGGTCAGACGGTTTCGATCCGGAGGGCTACGGGTTTGCCCGACAGCACATCCAGCCGTCCGATCCCGCCAAGCGCCGTGTCGAGCGCGTCGCGGGTGGTCATATGGGTCACGATCAGCACTGGGGCGGTGACGGCATCATGGCGATACTGGCGCATCCGGTCGATGGAAATCCCGGCCTCGCCCAGAAGCGTCGCGACCTTGGCGAGCGCTCCCGGCTTGTCGAGCAGCGACAGGCGCAGGTAATAGGGCGCGGGCGTCGCGGAACTGGCGGTCTGGCAGCGGCGCAGGCTGGTCGCTGGCTGGCCAAAGGTCGGCAGGCGCGCACCGCGTGCAATATCCATCACATCGGCCATCACGGCGCTGGCGGTCGGCCCCATGCCCGCGCCCGGCCCGCGCAGCACGATCTGTTCGACCTGATCGCCTTCGAGCACGACCATGTTGGTGCCCCCCTCCAGTTGACCCAGCGCGCTTGTGTCCGGCACGAGGCAGGGCGACATGCGCTGTTCCAGCCCGCGCCCGGTCATCTGCGCCACGCCCAGAAGCTTGATCCGATAGCCCATGTCGGCGGCGTGGCGGATATCCTCGAGGGTTATGTTCTGAATGCCTTCGAGGGCGACCGAGGCGAAATCGACCTGACAGCCAAAGGCGATCGCCGCGAGCAGCGCCAGCTTGTGACCGGCATCGATGCCGCCGACATCGAGATTGGGATCAGCCTCGAGATAGCCCAGCTTGTCGGCCTCCTCAAAGAGCGCGTTATAGCCCTGTCCGGTGGCCTGCATCCGGGTCAGGATATAGTTGCAGGTGCCGTTCATCACCCCCATGACGCGGGTGATCTCGTTGCCCGCCAGCCCTTCTGTCAGGGCCTTGATGACCGGGATGCCGCCCGCCACCGCGGCCTCGAAGCGGATCACGCGGCCCGCGGCCTCGGCGGCCAGCGCGAGGGCCTGGCCATGATGCGCGAGCATCGCCTTGTTGGCGGTGACGACATCCTTGCCAGCCGCGATTGCCGCTTCGGTGGCGGCCTTGGCCGGGCCGTCGGATCCGCCCATCAGTTCGACAAAGACATCCACATCTGCGCGGCGGGCGAGGGCCACGGGATCATCTTCCCAAACGTAATCCGACAGGTTCACGCCACGATCCCTGTCACGGTTGCGGGCAGAGACGGCGGCAATCGTGACCGGGCGCCCGGCGCGGATGGCCAGAAGATCGGCCTTCTGACGAACGATCCTGACAACGCCGGTGCCGACCGTTCCCAATCCGGCAATGCCAAGGCGCAGAGGGGTGGTCATGGGATGCTCCGATCATCACTGTTCAACAGGTTGAGGCGCGATGTAGCGGGTTCGACGGGGGCTTGCAACGCGGCTTGGACAGAATCGGGCGTGCTGTTACCCCCCGACGCCAGCTTGCGTCCGTGCCTTTGTCCCGGCATCGACGCCTTCGGCCCTGAGCCGTTCGGCGCGGGCCCTGAGCCCGTTGGCACGGGCGTCAAGGTCTCTGGCGGTTTGTGGCGTGATGGCGGGCGGCGGAACGCTGGCCGTCAGATCCTCTGCCGGCACCAGCGCGGGATAACCGGCGGCGCGCAGGGCCTGTGTGCTTTGCGTGTCGCGGTCGAGAACAGACGTGCAACTCGCCGCCAGGCCAAGGGCGATCACAGCCAGAGCGGGAAGGAGGGCGCGCGGTCTCACGAAATGGTCCTTTTGCAGTCGGTCTGTGATCTCTTGCCATTCTTTCGGGGCAAAGGGCAAGCAGGGGCTTTGATCTGAACGAATGTTCAGTTAAATCTTGGGTCATGGCACGCACCCAAGGTTCTCATTCCGACATCACCGGCCCGCGTGTGCGCGAGGCCGCCCTTGCACTTTTCGCGCAGCATGGCTTTGCCGCGGTGTCGATGCGCCAGATCGCGCGGGCGGTGGGTGTGCAGGCGGGCGCGCTCTACAATTACACGCCGGACAAGCAGACGCTTCTTTATGAGTTGATGCGCGCCCATATGGAGGATTTGCTGGCGGCGTGGGATCGCGCGGCCCCGGCGGGCGCGGCGCTTGAGCGACTGGAGGCCTTTACCCGGTTTCACATCCGCTTCAACACCAGCCGGGCGGATGCGGTCTTTGTCTCCTACATGGAGTTGCGCAATCTTGCCCCGGAGAATTTCAAGGCGATCGAGAGGTTGCGGCGGGAGTACGAAACCCGGCTCGAATCAATCCTGCGGGCGGGGGCGGACGCCGGCTCGTTTGCCATTGCCGAGCCGCGCATCGCCAGCATGGCGCTGATCGCGATGCTGACGGGGGTGAACACGTGGTTTCGCGCAGACGGTCGGCTCGATCTCGCCTCGGTCGAGGCGATCTACTGGGACATGGTCCGCAAGTCGGTGGCGGTGTGATCGGTCGACCGAGAGCGCATGATCCGGTGCAGGGGTCTAGGGAGCTGGCCGGATGAAGGTGCCATCGCGCAACTCGCGCATCGCCTGACGCAATTCGTCCTGCGTGTTCATCACGATGGGGCCGTGCCAGGCTATGGGTTCCTGAAGGGGGGCGCCGGAAATCAGCAAGAAGCGGATGCCCTCGGGGCCAGCCTGAACCGTCACCTCGTCGCCGCTGCCAAAACGGACGAGCGTCCGGTCGCCGGAACGGTCGCGGAGCGTGACCTCGCGTCCTGCGATCTCCTTTTCCAGCAGGACACCTGTTGGCGCCGAGGCGTCGGCAAAGGCACCGGCCCCCTCGAACACATAGGCAAAGCTGCGTCGGTGCGTGTCGATCGGAAAGGTCCGCTTGATCCCCGCAGGTATCGAGATGTCGAGATACTGCGGATCGGCGGCGATGCCCTCGACCGGGCCGCGTCGGCCCCAGAAACTGCCGACAATCACGCGCACGGTGGTGCCATCATCCTCGGTCAGGTCGGGGATGTCGGAGGAGGTCACGTCCTGATAGCGCGGCGCCGTCATCTTGAGCGCAGAGGGCAGGTTGGCCCAGAGCTGAAAACCGTGCATCTGCCCCTGCGCATTGCCGCGTGGCATTTCCTGATGCAGGATGCCCGATCCGGCGGTCATCCATTGCACGTCGCCTGCGCCGAGCGTGCCGCTGTTGCCGAGGCTGTCGCCGTGATCGACCTCGCCCGCGAGGACATAGGTAATGGTTTCGATGCCGCGATGCGGATGCCACGGGAATCCCTGTGCGTAGCGCGCGGGATCGTCGTTGCGGAAATCGTCAAACAGCAGGAACGGATCAAGCTCCGAGGGGTTGTGAAACCCGAAGGCGCGGTGCAGATGCACGCCGGCACCTTCTATCGTCGGCTTGGCCTTGCGGGTCTCGAGGATCGGTCTGATGGACATGAGCGTCTCCCTTCGCCGCTGATATAGGGGCCGGGGCGGGGGCTGGGAATGGTGCGGGCTGTTCAGCCATGGAGAGGAGATGTGCGTTTTTGGTCTGCCCCTCTCGCCAACCGGGCGGAACCGGGGTAAAGCCCCGGCCAAAGGGAGTAACCGCATGAAGGACGCTGAAGTGCTGATGGAGTTGCGCGCCTCGCCGGGTCGGCGGCTGCTGGGCGTGGGCTCGATGGCCAGCTTGGGTCTGATGCTGCTTTACCTGACGCTGGTTCAGGCGACGGCGATGGGGTGGCAGATCTTCATGGTGGGCACGGGGGCGCTATCGCTCTGGTTGGCGCAGCGGATGTGGCGCGCCACCGCCCTGCATCTGGAATTGACCCGGGACGGGCTGCGCAGCAGTGATGGCCGGATGATTGCGCCGCTCGCGGATGTGGCCGCGATCGAGCGCGGGGTGTTTGCCTTCAAGCCGTCGAGCGGGTTTCTGATCCGGATGGAGAAGAAGGCCCCGAATGCGTGGCAACCGGGCCTTTGGTGGCGGGTGGGGCGGCGCATCGGGGTCGGGGGGGTCACGCCGACCACGCAGTCCAAGGTGATGGCGGAAATGATGTCTGATCTGACGGCGGCGCGCGCGGCGCAAACGCACCGCACGTGACCCTCTTGTCCTATCCGCAGGTGTCCTCGAAGCAGAGTTGCGGTGCGAAACGCAGGTTCATGAACTGCGACGTTTCCACCGGCATGTTGGTGCTCAGCCCGACATTGAATGCGGGATTGTAGGTCGAGAGGGAATTCACGATCACAATCTGCTGGCCGGGGATCATCTGGGGGAGCGGCACGTTACCGGATTGCACATCTGTATCAGTGAGGGCGCTCAGAGCACCGGTGCCACCAAGGCGCGACCACACCACCCGGAATTGCTCGGTATCCCCGTCATAGGTCACGACGCTCACGCGGATCTGCACCGGATCGTCGTCATTGGTGATCGCGTTGAACAGGTCGCGCGCCCCATCGATGTATTCCGCCGTGACCGGTGCCTGCTCGCGCGACAGCATGTCGGCCAGGGTATAGGTCGCCTTTTCGCGCACCGCGCGATGGCGGTGGATCTCGAAATAATCAAAGGTTGCGGCAAGCGACCAGATCAGCAGCGGCAGGGTAATCACCATCTCGACGGTGACAACACCGCTGGTCTCCTTGCGGAACCGGGTGAGCAGGGATGTGACTCGCGACATGATCATCAGATCGGCTCCTGCACAAAGGAGGTTGTCGACACGATGGCGGCCTGTCCGCTGACATCCTTGGACAGCGCGGACCCCATGATGCCTTCGGGAAAGAGCGGGTCGTATTTGAGGCAGGCGCGCAACAGCATCAGCTGGTTTTGCTGGCCGGGTGCGAAGGCGCGCACCGGGTTGGCTTGTTCCGAGCGGTCGGTGCAATCGACGTCCGCATCGAGCGCGGTAAAGGCGCGCACGTCCGCCGGACGCATCTCGAGCCGCAGGTTGGCCTCGCAATTCGAGATCATGATGGCGTTATCGCAGACCAGCGTCTTGATTTCGTCATGCGTCGGCGCCGTACCGGTGCCAAGGCGCACCTCGCGCACCGCCATGTCGAGGCCGCGTTCGAGCAGGGTATGCCGCAACGTGACCATGCCCAGTTCGACCGACATCGACATCATGCCGAGATAGATCGGAAAGATCAGCACGAACTCGACCGTCGGGTTGCCCGCTTCGTCACGCCGGAAGCGCGACAGGCACTGTTTGAGCCGCTGGATCATTGGGTCAACCTCAACTGCTTGACGTTCCCGGCAATCGCGCTGAACGCATTCTTGATGTTGGTTCCTTCGGCACGATAGTAATGTGCGGGAGAAGAGGCGCATTTGCGCAATTCGTTCTCGGCGGTGCCGTTCACCGGCACCTCGAAGCCGATCGTGTAGACCACCACGCCTTCGGTCTTGGTGGCGCTGCACACGCTCTGCATCAGCGTGTTCTTCTTGGCACCACTGACATACTCAGAGCCGACATAGTCGTTCCAGGGACGCCAGTCGCCGGTGACCTGCCCATAATAGTAGGGCGACATGAAGCCCCAGGCGATTTCCCAGTCAAGCTGTGTCTCGGAGATGAAGCCGGGCATAGTGCTGGGCAAGTTGCTGAATTGGCTCGATGACAGCCATTTCTCTTCGGAGATGCTCCAGTACTGGCCGCTCAGCGGGTTGTGCAGATAATAGACCGACTTTTCGGGTCCGTTGACATCCCAGACACATTCCCACTTGGACTTGGAGCACTTGGCAAGACCGTCAGAGCCGTATTTCTTCTTGTTCACGTTGTAGATGTTGTAGGCGTATTTGAACACGCGGTCCTGAAAGACCACCTCATAGAGATCCGAGAATTTGCCGCGATACTTGGGCGAACTCTTGTTGAAGAAATACGAGGTCGTGTTCGCGCCGTCGCCCATGAAGATGATGGTCTTGAGCGTTTCGGGCGTGCCGTATTCGGCCGGGATGGTGGACATCGACACGTCGAGGTCGCCGTTGAGGATCATTTTCTCTGTGACGTCCCGGAATGTGGGATCGAGCAGCGCTGCGCCCCAGTTCATGCCTTCGTTGCCCGAAGTGTTGCCATCGGGTTGCAATGCGTCGATCTTGGCGTGCAAGGCCGTGATACTGGTCGAATAGGGCAGGATGCGCATGTATTCGTCATTGTAGCACGCCCGCCAGCTGTCGTTGAGATTGTCGAAGCTGCCATAGACCGAAGTATAGATCATCTGATCCACGGGAATGCCATTGCTGTGCGCCGAGGCGCCGCTGGTCAGCGTGGGATTGTGATAGTCGTTATCCTTGAATTCGAGGCAGGTCGAATAGTTGTGGGTCTCGTTCACCGCCAGCGTTTTGTAGATCGATTCGGGCGGCGAGACAGAGAAGCTGAACGGCACGATCGACAGGACCGTGTTGCCGGGTTCGGACGAGTTGATGACGGTGCTCACGAAATCCTTGGCCGCCACTTTCAGGTTCACCAGCTTGTTGTTCCAGGACATCGAGCCGGAAACGTCGAGCACAAGGATGCCCTCGAGTTTCGGGATGCGCACCTCGGCAGTTGAGGTGCCGGCCGCGGTCATGGTCTCGACGCCGGACAGTTTCATCAGATAGGTGTCCATGGTCTTGCTGGCGCGCGCTGTGACCTTGGCGGAATTGAGGGTGGTGGCGATGTCGTCATCTGCCTGGTTGTCAAGGTAACTGGCCATTCCGGCCTTGTCGAAGTAATCCTCGACGATAGCGCGCGCTTCGACCGCGTTGCGCCCCGCTGCTCCGGCAAGGACCGCGCGGTCAAGCGCCGCCTGGATGCGGGTGCGTTCCATTTCGTGGCGCATGGTGTCGATACCCAGACCCGCCACCGTCAGAAACAACACCGTCATGAACAACGTCAGCGGCAGGATGCCGCCATTTTCGTCGTCGCTGAAGGCCTGAATCGGGGCCGGGAAGCGCTCGTAACGGATCGCGCTGGCACCTTTTGCAAGAGCACCGGGCCGTTTGCAGGGGGGTTGAGCCGAATTCATTTTCACCACCTCGTAAAATCATATCGTCCGCCGCAGATCGGACTCTATCACCGAATTGTTTGCTGGATTTCTATGGCCGAATTATGGCGTTGCGGCTGAAAATGCAGGGGAGAAAACGCAGGTTTATCAACATTCAGAATCCAGCTTTGCCAATGTTTCGCATGTCGGCACAATGTCGGCCGCAGGGGCAATTCCAGCCTCGCCGCCTGGGTTGCCAGACGGGTATGTCTGGACAATTTTCGTGCAAGCCTTAACCATGCTTGCAGGTTCGGTAGCGATAAAGTGGTCGCGAGTATCGACAGGGAGAGAGACCATGAAAACCAAAATAGAGCCAAGCTTTCGCGAGAGCGTGGATCTGATGTTCAACCGGGCTGTGGCGCTGATGGAGCTGTCGCCGGGGCTGGAGGAAAAGATCCGCGTCTGCAACGCGACCTACACGGTGCGCTTTGGCGTGCGGTTGCGCGGACAGATCCATACCTTTACCGGCTATCGCAGCGTTCATTCCGAGCATATGGAGCCGGTAAAGGGCGGCATCCGCTATTCGCTTGCGGTGCATCAGGACGAGGTTGAGGCGCTGGCGGCGCTGATGACCTACAAATGCGCGCTGGTCGAGGCGCCGTTCGGCGGCTCCAAGGGCGGGCTCCGCGTCGATCCGCGCGCCTGGGAAGAGCATGAACTGGAACAGATCACCCGGCGCTTTGCCTATGAGCTGATCAAGCGCGATCTGATCAACCCGGCGCAGAACGTGCCCGCCCCCGACATGGGCACCGGCGAGCGCGAGATGGCATGGATCGCCGATCAATACAAACGGATGAACACCACCGACATCAACTATCGCGCCTGCGTGACCGGCAAGCCGATCAATGCGGGCGGCATCCAGGGCCGGGTCGAGGCGACGGGGCGGGGCGTGCAATACGCGCTGCACGAATTCTTCCGCCATCCCGAAGATGTCCAGGCGGCTCACCTGAGCGGCGGGCTCGATGGCAAGCGAGTCATCGTGCAGGGGTTGGGCAATGTCGGCTATCACGCCGCCAAGTTCCTGCGCGAGGAGGATGGCTGCAAGATCATCGCCATCATCGAGCATGATGGCGGGCTGATGAACGAGGCCGGTCTCGATGTCGAGGCGGTGCGCAACTGGATCACCCGGCATGGCGGCGTCAAGGGCTATCCGGACGCAACCTACATCCCCGAGGGGGCAAGATGTCTCGAGGAGGTATGCGACATCCTCGTTCCCGCGGCGATGGAGGGGGTGATCAATATCGGCAATGCCGAGCGCATCAAGGCGCCGCTGATCATCGAGGCGGCGAACGGGCCGATCACCGCCGGCGCCGATGACATCCTGCGCCAGAAGGGCACGGTCATCATTCCCGACATGTATGCCAATGCCGGCGGGGTGACGGTCTCGTATTTCGAATGGGTCAAAAACCTGAGTCATATCCGCTTTGGCCGGATCGGACGGCGGCAGGAAGAGGGGCGGCATCAGTTGCTGGTCAACGAACTGGACCGGCTCAACCACGGCATCGGGGATGCCTGGGAGCTGTCGCCGGATTTCAAGCAGAAATACCTGCGCGGCGCGGGCGAACTGGAACTGGTGCGCTCGGGGCTCGACGATACGATGCGCTCCGCCTATCAGGCGATGCGCGAGGTCTGGCACAGCCGTCAGGACGTGACCGACCTGCGGACTGCCGCCTATCTGGTCTCGATTTCGCGGGTTGCGGCGAGTTACCGCGCCATGGGGCTGTGACGCCATGGGGCTGTGACGGCATGGGGTGGCCCGCGCGCCGTGGATCACGGTGGCGCGCGCCGCGTCACCGCTTTGCCGGCCCAAGCGAGCGGCCCAATCGAAGGCCAGGGCAGCGCGCCGCTCTGCGGTGAGGCGCGTCAGCCTTGCTGTTCGCTGACCTGATAGGTCGAGCGTGCCAGCCAGTCCGGTTGGATTTCGATCCCCCATCCCGGCGCGTCCGTGACCTCTGCCATGCCGTCCTCGATGTGGTAGGGGGAGCGAACGAAAAGATCGCTCTGCCACGGATAATAGTCTTCACCCTCGATCGAGAACTCGAGATACTTTCCCGCATTCGGGATCGCCCGCAGCAGGTGCATGGTAAAAAGCGTGACCATCGACAGGTTGGCACAATGCGGGGTCACGGGCAGGCCCGCCTCTGCCGCCATCCGCGCCACGCGCAGCGTGCGCGCCATGCCGCCCAGATACATCACATCCGGTTGCACGATATCGACCGCGCGCAGGTCGATCATCTGTCGCCAGACCGGGATCATGCAATCCTGTTCGCCCCCCGTCACGTCGATGTCGAGATCCGACAGGGCCTCGGTCACGGCGCGGGTCTGCTGCAATTCCCAATAGGGGCAGGGCTCTTCGTAATGGCTGATGCCGTGATCGGCCAGCATGTGGCCATAGGCGATGGCCTGCGCGGGGGCATAACAGGAATTGGCATCGACGAGGAGCGCCACATCTTCGCTCCGGAACGCATGAGCAACGGTCGCAATGATCTCTTCGGTGCGGCCTTCCCATTCGTCGTGGCCGCGCCCGACCTCGGCCCCGATGCGGAACTTGAAGGCATCAAAGCCATGCTCGCCGCGCAGGCGGCGAAAGCGTTCGACCTCATCGGCGGGGGGGATGTCGCGCTTCATCGACGAGGCATAGGCGCGGATTTTTCCGGGGGTGCCGCCGATCAGGGCCGTCACCGGCAGCCCGGCCAGCTTGCCGCGCAGATCCCAGACCGCAGTATCGAGGCCGCCCATCGCGCGGCACATGTAGGAGCCGGGAAACTTGTGCTCGCGCTCCGCGATGAAATTCAGATGATCGTCGAGATCGTCGATCTCGCGGCCCAGTGTCCAGGGCGCGATCTGTCGGTGCAGAACCTGCGCGGTGATGTCTGAATGATAGGTCGAGATCTGCCCCCAGCCGGTCGCGCCGTTGTCGTCGGTGATCCGGGTAAAGCCGACATAGCGGTTGCAGAAGGTCTCGATGCGCGTGATTTTCATGGGTCAGCTTCGCCAGACAAGGACTCCAGAACCGATAGTTACAGCAATCCGGGGCTTTGGTAAGGCCCAGTTTCATTCAAGCGAAAGTCCAGTGCCGGTTTGCGACGTCCGGTGTCGGACGCGCGCCTTTCATTTGCGTTTCATCGAAACTTCATCTTAAACAAATACGAACGCAGTAATCTCATACCACAAGGGGGAACAGAATGAGACTGACGACGATACTCACGGCGACCATGGCGCTTGCCCTTGCCCAACCGGCTCTGGCTGAATTCAAGCTCAGCGACCGCTTTGCCGACGCGGATGGCGATCTGATCGCGGATATTCCGGAAGACGCCTCGAAATGGCTTGATCCCGACACGATCATCTTTGCCTATACGCCGGTCGAGGATCCAGCCGTCTATGTCGAAGTCTGGCAGGGTTTTCTGGACCACATGGAGCATGTGACGGGCAAGAAAGTGCAGTTTTTTCCTGTCCAGTCCAACGCAGCGCAGATCGAGGCGATGCGCGCGGGACGCCTGCATGTGGCGGGCTTCAATACCGGGTCCAACCCGCTTGCCGTGGCCTGCGCCGGGTTCCGTCCCTTCACCATGATGGCGGCGGCGGACGGATCGTTTGGCTATGAGATGGAGATCATCACCTATCCCGACTCGGGCGTGGACAAGATCGAGGATCTCAAGGGCAAGGAACTGGCCTTTACCTCGGAAACCTCGAATTCGGGATTCAAGGCCCCCTCGGCGCTCTTGAAGGCGGAATTCGGCATGGAGGCGGGCACGGATTACACCGCCGTCTTTTCCGGCAAGCATGACAACTCTATCCTCGGCGTTGCCAACAAGGATTACACCGCCGCCGCCATCGCCAATTCGGTCAAGGCCCGGATGATTGATCGTGGTGTGGTCAATGCCGATCAGCTGACCATCCTCTATACGTCCCAGACCTTTCCGACGACCGGCTATGGCGTGGTCTACAATCTTGCCCCCGAATTGCAGGACAAGATCAGGGAGGCTTTCTTCAGCTTCGATTGGGCAGGCTCGAAGCTGGAAGAGGAATTCCAGAAATCGGGAGAGGCGCAGTTCATTCCGATCACTTTCAAGGACAACTGGTCGGTGATCCGGCAGATCGACGAGGCCAACGGCGTCTCCTACGCCTGCAACTGATCTGAAAGCAAAAGCTCTCGCACGGACGGCGTTGCGCCGTCCGTGGTCTGCATTGAAAGATCCGAAATGCTGCATCTCGAAGGCCTGTCCAAGACCTACCGGACCGGTGACACGGCGCTGAACGACGTCACCCTGAGCGTGCCCAAGGGCCAGATCCTCGGGCTGATCGGCCCGTCTGGGGCGGGCAAATCCACGCTCATCCGCTGCATCAACCGGCTGGTCGAGCCGAGTGCCGGCAAGGTGATGCTGGGCAATGTCGATCTCGCGCGGCTTGGCAAGTCCGACCTGCGCCGCCAAAGGCGGCGGATCGGCATGATCTTTCAGGAATATGCGCTGGTCGAGCGGCTGACGGTGATGGAGAACGTGCTCTCCGGGCGGCTGGGATATGTGCCGTTCTGGCGCAGTTTCCTGCGCCGGTTTCCGCCCTCGGACATCGAGCGCGCTTATCGCCTGCTCGATCGGGTGGGGCTGATGGACCATGCCGACAAGCGCGCCGATGCGCTTTCGGGCGGGCAGCGTCAGCGCGTCGGCATCGCCCGCGCCCTGGCGCAGGAGCCCGAACTGCTGCTGGTGGACGAGCCCACCGCCAGCCTCGATCCCAAGACTTCACGTCAGATCATGCGGCTCTTGACCGAGATCTGCGCCGAGCGCAACCTGCCCGCCATCGTCAACATCCACGACGTGCCGCTGGCCCAGCAGTTCATGCAGCGCATTGTCGGGCTGCGCGCGGGCCGGGTGGTGTTCGACGGCCCGCCCGAGCAATTGACCGAGGCCGCGCTGACGCAGATCTATGGTGCCGAGGACTGGAATGCGATGCGGCAGGGCGAGCGTGAACAGGCCGCCGCCGAGGCCGATGCCCGCGCGCGGATGGAGGCCATCGTCTGATGCGCGCGGTCTATCCGACGACCTGGCGACGGCCGCCGCAGATCGTCAGGGACCGCCGCTGGCGGATCGTGCTGCAACTGGGGATCCTTCTCTATCTGGTGCTGGCCGTCGGTTCGGTCGAGGTGGACTGGGCGCGCGTCTCGGCGGGGCTGGAACGCGGCCAGCGCTTTATCCTCGGCTTTCTGCAACCCGATTTCAGCAGCCGCTGGCGCGATATCAGTCAGGGTCTGGTGGAAAGCCTGACCATGACGCTGACCTCGACGGTGGTCGGCGTGGCGGTCTCGCTGCCCATCGGCATTGGCGCCGCCCGCAATCTGGCGCCGCGGGGGATCTATGTCATCTGCCGGGGGATCATCGCCGTCAGCCGGGCTTTGCAGGAGATCATCATCGCGATCTTTCTGGTCGCGATGTTCGGCTTCGGGCCTTTCGCGGGCTTTCTCACGCTCAGCTTTGCCACCATCGGTTTCATCGCAAAGCTGCTCGCGGACGATATCGAGGAGATCGACGAGGCACAGGCCGAGGCGATCCGCGCGACCGGGGCCTCCTGGGGTCAACTGATCAACTATGCCATTGAGCCGCAGGTCATGCCGCGCCTCATCGGCCTGTCGCTCTACCGGCTCGACATCAATTTCCGCGAGAGCGCGGTCATTGGCATCGTCGGTGCGGGCGGCATCGGCGCCACGCTCAATACCGCCATCGACCGCTATGAATATGACAGCGCGGGGGCGATCCTGCTGATCGTCATCGGCATCGTGATGGTGGCCGAATACAGCTCCAGTTCGCTGCGAAAGCACCTGCAATGAACGGGATCACGCATCACAGTCAGGTCTGGACCTATCGCAGCCCGCGCCAACGGCTCCTGCTCTGGGGCGGCTGGCTGGCGCTGGTGGCGCTCTTTGTCTGGTGCTGGCAAGTGATGACCAGGGACACGATCTGGGCGTTTGTCAACGACGCGCCGACCCAGGCGGCCGATATCGGCGGGCGGATGTTTCCGCCCCGCCTGAGCTATCTGCCCGAGTTGCTGCTGCCGCTCTGGGACACGCTCAATATCGCTACGCTGGGCACCATAGGTGGCGTCCTCATGGCGGTGCCGGTGGCTTTTCTTGCGGCGCGCAACACCACGCCTTCGGTGCATGTCCTGCGACCCGCAGCACTTTTCATCATCGTCGCCTCGCGCTCGATCAACTCGCTGATCTGGGCGCTGTTGCTGGTGGCGATCATCGGCCCCGGCCTGCTGGCCGGAATCGTCGCCATCGCGCTGCGCTCGATCGGCTTTGTCGGCAAGCTGCTCTACGAGGCGATCGAGGAAACCGATGCCAGCCAGATCGAGGCCGTGACCGCCACCGGTGCCAGCGCCGCGCAGGTGATCAGCTACGGGATCGTGCCGCAGATCATGCCGGCCTTCTGGGGCATTTCGGTGTTTCGCTGGGATATCAACATCCGCGAGAGTGCGATCCTCGGCCTTGTTGGGGCGGGCGGCATCGGGCTCAAGCTGCAAGCCTCGCTCAACGTGCTGGCCTGGCCGCAGGTGACGATGATCCTGATCGTGATCCTCGGCACGGTCGTGCTGAGCGAATGGATTTCCGCGCGGATGCGCCACGCGCTCATCTGAGAGGGAATCCGGCGCGGTTGACCTGGGGCACCGGGTTGTCCGACTGGCCCGCGTCAGAGGATGGGGCGTCGGTCGGGAAGCTGTAAATCCCGATGGATCAGGGGCCAGCGGGGTGCTAAGACGCTGAAAGGCGCAGCGTGCGCCCGTCTCGCCCCAGAGGGCCGTCGCAAGAGCAGAGTGTCGGGCCGCCCGCACGGGGCCAAGATCATCAGGAGGCAGTCCCTCTCGCCATGAAAATTGCCTATAGTTCAGTGACAGGGACGGGGGCCATCGACCATCTCATGTGGCGAGTGGCGCAGCGGCTGGCAGCGATGGGTCTGCGGACCTGTGGCGTTGTCCAGATCAACACGGAGCGGCCGCAGGCTGCGCTTTGCGACATGGACATGCAGGTTCTGCCCGATGGCCCCGTGTTGCGGATTTCCCAGCGGCTCGGGCCGGGCGCGCGGGGATGTCGGCTTGAACCGGCGGGGCTGGAGGAGGCGGCCGGGCTGGTTGTGGCGGGGCTGACACAGGGACCGGATGTGCTGATCGTCAACAAGTTCGGCAAGCATGAGGCCGAGGGGCGCGGATTTCGTCCCGTGATCGCCGAGGCCATGAGCCTCAATGTTCCGGTTCTGGTCGGGGTTGGCGGGTCCAACCTGACGGCGTTTCTCGACTTTGTGGGCGACATGGCCGAGGTCTTGCCGCCAGAGGAAGAGGCCCTGCTGGGATGGGTGGCACGCTGCCATAGCGAAATGCGTTCGGGTCGAGCCTGACCCCGAACGTCGATCCGCGTGCAGGCCCCCTCGGGGCAAACGAAAGAGGCCCCGGATCGCTCCGGGGCCGTTTCCATCTCAGGCTTTAGGTGCTGCTCAGTGCGCGTGCCCTTTGTCCCAGTCCTCGCGTTTGGGGAGCGTCTCGAACGTATGCTCCGGCGGCGGCGAGGATACGGTCCATTCCAGAGTGTCGGCGTATTCGTTCCAGTAGTTGTTCTCGGTCACTTTCGCGCCCCGCAGGAGTGCGTAGGCCACGATCCCCAAGAAGAACACGAATGACGCGAAAGAGATGAATGCCCCGATAGACGACCAGAAATTCCAGAACGCGAAGGCTTCGGGATAGTCGATATACCGGCGCGGCATGCCTTGGCGCCCGAGAAAATGCTGCGGGAAGAAGGTCAGGTTCGCGCCGATGAACATCGCCCAGAAATGCAGCTTGCCAGCCCATTCCGGAAGCATCCGCCCGGTGATCTTGCCGAAATAGAAGTAGATGCCGGCAAAGATGGCAAAGACAGCCCCCAAGCTCATCACGTAGTGGAAGTGGGCCACGACATAGTAGGTGTCGTGATACGCGCGGTCGATGGCGGCCTGGCTCAGCACGATGCCGGTGACGCCCCCGACGGTAAAGAGAAAGAGAAAACCGAAGGCCCAGAGCATCGGCGCCTTGAACTCGATCGAGCCGCCCCACATGGTCGCGATCCAGGAGAACACCTTGACCCCCGTCGGCACCGCGATGACCATCGTGGCCAGCATGAAATAGCTCTGCTGGGTCAGCGACAGGCCGACGGTATACATGTGATGCGCCCAGACCACAAAGCCCAGAAAGCCGATGGCGATCAGCGCCCAGACCATCGGCAGATAGCCAAAGATCGGTTTGCGCGAGAAGGTCGAGATCACGTGAGAGATGATACCAAAGCCGGGCAGGATGATGATATACACCTCCGGGTGGCCAAAGAACCACAGGATGTGCTGATAGAGGATCGGATCGCCACCTCCCGCGGGATCAAAGAAGGTGGTGCCGAAATTGCGGTCAGTGAGCAGCATGGTGATCGCGCCTGCCAGAACCGGCAGTGACAAAAGGATGAGCCAGGCGGTGACGAAGATCGACCAGGCAAAGAGCGGCACCTTGAACAGCGTCATGCCCGGTGCGCGCATGTTGAGGAAGGTCGTGATCATGTTGATTGCACCAAGAATCGACGACGCACCCGAGACATGCACGGCAAAGATCGCCAGATCCATCGACATGCCGCCCTCGTTGGCGCTGAGCGGCGGATAGAGCACCCAGCCCACACCCGAGCCAAGCTGGCCGTTGCCGCCAGGGCTGAGCATCGAGGCAACACCGAGCGCGGTGCCCGCCACGTAGAGCCAGAAGCTGAGGTTGTTCATCCGCGGAAACGCCATGTCCGGCGAGCCGATCTGCAACGGCATGAAGTAGTTGCCAAAGCCGCCGAAGAGCGCCGGAATGACGACAAAGAACATCATCAGAACGCCGTGATAGGTGATCATCACGTTCCAGAGATGGCCGTTGGGCGTGCAGTCTGCAACATCGGAGGCGATGAAGCGCGCGCCTTCGGCGCACATGTATTGCACGCCCGGATGCATCAGTTCCATCCGCATGTAGACCGTAAACATCACCGAGATCAGGCCGACGAAGGCGGACACGACCAGATAGAGGATGCCGATATCCTTGTGGTTCGTGGACATGAACCAGCGGGTGAAGAACCCGCGGTGATCTTCGTGTTCGTGACCGTGAATGGCTGCATCTGCCATTGGGCGCCTCCTGATGGTGTGGGTGCCGGGAGTGTGCGTGAATGGCACGCGCAACCCCGTTATTCCGTTTAGGTTTAGAATGTCTGCCAGAGAGCGGCAATGCGCGAAATTGATCAAGATCAAAGAATTTTGTCGCACCCCGTGTCGTCACCGGGCAGAATCCCCGCAGATCAGGCGTTCGCGATGAAAATCCGCGAGAGCCGGGCGCTCTCTGCCGCAAGGCCAAAGGGCGGGTTCACGACAAAGAGGCCTGATCCGATCATCCGGTGGCCGTCGCGGGCGGGGGCAAAGCGCACCTCATGGCGCAGCGCCTCGGGAAAGAGGGTGGAGAGCTGCGCCA
>PFEY01000032.1:0-35675 GCA_002783205.1 Rhodobacteraceae bacterium CG17_big_fil_post_rev_8_21_14_2_50_63_15 | reverse complement strand
CGGGCGATCTGGGCAAACACCTTGGGAATGAGGTCATATTCGGATTTTACCTCATAGCTGGGATCGGCGAGCAGAAGGCCGCGGCGCGGGATTGGCGGGCAGATCTCCTGCGCCATGGCATAGCCGTCCTGCTGGCGGACATGGGCGTGGTAGGGGGCCAGATGGTCGGTGAGGTGCGCATGTTCGCCGGGATGCAGTTCAGCCAGATGGAGGCGGTCCATCGCGCGCAGGCTCAGGGCCGCGATGAGAGGAGAGCCGGGATAGGCGGTGGCCCCGTGGCGCGCGCGCACCTCGTCCAGACGCTGGCGGTAGGGGTGATCGGCGGCAAAGGCCCGCTCCAGCCGCCCGATCCCCTGTGCCGCTTCGCCGGTCCTGACCGCGGCTGGATCCTCGAGATCATAGAGCCCCCGGCCGGCATGGGTCTCGATGTAGCTGAGCGGCTTGTCCTTGCGTATCAGGTAGTCGAGCATCCACGCCAGCAGCGCGTGCTTGTGGACATCTGCCGGATTGCCGGCGTGGTAATGGTGCTGATAGCTGAGCATCCCCCTAGCTAGCAGGTCGCACGGGGTTGGGGAAGATTGCGAGGCCCGCCGCCTGCACGGTCCGAGCAATGGTGTCTCTTGATATGTTACGATGGTTACAATATCACTGTCATATGACCCCAGAATCATGGCTCCTTCTGACCTACAAGGTGCCGCCAGAACCGGCGGCCAAGCGGGTTTCGCTCTGGCGCAAGCTGAAGGCGATGGGGGCCATCTACCTGCAAAACGGAGTCTGCCTCCTGCCCAGAACGGAGGATCATGTCCGCCGCCTGAAGATGCTGGAGAACGACGTTCTCGAAGCCAACGGCGAGTCGGTGCTCCTCGAAACCCTCGCCCTCGATCCGGGGCAGGAGGCCAAGGTGCTCGCGCGCTTCAAGGCCGAACGCGATGAGGCCTATGCCGAATTCATCGACAAATGCGATGATTTCGAACGCGAGGTGGCCAAGGAAGTCGCCGCCAACCACTTCACCTATGCCGAACTGGAAGAGAACGACGTTGATCTCAAGAAACTTCAGGGCTGGCTCGCCAAGATCCGGAAGCTCGATTTCTATGGCGCGCCCCGCGCAGCCGAGGCCGAGGCGCGTCTGGCCGGATGTGTCAATGTTCTGGACGATTATGCCCGCCGGGTCTTTGACGCACATGATGAAAACAAGTGAGGAAAGAGATGCTTGACTGGTCCACTGCCGCCCCTGCCATAGGCGCGGCCTTCCTTGCCTCGGTCGTCGAGGTTGTCGAGGCTTTTACCATCGTGCTGGTGGTCGCCACCCTGCGCGGCTGGCGGCCCGCCGTGCTGGGAACCGGGGCGGCGCTGGCGACGCTGGCGGCTATCGTCGTGATCCTCGGGCCGCTCCTCGACCGGGTGCCGCTCCATCTGCTGCAACTGGTGATCGGGGTGCTCTTGCTCTTGTTCGGGATCGGCTGGCTGCGCAAGGCGTCGCTGCGGGCGGCGGGCGTGTTGCCGCTGCATGACGAGAGCGCGATCTTTGCCCGCGAAACCGCAGAGCTGAGCGCAGAGGTCAAACGTCAGCAGACCTCGCAGGACTGGATCGCCGGGATCGCCGCCTACAAGGCGGTGCTGCTGGAAGGGCTTGAGGTCATCTTCATCGTCATCGCCGTTGGCGCCGGGCGCGGGCTGCTCTGGCCCGCCAGTCTTGGCGCGCTGGCCGCCTGTGTGCTGGTTCTCGGGATTGGGGTCATCGCGCATCGGCCGTTGTCGAACGTGCCCGAGAACACGCTCAAGTTCGGGGTGGGGGTGATGCTGTCCGCCTTTGGCGTGTTCTGGACGGGTGAGGGCCTGGGCGTGGACTGGCCGGGGCAGGATCTGGCGCTGCTTGCGTTTGCGGCGCTGTTTCTGGTCGCGGGGCTGCTCTCGGCCCGGATGGTGCGGCAACCGGCCGGAGGAGGGCTGTGATGAGTGTTCTGAAAGATGTCCTGTCCGAACTTTTCAGCATGTTCGTGAGTGACGCGCGCTTGACCGCCGCGATTCTGGTCCTGGTCCTGATCGCGGCGGCGCTGATCGACGCGACCGCGCTGCCGCCGCTCGCCGGGGGCGGCGTCCTGCTGCTGGGCAGCATCGTCATTCTGGTCGCAAGCGTGCGGCGCGCGGCCAGAGCGCGCGCGCGATCGCCCCGCAAGTAGGTCACGCCAGCACGTTCAGCATCTGATGCAGTAGAAGGCAGCGCCCGCCCGGCCCACGAGATCTCGCGGGCCGAGCGGATAAAAATGCCGCTTGGCCGCACCCATTTTCGGCCCCAAGGCGCATATCTGCCCCATTTAAGCAATAAATGCAAAGAAATCCCCCCTTTTCGCGACATTTTATCCAGCAAACTGCCTTGACGCCCCCCCGACCCGGTCCTAATGTCTCGCACACGCAGAAAAGGAGTCGCTGTCAATGGCAGGGCTAGTCAACATCGTAGGCGAATGGCGCATGGGCCGGTAGGGGAACCATACCCGTCTCTCATGCGCCCCCGGATCCGACCGGGGGCTTTTTTATGCGAATTGAAGTGACGTCACATACGGAGAAACACGCAGATGACACGTCAGATGACCGGAGCGAGAATGGTGGTTCAGGCCCTCAAGGATCAGGGCGTGGACGTCGTGTTCGGCTATCCCGGCGGTGCCGTGCTGCCGATCTATGACGAGATCTTCCAGCAAAACGACATCCGTCATATCCTCGTGCGTCACGAACAGGCGGCGGTGCACGCCGCCGAGGGTTATGCCCGTTCCACCGGGCGGCCCGGCGTGGTGCTGGTGACGTCCGGCCCCGGCGCCACCAACGCGGTGACGGGCATCACCGATGCGCTGATGGATTCGATCCCGCTTGTCGTGCTGACGGGGCAGGTGCCCACCTTCATGATTGGCAATGATGCCTTTCAGGAGGCCGACACCGTCGGCATCACGCGGCCCTGCACCAAGCATAACTGGCTGGTGAGCGATACCGCGCGCCTTTCGGACATCATCCATCAGGCGTTCCACGTCGCGACCACCGGCCGTCCCGGCCCGGTTCTGGTGGACATCCCAAAGGACGTGCAATTTGCCAGCGCGACCTATACCCCGCCGCAAAAGGCGCGCGTCTCGCATTACCAACCCCAGACCAAGGGCGATATCGAGGCCATCACCGATCTGGTCGCGGCGATGGAAACCGCGAAACGTCCGATCTTCTACACCGGCGGCGGCGTGATCAATTCCGGGCCCGAGGCAACGCGGCTCTTGCGGGATCTGGTCGCGGCAACCGGGATTCCGATCACCTCGACGCTGATGGGACTGGGCGCCTATCCAGCCAATGGGCCGCACTGGCTGGGTATGCTGGGGATGCACGGGCTCTACGAGGCCAACATGGCGATGCATGACTGCGATCTGATGATCAATATCGGCGCGCGCTTCGATGACCGGATCACCGGACGGGTCGATGCCTTCAGCCCCGAGTCGATCAAGGCGCATATCGATATCGATCCCTCCTCGATCAACAAGGTGATCCGCGCCGATATCCCGATCGTCGGCGACATCGCCACGGTGCTGGCGGACCTGCTGGAGATCTGGACAGCGCGCGGCCGCAAGGTCAACCGCGAGGCGATCGGCAAATGGACCGCGAAGATTGCCGAGTGGCGCAAGGTCGATTGCCTGAAATTCACCCAGAAAGGCCCGGTGATCAAACCGCAATACGCGCTGGCGCGGCTCGAGGCGCTGACCAGGGGTCACGACCGCTATATCTGCACCGAAGTGGGCCAGCATCAGATGTGGGCGGCGCAGTATCTGGGCTTCAACGCTCCCAACCGCTGGATGACCTCTGGCGGCCTTGGCACCATGGGCTATGGCTTTCCGGCCTCCATCGGGGTGCAGATCGCCCATCCCGAGGCGCTGGTGATCAACGTCGCGGGAGAGGCGTCGTGGCTGATGAACATGCAGGAAATGGGCACCGCGATGCAATACCATCTGCCCGTCAAGCAGTTCATCCTCAACAACGAGCGCTTGGGCATGGTGCGCCAGTGGCAGGAATTGCTGCATGGCGAGCGCTATTCGTCAAGCTGGTCGGAATCGCTGCCCGATTTCGTGAAACTGGCCGAGGCCTTTGGTGCCAAGGGCATCCAGTGCAAGGACCCCGGCGATCTCGACGAGGCGATCATGGAGATGCTTGCCCATGACGGGCCGGTGATCTTTGACTGCCTCGTGGAAAAGCACGAGAACTGTTTCCCGATGATCCCGTCGGGCGAGCCGCACAACAAGATGCTGCTGGGCGAGGTCAGCACCAAGGACGCGATCAAAGAGGGTGGCGCGGTCCTTGTCTGAGGCCGATGGGGGGCCGTCTGCCCCCCACACCCCCCGAGGGTATTTTCGCCAAGAAGAAGCCACGGCCGTTTTGCGCCACAAAGAGGATTGGACTCACATGCCCCCCCTGCACATCAAGAAAGGTTCGTCCCGGCATTCCGCCTACAACCTGCGCTCGAATTTCTCGGATGTGCAGGAGACCCACACGCTGGCCGTGATCGTCGATAACGAGCCCGGCGTGCTGGCGCGCGTGATCGGCCTGTTTTCGGGCCGGGGCTACAATATCGACAGCCTGACCGTGGCCGAGGTGGATCATACCGGCCACACCAGCCGCATCACCATCGTCACCACCGGCACCCCGCAGGTGATCGAGCAGATCAAGGCGCAACTGGGACGGATCGTGCCGGTGCACAAGGTCAATGACCTGACCGTGGAGGGCCCGAGTGTTGCGCGCGAACTGGCGCTGCTGAAGGTCGCGGGCGAGGGCGAGAAGCGGGTCGAGGCGTTGCGTCTTGCGGATATCTTTCGCGCCAATGCCGTGGACAGCACGCTGGGCAGTTTCGTATTCGAGATCACCGGCGCGCCGGAAAAGATCGACGCCTTTGCCGAGTTGATGCGCCCCTTGGGCCTTGTGGAAATGGCGCGCACCGGGGTGGCGGCGCTGCCGCGCGGGCGCTGACCGCGCGGCGTGTCGTTCGGGTGTGCGCGCGCGTCGCAGATGAGCGCGAGCGCGGGGTGGCCTCTGTCACTGTGTGGCCGAAACCACCCACCCGGAGACGCCAGGATGACCGCTCTCACTGATCTTTCGACTGTCGGCACTTCGATCGAGCGCGCCCATGGCCTGCCCAACGCCCACTACATTGATCCTGCCGTTTTCGAGGAGGAAAAGCACGCGCTGCTTCTTTCTCAATGGGTGGGATTGGCGGTGGCCGCCGACCTGCCAGAACCGGGCGATGCCAAGCCACTGGAGTTTCTTGGCATGCCGCTCCTGCTTCTGCGCGACAAGGACGGCGATGTCCGCGTCTTTGAGAACATCTGTCGTCATCGCGGCATGATCCTGGTCAACGCACCGCGCAAGATCGAGGGGGCGATCCGCTGTCCCTATCACTCATGGTGTTATTCCACCAAGGGCGCACTGGTCAGCACGCCCCATGTCGGCGGGCCGGGGCACAACACGCATGAGGCGATCCGCCGCGACGAACTGGGCCTGTCCGAGATCCGCAGCCATATCTGGCGCGATGTGGTCTGGATCAACGTCTCGGGCGATGCGCCGGCCTTTGAGGAGGCGCATGCGGATCTGCTCCGGCGCTGGGCCGATTTCGAGCAACCCCTCCATCACGGCGGTGCCGACAGCACCTTCAGCCTCGCGGTCGCGACCAACTGGAAACTCGCGGTCGAGAATTACTGCGAGAGCTACCACCTGCCCTGGGTGCATCCCGGCCTCAACAGCTATTCGCGGCTCGAGGATCACTATCACATCGAGAGACCGGGCGAGTATTCCGGTCAGGGCACGATG
Source organism: Rhodobacteraceae bacterium CG17_big_fil_post_rev_8_21_14_2_50_63_15 (assembly GCA_002783205.1). Taxonomy (GTDB): domain Bacteria; phylum Pseudomonadota; class Alphaproteobacteria; order Rhodobacterales; family Rhodobacteraceae; genus Roseovarius. The sequence goes on along the minus strand of PFEY01000032.1, from coordinate 29,852 downwards.
GTCTATCGGCAGTTAAGCGATAAGACCGGCGCGACTTTCCCCGATTTTCCCGAGGTTGGCAGCAAGTGGAACGAACAGGCCGAATATGTGTCGGTCTATCCCAATGTTCTCTTGGGCGTGCATCGCGACCATGCCTTTGCGGTCCTTCTCGCACCGCAGGGCCCCGAGCGCACGCTCGAGCATGTCCATCTCTATTATGCCGCGGCGGACACCGACGGCGGATTGCGCGCGCGCAACACGCAACTCTGGAGGGCCGTATTCGAGGAGGACATCTGTGTCGTCGAGGGTATGCAGCGCGGCCGCCACGCCCCCGGTTTCGACGGCGGGCGGTTCTCGCCGGTGATGGACAGCCCGACGCATTGCTTTCACGATTGGGTGGCGGGCCGGATCGAGGCGCATCGCGAGCGGGCGCGTGCCGCGGAATGAGCGATCTCGACGCCGCGATGATCCGCGCTCATGCCGCGGGGGATCGCGCGGCGCTGATCCGGCTTTATGAACAGGCGGCGGATGGGGCGGCGGATCTCGACGCCGCCTGTTTCTACCTCACCCATGCCTATATCTTTGCGCTGGAGGCCGGAGTGCCGGAGGCGCGCGTCTTGCACGCGCGCCTTGTCGCGCAGGGCCGCGAGGCATGAGCGGGTCGCGAAACAGGGATCACTCCGGGGGGCAGGGTTCAGAGCGGCACGTCGTCATAGCCGCGCGAAAAACCGGACCGCGCATCTTCCATCGTGTCCTTCGTCGCGGCGGCGAGCCGTTCGCGAAGCCCCGTTGCATAGTCGGCATAATCCGCCATGGCCGTCTTGAAGAAGGCCGACTGAACCTGAAGCAGTTCGGTTGCACTCTTGCAGGCCAGCAGGGCCCTTTGGGTGTCCAGATCCTGATGCAGACGCTCTGTCAGAAAGCGCGCGCTGTCCGACATGATGTCCTGCCACGCCTGTAGCATGGCCGAATTGAAGGCCATCATCGCTGCGGTCATCGCGGGTGTTGCGGGCTCTGCCTTTGCGTCTGTCTTGACTGGTTTTCGCATGTCAAAGCGTCCTTCATCACTATCAGCGCCGCCTCACCTGGGCCGGAAACGGCACTTTCCCTGATACCACATGCCCAAGGATCTCGCCTTGATCTGGATCGTCTCGCGGTCGCTCAGGGGGCCGCAAGGTCCGACGGGCCGGTGGTCTATGAGGACTGCCGCAGAGGTTAGCCGCCGACTTGCCTTGCATAGTCCTCGGCATCGAACCATCCGCGCGAGGCCGCGACCTTGAGATCATCGTTGAGCTCCCATTCCTTCCAGCCACGAATGGTCAGGGCCTGTCCCGTGGTCGCGTCATGTCCCGTGAAGGTCCAGAGATAGAGAACGTGATGCCCCGAACACCGCACGCCATCACAGGTCAGGGAAAGATCGGGAACATCGGCGTAAAACCCAGCCGCCATATCGCGCACCCGCGAGCGCCCTGTCCACGGATCACCGCGATTGATGATGATCTCGCCCTCCGGCGCATAGAATGCGGCCTCGGCCTCGGCCGATTTCGAGTTCCAGGCTGCCGTATATTCGGCGGCCATCCGCTCGATGTCCTTCACGTCGATCATTGGTCTGCCCTTTCAAGAGCCTGTGGGTTCATTTTGCCCGAACGTCTGCCACGGGTCCATGCCAAACCGGGGCAGGGCGCGTCTTTGGGGTAGATCAGGTTTCGCCCTCATCCTGGCCCGCCGCGCAGATCAGGCGATAGAGATGCCATGTCGCATGTCCCAGAAGCGGGAGCACCACGAACAAGCCCAGAAACGCGGGCACCATCGCGACAAAGGTCAGCCCCGCCACCAGCGCCGCCCAGGCCAGCATCGGCACGGGATTGTTGAGCACCACCTCGATGCTGGCCAGCATCGCGGTCACGAAATCCACCTCGCGATCGAGCAAGAGCGGCAATGAGACCACCGTGATCGCGTAGAGCAAAAGCGCGAACATCGCGCCCACGCCGCTGCCCACCGCCAGCATTCCCAGCCCCTGCGGGGTGAAATAGACAGCAAGCGACGACGAGACATTCGTCATCGTCGAGAGCCCCAGAAACAGCGCAAAGATCATATGCGCCAGAAAGAACCAGAACAGGAACACCATGATGATGATGGCGCAGATCGACGGCAGTTGCCGCCGTCTCTGATAGGCGATGACGGCAAGGATTTCCGAGGCCACCAGCGGCCGTCCCTGTGACAGTCGACGGCTGACCTCGTAGAATCCGACCGCCGCAAAGGGCCCGATCAACGGAAAGCCGACGGCGGCAAAGATCAGCCAGTAACTCTTGCCGGTGGTCCAGGTGATCGCGGCCATGAGCAGGCCGATTGCCACATAGACGCCCGCGAACAGCACCGCATAGCCCGGCGCGCGGCGCATGTCGGCCCAGCCCAGACGCAAGGCTTCTGCCAGCATGGCCAGACGGACCTCGCCCATCTCCGGCAGGCCCAGCGGCTTGATCTCGCGTTGCGGCATTCCCGTTCCTCCCGTGTTCGGGCAAGGTTACAGAACAGGCGGGCGGGTGCAAATATCGAACTCGGACTTGGCTGTTCTCAGAGCCGCACGCCGGTGCCCTGCAAGACGCCGTGTTCCAGCGCATAGCGGGTCAGGCCGGCGGTCGAGGAAATGCCCAGTTTGCGCTTGATGTTCTTGCGATGCGTCTCCACCGTGCGCACCGAGATATCAAGGATCTGCGCGACATCCCGGTTGGACTTGCCCTGCGCCAGTTGCAGCAGGATCGTCTGCTCGCGGTTGGTCAATTGCTCGCGTTCGTCGGGGCTGAAGGGCCCGAGCGAGCCCTGCGCGCCGGTGCACAGATAGCGCTGACCCGCCATCACCGCGTCGATCGCGCGCTTGATCTCATCGGTGGGAACATCCTTGAGCACATAGCCCGCCGCGCCATGGCTGAGGGCGCTCGCGATATATTCAGGGCTGTCATGCATGCTCAGGATGAGGATGCGGGTATGGGGGCGGCGCTCGAGGATGATTTCGGTCGTTGTCAACCCGCCGATGCCCGGCATGTTGAGATCGAGCAGGATCACATCGGGGTCAAGATCGCTGACCCGGTCGATGATCTCGGCGCCGGTGCAAAAGACACCGATCACTTCGACATCGTCATAGCTTTCGAGAATCGACTGGATGCCTTCGGCCACCATCGGATGGTCATCGACGATCACGATGCGAATGGGCGCTGATGTCATGCTTGGGTTCTCGCCTTTGATGTTGCCTGGTCGCCGGCATCGCCCGAGTCGTCCTGGGGCTGCAAAAGATGGTTGAGCGGCACCGAGGCCTCGATCAGGGTGCCGGATTTCGACGAGAGAATTCGCAACGTGCCGTCGAGCTGGTCCATCCGCTCCTGCATGTTGCGCAGCCCCAGTCCGTTGCTCGCGGTCTGCCTCGTCTGGTGATGATCGAGACCGCGACCATTGTCGGAGATCTTGAGCGTGCCGCCGCGCGCATGGCCGCGCAGATCGACAGAGACCTGTGTGGCCCCGGAATGGCGCTCGATATTGGTCAAGGCTTCCTGGGCGACGCGGTAGAGCGCGATCTTTGCCTCATCGTCCAGACGGTTGCGGAAAACCACGGTCCTGAACTCTGTCTTGATCCCGGTGCGCTTGCCGAAATCCTCCGTCAGCGCCTTGAGCGCCGGGCCGAGCCCGAGATCGTCAAGCACCGCCGGACGCAGATCGCGGCTGATCCGGCGGACCTCTTGAATCGCCCCGGAGAGATGCGAGATGCCACGTTCCAGCGTGTCACTGGCGCGCGCATCGCCCGCTGCCAGTCGCCGCTTGGCGGTGTCGAGCGCATAGCGCACGCCGACGAGGATCTGGCTGATCCCGTCATGCAATTCGCGCGCCACGCGGCCGCGCTCTTCCTCATGGGCATCGAACACGCGCTGGGTCAGCTTCTTGAGCTTGGCATCGGCCAGCCGCCGCTCGCGGATATTGATGAAGAGACCCGGCACAAAGACGAGCAGCAGCGCCGCCAGCATCGCCGCGCCGATATAGAAAAAGGTGCGCTTGATGCGGGCCTCGACCTTTTCGCGCGACGCCGCCACGACGGCGATCACATCGTCGATGAAGATGCCGGTGCCAATCGCCCAGCGCCAATCCTGCAATCCGATCACATACGTCACCATCTGCGCCCTTTCGCCGGTCGAGGGCTTGGGCCATTCATAACTGTGATAGCCGCCGCCCGTGCGCGCCAACTGGATCAGCGTGTCGGTGATCGGCTGACCGTTCGGATCCTCGAGTCCGGTCCAGTTGCGGCCGATCAGCGCGGTGTGGCGCGGGCTCACGAGATTGTTGCCGTCGTAATCGAAGACAAAGAAATAGCCGTCCTGTCCATAGAGCATCCCGGCGAGGATCTGGCTGACCTGAAGCATGGCGCGCGTGTCATCGGGGGCGGCGCGTCCGTAGATATTGACAAATGCGGTGCGGGCAATCGAGAGATAGTTTCGCAACTCGGCGCGCTTGGCCTCGATCAACTGGGCTTCGAGCGTCGCGATTTCGCGCTCGGCAAGCTGCTGCGATTGCAGGGTCACGACGACCGAGATCGCCACCGCCGTCAGGATCAACGGCAGGGTGGCGATGAGAAAGAGTTTCTGGCCGTAATTGAGCCGCAAGCGGGCAAGAATGGGTCGCATGGTCAAGCGATAGTGCCAAACCTGAGAAAATTCCAGTCCTTGACGCATCAGGGCCGCCGTCCTCGCCTCCGGCAGATCGTGGCGGGGCAGGCGATCGGCCGGGCCGCTCTTGTCTCCGGTCAGAGCGAGACGGTCAGAGCGGCAGGCCGCCTTGCCCTTTGCGGGGAGCGCGATTGATACGATCTTCATGTCGCCAAGTTGGAATTTGCCCCAGAATTTTTTTCAAAAGGCACAAATCTACGCAGTAATCGGTATATGCAGACGCAAGATCCGAGTCTAAGGTCCGCTTACTCTAATGATCCGAGTGCTGTCCCCGAGAGGGCAGTCATTCAATGAATGGGGAGGATACCATATGGATCGTCGTTCTTTTCTGAAAAATTCCGCTTTGGGTGGCGGCGCCGCCGCCGCGGTCGCGCTGGCCGCACCGGCCTATGCGCAGGGCGCACGCAAGCTCACCATGGTCACGACCTGGGGTCGTGGTCTGGCGGGCGTGTTCGATGCCGCGCAACGGGTGGCCGACAGCGTCAACGGCATGTCCGACGGCAGCCTGACGATCGACGTCAAGGGCGCCGGTGAACTGGTGGGTGCGTTCGAGGTGTTCGACGCCGTGACTGCCGGTCAGGCCGATCTCTACCATGGGGCGGACTACTATTTTGTGGGCCAGCATCCGGGCTATGCGTTCTTCACGTCGGTGCCCTTCGGCATGACCGCGCAGGAACTGGTGAACTGGTATTACCACGGCGACGGCGCAGCCTTCCATGACGAGCTGGGCCAGATCTTCGGTCTCAAATCCTTCCTCGCGGGCAATACCGGTGCGCAGGCAGGCGGCTGGTTCTCCAAGGAAATCAACGGACCCGAGGATTTCAACGGTCTCAAGTTCCGGATGCCCGGCCTTGGTGGCAAAGCGCTCGGCAAGCTGGGCGCATCGGTGCAGAACCTGCCCGGCTCCGAAGTGTATCAGGCGCTGGCCTCGGGTGCCATCGACGGCACCGAGTGGATCGGTCCCTGGGCAGACGAGAAGATGGGCTTTCAGGAGATCACCAAGATCTATTACACCGCAGGCTTCCACGAGCCGGGCGCAGGCCTCTCGATCGGCATGAACCGTGAAGTGTTCGACAGCCTGACCCCGGCGCAACAGAAGATGATCGAGATCGGCTGTGCCGAGGCGCATCAGTGGAACCTGGCGCAGTTCCTGGCCAATAACTCCTCGGCCCTTCAGCGCCTGCAATCGGCCGGCGTCAAGACGCTGGAATTCCCCGATTCGGTCTGGGATGCCTTCGGCAAGGCCTCTGATGAGGTGCATCAGGAAAACATGGGCGACGACCTCTACAAGCGCATGTATGACAGCTATACCGCCTCGCTCAAAGCCTCCTCGGCCTGGATCCACAAGTCCGACGGCGCCTATACCGCGCAGCGCGACCGCGTTCTGGGCTAAACTGCGACGCAGATCACAACGGCAGGCCCCGCTATCTCGGGGCCTGTCCCTATCGGCGCGTGAGTTCCAAAGCTCCGCCCGAGTGGCACGCGTGAGGGAGAAGAGATGCTCGACGCAATCCTCTGGGTCATTCAGAACATCGGCATGGCCTTTTACAATCTGGCCTACGCGATCAGCCATCCGGGGCTCTGGCTCAACTGGTCCGACAAGGAGGCGATCATGCGGGTCGTCTACTATGGCGGTTCGATCGAGTTGTTCTTTGTCGTGTTTACCATCTTTCTGATCCTGACGGGGATCGGCCTTTGGAAAAATGGCTTCATGTGGGGCTGTGTTCGCGCGCTTGAGGGTTTTGCCAACACCGTTGGCCGGTTCATCGCCTGGGCCGGCCTGATCATGGTTCTGCAACAGATCATCATCGTTTTCATTCAGCGGATCTTTGCCCGGCCCGACATCGTGCTGGGAATTGGCATTCCGCTCCAGTTCGATGTCAGCTGGTGGGGTGAGGAACTCAAGCTTTACAATGCGATGATCGTGACACTCTGTGCCACCTACACCTTTGTTCAGGGCGGGCATGTGCGGGTTGATCTGATCTATGCGCCGGTGAGCCACGCCACCAAGCGGATCATCGACATGCTGGGCAGTCTGTTTTTCATGATGCCGATGGCAACTCTGATCTGGATGTATGGCTGGTTCTTCATGTGGCGGCATCTGATCGTGCCCAACCCGTCGGCCAGCGAAGGCCTTGACCGGCTGATGATGAAATCCCGCGCGCTGCGCTGGAACGTGGAAACCATTGGCTTCAGCCCGAACGGGTTCAACGCCTATTTCCTGTTCAAGATGTTGCTGATTGGCTTTGCCGCGATGGTTTTCTTGCAGGCGATGGCGTTCTTCTGGCGCTCTTATCTGGAGTATAAGGAAGGCATCGACAGTGTTGGAAAATACCTTGACCGCGACACGCTGGGCGAGGGCGAAGAGGCCTATGAAGGCACGCATTAAAGGGACGTAAACCAATGCTATTCGGACTTGACGGCGTCGAGATCGGTCTCATCATCGTATTTTTCTGCCTCTTCGGGGGCATTCTCTCGGGGTTTCCGGTGGCCTTTGCCATTGGCGGGGCGGGGATCGTGGCGTTTGCGATCATCGCCGGGCTCGACAGCGCCGGGATCCTGATCCACCAGGCGATCGACAGCGGCAGCGAGGCCTATAACAGCCTGATCGCGAGCGGTGTGCGGCCTGATGCCATCTCGATTTTCCGATACCCGGATCTGCCCCGCGCGGCGCAACCGCTGTTTCCGCTTGGCTGGGACGTGGCGCTTGACCGCAACGTGTCGTTCATCGTCAACCGGATCAACGAGCGGGTGCTGGCGGGGGCGTCTATCGAGACGCTGCTCGCGGTCCTGATGTTCGTGATGATGGGGATCACGCTGGAGCGTTCCAAGATCGCCAACGACCTCTTGACCACCATGGCGCGGGTCTTTGGCCCGCTGCCCGGAGGTCTCGCGGTGTCGGTCGTGGTGGTGGGCACCTTTCTGGCGGCCTCGACCGGGATCGTCGGCGCAACGGTGGTGACGATGGGGCTGCTGTCTCTGCCCACCATGCTGCGGGCCGGTTATTCGCCGCAAATCGCCACCGGCGTGATTGCCGCCTCCGGGACGCTGGGACAAATCATCCCGCCCTCGATCGTGATCGTTCTTCTGGGCACGCTGGCGGGCGATCTCTATTCCGTGGCGCAGGAAAATCGCGCCATGGCGGTGGGCTGCGGCGACGCGCTGACCTATCTCGGACAGCCGGCCGTGGTGTCTGTCGGCACCCTCTTTCAGGCGGCCCTGCTGCCGGGGATCCTTCTTGCGGTGCTTTACGGGCTCTATGCCTTTTGCTATGCGCTGTTTAATCCGTCCAAGGCACCTGCCGTTCAGCTTTCCAGCAACGGCAAGGGCGAGGTGATTACCCGCTCGGAGGGGTTTACCTGGTTTGTGGGCGTGCCCGTCGGACTGATTGCCGGAATCATGTTCCTGACCTCGCTGAACATCGTCGGATCTCAGGATCTGACCATTGACAGCTTTTCCGATCAGGGCGCCACGGCGTCCCTGAGGACCAACGTAAATCCCGAGTGCAAGGCGGCAATGATCGCGTTGCACGGACAAGAGAAATGGGATGTGGCGGTCGCCGAGCAGGCGACGATCGACGCCGCGGGTGGCGTCACTGCAAGTGTGCGTCTGAGCCCCGAAGAGATCGCGCAATTGCGCTTCGAGAAGGAGGCAGCCGCCGCCCCGATCGGCGACGGAGTTGCCATCATCATGGTGATGCTGGCCCTGACCCTCGCCGTGGGGCGTGGGGTCAGCCCGTCGTCCAGTCCTGCCCCCTTGATCATCGGCGCGCTCGGGATTCTGTTGGGGCTGCTCGTCGATATCCTTGTCATCAAGCCATCGACATCTTCGGGGATATCAGCGCTGCTCCTGCTCATTCCCTACGGCCTGGCGCTGTATGGCGTCGCCCATGCGGCGCTGCGTATGGCCAAAAACGAGATCATCCGCGTGGTTTTCCCGCCGTTGGTGCTGATCGTGGCGGTCCTTGGCTCGATCCTTGGCGGCATCACCAATCCGACACCCGCCGCAGCCCTCGGCGCGGGTGGCGCCATCATGCTGGCCGCCTATCGCAAGTTGCGCGATCAGGACAGATCACCGAAAATCATCATCATTGCCACATTGGCCGTGGGCCTTGCCATCCTGATGGGGATCAACTTTGACCTGCGGGTCAATCTTGACAGTGTCAGCTTCGAGTCATGGGTGGCCTTCCTGATCGCCTATGCGGCCTATCTCTACGCCCTGTTCGGCCTGCTGTTTGCCTGCTGGGTGCTCTACACGGGCGGGGTGTTGACCCCGGTGGTGCGCGAGACGACCAAGGTTACGTCGATGGTTTTCACCATCCTGATCGGCTCGCAGCTTCTCAACCTCGTGGTCATCAGCTTCGGGGGTGAACATTACATCCAGGAATTCCTCAAGAGCTTCGACAACGAGCTGAAGGTCTTTCTGATCGTGATGCTGGTGCTCTTCATCCTCGGCTTCGTGCTCGACTTTCTCGAGATCATCTACATCGTGATCCCGATCGTGGGGCCGGTGATCTATGGCGGCACCTTCGATCCGAAATGGGTGACGATCATGATCGCGGTCAACTTGCAGACCTCGTTCCTGACACCCCCCTTCGGCTTTGCGCTCTTTTACCTGCGCGGCGTGGCGCCCAAGGAGGTGACCACGGGTCACATCTATCGCGGCGTCTTGCCCTTCGTGCTGATCCAAATCGGGGGACTGGCGATCCTGTGGTTCTTCCCGGCAATCGTGACCATCATTCCGACTTTGATGTCGAACTGAGACGAAACTACGATCCGAAAGGGCCTTGGCGCCGGGGCGATCTCCCGGCGCCGTCTGCGCGGATAAAAAATGTAGCGGCGGTGTAACGGATTGTTGAAGTTTCTCAATTTCATGATGTAGATCAACGCAAGGCCTTAGCCAGAGTTGCACAATGGGTCTGCTGGGACCTTTGCCAGTGAGGCAAGGTCGATGTAGCGCAGGAGGACTGTGAAGATGATGAAAAACACTCAACCGCTGGCGCGCGTTGCCTTGTTGGCGGCCGCGTTCGGCTTGGCAACGGCGCCCTTTGCCCTTGCGGCCGATGAGGGGTCGGTGGCACGTGGCGGACGGCTTTACGACAAGTGGTACAAGGAAACCAATCAGGAAGCCCCGAAAGAGGCGCATCCGCTCTATCCCAAGGATGCGAGCTATGCCGAAAAGCCGAATGCCAACTGGCGCTGCAAGGAATGCCACGGCTGGGATGGCAAGGGCGCGGACGGGGCCTATAGCAGCGGCAAGCATTTCACCGGGATCAAGGGCATCAACGGGATGCAGGGCGGTGATCCGGCGGCTGTGGTCGCGGTGCTGACGGCTCCGGCGCACGGCTTTGGCGACCTGTTGTCCGATGTGGATCTGACCGATCTGGCGAATTTCGTGGTCCACGGCGACTATGGTTACGACGCCTATGTCGCGGATGGCAAGATCGTCGGCGATGCCGAAAATGGCGGTCAGGTCTATCGCACCGTGTGCGCCAATTGCCACGGGGCAGAGGGCAAACTGCCCAAGGAGATGCCGCCGCTCGGTTCGCTGGTGGGCAATCCCTATGAGGTCATGCACAAGGTGCTCAACGGTCAGCCGCATGAGGCGATGCCGGCGCTGCGCGCCTTCGATCATCAGATTGCGGCCGATGTGATCGCCTATATCGGCGCGGAACTTCCCGCCGAATAGCAACCGCTTGCAACTATGGACGTGCCGCCCACCCGGTCGGCACGTCCCAATCGCCAAATTCACCTGAAGGACTGAAAGAAGATGATTCGATTCGTGAAATGGCTCTGGCATTGGTTTACCCGGCCCAGTGTTCTCATCGGGCAGGGGATTCTGCTCTCGGTCGGGGTTGTCGCCGGCATCATCTTCTGGGGCGGGTTCCATACCGCGATGGAGGCCACGAACACGCTCGAATTCTGCACTTCCTGCCACGAGATGCGCGACACCGTGTTTCAGGAATACAAGACCACCGTGCATTACAAGAACGCCTCTGGCGTACGTGCCATCTGCTCGGATTGCCACGTCCCCCATGCCTGGGGGCCCAAGGTCATCCGCAAGATCCAGGCCAGCAACGAGTTGTTGCACAAAGTGCTCGGCACCATCAACACGCCCGAGAAATTCGAGGCCAAGCGCGCCGAACTGGCCGGGCATGTCTGGGAGGTGATGAAGCGCACCGATTCCCGCGAATGCCGCAACTGCCACAGTTTTGAGGCGATGGATTTCACCAAGCAGGGCCGCCGGGCACAGGAAAAGATGCAAGTTGTCGCCGAGACCGGACATTCGCCGGAAGGTAGCACCTGCATCGACTGCCACAAGGGCATCGCCCATCACCTGCCTAAGGTAGAGCGCGACGACTGAGAGAAATCTAGGCCATCATCTCCTTGGTGGTGGCCAGCCTGATCTCGGGATAGTCCCGCACCACCCGGTCGATATCCCATTGCAACCGCGTGAGATAGACCACGTCGCCGTCGTGGTCATGGGCGATATGCGCCTTGTTGGCGGCGATGAACGCCTCCACCTTGTCCTTCGGCCCGCTCACCCAGCGGGCAGAGGTGAATTGCGACCCCTCGAAACGCACCGGCAGGCCGTATTCCAGCTCGATCCGGCTGGCCAGCACCTCGAATTGCAGCGCGCCGACGACCCCCACGATAAAGCCCGATCCAAAGGCGGGCTTGAACACCTTGGCGGCGCCTTCTTCTGCGAATTGCATCAGCGCCTTTTCCAGATGCTTGGCCTTCATCGGGTCGCCAGCGCGGGCCTGTTGCAGCAGTTCCGGCGCAAAGGACGGGATGCCGGTCACGCGCAGGGCCTCGCCTTCGGTCAACGTGTCACCGATGCGCAACTGCCCGTGGTTCGGAATGCCGATGATGTCACCCGCCCAGGCCTCTTCCGCCAGTTCACGGTCGGCGGCGAGAAAGAGCACCGGCGCCGAGACCGTCATCGGCTTTTTCGAGCGCACATGCGTGAGCTTCATGCCGCGCTTGAAATGCCCTGAGGCGAGACGGACAAAGGCCACCCGGTCGCGGTGCTTGGGGTCCATGTTGGCCTGCACCTTGAAGACAAAGCCGGTGACGGCGGTTTCCTCTGGCGCGATCTGGCGCGGTTCGGCCTTCTGCACCTGAGGCTCCGGCCCGTAGGTGCCGATGCCGGTCATCAATTCCTTGACGCCAAAGGAATTGATCGCCGAGCCAAACCAGATCGGCGTCATATGCCCCTCGAGCACCGCCTGAACATCGAGCGCGGGCAAGAGTTCGCGCGCCATCGCCACCTCGTCGCGCAGCTTGGCCACCAGATCGGCGGGCACATGGCGCTCCAGTTCCGGATCGTCGAGGCCATTGATCTCGATCGATTGCGCCACCCTGTTGCGGTCGGCGCGGTCCATCAGTTCCAGCCGGTCGCCCAGCATGTCATAACAGCCGGCAAAATCCCGCCCCATGCCGATGGGCCAGCTTGCCGGGGTGACGTCAATCGCCAGATTTTCCTGAATCTCGTCGATGATATCAAAGGTGTCGCGCGCCTCGCGGTCCATCTTGTTGCAAAAGGTCAGGATCGGCAGGTCACGCAAGCGGCAGACCTCAAAGAGCTTCTGCGTCTGGCTTTCCACCCCCTTGGCGCCGTCGATCACCATCACGGCGGCATCGACGGCGGTCAGCGTGCGATAGGTGTCCTCGGAGAAATCCGAGTGGCCGGGCGTGTCCACCAGGTTGAACCGGAACCGCCCGAAATCGAATGACATCGCCGAGGCCGAGACCGAAATCCCCCGATCCTTTTCCATCTGCATGAAATCCGAGCGCGTGCGTCGCGCCTCGCCCTTGGCGCGCACCTGGCCTGCCATCTGGATCGCGCCCCCGTAGAGCAGGAACTTTTCCGTCAACGTGGTCTTGCCCGCATCCGGATGCGAAATGATCGCAAAGGTGCGGCGCCGGGCAATCTCGGCCGGCAGGGCGGGGCGGTTTGTGCGGGTGTCCAACATGCGGCGGGATATAGAGGGGCGGGCGGGCCTGCGCAACACGGCTTGCACGCCCTAACGCGACGAGGCGCGCTTGAGCAGATCCGCGGTGTTGGGACGATCGAGCAGAACCCCGCTCACCTCGTAGCGCAGATGCGCGCGCGCGCCATGCGCCGTTTCATCGGGGATCGCGCAATCGCCCAGATCAACCGGCAGCGCGGCGCGGGTGCGTGGATCGACGAGAAGTGTTTCGGCGGCGATACCTTCGGCATAAATGATCTGATGCGTGTCGAACAGGAGCTGATAGTAATCGAGGAATCCGCCGCTCTCACGCCGCACCGTATCGCCGTTGACCAGATGACGTGCGCGCACCAGAACTTCGTGTCGCCCCGCCCCGAGCGCGTCCGACCGCTGGTAGATGAAAAGCCGATGATCGGGGCTGACCAGCAGATCCCGTTCATTGTTGAGTGCGCCCGCCCGGATGCGAATGGGGGCAAAATCGCCCGCAGCCCTCAAGGTGGTCTGTCCGATCCAGCGCAGCGGTTGCGCCCCGTCGTCGCGGGTCAGCACCAGATCGCCGGGCCGCAGATCCTCGACCCGGCGCTGCTCGCCCGAGGCCAGAGTGATATGGGTGCCCCGCGCGAAGGACATGCAGGCGGCCTGCGCGAATTTCTTCAACCCCGCCTCGCGGTCGATGCCGACCAGCGTATAATCGGTCTTGGCATGCAGGTGCGCCAGAGGCATGACGTAGATCGCGGCGACATCCCCGTCGGCGTCAAGCTCGACCAGCACCAGAATTTCCTTGGTTTTTCCGGCCACCGACATGAAAGTCAGACAGCAATCCAGATGCACCTGCGCGCCGGGGTGCCCAACCGCGCTTCTCTCGGCGATAGTGAACGGGCCGTCAGGGTGCATCACCAGTGACAGCAAGAGCGGTGATGCGCCGGGTTGCACGTCGTAAACATCATCGAGATCGAGCTCGGCGGCAAAGGAAATCGGATCGCCGAGATTGGCCCCGTTCACCACGCAGAACGCCGCGGCGGGAAAGACGGAGACGGAATGTGCGGTCTGGGCACGGTCGGGGATCATCAGAGACACCGGTTCTGGTAAGGCCGTCGGCGGCGAAAACATTGTTGCAGCATTAGTCTAGAATTGTGGCGTCAAGTGGTCAATGCGCGGGACTTTCCGGGGCTCCTGCGTTCAGCCCGTCGGCGCATGGTCGGCAGGCCTCTGGTCATTCTGCATGCCCCGGTGTTAACTCCCGGCTGAACCAAACCGGGGGGATGACATGGATCTGGGGATCAGGGGAAAGCGGGCACTGGTCTGTGCGTCATCAAAGGGGCTCGGGCTTGGGTGTGCCCGCGCGCTGGCCGAGGCCGGGGTCGATCTGGTGATGAACGCGCGGGGTGCAGAGGCGCTCGAAGCAGCGGCCAAGGCGATCCGCAAGGATTTCGGCGTGACGATCGTGACCGTGGCCACCGATGTCACGACAGAGGAGGGCCGCGCGCTGATCCTCGAGGCGGCGACGGGCGTGGATATTCTGGTCAACAACGCCGGTGGCCCGCCGCCGGGGATGTGGAGCGACTGGGACCGCGAAGATTTCATCAAGGCGCTCGATGCCAACATGCTCACGCCCATCGCGCTCATCAAGGCGTTGGTGCCGGGGATGATGGCGCGCGGCTGGGGCAGGGTGGTCAACATCACCTCGCAATCGGTCAAATCACCGATCGCCGTTCTCGGTCTGTCGAACGCCGCGCGCGCCGGTCTCACCGGATATGTTGCGGGAACGTCGCGGCAGGTTGCGGGTCGGGGAGTGGTGATGAACAACCTGTTGCCGGGCATTCATGCCACCGACCGGGCGATATCGCTGGACAACGGCGTCGCCGCCGCGCAGGGAATTTCACTGGCGGACGCCAAGGCGCGCCGTTGCGCCACAATCCCGGCGGGTCGCTACGGCACACCAGAGGAATTCGGGGCCGCTTGTGCCTTCCTGTGCAGCCAGTATGCCGGCTTCATCATCGGCCAGAACCTGCTGCTGGATGGCGGTGCGGTGAACGCCACGCTCTGATCCGACCTTGCCGGCGCGCGCTGTCGCGTTATCTCTCCCGCGAGCATTGTCAGGGGGGTTCCATGCGTCTTGCGTTTCTGTTCCTGTCCGTCTTTCTGGTCACGGCCTGTGCCGGACGGCCCGATCTTGGCGATCCAAAGCTGAGCCCGAAAGAGTTCAAGCTCGAGGAGTTCTTTGCCGGTCATGTGATCGGCTACGGCCAGTTTCAGGATCGCTTCGGCACGGTGCGCCGCCGCTTCAAGGTGGATGTCGCCGGGCATTGGGATGGCAAGACCCTGACGCTCAACGAGGATTTCGCCTATGCCGATGGCGCCACCGAAACCCGCGTCTGGACCCTCACCAAGACCGGCCCGGAAACCTGGGAGGGATCAGCCCCCGGCGTGATCGGCAGCGCGTCGGGCGAAGAACGTGGCGACACCTTCAACTGGCGCTATGCGATCGACCTGCCAGTGCCGGACGGCACGCTGCGAGTCGCCTTTGACGACTGGATGTGGCTGCAATCCGACCGCCGCGTGCTCAATCGCGCCTATATGAACAAATACGGGCTGGAAATTGGAGAGGTCATCATCTGGTTCGAAAAGCAGCGCTGAGCGTCAGAGCAAATGCCCCGACTTGGCCACCTTGGTGGCGAGATAGGCATGGTTATGCGGGTTCTCCCCAAGTCTGAGCGGCACCCGTTCAACGACCTCGATGCCATTCTGCCCCATCATCGCAATCTTGGCGGGATTGTTTGTCAGCAGACGCACCGCCGAGAATCCCATCAGGGTCAGAATCTGTGCCCCGATACGGAAATCGCGCTCGTCATCCTCAAAGCCCAGACGGTGATTGGCCTCGACGGTGTCAAATCCCTGATCCTGAAGCGAATAGGCGCGCATCTTGTTGGCCAGACCGATGCCGCGACCCTCCTGATTGAGATAGAGCAGCACGCCCGCCCCTTCCGCCCCCATCTGCGCCAGCGCGCCACGCAGTTGCGGGCCGCAATCACATTTCAGCGAACCCATCAGATCGCCGGTGAAACAGGCCGAATGCAGCCGCGCCAGCACCGGCGCATCGCGCGCGGGTTTGCCGATCTCGATGGCATAATGCTCCTCGCCGCCGTCCTCGGGACGAAAGATATGCAGCCGCCCGGCCTCGGAGACCTGCAACGGCAAATGGGCGCTGATCACCGGATGCAGCGGGCTCATCTCGTTGAGATGTTCTGTCGCCGCCAGCGTATCGACCAGGGTCAAGCTGTTGCGCGCGGCAAATCGTGCACCATCCGGCAGCGCCAGAACCAGCACGGAGGGCAATAGCCGCGCCGATTTGACCAGCGCGATCGCGAGCCGGTGCAGATCCGCCACGCCATCGCGCGCGCTTGCCAGCGGGCCCTTCATCGGCGTTTTCAGGTCATCGGCCGGGTCGGCCACCGCCCGCAGCCAGGCCAGAGTCACATCCGGCGGCAGCATCACCCGCGCCAGATCGCCATCATAGGGCCGCGCCTTGAGGGTTTCGGCGCGCCGCGCGGTGATGGCCAGCACCGGTGCCCCCCCGAGTGCGCGCAGATCGGCCAGGCGCTGCGCATCAAGCGTCTCGGCCGCCAGGATCAGCGCCACGCCTTGCTCGCCCGACAGCACCACCGGCACGCCCATCCGCAGGTCGGATCGTGCACGGGCGACGATTTCACTGATATCTGGTGCAAGGGTCATGGTGGCAGGGGTCCGATAGATTACAACTCTATGTAGGGTTTTTTGTAACGAATGGAAAGAAACGCTCTCAAGGCAACACGTGGGCGTGAGTCTTGTGTTGCAGATCTTGCCGCAAGTCGCCTTGTGGCTCATGTTCCATCACAGGAAGGGGAAATCGAGATGGCACAAGTCAAGAAGATACTTCTCGTCGATGATGATGACGACTTGCGTGAGGCGCTTGGCGAGCAATTGGTGATGACCGAGGATTTCGATGTGTTCGAGGCGTCAAGCGGCGCTGATGCGATGAGCAAGATCAAGGATCAGATCTATGATCTCATCATCCTTGATGTCGGCCTGCCCGATACCGACGGACGCGAATTGTGCCGACGGATGCGCAAACAGGGGGTCAAGGCCCCGATCCTGATGTTGACGGGCCATGATGGCGACGCTGACACCATTCTGGGTCTCGATGCCGGCGCCAACGACTACATCACCAAGCCGTTCAAGTTTCCGGTGCTTCTGGCGCGCATCCGGGCCCAGTTGCGCCAGCATGAGCAATCCGAGGATGCGGTGTTCCAGCTTGGGCCCTATACGTTCAAACCGGCGATGAAAATGCTCGTGACCGAAGACGAGCGCAAGGTGAGGCTCACGGAAAAGGAAACCAACATCCTGAAGTTTCTCTATCGCGCGACCGAGAATATCGTGGCGCGCGACATCCTGCTGCACGAGGTCTGGGGCTATAATGCAGGCGTGACGACGCATACGCTCGAGACCCACATCTACCGCCTGCGGCAAAAGATCGAGCCCGATCCGGGTAATGCGCGCCTCTTGGTGACGGAGTCGGGCGGCTACCGACTTGTGGTTTAAAGGTCACGCTCGTTTGACCTCGATCAAGGCGGCCTGCGCATCGCGCGATTATCGTGCTATCTTACGTTGTATGTGCGGTTGACGCATGTACCTCCCTGTTGGACTGGCCCCGGCAAATCGCCGGGGCTTTTTTTCGGATCTGTGACATCGGGACAGATCCCGCGCCCTACCTGCGCCCCGCTGCATAGAGGCACAGCAGATCGCAGGCCAGGGTCGCCGCCGCCAGCGCCGTGATCTCGGCCACGTCATAGGCCGGGGCGACCTCGACCATGTCCATGCCGACAAGGGTGATGCCTTCGAGTCCGCGCAGAAATTCCTGCGCCTGCCAGGTCGAGAGCCCGCCGATGACCGGCGTGCCGGTGCCGGGGGCGGCCGAGGGATCAAGCGCGTCGATATCAAAAGTCAGGTAGGTTTTTGCATCGCCGACGATCGCGCGCACCTTTGCCGCCACCGCTTCAGGCCCGCTGCGATGCACCTCGCGCGCGTCGATGATGTTGAACCCCAGCGGTTCGGGGTTATGCGTGCGGATGCCCACCTGAACCGAGCGTTCGGGCAGAACCAGCCCCTCGCGCACCGCATGCCAGAGCATCGTGCCGTGGTCGATCCGCCCCGGCTCGTCCGACCAGGTGTCGGAATGGGCGTCGATCTGGATCAGGCTCAGCGGCCCGTGCTTCTCGGCATGGGCCTTCAGCAGCGGCCAGGTGATGAAGTGATCGCCCCCAAGCGTCAGAAGGGCGGTGTCCTGCGCCAGCACCTCGCGTGCCGCCTGCGTGATCGCCTCGGGGACCTGCGCCGGATAGCCGGGATCAAAGAAACAATCGCCGTAATCGACGACCGAGAGCATCTCGAAGGGATCGAAGGCCCAGGGCCAGGGTGCGGACCAGGCGATATGGCTTGAGGCGGCGCGCACCGCGCGCGGCCCAAGCCGGGTGCCCGAGCGGCCCGAAACCGTGAGATCGAACGGCACGCCCATCACCGCCACATCGGCGCCGCTCAGATCCTTGGTATAGCGCCGCCGCATGAAGCTGAGGGCGCCACCATAGCTGGGTTCGGAAATGCTGCCGCGCGGGTCGGGTCGGCCAAAGGCCAGATCACAGGCAACGGGGTTGACGCTCGTGGTCTCGGTCACGGGGGGTCCTTTCGGTGAGAGGTAAGAAAAAATCTTCGCTTGCCGAACACTGTGCCCACAACGTATATCCCTGTAAATTCATCTAGGGATCTATGGCGATAGTGGTAGAATTTACACCCCATCTGAAATCCGAGGCCGGCCTCCGCGACTGGAACGCAGCGCTTGGAGATCTGATCGAACAGATCGGGCAGGACGGGTTTGCGCTGGCGCTGCGGCGCGCGTTGGCGGTTTGCACCGGGTTTGAATCGATGATGGTGACACGCTATCGCGGCGCGTCAGAGCCGGTCTGCCTGTTTCACGATCTCGATGATGTGCAGGCGGCCATTTCCGTCTCGTTCTATGCCACCGGGCCGTTCCTGCTCGATCCCTTCTACCAAGCCTGCCGCGAGGGCCGCGCGCCGGGCGCCTTCCGGTTGCGCGATCTGGTGCCGACGTCCTTCCTGCTGTCGGAATACTACCGTCGCTTCTATCGCCGGGTGCGCATTCGTGACGAGCTGGGCCTGCTTTTACCCGATGGGTCCGAGGGCTGGATCATCCTGTCGCTGGCGCGCAGCCTGCGCAGCGCGGATTTCGATGCCACGGCGCTGGATAGCGTTCGCTTGGGCTTTGCCCCGCTTTGCGCCGCCATCGCGCGTCACTGGGGCCAGAGCGCGGAACCGGAGACGACAGACGGACGGCCCGGCCGGGCGCAGGATCTGCTCGGGTTTCTTGGCGCGGTCAGCCTAAGCCCGCGCGAGGCGGAAATCATCCATCTGGTGCTTCAGGGCCATTCCGGTCCAACCATCGCGGCCTCTCTCGGGCTGGCCGTGGGCACCGTCAAGGTGCATCGCCGCAACGCCTATGCCAAGTTGGGGATTTCCTCGCAGGGCGAACTTTTCTCGATGGCGACCCGCTATCTGGTCTCCGATACCGATTGAGCGGGCGTGGCCCGATCTCAACCACTGGCGCAGGACATGCAGCGCGTCGCCGCCGGATCGAGCGCCAGACGCCCCTCGACGATGGCCTCACCGCAATCCTCGCAAGAGCCATATTCGCCCTCATCCATTCGCGCGATCGCCGCCAGCAACCGCTGGCGCAGCGCCTGACGGCGCACCTGACCCGCCCGCGCCATCGCCTGATTCTGCAAGGCGTCCATCCGGCTCAGCCGTCCCACGGCCTGCTGATCGAGTTCGACCGTCGCCTGACCGGCCTTGCCTCGCCTGTCCTCGTCTGCCAGATCCGCGAGAATTGCCTCGATCCGGGCCCGCATCCGGGCCTGCGTCGTTTCATCCATCTGTTCACCGCTTGGCAATTTACCCGCTCTGCCTATCTGTTATACTGGCGCTAATCCAGAGGAGCAAAGCCCGTGGCACAAACCCGCAAGAAACTGGCCGAACTTGATCCGGTCTGGGCGCAGATCGCCGAAGAAGCCAAGGCCGCGATTGCCGATGAACCGCTCTTGGGCGGACTCGTTCATTACAGCATCCTGCACCACGACAGCTTCGAATCGGCGCTCGCCTATCGCATCTCGCTCAAGCTCGCCTCCGACGAGATGCCCGAACAGATCCTGCGCGAGATCTGCGACAGGGCGCTGACCAGCGATCCCGAGATCGGGCGTTCTGCCCGCGCCGATATCGTCGCGGTCAATGATCGCGATCCGGCTTGTGACCGGTTCATCCTGCCGCTTCTGTTTTTCAAGGGATTTCAGGCCATTCAGGCCTATCGCATCGCGCATTGGCTGTGGACGTCCGGGCGACGCGATCTGGCGCGGTTCTTTCAGATGCGTTGCTCCGAGGTGTTTGGCGTCGATATTCACCCCGCCGCCCGTATCGGCAGGGGGATCATGATCGACCACGCCCATTCGATTGTCATCGGTGAGACGGCGGTGGTGGGCGACAACGTTTCGATGCTGCATTCCGTCACCCTTGGCGGCACCGGCAAAGAGGAAGAGGACCGCCATCCCAAGATCGGAAATGGCGTGCTGATCGGGGCAGGGGCCAAGGTGCTGGGCAATATTCGTGTCGGCAACTGCTCGCGCATCGCCGCAGGCTCGGTCGTGTTGCAGGACGTGCCGCCGTGCAAGACCGTCGCCGGCGTGCCGGCCCGGATCGTCGGCGAGGCGGGCTGTGCTCAGCCGTCGGTCAGCATGGATCAGCTTCTGGGCGTGCGCGGCACGGAAACCACGGAAACCGAGAGCGATTGACCTGAATGAGCGGCCTCTGGCTGTGGCTCGCGCCGGTGCTGCTGCTGAGCCTGTCGAACATCTTCATGACCTTCGCATGGTATGGGCATCTGAAATTCCCCCATGTCGCGCTCTGGGCCGTGGTGCTGATCAGCTGGGGCATCGCGCTGATCGAATACATGCTCGCGGTGCCCGCCAACCGGCTCGGGCATCGGGTCTATTCGGCGGCTGAACTCAAGACCATGCAGGAGGTGATCACGCTCGTGGTCTTTGCCGGATTCTCCGTGCTCTACCTCAAGGAGCCGATCACCTGGAACCACGCATTCGGGTTTTCGCTGATCGCGGCGGGGGCCTTCGTGATCTTTCGCGCGCCGCTCTGACGGGCGCGCGCCCGAAGGTGCCCCGGCCCAAAGGCCGGGGCCTAAGACTTTACGCCAGCATGACCATCGGGTTCTCGAGGTTGCCCACGATCTGCTCCAGGAGTTGCGCGCCAAGCGCGCCGTCGATCACCCGGTGATCCACCGACAGCGTGACAGACATCACCGTCGCCACCGTCAGCTCGCCATCCCTGCCCACGACCGGCTTTTTCAGCCCCGCACCCACGGCGAGAATCGCCCCATGCGGCGGGTTGATCACCGCGTCGAAATTCTCGATCCCGAACATGCCGAGGTTGGAAATCGCAAACGTGCCGCCCTGATATTCCTGCGGCGCGAGTTTGCGGTCGCGTGCCCGCTTGGCCAGATCCTTCATCTCCGACGAGAGTGCCGAGAGCGATTTCATCTCGGCATCCCTGAGAACGGGCGTAAAGAGCCCACCCTCGATCGCCACCGCCACGGCCACATCCGACGGCTTGAGCCGCAGCACCTTGTCGCCCGCCCAGACGGCATTGGCATCGGGCACCGCCTGCAATGCCAGCGCGCAGGCCTTGATGATGAAATCGTTGATCGACAGCTTGACGCCCCGCGATTCGAGTTGCGCATTCAACTCACCGCGGAATTTCATCAGCGCATCCAGACGGATTTCCCGGCGCAGGTAGAAATGCGGCACGGTCTGCTTGGCCTCGGTCAGCCGTGCGGCGATGGTCTTGCGCATCCCGTCCAGCTTGACCTCCTCATAGGCGCGGCCCTGATACATCGCCATGACCGCATCCGACGACGGGCCAGATGGCGCCGCAGCGGCCGGGGCAGGGGCCTTGGCGGCGGCTGCGGGTGCAGCGGCCTGCGAGGGCGCCGTCGAGGGTTTGGCCCCCTCCACGTCCGCCTTGACGATCCGCCCATGCGGGCCAGAGCCACTGATTGCGGCCAGATCAATCCCCTTGTCCGCCGCGATCCGCCGCGCCAGAGGCGAGGCAAAGACGCGCCCGCCATCGGCCGATTTCGGCGCGGCGGGGGCGGGGGCAGCGCTCGCCGCCTGCGGTGCACTCTCCGCCACTTTCGCCGCCGGTGCTGCGGCCTTGGCCGGGGCGCTGGAAAGATCCGCAGCGCTCTCGCCCTCGTCCAGGATCACCGCAATCGGCGTGTTGACCTTGACGCCTTCGGTGCCCTCGGCGACCAGCAGCTTGCCGATCACGCCCTCGTCCACCGCCTCGAATTCCATCGTGGCCTTGTCGGTCTCGATCTCGGCCAGAAGATCGCCCGCGGAAACGGTATCGCCCTCCTTGACCAGCCATTTCGCCAGCGTGCCCTCTTCCATCGTGGGCGAGAGGGCGGGCATCAGAATTTCGGTTGCCATGGTCGTCTCTCCCTCAGCGATAGGTCACTTGGCGCACGGCGTCGATCACCTCTTGGGTGGACGTCAGGGCCAGCTTTTCCAGATTGGCGGCATAGGGCATCGGCACATCCTTGCCCGTGCAATTGATCACCGGCGCGTCGAGATAGTCGAACGCTTTTTGCATCAGAACCGCCGAGATATGGTTGCCGATCGAGGCCACCGGCCAGCCTTCCTCGACCGTCACGCAGCGGTTGGTCTTCATCACGCTGGCGATCACCGTGTCGGTATCCATCGGGCGCAGCGTGCGCAGGTCCACCACCTCGGCGCTGATCCCGTCTTGGGCCAGCTTGTCGGCGGCCTCCAGCGCATAGGTCATGCCGATGCCAAAGCTGACGATGGTCACATCCGTGCCCGCGCGCCAGATCTTGGCCTTGCCGAAGGGGATGGTGAAATCGTCGATCTTGGGCACCTCGAAGGAGCGGCCATAGAGGATCTCGTTTTCGAGGAATACCACCGGGTTCGGGTCGCGAATGGCGGTTTTCAACAGGCCTTTGGCATCTGCCGCCGAATAGGGCTGCACCACCCGCAGGCCGGGCACCTGCGCATACCACGCGGCGTAATCCTGACTGTGCTGTGCCCCAACGCGCGCCGCAGCGCCATTGGTGCCACGGAACACGATCGGGCTGCCCATCTGACCGCCCGACATGTAGAGCGTCTTGGCGGCGGAATTGATGATCTGGTCAATCGCCTGCATGGCGAAGTTCCAGGTCATGAATTCCACGATCGGCCGCAAGCCGCCCCAGGACGCGCCAACGCCAATTCCGGCAAAGCCGTGCTCGGTAATCGGCGTGTCGATCACCCTCTTGGCGCCGAACTCTTGCAGCAGGTTCTGCGTGATCTTGTAGGCGCCCTGATATTCCGCCACCTCCTCGCCCATGACAAAGACCGTCGGATCGCGGCGCATTTCCTCGGCCATGGCGGAATTGAGCGCCTCGCGCACCGTCATGGTCTGCATCTCGGTGCCTTCGGGCCAGTCGGGGCTGGTATTGGCCTTTGGCGCCTCGGCGGCCTTGGCCTTGGCCGGGACGGGTTTGGGCTGATCTACGGGCTTGTCCTCGGGCATCTTGGCGGTGGGGGTGCTTTGAACGTCATCCGCGCTCTCGCCCTCCTCCAGCAGCACCGCGATGGGCGTGTTGACCTTCACGCCTTCGCTGCC
This sequence comes from Rhodobacteraceae bacterium CG17_big_fil_post_rev_8_21_14_2_50_63_15, assembly GCA_002783205.1. GTDB lineage: Bacteria > Pseudomonadota > Alphaproteobacteria > Rhodobacterales > Rhodobacteraceae > Roseovarius. The sequence continues at coordinate 6,395 of PFEY01000032.1, read as the reverse complement.
CTCGGCAATCAGGATCTTGCCGATCGTGCCCTCATCGACCGCCTCGAACTCCATCGTCGCCTTGTCGGTCTCGATCTCGGCCAGAATGTCGCCGGCCTTGACCGTGTCCCCCTCTTTCACAAGCCATTTCGCCAGCGTGCCTTCTTCCATGGTCGGAGAGAGGGCGGGCATCAGGATTTCGGTTGCCATGATCGTCTCTCCTCCTCAGGCGTTCTGCGGTGCCGGATCGGCAATGATATCGGTCCAGAGTTCCGCGATAGCGGGTTCGGGGCTTTCCTTGGCGAATTCGGCGCTCGCGTTCACCACGTCCTTGATCTCCTTGTCGATCGCCTTGAGATCCTCCTCCGTGGCATGACCGCCAGAGATCAGCAATTCGCGCACATGCTCGATCGCATCCTTCTCGTCGCGCATCTTCTGCACCTCCTCGCGGGTGCGGTATTTCGCCGGGTCAGACATCGAATGGCCGCGATAGCGATAGGTCTTGATCTCGAGAATATAGGGCCCCTTGCCCGCCCGGCAGTGCGCGACGGCCTTGTCGCCCGCTTCCTTGACGGCCAGCACATCCATGCCATCGACCATCTCGCCGGGAATGCCAAAGGCTTCGCCCCGGTGATAGATATCGGGCGAGGAGGTCGAGCGCTTCTGCGCCGTGCCCATCGCATACTGGTTGTTCTCGATGACAAAGATCACCGGCAACTGCCAGAGCGCCGCCATGTTGAAGGTCTCGTAGACCTGCCCCTGATTGGCCGCGCCATCGCCGAAATAGGTGAAGGTCACGCGGTCATTGCCCAGATACTTGTCGGCAAAGGCCAGACCCGCACCCAGAGGCACGTTCGCCCCCACGATGCCATGCCCGCCGTAAAAGCGCTTCTGGGTCGAGAACATGTGCATCGAGCCACCCTTGCCCCGGCTGTAGCCGCCCGCGCGCCCCGTCAACTCGGCCATGACGCCCTTGGGGTCCATGCCGCAGGCCAGCATATGGCCGTGATCGCGGTAAGTGGTGATGCGCCGGTCGCCTTCCTCGGCTGCGGCCTCAAGCCCCACGACCACCGCCTCCTGTCCGATGTAAAGATGGCAGAAACCGCCGATCAGACCCATGCCATAAAGCTGTCCGGCCTTTTCCTCGAATCGCCTGATGAGTAGCATGTCGCGGTAATATTGCTTGAGATCTTCGGCGGAAACATTTGGTTTCTTTGTGCTTTTTCGGGCAACCATGAGGCGGCGACTCCTTGTTGACAAATATAGTTTAGCGTTAAACTATTTCATACACGAAACAAGCGGCGGGTGCGAGCGGGAATTTGTCGCGCCAGCCCTGCGCCTGCGATGATCCCCGCGCAAGACAAATGTCTCGGGCGCGGTTCCGGCCTAACGAATGACGATTTCGTCGCTGCGCATCAGGCCCAGCACCTCGCGGGACTGCTGATCCAGCAGATCGAGATCAAGATAGGTATCCGAAAGCCGCCGTGTCAGGTTTTCCATCCGCGTCACGAGGAGCATCATCTCTTCGTGCTGCATCCTGAGAGCCTCGCTCTGCGCCACGATTTCGGCCCGCCGAAACAGGCCATAATCGCCCTGCACGGCGGCAAAGGTGAAATAGGCGCCCAGAAAGAACGCGATGATGAAAAACATCAGGGTGCCCCAGGGTCGGCTGCGAGAAATCATGCTCTGCTCTGCTCTGTCTTGCGCCTCTGCCGGACGCCTCACGGCACCATGCCACAGGTGAGTCCCGTTGTGAATCCCCTTTCGTTGCGGTCGCTTGCGTTTTAGCATCGCAGAGGAAGGAGCCTCCGATGCAAGACAGTCCCGCACGAGCAGACCTTGCGACCCATGTGGTGCTCAACCAGCCCGCGTCGCGCGGCGATCTCGATCTCTGGCACGAGGATCCGGCGCTGCGCTGCCATGCGGCGGCGGCCGGGGCAGATGGCGAGCAGCTTGCGGCCTATGGCGCAAGGATCGGTGCCCAGGAGATGCGCCTTGCCGGACGTGCCGCCAACCGCCACCCGCCCGAATTGCTGCTCTTTGACGCCGGCGGGCGCAGGCTCGACGAGGTGCGCTTTCACCCCGCCTATCATGATCTGATGCGCGCGGGCATTGGTGCAGGCTATGCGGCGCTGCCGTGGGAGGGGGCCCCCGGCGGCCACGCCACCCATGCCGCGATGGTCTATCTCACCGCCCAGGTCGAGCCGGGCGTGTGCTGCCCGATGACGATGACCTATGCCGCCGTGCCCGCACTCCGGGCCGACAAGGCGCTGTTCGCGCAATGGGTGCCCAAGCTGACGGCGCGGCTCTACGATCCGGCGGCGCGGGTGCTGGCGCGCAAGGGCGGGGCCACGATGGGCATGGCGATGACCGAGAAGCAGGGCGGCTCGGACATCCGCGCCAATACCACCCGCGCCGAGGCGGCGGGCGATCACTACCGGCTCACCGGGCATAAATGGTTCTGCTCCGCGCCCATGTCCGACGGGTTTCTCACGCTGGCGCAGGCCGAGGGCGGGCTCACCTGTTTCCTGGTGCCACGCTGGCTCGAGGAGGGGCGCAACGCGATCCACATCCAGCGGCTCAAGGACAAGCTGGGCAACCGCGCCAACGGCTCCGCCGAGATCGAGTATCACGGCGCGCTGGCGCATCGGCTGGGCGCGGAGGGCGAGGGCGTGCGCACCATCCTCGAGATGGTGCATCACACCCGGCTCGATACCGCGATGGCGCCCGCCGGTCTCATGCGCGCGGCGCTTGTCGAGGCGCATCACTGGGTGCGCCACCGCCGGGCCTTTCAGAAGCAGCTCATCGACCAGCCGCTGATGCGCGCCGTCCTCGCCGATCTGGCCCTCGACTGGGAGGGCACGCTCGCGCTCGGGCTGCATGTGGCGCGTGCCTTCGACGGGCAGGGCGCGGAGGTGCGCGCACTCGCCCGGCTGGGCGTGGCGTTGGCCAAGTTCCTCGGCAACAAGCTCTGTCCGGGCCTTGTCTACGAGGCGATGGAATGCCTGGGCGGTATGGGCTATGTCGAGGACACGCCCCTGCCCATGCTCTACCGCGAGGCGCCGCTCAACTCGATCTGGGAGGGCTCGGGCAACGTCATCTGCCTCGATATCCTGCGCACCCTGCGCCGGGAGCCGCTGGCGGCCGAGGTGCTCGGCGCCGAACTGGCCGTCGTCGCCGGGCAGGACCGCCGTTTCGACGCGGCGATGACGGCGCATATGCAGAGTTTTCCCAAGCTGCCCGAGGAGGGGCTGGCGCGGTTCTATGCCGAGAGCCTGGCCACGCTGCTCACTGCCTCGGTGCTGATGCGCCATGCGCCCGCGCCGGTGGCCGAGGCCTATATCACCACCCGCCTGAGCGCGCCGAGGGGCCGCGTCGCGGGCGCCATCGGTGCGATCGACACGGCCGCGGTGCTGGCGCGGCTGGGGGGCGATTGACGTAAGAGGGGCGAATAATTTGATGCAAAGCAAGGCCGCACCGGGGCGGGGCGGCGTTGCCTGCGACCATGACGGAGAGATCAGGACATCATTCGGGACACGCGATCCCCCCCGGGGGAGACCCTTGAAGCAGGGGTCATCGGCCCGCGCGTCGAACGATCTGGCGCCATAAAATCACCGACACGCGCGTTGCGCAGCACCGGTGAGCCGCGCCAGCCCCCGCTCAGGCCTCGGCCTTCTTTTCCCATTTGCCCGAGGCTTCGGTCCAGTATTGCGCCGCGCATCCGGCCCCGGTGAGAGCCTTCCATTGCGCGCGCGCAGCCTGCACCGCCTCCGCGTCATTGCCGTCGAAGAGGATGCAGACCCGCTCCAGCGTCAGCACCTCCCCGGGCGTGACCTCGGCCCCGTCCACCGCCATGACGCAGCGCGCGCCGTTGGGCAGATCGGTCCCGGTGGTCAGCAGAACGGGCTGGAGCGCATCATGCTCCCCGCCCGAGCGGCCATGCGGCAGAAAGCCGTCCTCGGGCCCCAGCCACAGCCTTGCGTCGAGCCAGTCCATCCGCGCCGCATCGCTGCCGCGCACCGCCACCCGCCAGCCCGCGCCGAGCGCCTTTTCCAGAAGCAGCGGCAGTGTCTCCTCCAGCGGGCGGCGCGTCAGGTGGTAGAAATAGACCGCCCCCATCAGCCGCCTTCAAGCATGTCGCGCACGAGACGGTCGAGCGTCATCACCCCCCAGCCCGAGGCGCCCTTGGGGGCATAGGTCGTCTCGGCCTGCACGCTGGCCACGCCCGCGATGTCGAGATGCACCCAGGGCGTGCCCTCCTCGATGAAACGGTGCAGGAATTCGGCCGCCGTGATCGTGCCCGCGGGCCGACCGCCCGAATTCTTCACATCGGCGATGCGGCTCTTCATCATCTCGGCATAGGGCTTGCCCAGCGGCAGCCGCCAGAGCCCTTCGCCCTCGGCGCGGGCGGCCTTGAGCACCGCGTCGCAAAGTGCATCGTCATTCGAGAGCGCCGCGGCATTGTCATGGCCGAGCGCGATGATGCAGGCGCCTGTCAGCGTGGCCAGGTCGATCACGCCGCGCGGGCGATAGGTCTTTTGTGCATACCACAGCACATCGGCCAGCACGAGCCGCCCCTCGGCATCGGTGTTGATGACCTCGATCGTGTCGCCCTTCATCGAGGTGACCACGTCGCCGGGCCGCGTGGCGCGGTCCGAGGGCATGTTCTCGACCAGGCCCACCAGGCCCACGACATTGGCCCGCGCCTTGCGGCTGGCCAGGACGCGCATGACGCCCGTCACCACGCCCGCACCCGCCATGTCCATCGTCATCTCCTCCATGCCCTGCGCGGGCTTGATCGAGATGCCGCCGGTGTCGAAAACCACGCCCTTGCCCACGAGCGCCAGCGGCGCCTCGCTCTTGGCGCCGCCCTGCCATTCCATGATGGCGAGTTTGGAGGGGCTGGCGCTGCCCTGCCCGACCGAGAGAAGCGCGCCCATGCCCAGCTTTTCCATGTCCGTTTCCTCGAGCACGGTGATCTTGAGGCCGAGATCGGCCAGCCCCTTGATCTCTTCGGCAAAGGCGGTGGTGGTCAGGTGATTGGCGGGCGCGTTCACGAGATCGCGGGTGAGGAACACGCCCTCGGCCACGGCGCGCAGCGGGGCGAACGCGGCCTTGGCCGCCTCCGGATCCCGCACCGTGATGGTGATCGCATCGGCGTCCTTGTGCTCGCCGGTCCGGTGGGCGGCATAATCATAGTCGCGCAGCACCGCGCCGAGCGCCACCTCCTCGGGCCGCTTGAGCGTGCCGCCGAGGAGGGTGAGCGCCTTGTCGCCGCGCGCCCGGCCGAGTGCCACGCCCGCGCGGCGGCTCTGCGCAGCATCGGCGTTGCGCGGCAGGATCACCACGTCGAGCGCCTCCGCCGCAAGGCCCGCGGGCCAGCCCAGTGTGACCAGATCGCCCGGCTCCTTCTTGTCGAGCGCGCCGCCCTCGATCAGCCGCGCAAGCGCCCCGCGCGCGAGGCGGTTGGCGCGGCGACCTTCGGGGTCGAGCTTGCCATCTGGGGTGACAAAGACCGCCACCCGGCCCGGCGCCGCGGCGATGGCGTCGAGATCGGGGGCGGCAAAGCTGACGGGGGCGAGGCGTGTCATCGGCGGTCTCCCATTTCTGAATGCCGTCCAGACCTAGCGCGCCCTTTCGTCGATGGCCAGTTAGCAGTTTTCCCCCGCGCGGCTTTGGGCTAGGTTGCGCCACAATATTTCTGCCTTGGGGGACACAATTGACCAGATTCGACAGATACTTGCTGTCGCAATTGATGGTTTTGTTCGGCTTTTTCGCGCTCGTTCTGGTGTCGATCCTTTGGATCAACAAGGCCGTGCGCATGTTCGACAAGCTGATCGGCGACGGACAGCCCGCCTGGGTGTTCGCGGAACTCACCGCGCTGACCCTGCCCTCTGTGATCGGGGGCATGTTGCCGATCGCTGCCTTCGCCGCCGCCGTCTACGTGGTCCATCGCCTCTCATCCGAGAGCGAGCTGACCGTGATCCAGGCGACCGGCTATTCGCCCGCCCGCCTGACCCGTCCGGTTCTCGTCTTCGGGGTGATTGTGGCGCTGATGATGTCGCTGCTGGCGCATCTGCTGATTCCGGGAAGTCTCAGCCAGCTGCGGCTGCGCGAGCAGGAGATTTCGCGCAATGTCGCGGCGCAGCTCCTGAGCGAAGGCGAATTCCTGCATCCCGCGCCCGGCATCACCTTCTATATCCGCGAGATCACGCCCGAGGGCGAGTTGCGCGACGTGTTCCTGTCGGACCGGCGCGATCCCGAGCGATCGGTGACCTATACCTCCTCGAGGGCCTATCTGGTCTCGGACGCGGAGGGCTCGCGGTTGGTGATGGTGACGGGGCTGGCACAGAGCCTGCGCCGGGACGACAGTCGGCTCTTTGTGACCCACTTCGACGATTTTTCGCATGATATCA
>PFEY01000023.1 GCA_002783205.1 Rhodobacteraceae bacterium CG17_big_fil_post_rev_8_21_14_2_50_63_15 | reverse complement strand
CGTTTTCCACCGCCATTCTCGATGCGGCCGCCCTGGGCTTTCTGGGGATGGGGGCGCAGCCGCCGACGCCGGAATGGGGCACGATGCTGGCGGAGGCACGCGAATTCATCCTGCGGGCGTGGTGGGTGGTGACCTTTCCGGGACTGGCGATCCTGGTCACCGTGCTGGCGATCAACCTGATGGGCGACGGGCTGCGCGATGCGCTCGATCCCAAGTTGAAACGGAGCTGACGGCATGGCGCTTCTGGATATTCGCAATCTGTCGGTCTCCTTTGCCACCGCCTCGGGTCAGTTTCGCGCCGTGGACGGGGTGGATCTGCAGGTCGATGCCGGGCAGATCATGGCCATCGTCGGGGAAAGCGGTTCGGGCAAGTCGGTGGCGATGCTCGCGGTGATGGGTCTTTTGCCCTGGACCGCGACGATCACCGCCGACAAGCTGGAATTCGGCGGTCGGGACCTGCGCACGATGCCCGCACGCGAACGCCGCCGGGTCATCGGCAAGGACATGGCGATGATCTTTCAAGAGCCGATGTCCTCGCTCAATCCCTGCTTCACGACCGGGTTCCAGATCAAGGAATCGCTGCGCCTCCACATGGGAATGGACCGTGCCGCGCGTCAGGCGCGCGCGATCGAGCTGTTTGAAATGGTGGGTATTCCCGAACCCGAAAAGCGGTTGTCGGTTTATCCGCACCAGATGTCGGGCGGCATGAACCAGCGGGTGATGATCGCGATGGCGCTGTCGTGCAATCCCAAGCTGCTGATTGCCGACGAACCAACCACTGCGCTGGATGTCACCATTCAGGCGCAGATCCTCGATCTCCTGACACGGCTGCAAAGGGAGACCGGCATGGCGCTGATCCTGATCACGCATGACATGGGCGTGGTGGCCGAAACCGCCGAGCGCGTCAGCGTGCAATATGCCGGGCAGAAGGTCGAGGAACAGGCGGCGCGCGATCTCTTTCGCAGGCCGCATCACCCCTATACCGCAGCCCTTCTTGCGGCGCTGCCGGAGCGCGCCACGACGCGACATCTGCCAACCATTCCGGGCGTCGTGCCGGGGCAGTTCGATCGCCCCGCGGGATGTCTTTTCTCGCCGCGTTGTGCGTTTGCCGATGACCTCTGCCGAAGTCGCCCGCCAACACCCGCCGCGCCGGCCATGGGCCTCGCACGCTGTCACTATCCGCTGGAGCGCACAGAGGAGGCAGAGGCATGAGCGGACCCGTCGTCATCGCGCGCAACCTGACCCGGCATTATCACACCGGCGGCGGGATTTTTGGCAAGGATCAGGTGGTCAAGGCGCTGTCAGAGGCGAGTTTCAGCCTTGAGGCCGGCAAGACCCTCGCGGTGGTGGGCGAATCGGGATGCGGCAAATCCACCCTCGCGCGACTGATCACGATGATCGAAGAGCCGACCTCTGGCACGTTCAGCGTCAACGGCATCGAGGCCGAACCGCAGCACTACGCCGCATTGCGCACCTCGGTGCAGATCGTGTTTCAGGATCCCTACGGCTCGCTCAATCCGCGTCAACGGGTGGGCTCGATCCTCGAGGAACCGCTCAAGATCAATCGCCCGGACATCAGTGCCGCCGAACGCACCCGTCTGGCACGCGAGATGCTGCGGATGGTGGGCCTGCGCGCGGAGCAGTATGACCGCTATCCGCATATGTTCTCGGGCGGGCAACGCCAGCGGATCGCGGTGGCGCGGGCCCTGATGCTGGAGCCCAAGGTGCTGGTGCTCGATGAACCGGTCTCGGCGCTGGACCTGTCGATCCAGAGCCAGATCCTCAATCTTCTGGTGGATATGCAGGACCGGCTGGGGCTGGCTTATCTGTTCATCAGCCATGATCTTTCGGTGGTCCGGCACATGGCCGATGATCTGATCGTGATGTATCTGGGACGCCCCGTGGAGATTGGACCGAAAGAGATGGTGTTTTCCAATCCACGCCATCCCTACACCAAGGCGCTCTTGTCCGCGACGCCCTCGACCGACCCCGAAGCGAAGAAATCCCGGATCAAGTTGGAGGGCGAATTGCCCTCGCCGATCAACGTGCCCGATGGCTGCGCCTTTGCGCCGCGCTGCTGGAAAGCGCAGGCCCGCTGTCGTGCCGAACGCCCGGTGCTCGCGGGGGATCGCCATCAGGCTGCGTGTTTCTTTCCTGAAGGTTAGATGCGCCCGCAGGCGGCACTGATCAGGTGGCGCTGTCGGCGTGTTCCGCCTCTTCCGTGAACCGGACCTTGCCGATATAGGGCAGGTTGCGGTTGCGTTGGGCAAAGTCGATGCCATAGCCCACGACAAACTCGTCCGGGATCTCGAACCCGATCCAGTCGGCGCGAATATCGGCCTCGCGGCGCGATGGCTTGTCCAGAAGGGCGATGGTTTTCAGCTTGCGCGGTCGGCGGCTCTGCAACAGGTGAATGACATGCGCCAGCGTGTGTCCGGTATCGACGATATCCTCGACCACAAGCACGTCGCGTCCTTCAATATCGCCGCGCAAGTCTTTGAGAATACGAACCTCCCTGCTGCTTTCCATCCGGTCGCCATAAGAGGAGGTCTCGACAAAATCGACCTCGACCGGCAGATCGAGCTCACGCACCAGATCAGCGATGAAGATGAAGGAGCCGCGCAAGAGCCCAACCACGACGAGTTTCCGGGTATCGGCGAATTCCCTTTCTATGTCGTGCGAGAGCGCCTCTATCCGGGCGGCGATGCTCTTGGCTGAAATCAGTTTGTCGATGACATAGGCGCGTTGCGGCATGAGGCCCTCTTGAACTTTGCTCGCCAGTCTAGGACAAAGCGCGCCACTGTCACGTGCAAACCGGGGGCGAGATGCCATCACATTCCGAGACGCGCCACCTGCGCCACACGGCGGACCAGATGTATGCGCTTGTGGCGGATGTGGCGCGCTATCCGCAGTTCCTGCCCTGGACGGCGGCGGCGCGGATCCGCAGCCTGACACCGCAGGCAAACGGATCGCAGGTGATGGAGGCAGATCTGGTGATCAGCTTCAAGGTCTTCCGCGAGCGGTTTGGCAGTCGTGTCGTTCTGTGGCCCGAGGCGCGGCGGATCGAAACGGAATATCTGGACGGTCCGTTCCAGCATATGCGCTCCAACTGGGCGTTTCGTGAGGCAGAGGGCGGGTGCGAGGTAAGTTTTGATGTCGATTTTGCATTCAAGAACAGGCTCTTGCAATCCGCGGCGGATCTTTTTTTCTATGAGGCGATGAAACGCATCGTCCGGGCCTTCGAGCAGCGGGCGGCGGATCTCTACGGCTGAGGATGCGGGCTATCTGGTCAGGGCGTCGTGGAGCAGGTGCAAGGCGTGATCCCGGGCCAGACGGCGCACCTCGGCGCGGCCTTGCGCGCCAAAGTCACGGGTTTCGGTCGATGTGGCGTGGCCCTGCATCGCAAGGCCGAAACAGACGCGACCCTCGGGCTTATGCGCGGAGCCGCCGGGACCAGCGATACCGGTGATCGACACGGCAAGATGCGCAAGGCTGTGGGCGAGCGCGCCTTCGGCCATTTCACGAGCGACCGCTTCGGACACGGCACCCTGCGCCTCGAGCGTCGCGGGGGAAACGCCCAGCATGCTGATTTTGGCTTCATTTGAATAGGTTACAAAGCCACATTCAACCACATCCGAGGATCCGGGGATGTCGGTCAGCGCCACCGCAACCAGACCGCCGGTGCAGCTTTCCGCCGTGGCAATCCGCAGGCCGCGATGTCTTGCGCGGTCCAATATATCGTTTACGATCAACGCGCCAAGACTCCATGATAGAGGCCGGCGGCCAGCATCACGCAGAGCGCGGCGGCGATGCCGGCCAGAATGTCATCGAGCATGACCCCCAAGGCATCGTGACGCCGGTCGGCCCAGCCGATGGGGCCGGGCTTGAGGATGTCGAAAAAGCGAAAGGCGAGAAAGGCGAAAATGAAGCCGGGCCAAAGACTTGTGA
>PFEY01000104.1 GCA_002783205.1 Rhodobacteraceae bacterium CG17_big_fil_post_rev_8_21_14_2_50_63_15 | reverse complement strand
TCATCGCTGTCATTGTCCACGATCAGGAAATGCCGCACCCCCAGACGCCGGTGATGGGCGAGAAAAAAGGCCAGACGCGGCGCCTCGTTGCGCATCGTGCTGAAGCCGAGGACATCACCGGCGCCAATCTGGTCCGTGCGGTCGATCACCGCGCGCAACTGCCGACGCTTTCGGAAACTGCGCCAGAGCAGACGGCGGCGTTTCCATCGCAGGCGATACGCCAAGCCCAGATCCCGCAGCCTGTCCATGCCGGTTGCTTTGCCCCCCAAGGCAGGTTGGCCCTATTTCCTGTAGTGCCCGGACTGATGCCAGCGCCAGGCGTCCCCGATCATCCGTTCCAGCGTCGAACGTGCGGGCCGCCAGCCGAGTTCCCGCTCGGCCCGGACAGACCCAGAGACAAGCCGCGTGCAATCACCGGGGCGGCGCGGCCCTTCGATCACCGGCACCGCGCGCTGGCTGATGGCCGCCGCTGCGTCAATCACCTCGCGCACCGAGAACCCGCTGCCCGTGCCGAGGTTGAACACCCGGCTGCCCTTGCCCGCCGCAAGCCATTGCAATCCCAGCACATGCGCCTCGACCAGATCCCAGACATGCACATAATCGCGGATGCAGGTGCCGTCGGGCGTGTCGTAATCCGTGCCAAAGAGCGTCAGCGCGGCGCGCCTGCCGTCTATGGCATCAAGGATCAGGGGGATCAGATGCGTCTCGGGCCGGTGGAATTCGCCCACCTCCCCCTCGGGATCCGCACCCGCCACGTTGAAATAGCGAAAGATCACGTGCCGCAGCCCATGCGCCGCCTCGAAATCGCGCAGCATGTCCTCGATCGCCCGCTTGCTCGCCCCATAGGCGTTGATCGGATGCTGTGGGCTTGTTTCATCCAGCACCACATTGTCCTGATCGCCATAGGTGGCACAGGTCGAGGAAAACACGAGATCCAGGCAACCCGCCCGCACCGCAGCCTGCATCAGGCTTAGCGATCCGGCAACGTTGTTGTGCCAATAGAGCCCCGGATCCGTCATGCTCTCGCCGACCTGACTGAGCGCCGCGAAATGCATGACGGCAACCGGCTGATAGGCCGCAAACACCGCGTCGAGCCGCGCGCGATCCGTCAGGGCGCCGTTCTCAAAAGGGCCGAACTTGACCGCATCTTGCCAGCCGGTGCAAAGGTTGTCGTAGGTTACAGGGGTATATCCGGCCGCAAGCAACGCCTTGCAGGCATGCGAGCCGATATAGCCCGCGCCACCCGTGACCAGAACATTGCTCAATACTTGCCTCCGGCCGGATGATTATTGTGCGGCCTTTTCAGCATGCACGACATCCGAAATGAAGTTCCACAGATCGTCCCGCAGATCGTCCCGTGCCAAGGCAAAAGCAACCGTCGCCTGAAGGAAGCCCGCCTTTGATCCGCAGTCGAAACGCTGCCCCCTGAAACGATAACCATAGACCTCTTCGCCGTCCTCGCGGGCAGCATCAATCGCATCGGTCAGCTGAATCTCGCCACCTGCACCGGCCTGCTTGCGGTTCAGCTTTTGGAGCACAGTGGGGGTGAGAATATAACGCCCGATAACCGCCAGATTGGACGGCGCCGTGCCGGGCGCGGGCTTTTCCACCATGCCCTTGGTGGATACGATGCTGCCCATATCCTCTTTGACATCGAGGATGCCGTAGGCTTTGGTCATGTGGTCAGGCACTTCCATCGCAGCGACGATATTGCCTTGGGTCTCGTTATACGCCTCGATCATCTGGGCCAGACAGGGCTTTTCACCCGCGATCACATCATCCGGCAGGATCACCGCGAACGGCTCGTCCGAGATCAGGCGCCGCGCACACCAGACCGCGTGACCCAGACCCAACGGCTTGTGTTGGCGAATATAGGCGATCTCGCCACTGTCCATATTGGTCGATTTGAGGATCTCCAGAAGTTCGGTCTTGCCCTGCCTGCGGAGTTCAGCCTCAAGCTGCGGCGCATTGTCGAAATAATCCTCCAGCGCACCCTTCCCACGAGACGTGACAAAGATGAACTCCCTGATTCCCGCCGCCCGCGCCTCGTCGATGGCATATTGAACCAGTGGCCGGTCAACCAGTGTCATGATTTCCTTGGGAACCGATTTGGTCGCTGGTAAAAATCGCGTCCCAAGCCCCGCCACCGGAAAAATGGCCTTGCTTACCTTGCTACGCATTACTGCTCCTCATAAACATCTTGGCCATGATCTTACATGACACGGCCTTACATTGCACAAACATTACAAAGGAATTTTGCTGAAATTGCGTCACACTGAAAAAGATTCTGTGTCAATCTGTTCAGTCGATACCCATCCGAGACATCATTGCCTCTATTCTCGTTACGTCTTCGGGATTGTTGAGTTCCCAGAACTGCCGTCCGCGCGCGTCAACTTCGACACAGAGCATCGCGTGGGCCCGTTCCAGAAACCGCAATTGCTCCAGTCCTTCGAGGGCCTCAAGTGTCCCGACCTCCCAACGCGCATAAGCCTCTAGCGCATCAGGCCGGTAGCCATAGACGCCAACATGATGATAGACCGGCGTCGGCGCCTCATCGGCATAATGATCTGCTGTATAAGGGATCACTTCCTTCGAGAAATAGAGGGCCCGGCCCCCGTGACCGAACACCGCCGTCGTGCCGCCAACACGCCCCGCAGCACGATCCTCGAGAAAGCCGTTGAGCGCGCGTCCGTCGCAGCGCAGAACCGGCGTTGCCACCTTTGCCTGCGGATCGTCGCTGAGACCCTTCACAAGATCCTCGATGAACCAGGGCGGCGTCAGGGGCGCATCGCCCTGAAGATTGACGATGATGTCATAGCCCCCCCCGAGCGTGCGATGTGCCTCGGCGCAGCGTTCCGTCCCGTTGCGACAAGCCTCGGAGGTCATCACCACCTCTGCTCCAAAGGCCTCGGATGCCGCCTTGATCCGGGTATCGTCGGTGGCCACAACCACGCGATCAACCCCTTCAACCTGGCAAGCTGCTTCCCAGGATCTCTGAATCAGGCTCTTTTTTACACCACTTGCGCCGGTTAGCATCGCCAGCGGCTTGCCCGGATAGCGCGACGAGGCAAAGCGCGCGGGGATCACGGTCAGAACACTCATCTCATGCGTCTTTCAGTTCGACCCTGGGCGCGTAGGCGATAAAGAACGGATTGGCAAAGCCCGGCTTGCCATAGAGCAGGGGCTGATGGTCATCGAACCGCACCACTGTCCCGCCCGCACCTTGCAGCACCGCATGACCCGCCGCGGTATCCCATTCCATCGTCCGCCCCAGCCGTGGGTAAAGGTCAGCCTCGCCGGTCGCGACCAGGCAGAACTTGAGCGACGATCCGGCGCTCGTCATGTCCCGGACCGCGTATCGCGCGATGTAATCATCCGTTGCCTGATCGCGGTGCGATTTGCTCGCCACGACCATCAGCGCCGAATTGTCCGGCTCGGCAACGGAGATCGGGCGCAATTTGCCCGGATTGTCCTTGTCGAAGGGACCGAATTCTTCGACCGAGGCACCATCGGCCCGCGTGTAGAACATCCGCCCCTTCGCCGGCGCGTAGACCACGCCGCGCGTCGGCAGCCCCGCTTCCACAAAAGCGATGTTGACCGTAAAATCGCCACGCCGGTTGATGAATTCCTTGGTGCCGTCCAGCGGATCGACAATCAGAAATGTATCGGCCGTTCTTGAATGGGAATCGGCCTGTTCCTCGGTCACGAGAACCAGATCTGGAAATGCCGCCCTGAGACCTGCGGAAATCATCGCATCGGCCGCCTCGTCCGCCTCCGTCACCGGACTTGCATCTGATTTGACCTTTACCTCGAAATCGTCAGCCTCATAGATTTCCATGATCTTGTCTCCGGCCTCGAGCGCCAGACGGCGCATGACCTCGATCAGCCTGTGATACTCCAAATTGTCACTCCCTGCCTTACCTACGCCATCAAGCGTTGTTAATGAATGGATTACCTTGGCCCCCTTATGATACGCTCTCGACGGGACAGCAAGAAACCCGGAACGGAAAACCACAGGCAAGCAGGCCCTTTTTGCTATGTTCAAGACAGCACGCCCAAGATCCAGCCTGCATTCGGCGTTCAGAATCACCGAACTGATTTATCATGCAACGGTGCGCGATCTGCGACAGGGCCACGGCAATGCCGTGATTGCGCTTGCCCTGAACATCCTGACCGCCGTCATCATGGTCATGGCATTTTATCTCATGTTCACGGTTCTGGGCATTCGGGGTGCGAAACTTCGCGGTGATTTTCTGCTTTTCATGATGTCCGGCATCTTCATGTATCTGACGCATATCAAGGCTTTGAGTGCGGTGCTCAAGGCCGAGGGTCCGGCCTCTCCGATGATGCAGCACGCGCCGATGAATACCGTAATCTCGATTACGGCCGGGGCCATTGGAGCGCTCTACATCCAGGTGCTGTCAATGACCGTCATTCTGTTTGTCTATCATGTCTCTTTCAATCCGATCGAGATCTACCAACCGATTGCGGCATTCGGTATGCTGCTTCTGGCGTGGTTCACAGGTGTCGCGGCCGGGCTGGTCTTGCTGTCGATCAAGCCGTGGTTCCCGACTTTCGTATCCATTTTCTCAACCATCTATCAGCGCGCCAACATGATCGCGTCCGGCAAGATGTTCGTGGTGAACACTCTGCCACCCTTCATGGTCAAGATGTTTGACTGGAATCCGCTGTTTCACATCATCGACCAGGCGCGCGGATTCGTGTTCATCAATTATTTCCCGCACAAGACCTCGCTGGACTATCCGATCTATGTCGGCATCGCACTCTTGATGGTCGGCTTGATGGGCGAATTTTATACCAGGCAATTCGCATCGAGCAGCTGGAACGCCCGTCGCTGATCCATCGCCCGACAGGTCAGTGTGATCTGATCGATGCCTGCGGTGCGCCCTCCGACACATCGAACAGGATTATGACGCCAAGCTCAGTCACTTCATTTCCTGCCACTTTCAGTTTCCATTTTCGAGTGCAGACTGCCTTTGAGGTCAAATTCGCCCTTTGCGCGCCGCGCCAGTGCTTGCAGGGCCAGTTTGGCTTGCCTATATACGCCCAGAAACACGGGTCATGCCAGATTGGCGCCCGTTCGCCATCGGGGGCCGGATGCCGAAACGGGTCGGGCTCTCGCCACATCGCCTAGAGAAGAAGGGATCGAACACATGGCCAAAGTTATTGGTATTGACCTCGGAACTACGAACAGCTGCGTCGCAATCATGGATGGGTCACAGGCCCGCGTGATCGAAAACTCCGAAGGCGCGCGCACGACACCCTCTATCGTCGCCTTCACCGAGAATGAGCGCCTCGTCGGACAGCCCGCCAAACGGCAGGCGGTGACAAACCCCGAAAACACCATCTTTGGTGTGAAACGCCTGATCGGCCGCCGCGCTGATGACGCCTATCTTGCAAAAGACAAGAAAAACATGCCGTTCAAGGTCATCGACGGCGGCAATGGCGACGCATGGGTCGAAGCGCGCGGCGAGAAGTATTCGCCCAGCCAGATCTCTGCCTTCATCCTCGGCAAGATGAAGGAAACCGCAGAAAGCTATCTTGGCGAGGAGGTGACGCAAGCCGTGATCACCGTGCCCGCCTATTTCAACGACGCCCAGCGTCAGGCAACCAAGGATGCCGGAAAGATCGCCGGGCTCGAGGTTCTACGCATCATCAACGAACCGACAGCCGCCGCGCTGGCCTACGGTCTCGACAAACAAAACACCCACACGATCGCGGTTTACGACCTTGGCGGCGGCACCTTCGACGTGACCATTCTCGAGATCGACGATGGCCTCTTCGAGGTGAAATCCACCAATGGCGATACCTTCCTCGGTGGTGAAGACTTTGACATGCGGATCGTCAACTACCTCGCCGACGAGTTCAAGAAAGAGCACGGCGTCGATCTGACCAAGGACAAGATGGCCTTGCAACGGCTCAAGGAAGCCGCCGAAAAGGCCAAGATCGAGCTGTCCAGCAGTTCGCAGACAGAAATCAACCAGCCCTTCATCTCGATGGGGTCGAACGGCCAGCCGCTGCACATGGTGGTCAAGCTGACCCGCGCCAAACTCGAAAGCCTGGTGAACGATTTGATTCAAGCCTCGCTCAAGCCCTGCAAGGCGGCGCTCAAGGATGCCGGCCTTACGGCTGGTGATATCGACGAGGTCGTTCTTGTCGGCGGCATGACCCGGATGCCCAAAGTTGTCGAGGAAGTCACGAAGTTCTTTGGCAGGGAGCCGCACAAGGGCGTGAACCCGGATGAGGTCGTCGCCATGGGTGCGGCCATTCAGGCGGGTGTCTTGCAGGGTGATGTAAAGGATGTCGTCCTCCTTGATGTCACGCCGCTTTCGCTTGGGATTGAAACCCTGGGCGGCGTTTTTACCCGCCTCATCGACCGCAACACGACGATTCCGACCAACAAGTCGCAGATCTTCTCGACCGCAGAGGATAACCAGAACGCCGTGACGATCCGCGTCTTTCAGGGCGAACGTGAAATGGCCGCCGACAACAAGATGCTGGGTCAGTTCAATCTCGAGAACATCCCGCCCGCGCCCCGCGGCATCCCTCAGATCGAGGTGACTTTCGACATTGATGCCAACGGCATCGTTTCGGTTCAGGCCAAGGACAAGGGCACCGGCAAGGAGCAGAAGATCACGATCCAGGCCTCGGGTGGTCTGTCGGACGAGGACATCCAGAACATGATCAAGGATGCCGAGGAGAACGCCGAATCCGACAAGGCCCGCCGCGAACTGGTCGAGGCCAGGAACCAGGCCGAGAGCCTGATCAACTCGACCGAAAAGTCGATCGAGGAACATGGCGAAAAGGTCGATCCGACAACCGTAGAGGCGATCGAACTGGCCATTGCCGCGCTCAAGGATGAGCTGGAAAGTGACAATGTCGGCAAGATCAAGTCCGGCATCCAGAACGTCACCGAAGCATCAATGCGATTGGGCGAAGCAATCTACAAGGCGAGCCAGGATGACGGCGAAGATGAACCCGCTGCGGCCGATCGCGCCAGTGCTCGTGAAGATGATATTCTCGATGCCGATTTCGAGGATATCGACGACAACAAACGCGCCTGAGGCACGTTTGAGCCCTTGGGGCCGGCTCGGCGTTGCGCCGGGCCGGCCTTGTCAGGCTCGGACCAAGGAGACCCCCGATGGCCAAACGTGACTATTACGAAGTGCTTGGGCTGTCCAAGGGCGCCTCAGCGGATGAGATAAAACAGGCCTATCGCAAGAAAGCCAAAGAGCTTCACCCTGATCGCAATTCCGACAACCCCGATTCAGAACGTCAGTTCAAGGAGGCTGGCGAGGCCTATGACGTGCTCAAGGATCCCGACAGGAAGGCAGCCTATGACCGCTTTGGGCATGCGGCTTTCGAGGGTGGAATGGGCGGTGGGGGCGCAAGGCCGCAAGGTGGCGGATTCAGTGGTCATGGCGATTTCGCAAGTGCATTTTCCGACGTGTTCGACGATCTGTTTGGCGATTTCATGGGCGGTGGCGGACGCGGTGGCAGCCGTCAACGCGCGGCACGTGGCGCAGATTTGCGCTACAATCTGTCGGTCACGCTGGAAGAGGCCTTTTCCGGCCTCCAGAAAACAATAAAGGTACCCAGTGCCGTAGCCTGTGACGCCTGCGATGGATCCGGGGCAGAGGGGGGGGCACAGCCCACCACTTGCCCCACCTGTTCAGGCATGGGAAAGGTGCGCGCCCAGCAGGGATTCTTCACGGTTGAACGCACCTGCCCAACCTGCGGCGGGCTCGGTCAGATCATCAAGAACCCTTGCAAGGTCTGCCAGGGCCAGGGCCGCGTGCAAAAGGATCGCGCACTCAGTGTGAACATCCCGGCAGGTGTCGAAACCGGCACCCGCATCCGACTCGCGGGCGAGGGCGAGGCGGGGATGCGTGGTGGTCCGGCTGGGGATCTCTACATCTTCATTGAAGTGGCCAAGCACGATCTTTTCGAGCGTGAAGACAGCAATCTCTTTTGCCGGGTTCCGGTCTCCGTGACCAAGGCGGCCCTCGGGGGCGAGATCGAGGTTCCGACCATCGACGGTGGTCGCAGTCGCGTAAAGATCCCCGCCGGGTCGCAATCAGGCCGCCAGATGCGCCTGCGTGGCAAGGGCATCCCCGCGCTGCGGGGTGGAACGGCAGGCGATATGTTCATCGAGCTCGCTGTGGAAACACCCGTTAATCTGACCGCAAAGCAAAGAGAGCTTTTGCGCGAGTTCGAGGCGTTGTCAGAAGATAACAACCCGGAAAGCAAGAGTTTCTTCTCATCGGTCAGAAATTTCTGGGACTCGATGAAGAGCTGACTCGGGTTTTCCGAGACCGTTAACGCTTTGATAACCCGGTTGCGGCAGGTTTGACTCATGTCAGACACGCACGCATTTACCGATCTGAACTTGCCGCTGTTCGCCATCGACGAGGCCGGCGGCGCTGCCCTGCCAACTGGCAGGCTGCCCTCCTACATCCGTGACCATCGACAACGACTGCGGGCGCGGTTTCTGGCGGGCGGAGCGCAGGCCATGCCCGATTACGAATTGCTCGAACTTGTGCTCTTTCGCGCCATTCCGCGCCGCGATGTCAAGCCTCTGGCACGCATCCTTCTGGAAAAATTCGGAGATTTCAACGGGATCCTCTCCGCCTCTGCGGATCAACTGATGACGGTCCCTGACGTTGGCACATCCGTGATGACGGAGATCAAGATCATCGAAGCCGCCGCACATCGCCTGTCACGCGCCCGCGTTCTGCGGCGACAGGTTATTTCTTCATGGGATGCATTGCTGGATTACTGCCATACCACGATGGCCCATTCCGAGGTGGAGCAATTTCGCGTCTTCTACCTCGACCGCAAGAACGTCCTGATCGCCGATGAGCAACAGGCGCGCGGCACGGTCGATCATGTGCCGGTCTATCCGCGCGAGGTGGTCAAACGCGCGCTGCAACTCAATGCCAGCGCGCTGATCCTGGTGCATAATCACCCCTCCGGTGATCCCACCCCGTCCACCGCTGATATCGAAATGACAAAGCAGGTGCAGCGGGCCGCGGATGCGCTTGGCATCACACTCCACGATCACATCATCATTGGGAAATCCGCCGAAGTGAGCTTTCGATCCGCAGGTCATCTCTGACCGTCGGCGGGCTCACTGCACCCAAACCTCGACCCGCCGGTTGACCTGCCGCCCCCAAACGGTGGTGTCACAGGCCATTGGCATCGCCTCGCCAAAGGCCACCACATCAAGCCCGATCTGGTCGAGATCGGCGGTTTCAGCGGCCTCGGTGACGGCCCCTTGCACCGCCGTCGCGC
This sequence comes from Rhodobacteraceae bacterium CG17_big_fil_post_rev_8_21_14_2_50_63_15, assembly GCA_002783205.1. Lineage (GTDB taxonomy): Bacteria > Pseudomonadota > Alphaproteobacteria > Rhodobacterales > Rhodobacteraceae > Roseovarius. The sequence goes on along the minus strand of PFEY01000104.1, from coordinate 8,742 downwards.
GCCGCAGCGCAATGTCCCGATTGGTTCCAGCCAGGCCATCGCCATCGGAAAACCCGACAAACACCAGACGACGCGCATCATAGACTCCAAGTTCAAGCTCCCGCGCCAATAGCGCGACATTCGAGCGTGACTGCGCGTCAAGCCGCACCGATCCCGATTCGAACCGGAACGTCGTCGTCAACCGCCTCAGCGGTGAGAGAACCTGAATCATACTCTGCAAATCCTGCAATCCCACCTCGCCCCCTGCCTGCGCGATTGCATTGGCAAAGCGGTCGCCTTGCGCGTTGATCTCGATTTCTTCCGGGGCTTGGTCAACAAGTCCGGCGCGCCGAATGACCAGCTGTGCAGAGGGATCGCGCAGATAGGACAGAAACGCGCGCCCCAGCTTGGGAAAACGGCGGGAAGGCAGATAGAGAAAGAGCGGTGCGGTGAGCGGATAATCCTCGGTCTTGACGGCGCGCCGCGAGGCTTGAAGCGCAAAGCCGCAATCACCGGTCAAGGGAAGTTCCAATGTCTCGCCCAGTTCGGAGCGTGTCGTCAGGCCGATCGCAAACGGATTGCGGGCCACGGCCGCGGCAAAATCCGTTCCGTTGGCATGGTGCTTCACCCCCTCTGTGAGAGTTTTCCGCTCGGGCTCCAGAAGGCGCTGCACGCTTGCCTGCCCGATCCCGGTGGACTGATCCCACAGATGCAGGTCAATCGGTGCATCCGGCCCGCCGAGTGCGGCCCAGTTCACGATCTCGCCGGTCATCACGTCGATCAACTGTTGCAGGCTGATCCCTTGCACGGGATTGCTTGGGGCGACGACGGGAACAAGGGCATCAAGCGCCAGCACCCGCACCCGCCCCGGTGCCGCAAGATCGCCCAATCCCGCTTCGCGGGCGCGCATCAGTTCATCGGCCCGCGCCTCGCGCAAGGCCATCGTAACATCAGCCTCGTTCGCGAGGAGATCCGCAAATCCTTCGTCGGTATTGGTCAATCGGATGATGAATTCGCCCGTCAGCCTCCGCTCAGCAGCACCATAGAGCAAATAGCTTATGAGGTTCGGATCGGGGTCCTCTCGGACCAGCTCATAGCCTTCGCGAATGGCAAAGGCCTCGATCAGGGCGGGCATCAGAACGCGACCGATCGTCGGCGCCCCGGAAAAAACCAGCCGCGCGACATAGGATTCAAGATCGGGACAACCCGGCCCCTCGCAGATCACGCCAGAGCCATCGACTGTCAATTCGCCATAGAGGGTGTCGATGCGATAGAACTCACCGTCAAAGCCCATCAGGTTTCCAGACAGTTCGACATCCCCCCGATGCGACCGCAGCGTCACATCCTGTGCCACGAGAGGCCCGGCAAGTGCCAACATGATGAGTGCAATGGACAGCGCCGCACCAGGCCTAATGATCATCCGCCCCCCGAACACCCCTAACGTCCGTCCCAAGGATAGTCGGGCCATCGAACGGATTAATCAACCGCAGAGTAGCGCCACGGTCAAACCGGAATACTGCCCCTTCAATCGCAGAAACAGTCTCAGGCAAGCCGCCCATGGCAATGCTTGAATTTCTTGCCCGATCCGCAGGGGCAGAGCCCGTTGCGACCCGGATTGCCCCATGTTGATGGGTCGCTCTCGACAAATCCTGGCGCGGCAGCATCAGGCGCCTCGGCGGGTGCGTCAGGAGTGACGGCCGGCGCGTCGGGTGTAACGGCGGCCATCATCGCCGCGCGTTGCTGTTCGAGTTCACGCATCAAGGTTTTTTGTTCATCCTCGGTCATTGGCCTGATCTGTGCGAGCCTCTGCGTCACGTCCGATCGCAGACCGTCGAGCATCGACTCAAAGAGCTGAAACGCCTCGTTCTTGTATTCGTTGAGAGGATCACGCTGTGCATAACCGCGAAATCCCACAACGCTCCGCAGATGCTCCAGCGTCAGCAGATGCTCGCGCCACTTGCCGTCGATGATCTGCAAGAGCACCTGCTTTTCGATCATGCGCATGGTCTCCGGACCGAATTGCGCGGCCTTGGCTGCCATCATTTCACTGGTCGCCTTGTCCAGGCGCGCGACGATCTCCTCGTCATCCACGCCCTCTTCCTTGGCCCAGTCGATCACGGGCAGGTCCATGTTCAACTTTTCTATCACCGCTAACCGCAAACCATCGGTATCCCATTGGTCAGCATAGGTTTTCGGTGGCATGTACTGATCGACCAGATCGTCGATCACCTCGCTGCGCATGTCATGCACGATCTCGCTCAGATCGTCGGCCTTCATGATGTCGAGCCGCTGCTTGAAGATCACCTTGCGCTGCTCGTTCATCACGTCGTCGAACTTCAGGAGTTGCTTGCGGATGTCGAAATTGCGCGCCTCGACCTTGGCCTGCGCGCGCTCAAGGCTCTTGTTGACCCAGGGATGGATGATCGCCTCACCTTCCTTCATACCCAGCGTCGAGAGCACCTTTTCCAGACGTTCACTCCCGAAAATGCGCATCAGGTCATCTTCGAGGCTGAGAAAGAACGCCGACATGCCGGGATCCCCCTGCCGGCCCGACCGGCCGCGCAGCTGATTGTCGATCCGGCGGCTCTCATGGCGTTCGGTCGCCAGAACAAAGAGACCCCCCGCCGCCTTCACTGCTTCCTCGTCGGTCGCATGTTCGCTCTCGATCCGCGCGCGGATCGTTTCGGGATCGGTGTCTGGATCGGCGGCGATCGCCTCCATGATCTTGAACTCGACATTGCCGCCCAGCTTGATGTCGGTGCCACGCCCGGCCATGTTTGTGGCGATTGTGACCGCGCCCAGCTTGCCCGCATCGGCGACGATCTGCGCCTCCTTCTCATGCTGGCGCGCATTGAGCACGTTATGCGGAATCTTGGCGCCGGTCAGCAGCTTGCTCAGCGATTCCGATTTCTCGATCGAGGTCGTGCCGACAAGGATCGGCTGGCCCTTGGCATGAGCCTCGCGAATCTCCTCGACGATGGCGGCATACTTCTCCTGAGTCGTGCGATAGACGGCATCATCTTTGTCGATGCGGGCAATGGGGCGGTTTGTTGGCACCTCGACCACACCCAACCCATAAATTTCCATGAACTCCTCCGCCTCGGTCACGGCGGTGCCCGTCATGCCGGACAGTTTGTCATAGAGACGGAAATAGTTCTGAAAGGTCACGCTTGCCAGCGTCACGTTCTCCGGCTGGATCGCACAGCGCTCCTTGGCCTCGATCGCCTGATGCAGCCCGTCCGACAGCCGCCGCCCGGCCATCATCCGGCCAGTGAATTCGTCGATCAGGACCACCTCGTTGTTGCGGACGATGTAATCCTTGTCTTTCTGGAAAAGCTTGTGCGCCCGCAGCCCCTGATTGACATGATGCACGATCGTCGTGCTTTCGGGATCATAGAGCGATTGCCCCTCGGGCAGGATCCCGCGGGCATGCAGCATCTGTTCCAGCCGTTCGTTGCCCTCGTCGGTAAAGGTCACGTTGCGGGTCTTTTCGTCCAGCTTGTAATCCTCCGCCTGCAATTCGGGGATCACCGTGTCGATGGTAATGTAGAGTTCGCTGCGGTCCTGGCTCGGCCCCGAAATGATCAGCGGCGTGCGCGCCTCATCAATGAGAATGCTGTCCACTTCGTCCACAACGGCAAAATTGTGCCCGCGCTGGTTCATCTCCTCGAGCGAGGATTTCATGTTGTCGCGCAGATAGTCAAAGCCCAGCTCGTTATTGGTGGCATAGGTCACGTCGGCGGCATAGGCCACCCGCTTCTCGGCCTCGGGTTGCTGCGGATAGACCACGCCCGTGGTCATGCCAAGCGCGGCAAAGACCTTGCCCATCCAGTCGGCATCGCGACGGGCCAGATAATCGTTGACCGTGACCACATGCACGCCCTTGCCCGAAAGCGCATTGAGATAGCAGGGGAACGTCGCAACAAGGGTCTTGCCCTCGCCGGTTTTCATCTCCGAGATATTGCCCTGATGCAGGAATATCCCGCCCTTGAGCTGAACATCAAAGGCGCGCAGGCCCAGCGCCCGGCGCGCCGCTTCACGGCAATTGGCAAAGGCCTCGGGTAGAATCTGATCAAGGCTTTCGCCGCCAGCCACGCGCTTGCGGAATTCGTTGGTCTTGTCGATGAGTTCCGCATCGCTCAGGGCCTCGAATTCAGGCTCAAGCGCATTGATCCTGTTGATCAGCGGGCGCGTCGCCTTGATCTTTCGGGCGTTCGGCGTGCCGAAGATCTTTCTAGCGAGCGTTCCAATACCAAACATGTTCTATCCGTTCCGGTGTTTTGACTGTCCGTGACAGGCAATCGCTTGCCCCTCATGCCCGCGCGGCCTAAAACGGCCTCGATTGGGCGGGTTTGCCTTGATATCAAGGCGATGTAAGGGTCCGCTCTGAGACTGTCAACGCTGCGCACCAGCGCACCCGCGTCCAGCGGGCCGGATCAAGGATGATTTCATGTTTCCACGCCTTCGCTTCCCTGCGGCGCTTGCCCTCGGCCTGGCCTTCGCCACTACAACGGCAGCGCAGGACAATCCGACCGCTGAAACGGTGGTCGCCACCGTTGACGGGACCGATATCACGCTCGGCCATATGCTCGTCCTGCGCGCCGGCCTTCCGCAGCAATACGATCAGGCCCCGGCGGATCAGCTTTTTCCTGCAATTCTCGATCAGCTCATCCGCCAGACGCTGCTGATGCAGGCGCAGGGCAACGAGATATCAAAGGTGACGCAACTCAGGATTGACAATGAACGCCGTGCCATCATCGCGGCGGCGGCGATCGAGACGGCATTGGCAGACTCTGTGACCGAAGAGGCGCTGCAAGAGCTTTATGCCTCGCGATTCGCCGATGCGGTGCCCGAGACCGAGTACAAGGCGGCGCATATTCTGGTCGAGACCGAGGAAAAGGCGCAGGACCTCGTAAGGCAGATCGCAGGCGGTGCCAATTTCGCGGCCCTCGCCCAGGAACATTCGATCGGGCCCTCCGGCCCGTCGGGGGGCGATCTGGGCTGGTTTGGAAATGGTGTCATGGTGCCGGAATTTTTCGACGCGGTTGCAGCTCTCGAAGTGGGCACCGTTTCTGCCCCGGTGCAGACCCAGTTCGGCTGGCACGTGATCAAGCTCAACGAAACCCGGATCAAGGAACGCCCCGCCCTCGATGAGGTGCGCGAGACCCTCGTCCAGGAATTACAGCAACAGACGTTCGAAGCCTATCTCGCAACCCTGGAAAGCGGCGCCAAGATCACCCGTGCCGACACCTCCGTATTCGATGCGGCCCTGATCAACCAGACAGACTTGTTGGAGAATTGAGCCATGGGTGCCATCCCGCCGCTGTCGCCGCTCGCCCCGGCAGCCTTTCCTGATCTGCCTGTGATCGCAGGGGTTTCCTATGCGACAGCCAAGGCTGGCGTGCGCTATCCGGACCGCACCGATGTTTTACTGATCAGCCTTGCTCCAGGCACGTCCATCGCCGGGGTGTTCACCCGATCTGCCACCCGCTCGGCGGCAGTCCTCGATTGCCAGGAAAAGATTGGTAATGATCCCGCAAGGGGCGCTGCCATCATCGTGAACTCTGGCAATGCAAATGCGTTCACCGGGCGGCAGGGCGCCGATTCGGTGCAGGCCATAACTCAGGCAGTAGCCGAAAAACTCGGAATTCCCGCTGACCGCGTCTTTTCCTCCTCGACCGGCGTCATCGGCGAGCCCTTGCCGCATGGCCGTATCCTCGATCATCTGGAGGATCTCGTCGCCGGCCTGTCGCATGACACGATCGAGACTGCGGCGCGGGCGATCATGACCACCGACACGTATCCCAAGGGCGCCTCGGAGACCGTCCTGATCGACGGTCAGGCGGTGCATATCGCGGGCATTGCAAAGGGCTCGGGCATGATCGCGCCGGACATGGCCACGATGCTGGTCTATATCTTCACCGATGCCGCAATGGATCAGGCCGTGCTTCAGGACATGGTGAGCGCTCTCAACCGAAGCACCTTCAACTGCATCACCGTTGACGGTGACACCTCGACCTCCGACACGCTCCTCGTGGCGGCAACCGGCGGCTCTGGCATTCGCGTGACCGAAAACAACCTCGGCTTCATGGAGGCGCTGCGCCGCGTGATGCTCGATCTCGCGCATCAGGTGGTGCGCGACGGCGAGGGGGCCACGAAATTCGTCGAGATTTCCGTCACCGGGGCCGCCTCCGATGCCGAGGCGCATATCCATGCCAAAGCCATCGCCAATTCGCCCCTGATCAAGACCGCGATCGCCGGCGAGGATCCCAACTGGGGCCGCGTCGTCATGGCGGTGGGCAAGTCGGGCGCACGCGCGGATCGTGACACGCTCGCGATCTGGTTCGGCGACATGCAGGTGGCCCGCGACGGCTGTGTCAGCCCGGACTATGACGAGGCCCGCGCCGCCGCCTACATGAAGAACCAGAACCTGATCATCCATGTCGATCTGGGCCTAGGGGGTGGCACGGCGCGGGTCTGGACCTGCGATCTCACGCATGGCTATATCGACATCAACGCGGACTACCGGTCTTGAAAACCATCCTGGTTTCCGCCGTCGCCCTCATCGACGTGGATGGCCGCATCCTGCTCACCCAGCGCCCCGAGGGCAAATCCCTGGCCGGGCTCTGGGAGTTTCCGGGCGGCAAGGTCGAACCGGGCGAAACGCCCGAGACCGCCCTCATCCGCGAACTCGACGAAGAGCTTGGCATCGACACCTGGGCGAGTTGCCTTGCGCCGCTGACCTTCGCCAGCCATTCCTACCCGGATTTTCACCTCCTGATGCCGCTTTTTGCCTGCCGAAAATGGGCGGGGATCGCGCAGGGGCGCGAAGGACAGGCCCTCAAATGGGTGCGCGCGGCGGATCTTGCATCCTATCCGATGCCCCCCGCCGACCGCCCGCTCATCCCGATCCTGCGCGATTGGCTGTGACAGGCGCGCGGCTCTGTTACAAGACGCCGCCGCCCCGTCTCAAACTTGTGACGAATGGATGACGGATTTGTCTTGGCATGAGCCGAAATCCACCTAGAGTGACGGCACGGAGGCTGCTGTCCGTAATAGGCGGCAGTGGGGTGGATCATGACAATTTGGGGGAATTGGCATGTTGCGGACGATTCAGCTTGGAACATGCGTGTCGATTCAGGGCATTTTCGTGCGCATGCTCGCGAATGGCCTGATGCAGGTGCGCATCGGCGATCAGCTTTATGTCGGACGCCCGGTATCCCGCGCGGCCTGATCCTGCCGCATCGAATGTGAAAGAGCAGCCCAGGGGCTGCTCTTTGTCGTCCTGCAAACCCGAACCGGAGCCTTGGCGCCTCAGGCGAGGGTGCGGGTAAAGGATTCGCGCTCGAAAATCTCGATGATGTCGCCGGGGCGAATATCGTCATAATTCTCAAAGGCCATGCCGCATTCCTGACCGGATTGCACCTCGCCCACCTCGTCCTTGAAGCGTTTGAGCGTCTTGAGCGTGCCCTCGTGGATCACCACGTCGTCCCGCAACAGCCGGACCCCGGCAGAGCGGCGCGCAACACCTTCGGTGACAAGACATCCGGCGACCTTGCCGATGCCCGTGACCTTGAACACTTCCTTGATCTGGGCGTAGCCGATAAACTTCTCGCGAATTTCGGCCCCCAACAGGCCGCTTGCCGCAGATTTCACGTCGTCCACCAGATCATAGATGACGCTGTAATAGCGGATCTCCACGCCCTTCTGGTTGGCGCTGCTGCGCGCGGGCGCATTGGCCCGCACGTTGAAGCCAAAGACCGGTGCGCCCGAGGCTTCGGCCAGACCGATATCGGATTCGGTGATCGCACCCACACCGGAATGCAGCACGCGCACGCGCACCTCGTCATTGCCGATTTTCTCCATCGCCTGCACGATCGCTTCGGCAGAGCCCTGCACGTCGGCCTTGACGACGATCGGCATCTCCTTGACGTTCTCGTCATCCTTGGCCTTCGCCAGAAGCTGTTCAAGCGAGGTGCCTGCGCCAACGGTCGCGCGTTTCTCCTTGGCCGCATTCGCGCGGTATTCGGCGATCTCCCGCGCCTGCGCCTCGGTTTCGACGACGTTGAGAACATCGCCTGCCTCCGGCGTGCCATTGAGACCCAGAACCTCGACCGGGGCGGAGGGGCCGGCCTCGGCGATCCGCTCTCCGCGATCATTGATCAGGGCACGGACCTTGCCATACTGCTCGCCGACCACAAAGATATCGCCCTGACGCAGGGTGCCCTTCTTGATCAGAACCGTCGCTACCGGGCCACGGCCCACATCGAGTTGCGCCTCGATCACGGCCCCCTCCGCCGCGCGGTCGGGATTGGCCTTGAGTTCGAGGATCTCGGCCTGCAGCGCGATCGCCTCCAGCAGATCGTCCAGACCCTGACCGGTCTTTGCCGAGACCTCGACATCCTGCACATCGCCGGACATCGCCTCGACAACCACCTCGTGCCGCAACAGTTCCGCGCGCACCTTCTGCGGATCCGCCGCGGGCAGATCGACCTTGTTGATCGCCACGATCATCGGCACCTTGGCGGCCTTGGCGTGATTGATCGCCTCGATGGTCTGCGGCATCACGGCATCATCCGCCGCCACCACCAGCACCACGATATCCGTCACCTGCGCGCCGCGGGCCCGCATGCTGGTAAAGGCGGCGTGACCGGGCGTATCGAGAAAGGTCAGCAGCGACCCGCTCTCGGTCGTCACCTGATAGGCCCCGATATGCTGTGTAATGCCCCCGGCCTCACCGGCCACGACCTTGGCGTGACGGAT
>PFEY01000095.1 GCA_002783205.1 Rhodobacteraceae bacterium CG17_big_fil_post_rev_8_21_14_2_50_63_15 | reverse complement strand
CCTCGGTCGACGTGAGCGACCGGGTGGTGCGGTTGAAGAGACGCACCCCCAGATGTTTTTCCAACTCCTTGATGCGTTTGCTGGCCACAGCCGGGGTCAGTCGCAGATCCCGCCCGCCCGACGTGATGCTGCCCAGTTCCACGACGCGCGTAAAGACCCGAAGGCTTTCGATATATTGCATGACGTGCTCCTCTCGCCGCCCGGCCCGCCGGTCCTTGCCGGTTTCAGTGAACACCGAGGGGGTTTAATTTTCAACGATCTGTTGAAAGTATTTTCCGAATGACGGCGTATCCAGAGATAGTCAAAACCTCTATTCTGGCCTTGCAATTGCATCCGCGCAGCTAGGAGGACTCATGGACCAGCGTGACACCATCCGGTTTCTTCTGAACGACCAAGAGATCACCCTGCGCGACGTGACCGCGACGCAGACCCTGCTTGATTTCCTGCGGCTCGAGCGGCGCCTGACCGGCACCAAGGAGGGCTGCGCCGAGGGTGATTGCGGGGCCTGCACCGTTCTTGTCGGACGTCTGAGGGATGGCAACCTGCACTATGAGAGCGTGAATGCCTGCATCCGGTTTCTCGCCTCTGTCGATGGCTGTCACGTGGTCACAATCGAGCATCTCGCCGGTTATGACGGCGCGCTGCACCCCGTTCAGCAGGCCATGGTGGATGAGCACGGCAGTCAATGCGGGTTCTGCACGCCCGGCATCGTCATGTCGCTTTATGCGCTCTGGATGGAGCACCCCAGCCCAAGCGAGACCGAGATCGAGACAGCGCTTCAGGGCAATCTGTGCCGCTGCACCGGCTATGCGCCGATCCTCCGCGCCGCTGCCGCGATCAGCCGCCATGGCACGCCCGCCTCGGATCATCTGGTGCAGGAGCGTGACCGAGTGGCCGCGCGTCTGGCCGCGCTGCGCGATGGGGCGCGGGTCGTGACCGGACCTGAGAACAACCGCGCGATCCTGCCCGCCGACGCCGATGATTTCGCCGCGATCCTGGCCGAGACACCGGGGGCGACCATCGTTGCCGGCGCCACGGATGTCGGCCTCTGGGTCACGAAATTCTTGCGCCCGATCGGGCCTACGATCTTTATCGGTCACCTTGACGGGTTGAAGCGTGTCGAGGTCGGCGATCATGACATTCGGATTGGTGCAGGCGTGACCTATTCGGAGTTTGGCCCCCTGATCGCCGCGCATTTTCCGTCCATGGCAGAGTACTGGAACCGCATCGCGGGCTGGCAGGTGCGCAACATGGGCACGATTGGCGGCAACATCGCCAATGGCTCTCCCATCGGTGACACGCCGCCGGTGCTGATCGCCCTTGGGGCAGAGATCACCCTGCGGCGCGGCGCGCACCGCCGTACGATGCCGCTGGAGGCGTTCTTTGTCGATTACGGCAAGCAGGACCGTGCAGAGGGCGAATTCGTCGAAGGCATTCGCATTCCCCGCCTTGCCCCGGGCCAAATCTGTGCCGCCTACAAGATTTCCAAGCGCAGGGACGAGGATATCTCGTCGGTCGCGGTCGGGATCAACGTCACCGTCGCAGAGGGGATGATCACGGATTGCCGCCTGGCCTTTGGCGGGATGGCGGCGATTCCGAAACGCGCGCGGGTGGCGGAGACGGCGCTCTTGGGCCAAGCTTGGGGCCGCGCGCCGTTCGAGGCCGCGATGCCCGCGTTGCTTCAGGATTTCAGCCCGCTGAGTGATTGGCGGGCCTCGTCCGGCTACCGGATGCAGGTGGCGCAGAACCTCTTGCTGCGCTTTTACATGGAGACGGCAGGCGGCGGCGACGGCACGCCCGTCCGGCTGCGCGCGTGAGGGGGCCAGCGATGAAGGATCAAACCGAAATTCGCGGCGCGGTGCACAGCACCCTCGCGCATGACAGCGCGGTCAAGCATGTCACGGGACGCGCCGAATACACCGACGACATCCCAGAGCCCGCAGGCACGCTGCACGCCTATCTGGGATGCGCGACGCAGACCCATGCCCGGATCCGCGCCATGGATCTGTCAGAGGTGCTGGCCGCGCCGGGGGTTGTGGGCGTGCTGACGGCCGATGACATTCCGGGCCAGAACGATATCAGCCCGACCGGGCGCCATGACGAGCCGGTATTTCCGACAGAGACGGTCGAATTCCACGGCCAGCCGCTCTTTGCCGTCGTCGCGGAGACCCGCGACGCCGCGCGCCGCGCGGCGGAACGGGCCCGCATCGACTATGAGGTTCTGCCGCATGCGCTCGACCCGATCGCCGCGCAGGAGGCAGGTTATCCGCATGTCACCGATCCGCTGACGCTCTCGCGCGGCGATGCGGACCAGGCGCTTGGCCTGGCGGAACACCGGATCACCCGCCGGATGGTTATTGGCGGGCAGGATCACATGTATCTCGAAGGCCAGATCGCCTTTGCCCTGCCGGGCGAGGATGACGACGTGATCCTGCATTGCTCGACCCAGCACCCAAGCGAGGCGCAGCACATGGTGGCGCATGTGTTGGGGGTGCCCTCGAACGCGGTCAGCGTGAATGTGCGCCGCATGGGCGGCGGATTCGGCGGCAAGGAAAGCCAGATGAACCTCTTTTGCGCCGTCGCTGCGCTGGCTGCGAAGAAATGGAACCGTCCGGTCAAGATCCGCCCGGACCGCGATCAGGATATGACCGCCACCGGCAAGCGGCACGATTTCGTGGTGGATTACGATGTGGGTTTCGACGCTGCGGGGCGTATCGAGGCGGTCAAGGGCAGTTTTGCCGCGCGCTGCGGGTTTTCGTCGGACCTCTCCGGTCCGGTGACCGACCGGGCGCTCTTTCACGCCGACAATGCCTATTTCTATCCGCATGTCCGGCTGGAAAGCCATCCGATGAAGACCAACACGGTGTCGAACACCGCCTTTCGCGGCTTTGGCGGGCCGCAGGGCGTGATCGTGGCCGAACGCATGATCGAAGAGATCGCCTATGCTCTGGGACGCGACACGCTCGAGATCCGAAAGGCCAATTTCTATGGGGCCGAGGGCCGCGATCTCACGCCCTATCACCAGAGGGTCGAGGATAACATCATCCTGCGCCTCGTCGAGGAACTGGAAGAAAGCGCCGAATACCAGAGCCGCCGCCGCGCCATTCTGGAGCAGAATGCGACGGGCGGCATCCTCCGGCGCGGCATCGCGCTCACGCCGGTGAAATTCGGCATTTCCTTTACCGCGACCTGGTACAATCAGGCCGGTGCCTTGTTGCATGTCTATAATGACGGTTCGATCCATCTCAATCATGGCGGCACCGAGATGGGGCAGGGGCTCAACACCAAGGTGGCGCAGGTCGTGGCCGAGGCGTTTCAGGTCGATATCGACCGGATCAAGATCACCCGCACGACCACGGAAAAGGTGCCCAACACCTCGGCCACCGCTGCCTCGAGCGGCTCTGACCTCAATGGGATGGCGGCCCTTGACGCCGCCGAACAGATCAAGGCGCGCCTTGTCGCCTTTGCCTCTGAGCGCTGGCAGGCTGAAGCGGCAGAGGTGCGGTTCCTGCCCAATCGCGTGCAGATCCGCGATGAGGTCATCGCGTTCGATGCGTTCATCCGCCTGGCCTATCTGGCGCGGGTGCATCTGTCGGTGGCCGGGTTCTACAAGACGCCGAAAATCCATTGGGACCGGGCGGCGGGCAAGGGACGGCCGTTCTACTATTTCGCCTATGGCGCGGCCTGTTCCGAGGTGGAAATCGACACTTTGACCGGCGAGTACCGGGTGCTGCGCACGGACATCCTGCATGATGTCGGTCGCTCGCTCAATCCCGCCCTCGACCGGGGGCAGGTCGAAGGGGCATTCGTGCAGGGCATGGGCTGGCTGACCACCGAAGAGCTGTGGTGGGACACCGCCGGGCGGCTCAGGACGCATGCGCCTTCGACCTACAAGATCCCGCTCGCCTCGGACCGGCCGCGCATCTTCAACGTGCGGCTTGCCGAATGGTCCGAGAACAAGGAGCGCACGATCAAGCGGTCCAAGGCCGTGGGCGAGCCGCCCTTCATGCTGGGCATTTCGGTGTTCGAGGCGCTGTCTATGGCGGTGGCAAGCGTCGCGGATTACCGGGAATGCCCGCGCCTTGACGCCCCGGCGACGCCGGAACGGGTGCTGATGGCGGTGGAACGGCTGAAACGGGGGGCCCGGTCATGACGGCACCCGAAACCCTGGCGGTGTTTCTCGATCGTAACCCCGATGTGATCGCGGTCCGCCTGAACCGTGTCCAAGGTTCCTGCCCGCGAGAGGCGGGGGCAGAAATGCTTGTGGCGGCCGACGATTGTCTTGGCACCATCGGCGGCGGGCAACTGGAATACATGGTGATCGATGCGGCGCGCGCGATGCTGGCGCGGGAGGAG
>PFEY01000062.1:4808-24608 GCA_002783205.1 Rhodobacteraceae bacterium CG17_big_fil_post_rev_8_21_14_2_50_63_15 | reverse complement strand
TCGCGGTTGAAGAAGGTCTGCGCCTCCTCGAAGGGCAGATAGGCGCGCACCCGGTCGATGTCATAGCGCCCGGCGGAAAAGATGTAGACGACCTCATAGGCATTGACGCGCGGACTGGTGCCCAGCGGCGTCTTGACCCCGTTGGGCGAGATGAGCTTGATCCGGTCGCCCACGGTGACGCCCAGTTCCTGCGCCACGCCAGAGCCGATGGCAATGCCGTCCGCAAAGCGCGCGATATCGCCCTGCGATGTCGCAGGATCGGCCACCCGCGGGATCGTCGCCAGATCCTGTGGCGCGATGCCAAGAACCTGCACCCCGGCGTTGCGGTCGCGGGCATTGGCCATCACCTGCCCCTTGACGAGGGGCGCCACGCGGATCACGCCGGGCACCGCGCGCACCCGCTCGGCCATGGCGGCATAGTCCTCGAGACTGCGATCCACCCGCCCCGACGCATCGACCGCGCCGGAATTGTAGATCGTCACATGCGCATTGGCGCCCAGGATCGTATCGACGAATTCGGCGCGAAAGCCCGAGCGCACCGCCAGCGTCGCAATCAGCGCAAAGACCGCCAGCGTGATCCCGATCAGACTGATCCAGGTCATCACGCTGACGCCGCCCTCGGCGCGCTTGGCGCGCAGATAGCGCCAGGCGATCATCCACTCAAAGGCTGCAAAGGGGGCGGGGGGTCTAGCCATTCCGGCTCCTTGCTCTGGGTTGGGCGGAGAGTGGGGGTTTCGGTCCGGGGCGTCAAGGGAGGAGGGACAACCTCAGCCCCAAGTGCTGAGACGCGCGGTCGCGGGGCCGGGGACTAGCGACGCAACGGCAGTGGTTGCCTCTTTATGCCAGCCAAGTGCGTGTAACCCCTCAGCGATACGCTCCCTCTCGAAATCGCTAGGCCGCCGGACGGCCCAGCGATCCGCGCGGCGGCGCGACGCGCCTTGTTCCGCGCGGGGGGAGGCGCCACCAGGCCCCGGTTGCACCCTCACAAACTCGGCCGTAGCACATGCCCAGCATAGGCGCGCGCCAGCCGCTCCACCGCCTGTTCCGGGGGCAATTCCTCGCTCTCGCCGCTGCGCCGCGAGGTCAGTTCCACCACGCCATTCTTCAATCCGCGCGGCCCCACCGTGATCCGCCAGGGCAGCCCGATCAGATCCATCGTGGCGAACTTGCCGCCCGCGCGTTCGTCGCGGTCATCATAGAGCGGCTCCAGCCCCAAGGCGACAAGCGCGGCATAGATCGCCTCGCAGGCGGCATCCGCCTGCGGATCGCCCTGCTTGAGGTTGACGATGCCCGCGTGAAAGGGCGTCACCCCCTCGGGCCAGATGATCCCCTTGTCGTCATGGCTCGCCTCGATGATCGCACCGACAAGGCGCGACACACCGATGCCATGGCTCCCCATGTGCACCGGCACGGGCTTGCCATCGGGGCCCTGCACTGTGGCGCCCATCGGTTCGGAATACTTGGTGCCGAAATAAAAGATCTGACCCACCTCGATGCCGCGCGCGACGCGGCGGCGGTCCTCGGGGATCTGCGCAAAGAACGCCGCATCATGGGTCTCGTCGGTGCGGGCATAGCGCGAGGTGAATTCCTCGAGCACGGCGCGGCATTGCGCGGGATCGTCATAGTCGATCGCACGGTCGCCAAACCGCAGATCGGTGATCGCGCTGTCATAGAACACCTCCGACTCGCCGGTGTCGGCCAGCACGAGAAATTCATGCGTGTCGTCGCCGCCAATGGGCCCGCTATCGGCGCGCATCGGGATCGCCTGCAAGCCCATCCGTTCATAGGTGCGCAGATAGCTCACCAGATGGCGGTTGTAGCTGTGCAGCGCGTCCTCCTTGGTGAGATCGAAATTGTAGCCGTCCTTCATCAGAAATTCACGGCCCCGCATCACGCCAAAGCGCGGACGCATCTCGTCGCGAAACTTCCACTGGATGTGGTAGAGCGTCAGCGGCAAGTCCTTGTAGCTGCCGACATGGGCGCGAAAGATGTCGGTAATCAGCTCTTCGTTGGTCGGCCCATAGAGCATGTCGCGATCCTGCCGGTCCTTGATGCGCAGCATCTCGGCCCCGTAATCGTCATAGCGCCCGCTCTCGCGCCAGAGATCGGCCGATTGCAGCGTCGGCATGAGCATCGGGATATGGCCCGCGCGCACCTGTTCCTCATGCACGATGTTTTCCAGCTTGCGCAGCACCTTGAAGCCGAGCGGCAACCAGGAATAGATCCCGGCGCTGGCCTGCTTGATCATGCCCGCGCGCAGCATCAGCCGGTGGCTGGCAATCTGCGCCTCGGCAGGCGTTTCCTTGAGAACGGGCAGAAAGTAACGGCTCAGACGCATCGGTGCACCTTCGGGTAAGACTTGGCAAATGCCGACCTACCCGACCCCTGCGCGCCCCGCAAGCCAAAGGCGCAAGATGTTTGCCTCGCGACCGCGAGACCTGTAGCTTGCCCCTTGAAATCTGCACAGCCACGGGTGAGATAGACATCAAGAACAACGAGGGCTTGCATGACCTTGCCGATCCGCGATCAGTTCAGATACTGGGGACTTGCCGCGGCGGTCTTCATACTGGCGCTGTGGTTGCTCGGCGATGTGATCCTGCCGTTCGTTCTGGGCGGGGCGATCGCCTATTTTCTCGATCCCGTCGCCGACCGGCTGCAACGGTTGGGTCTCAACCGCGCGGCCTCGGTGGCGATCATCACGCTGATGGCTCTCCTGATCTTTACCCTTATGGCGCTGCTGGTCGTGCCCTCGATCGTCAGTCAGGCGGCGGCCCTTTTCAACATCGCCCCGCAATTGATGCGCGATCTCCAGGGCTTTCTCGACGGACATCTGCCCTCGCTCTTCGACAACAACTCGGCGTTGCACAAGACCCTGCTGTCGCTCGGAGAGACCATCCGCGCGCGTGGCGTTCAGGTGCTCGAAACCGCGCTCAGCTCCGCCGCGTCGATCTTCAACGTCGTGATCGTGCTGGTCGTCGCGCCGGTCGTCGCGGTCTATCTGCTCTATGACTGGGATCACATGGTCGCAAGGATCGACGTCCTGCTGCCGCGCGATCATGCGCCCGTCATCCGTCGCCTTGCCGGCGAGATCGACGCGACACTGGCCAGTTTCATTCGCGGCATGGGCACCGTCTGCCTGATCCTCGGCACCTATTATGCCGTGGCCCTGATGCTGGTGGGACTGCAATTCGGCCTCGTGGTCGGGGCCATCGCGGGGTTGGTCACGTTCATTCCCTATGTCGGCGCGCTCGTCGGCGGCGCACTGGCTCTCGGGCTTGCGCTCTTTCAGTTCTGGGGTGATTGGCTGAATGTCGTGCTCGTGGCTGCGATTTTCATGGCGGGGCAGGTGATCGAAGGCAATTTTCTCACGCCGCGTCTTGTCGGCTCATCGGTGGGACTGCATCCGGTCTGGCTGATCTTTGCGCTATCGGCCTTTGGCGCGCTCTTCGGCTTTGTCGGTATGCTGGTGGCGGTGCCGGTCGCCGCCGCGATCGGGGTTGTGGCGCGCTTTGCCATCGGACAATACACCCAGAGCCGTCTCTATCGCGGGCTGGACAGTCGGGACGACGCATGATGTCGCGTCAACTCCGCTTTGATCTGCCGGTCCGCCGGGTGCTCGGACGCGAGGATTTCTTTGTCTCTCCAGCCAATGCCGAGGCCGTCGCCCTGATCGAAGCCTGGCAAGACTGGCCCGATCGCAAACTGATCCTCACGGGACCGCCGGGCGCCGGCAAGACCCATCTGGCGCATGTCTGGGCGGCGCTCTGCGGCGCGCGGATCGTGGCGGCCGGGGATCTCGACAGCGCCGATATCGCCGGTCTTGCCAGCCGGTCGGTCGCGGTCGAGGATGTCGAGCGGATCGCGGGCGATCCCGCCGCCGAGGAGGCGCTTTTTCACCTCCACAACCTGTCCCTCGCGGAGGGTAACTCGGTGCTGCTGACCGGGTGCCGCACACCCAGTCTCTGGCCGCTGCGCCTGCCCGATCTGGCCAGCCGAATGCAGGGCACCCTGCTGGCGCATCTCCACGAACCCGATGACGCCCTGCTGGCCGCGGTTCTGACCAAGCTTTTTGCCGACCGACAGATCGCGCCCACGCCCGACACCATCCCCTATCTCGCGCGGCGCATGGAGCGATCGTTCGACGCGGCCCGCAGGATTGTCGCGGCGCTGGATGACGAGGCATTGGCAGCAGGCCGCTCCGTGACCCGCGCACTGGCCGCCGAAGTGCTGGACAAACGGCGCAATTGACGCCACGCTGTGTCACAAATCCTTTACATGACCGCGCCATAAGGCCTCCATGACCCAGGCAGATTTCCTCAAATACCCCGCGCCAGATCCCGTGTTTCTGCCCGATCTCGACATCACAGGACCTGGCCGCTTTTTCAACCGTGAACTCAGCTGGCTGGGATTCAACTGGCGCGTGCTGGAAGAGGCGCAAAATCCGCGCGTGCCGCTGCTGGAGCGCCTGCGCTTTCTGTCGATCTCCGCCAACAACCTTGATGAATTCTACAACGTCCGCGTCGCAGGCCTGCGCGAACTGGCGCAGGCGGGCAACACCACGCCCGCCGCCGACGGTCTCACACCGGCCGAACAACTCGTGCTGATCAACGAGAATGCCCGCCGGCTGCTCGATGCCCAGCAGGAAACCTACGAGACCCTGCGCAGCCTGATGGAGGCCGAGCGCATCTCGATCCTCGATCATGCCAGCGTGACCGAGGCCGACAACACCCATCTCGCCGATGTCTTTCTGCACAAGGTCTTTCCGGTGCTCTCGCCACTGGCCATCGACCCGGCACATCCCTTTCCGTTCATCCCGAACCTTGGCTATTCGCTGGCCCTGCAACTGGAACGCAAGGCCGATAAACGCCCGTTGCAGGCGCTCCTGCCGATCCCGCAGCAGATCGACCGCTTTGTCACCCTGCCCGCACCCGAAGGCACATTCCGCTTTCTGCCCCTCGAGGAATTGCTCCTCTTGCACCTGCACAGCCTCTTTCCGGGCTACAGGTACAAGGGACACTGCGCCTTTCGCGTCCTGCGCGACAGCGATCTCGAAGTCGAGGAAGAGGCCGAGGATCTGGTGCGCGAATTCGAGGTGGCCCTCAAGCGCCGCCGCCGCGGCGAAGTGGTGCGGATGAAGATCTCCTCCGATGCCCCCTTGTCGCTGCGCGCAGTCATCATGCAGGAGTTGCACGTGCGCCCCGACGAGGTGGTCGAGGTCAACGGCATGATCGGTCTTGCGGATCTCAAGGAACTGGTGCTCGACGCGCGGGCGGATCTTCTGTGGCCGGTTTTTACCCCGCGGGTGCCGGAACGGGTGCAAGATCATGGCGGCGACATGTTTGCCGCGATCCGGCAAAAGGACATGCTGCTGCATCACCCCTACGAGACCTTCGACATGGTGATCCGCTTTCTGCAACAGGCGGCACGCGACCCGGACGTGGTGGCGATCAAGCAGACGCTCTATCGCACCTCGCGCAATTCCCCCATTGTCGAGGCGCTCTGCGAGGCAGCCGAGGATGGCAAGTCGGTGACGGCACTGGTCGAATTGAAGGCGCGATTCGACGAGGCCGCCAACATCCGCCAATCCCGGCGGCTGGAACGCGCCGGCGCACATGTGGTCTATGGCTTTCTCGATCTCAAGACCCATGCCAAGATTTCCACGGTCGTGCGGCGCGAGGGTGACGCCCTTGTCACCTATACCCATTACGGCACCGGAAATTATCACCCGATCACCGCGCGTATCTACACCGATCTCAGCTTTTTCACCTGCGATCCGAAACTCGGCCGCGACGCCACCAAGGTGTTCAACTACCTCTCGGGCTATGCGCAACCCGAAAGCCTTGATAACCTTGCAATTTCTCCCATCACGCTCAAACCCCGCCTGCTCGAGATGATCGCCCGCGAGGCCGATCACGCACGCGCCGGCAAACCGGCCGTGATCTGGGCCAAGATGAATTCGCTCATCGATTCCGACGTGATCGACGCGCTCTACGCCGCGTCACAGGCCGGGGTGCGGATCGACCTTGTGGTGCGCGGCATCTGCGGGTTGCGCCCCGGTATCAAGGGGTTGTCAGACACGATCCGCGTCAAATCCATCGTCGGACGGTTTCTGGAACATTCGCGCATCGTCTGTTTCGGCAATGGCGCGGACCTGCCTTCCAAAAAGGCACGGGTTTATATCAGCTCTGCTGACTGGATGGGGCGCAATCTGGTGCGCCGGGTCGAGACCCTCGTCGAGATCGAGAACCCCACCGTCAAGGCGCAGATCGTCAGTCAGATCATGGCCGCCAACATGGCGGATGTGGCGCAAAGCTGGGTCATGGGGCCCGATGGCAGCTTTACCCGCGCCGCGGTGCCCGAGGGTGCCTTTGCCTTCAATTGCCACCGCTTCTTCATGGAAAACCCCTCTCTCTCGGGGCGCGGTTCCGCCGGGGCCTCTGACGTGCCGACCCTGACTCATACCGATGATTGACCCGCGCGCGTGCCCGTCGCATAGAGGGGCGCACGAGAATGGGGCGATGATGGACGGCACCAACGACCCGAAAGACCCTGAGGACGGCCCCTTTGGCCGACCGCTCTTTGATGGCCCCGAAGCCCGCGCGCTCAGTCGCGTGGGCGTTGTCGATGTCGGCTCGAACTCGGTGCGGCTGGTGGTGTTTGACGGCGCCGCCCGTTCACCGGCCTATTTCTACAACGAAAAGATCATGTGCGAATTGGGCACCGGAATGGCAGAGACCGGTCGGCTCAACCCGGTCGGGCGGGTCCGCGCCTTGGCGGCGATCAAGCGCTTCAATCTTCTGGCCGAAGGCATGAACACCGGCCCGCTGGTGATCGTCGCTACCGCCGCCGTGCGCGAAGCCACCGACGGCCCCGATTTCTGCGCCGAGGTGCTGCGCGAGACCGGCCTCAGGCTCTGGGTGATCGACGGGCGCGAAGAGGCGCGGTTCTCGGCGCAGGGCGTGCTGCTTGGCTGGCCCGGATCCTACGGTCTGGTCTGCGATCTCGGCGGTTCATCGATGGAACTGGCAGTGATCCATGACGGCAAGGTCGGCACCTGCATGTCCTCGCCCCTTGGCCCGCTCAAGCTGCGCGATCTCAAGGGCGGCAAGAAAGCCCGCAAATTGCTGATCCGTGCAACCATCGCCGCGATGCGGGCAGAGTTGGGTGAACAGAAGAACCGTCTGTTTCTGGTTGGCGGGTCGTGGCGCGCGATCGCCAGGATCGACATGCTGCGACGGAATTATCCGCTGCGGGTTCTGCATGAATACCGCATGACCGCAGCAGATGTGCGCGCCACGATCCGCTTCATCGAGAAAAACGATATCGAGTCCTTGCGGAGTCAAACCAGCCTCTCACCGGCCCGTATCGCACTGGTGCCGCAGGCGGCCGAGGTTCTGCGCGAGGTGGTCAAGACCTTCAAACCGCACGATATCGCGGTGTCGAGTTACGGGGTCCGCGAAGGTGTGCTTTACGAGCAGATGCCACAACGGCTGCGCGACCGCGATCCCCTGATCGAGGCCTGCCGCTTTGCCGAATACAAGGATGCACGGTTGCCCGGCTTTGGCCAAGAGATCTATCGCTTCATCCTGCCGCTCTTCAAATCCGCCAAGCCCGAACGGCTCCGCCTGATCCAAGCGGCCTGTCTCTTGCATGACGTGAGCTGGCGCGCGCATCCCGATTACCGCGCCGAGGTCTGTTTCGACAACGCCACCCGCGCCAATCTCGGCGGGCTCAAACATTCCGAACGGGTCTATCTTGGCCTTGCCTTGCTGCATCGCTATTCCAACAAGCGCGAGGGCAGCCGCTTTGCCTCGCTCGAACGCCTGATTTCCCAACCCGAACTTCTGGAGGCCGAAGTTCTCGGCAAGGCGATGCGCTTTGCCGCGATGCTCTGGCTCAAATGCCAGGCGCCTCAGGGCGAACTCCGCTGGTTCCCGAAGAAGAAAGTGATCGAACTGCACCTGTCGGCAGAGGCGGCACCGCTCTTTGGCGAAGTGGCGCAGGCACGGTTTGACTCGCTCGCGCTGACCCTCGGGGCCAGCAAGGTGATCAAGGCGCCAGCCTGACGGCAGGTCGAGGTCGGACGGATTTCCCCGATGACACGGGATGTGCAGCCGATACGTGCCTCAGCCGCCACAGATCGCCTGCAACCGCAGCCAGTCACTGTCCCCCAGGATCGGCGGTGGCGGATCGCCGGTGGCAAAGGGATCTGCCTCGATCAGCGCCAGCGTCGTCTCGCCAGTGATATCGAGCGCATAGGCATAAGGCGTCGCACGCACCTGCCAGGTCCGAAAGCCCGCCAGCATGGTCTCGGGGTCCACCGGCTCGGGGGGCTCGGTCAACAGCCGCTCGGCATGGGCGCGTAACACCTCATCACTCACCTCGCCGGTGGTCAGCAACCGCAGACTGGCCCCAAGACCGGCATCGGCCAGAAGCCAGTCCAGCGGGTCGCGCGCTTCGGCGCGCAGATGGGCGGCAATCACATGACCCGCCACCACATCCGGCTCCTCGTGATCTTCCATCAGATCGGCACTGACAAGCATCACCTCGCCCGGCAGAGCCAGCGCGCCGGTCACACCATCGCGCACCACCACAAGCCGCAGCGCCCCCTGCCGTGGCGGGAGCCGTCGTGCCAGAGCACCAAGCGCCGCCACCCCCCCCGGTCCACGGCAGGCCGGTCCGGTGGTCCGTTGCAGTTGGGCCAGCAAGCCTTGCCCGATCTCCAGGCGCTTGACTCCGGGCACGACCAACAGCGCGTGCTTGCGCGCCGCGCCGGGCAACCAGAAAACCACCAGGGCAAGCACGGCCGAGAGGCTGACCAGCACGCCGAACAGGCGCAGCCGTCCGGGCCGCGGACGTTGCCGTGCAATCGCACTGCGCAGCTTTTCAATGGCCGCAATCATCTCAACCTCGTCCGTGGTCAGTTCCAGCGTCTCGCCCGGATCACCATCCGGGTGATAGACCGCTGGGCGTTGCCCCGGATTGGCCCGGGCGATCGCCGCCAGCGACCAATGCGTCAGCACCCGTTCCCGCAGGTCCGTGATCGTCAGCGTCGCCTCGCCTACGGACACGATCACATCGATGCGCTGCGCCTCGGGATCGGCCCTCCACAGGCCCGACGCCTCGAGCCGCTGATACTTGCTGAGTGCCGTCTGTTTCATCTGCGATGGGCTGCCCTGCCTCTTTGGGTCAAACTAGCACGGCTGGCCGGTTACAGGCAATCGGCCTCGCCAGCCAAGACCAGCGCCGCAAAGAGCCTGCTCCCGCCGATTCCGCCCCGGTCTGGACGCCCGGATTGACTCAGGCGTTCTGGCTCTATACGCTTGGATGATTGCTACCTGTCGCTCACATCTCAAGGAAGAGATCATGAATTTCCTCAAATCCACGGCGCTCATCGCGTGTTTGCTAGCCGGTGGCGCGCAAGCCGCAACCATAACAGAGAACAGCGATTTCGGTGATTTTGGATCGCCGACGCCGCTCGGCGTGCTGGAGATTGGCAGCAATTCGATTTCTGGATCGCTCGCGACAACCTGCACGCCCACTATCGAAACATTAGCCGATTGCTCGTCCGGTGACGAGATCGACTCGCTCAGCTTTTCGCTGCCCTCGGGCTTTGAAATCACCAATCTCGTGCTGACGATCACCAATTTCGTGACGACGGACACGAACCTGTCCGAACAGCTTGGCTTTGGCAACCTCGGGTTCATCGGCTTTGACGCGAATGGAATCTTTCCGATTTCGGACATCGCCAATGCGCTGCTCTCTTCACGCTTCACCTTCGAGGCCGCCAGCGGATCCGTTCTGACCAATGATCCGAATGCACCGCTTCTGCAAGGGGTCGGGGATATCTCCTTTGACTACTCGGCCAGCTTCGACGTGACCGAGGTGAGCCTTGCCGCCGTGCCGCTGCCTGCGGGCCTGCCGCTTCTGCTGTCGGGCCTCATCGGTCTCGCGGTGCTGGCGCGGCGCCGCAAATCATCCTGAGAGCCACGCAGAATTCCGTCCGGGGCGCAGGGTGGTCTGCGCCCCTTTCTCGTGCCCTGGCAGGACATCGCGCGCCGCTGACAGGCAGCGTCACCCCCGGTCCGCACCTCTGCCTCAAAGCCCCCGCGCGATCTGGCGTAGCTCGAATTTCTGGATCTTGCCGGTCGATGTCTTGGGAAGCTCTTGAAAGACCACCGCTTTTGGTGTCTTGAAGCCCGCAAGCCGTTCGCGGACAAAGGCGATGAGATCAGCCTCGCTCACCTCCGCCCCATCCTTGAGCTCGACAAAGGCACAGGGCACCTCGCCCCATTTTTCGTCCGGCTTGGCCACGACCGCACATAACAGCACCGCCGGATGGCGCATGAGCACCCCCTCCACCTCGACCGAAGAGATGTTCTCGCCCCCCGAGATGATGATGTCCTTGGCCCGGTCGGCGATCTTGAGATAACCGTCGGGATGCTGAAACGCGATGTCACCCGAATGGAAATAGCCTCCCCGAAAGGCCTCGGCTGTCGCCTCGGAGTTTTTCAGATAGCCCTTCATCACTGAATTGCCGCGGATCATGATCTCGCCAAGAGAGGCACCGTCCATCGGGATCTGCACCATGCAATCAGGGTCCATAGCGGTGATGTCCTCCATCATCGGCATCAGAACTCCGGTGCGCGCCTTGATCGTATAGCGCTCGTCGTCGGGCAGCTCATCCCAGCCGTCCTGCCACAGACACTCGGTGACATGGCCATAGGTCTCGGTCAGGCCATAAACCTGCGTGACACTGAATCCCAACGGCTCGATCGCCGCCAGGGTCGCCGCGGGTGGCGGCGCTCCGGCGGTAAAGACATCGACGACATGATCGAACCTGCGCCGCTCGCCCTCCTTGGCGTTGACGATCATGTTGAGCACGATGGGCGCGCCACCGAAATGCGTGACCCCCTCATCGGCGATCGCGTCATAAATCGCCTTGGCCGTGATATCGCGGCAGCAGACCACCCTCGCCCCCAGCATCGGCATCAGCCAGACATGGTTCCAGTTGTTGCAATGAAAGAGCGGCACAATCGTGAGATAGGTCGGATAACGCGGCAGATCCCAACTCACCACCGTGCCCATGGTCATCAGATAGGCGCCGCGATGATGGTAAACCACCCCCTTGGGCCGCCCGGTGGTGCCGGAGGTGTAGTTGAGCGCCAGACTCTCCCATTCATCCTCTGGCATGATCCACTCAAAATCGGGATCGCCGGTGGCAAGCAACGCCTCGTATTCCATGTAATCACTGTGGGCATGGACCCCCGCCTGATCATCGGCCACCTCGATCACCCCCGGCGCGGGGCCCTCCATCACCTCGATCGCCTGCGCCAGCGTGGGCAGGAATTGAGGATCACAGAGCACGACCCGCGCCTGCCCGTGATCGAGGATATAGGCGATGGTGTCGGCCTCCAGCCGCGTGTTGATGGCATTGAGCACGGCACCACAGGCCGGCACCCCGAAATGTGCCTCGCAATGGGCGGGAATGTTGGGCAGCAGCGTGGCCACCACATCGCCCGGTTCGATCCCCAGCTTGACCAGCGCCGAGGCCAGCCGCGTGCAGCGCTCGAAGTATTGCGCATAAGTCTTGCGGAACCCGCGATAGACCACCGCATCGCGCTCTGGAAAGAGATGCGCCGCGCGTCGGAGATGCGACAACGGTGTCAGCGCCACGAAATTCGCGGCACATTTGCCAAGCCCGGTCTCATCCTGCATCCAGCCCATCGCACAGCTCCTCTACTTCTGCCATCTCTCCCAAAGGAATAGTCAAATGCCCGAATGATGCAATTGAGATAGTACCAGTCGCGTCGGCAAAGGTGTGCCCCAAAGGAGAAAAAGGAACTTTACCACGTCAGACCGTATGACTAAGAGGATTTCTTGACGCTGGCTCCGACCGCGCCCAAGGCATTGGTCCACGTCCGAAAGGTATCGCAATGATCGTCTCCGGCACGCATCCGCCAAGTTTCCTCGTTAGTCGCCTCTACCGTTTGCGTTTTGCGCTTGCGCAGATGCTCGGGATGCGGATCGAGGTGCGCAACGGCGCCGCCGCCCCCTATCGGTTCGACTGCCGCAGCTACACGGAGTTCAAGCGCGCGGTGACGCTCTTCCAGAAAGAGGAAGGCACGATCAAGTGGCTCCGGGACGAACTGCGACCCGGTGACACGTTCTGCGATATCGGCGCGAATGTCGGGCTTTACTCGGTTGTCGCGGGCGGGCTTGTCGGAGAGGCCGGACAGATCCTGTCGTTCGAACCGCATCCGGCGAACGCCCTCAGCCTCATGCAGAACATCCAGATCAACGGGCTGACCGAGCGCTCCAAGGTGATTTCGGCGGCACTCGGCGACAGCAACGGGTTTTTCGATTTCAACATCCGCGAGGCAGTCTCCGGCTCCTCGATGAGCCAGCTGGGCCGCACCGTCGACGGCAACGACGAGGCCTTCGTGCCGGTATTGCGCGAATGCAAGGCCGCCTTTACCCTCGATCACCTCGTGGCCGAAGGGATCGTACGATCCCCCGACGTGGTCAAGATCGATGTTGACGGCAACGAGCTTCTGATCCTGGCGGGCATGGCGCAGGTGCTAGGCTCTGATACCCCGCCGCGCTCGGTGCAGGTCGAGGTCAATCACCACTACGAGGCCGAGCTTGACGCGATCATGCAGGGGCATGGCTACCGGCTCCGGGATCGCCACCACACCTTCATCGGCAAGCGCAAGATCGCCAAGGGTGCCGATCCTTTGTCCGTCGCCCACAATGCGGTCTATGGGCGCGCCGCCTGACCGACCAACGCCAGAGAAATCAAAGAATGATGTTCAACTTCGACACCGCAGAGTTCCGCTACGACCCATTCCCAATCGCCATTTCCCGGGGCGTGTTCGCGCCCGATCTCTACCAGGAGATGCTCGACAACTGGCCCGAGACCGACCGCTTTCTCTACATGCCAAAACTCGGGCACAAATATTCGCTCTCCGAGGTAAACAACGCCCGGCAATATCACGACTTCATCAAGTCCACGCCGGTCTGGTCCCGCTTTCACTCCGAGGTCAAGAGCAAGGCGTTCGTCCGAGGCGTGGTGGATTTCCTGGCAGATCGCCATATCGACCTTGATCTGCAACGCAAGATGGTCGTCACCAATGAGTTTGCCCCGCGCATCGGCCTGCGTCTTGGCGAGATGCTGCGCGGCGCGGCGCTTCTGGACCGGCGCAAGGTGCCGCTGCGCTCGCGCTTCGAGTTCTCGATGATGCCGGGCAATGGCGGCTCGATCCTGCCGCATACCGACGCGCCCGCCAAGCTCATCACCCTTGTTGTCGCGATGGTGGGGCCGGGAGAGTGGAAACCGGAATATGGCGGCGGGACCTCGGTGGTCTGGCCAAAAGACAAGACGCGCAGCTTCAATGCGCGCAATGCCTTCATGCAGTTCGATGAGGTGGAGAAACTCGACTGTTACGAGTTCGACAGCAATCAGTGCCTCATCTTCGTCAAGACCTTCAACTCCTGGCACGCGGTCGAGCCGATCACCGCGCCGCGCCCCGACATGTTCCGCCGGTCGCTGACGATCAACATCGAGATCCCGAAGATCTGAGGAGCGCGGGCGCCACGCCGGGGCGTCACAGCCCCAGCTTCGCCATCACGATGTCATTGACGGCCTTGGGATTGGCCTTGCCGCCGGTGGCCTTCATCACCTGCCCCACGAACCAGCCTGCAAGCTTCGGATTGGCCTGCGCCTTTTCCACCTGCGCGGGGTTGGCAGCGATGATCTCGGCCACCGCGGCCTCAATCGCGCCGGTATCCGTGACTTGGCGCAGGCCGCGCGCCTCGACGATGGCCTCGGGGTCGCCGCCTTCAGTATAGACGATCTCGAACAGGTCCTTGGCGATCTTGCCGGAAATCGCATCAGAGCGGATCAGGCGCACGATGCCCGCCAATTGCGCCGGGCTGACCGGGCTGTCCTCGATGGCATGATCCTCTTTCTTCAGCCGCCCAAAGAGTTCGTTGATCACCCAATTCGCCGCCAGCTTGCCGTCGCCGGCCTCCGCCGCCACCGCCTCGAAATAATCGGCATTGGCGAGGTCTGCGGTCAGCACGCTCGCGTCATAGTCGCTGAGGCCAAAATCCTGCACGAACCGCGCCTTCTTGGCGTCGGGCAGTTCCGGCAGGGTGGCCGCGATCTGATCTACCCAGGCCTCTTCAATCTCCAGTGGCAGGAGATCGGGGTCGGGGAAATAGCGATAGTCATGCGCCTCCTCCTTGGAGCGCATCGAGCGGGTCTCGTTCTTGTCGGCATCATAGAGCCGGGTTTCCTGCTCTACCGTGCCCCCCGCCTCGACAATCGCGATCTGGCGCCGCGCCTCATAATCGATCGCCATCTGGATGAAGCGCATCGAGTTCATGTTCTTGATCTCGCAGCGCGTGCCGAGATGCACGAAATCCTGGGTCTCCTGATAGCGTTCATAGGCGCCGGGGCGGCAGATCGAAACGTTGACATCGGCGCGCAGGTTGCCGTTCTGCATGTTGCCGTCGCAGGTGCCCAGATAGCGCAGGATCTGGCGCAGCTTGGCAACATAGGCCGCCGCTTCCTCCGGGCCGCGCAGATCCGGGCGGCTGACGATTTCCATCAGGCAGACGCCAGTGCGGTTGAGATCGACAAAGGACATGCCTGGATCCATGTCATGAATGGATTTGCCCGCGTCCTGCTCGATATGGATGCGCTCGATCCGCACAAGACGCGCCACGCCGGGAGCCATATCGACAAGGATTTCGCCCTCGCCCACCAGCGGGTGATAAAGCTGGCTGATCTGATAGCCCTGCGGCAGATCGGGGTAGAAATAATTCTTGCGATCAAAAGCCGACCAGAGGTTGATCTGCGCTTTCAACCCCAGCCCGGTGCGCACCGCCTGTTCGACGCAAAATTCGTTGATCACCGGCAACATGCCCGGCATCGCCGCATCGACAAAGGAGACGTTTGAATTGGGTTCCGCCCCGAATTGCGTCGAGGCCCCGGAAAAGAGCTTGGCTTTTGAGGCCACCTGCGCGTGGACCTCCATCCCGATCACCAGTTCCCAATCCTGCTTGGCCCCGGCGATCAGCTTGGGCTTCGGGGGGGTATAACTCAGGTCCAGCATCTTGCGGCTCCGGGGAAAACAATCCCCCGCGTTTTACGCGGCAGGTCCGGGCGGGGCAAGACCCTAAGGCGGACGACCTCAAGATCGGATATCGAAATGCGTGGCCCCCTTGGGCGGTGCAAGCGCGACCGTCACCTCGCGGACGACGGCCGCGGGCGGACCGCGATGGATCAGCGCAACCATCGCGTCCACCTCTGCGGCGGGCCCTTCCATATGCGCGCTCACGCTGCCATCGGCCTCATTCTGCACCCAGCCGACAAGACCCCTGCCCTGCGCCTCGACCTGCGTCCAGGCGCGAAACGAAACCCCCTGAACCCGGCCAGTGATCCGGGCATGAACGGCTTTGGTCTCGGACATCGGGCTTCCCTTCCAGCCTTGCATGGTCTGGTGTGAGCTTAGCACATGTCTTTGCACGAAACGCGGCAAAATTCCTGACGACTCCCGGTCGCAACCCGTGCCATCCC
Organism: Rhodobacteraceae bacterium CG17_big_fil_post_rev_8_21_14_2_50_63_15; assembly: GCA_002783205.1. Taxonomy (GTDB): domain Bacteria; phylum Pseudomonadota; class Alphaproteobacteria; order Rhodobacterales; family Rhodobacteraceae; genus Roseovarius. Next base: position 9,022 of record PFEY01000062.1, on the reverse strand, counting down.
ACCTTGACCAACCGCCCATTCCCAGACATATGCCAAGGCCATGACAGACCTCGCTCACATCCGCAATTTCTCGATCGTGGCCCATATCGACCACGGCAAATCGACGCTTGCCGACCGGCTGATCCAGTCAACCGGGACGGTCCAGACGCGCGACATGAAAGAGCAGATGCTCGACGCGATGGATATCGAACGCGAACGCGGCATCACCATCAAGGCCAATACCGTGCGCATCGACTATACCGCGCAGAACGGCGAGACCTACGTGCTCAACCTCATCGACACGCCCGGCCATGTCGATTTTGCCTATGAGGTCAGCCGCTCGATGCGCGCCGTCGAGGGCTCGCTTCTGGTCGTGGACAGCACCCAAGGGGTCGAGGCGCAGACGCTCGCCAATGTCTATCAGGCGATCGACGCGGGCCATGAAATCGTGCCGATCCTCAACAAGATAGACCTGCCCGCCTCTGAATGCGACCGGGTGGCCGAACAGATCGAGGATGTGATCGGGATTGACGCCTCCGGCGCGATCCGGGTCTCGGCCAAGACCGGCATCGGCATCCCCGAAACACTCGAGGCCATCGTCCATCTCCTGCCGCCGCCCACGGGCGACGCGACCGCGCCCCTCAAGGCGATGCTGGTTGATAGCTGGTATGACGCCTATCTCGGCGTGGTTGTCCTCGTGCGGATCATGGACGGCGTCCTGCGCAAGGGCGACCGGGTGCGCATGATCCAGACCGGCGCCACCTACAATGTCGAGCGGATCGGCGTTTTCCGGCCACAGATGGACCCGGTCGAGAGCCTCGGCCCCGGCGAGATCGGCTTCATCACCGCCTCGATCAAGCAGGTGCGCGATACCCGCGTCGGCGACACGATCACCCATGAAAAGCGCCCCTGCGCGCAGGCATTGCCCGGCTTCAAACCCTCGGTGCCGGTGGTGTTTTGCGGCCTCTTTCCGGTCGATGCCTCGGAATTCGAGGATCTGCGCGACGCCATCGAAAAACTCGCGCTGAATGACGCCTCCTTCAGTTATGAGATGGAAACCTCGGCCGCCCTCGGCTTCGGCTTTCGCTGCGGGTTCCTCGGCCTGCTGCATCTCGAGGTGATCCGCGACCGGATCGAGCGGGAATATGACATCGAACTGATCACCACGGCCCCCTCGGTCGTCTATCACCTCTTCATGAAGGACGGCACGATGCGGGAGTTGCACAACCCCGCCGACATGCCCGACCTGACCTTTGTCGATCATATCGAGGAACCGCGGATCAAGGCGACGATCCTTGTGCCCGACGACTATCTCGGCGACGTGCTCAAGCTCTGCCAGGACCGGCGCGGCATCCAGATGGACCTGACCTATGCCGGTGCCCGTGCGATGGTGGTCTATGACCTGCCCCTGAACGAGGTGGTTTTCGATTTCCACGACCGGCTGAAATCGGTGACCAAGGGCTATGCCTCCTTTGACTATCAGCTCGAAGGCTACCGCGAGGACAATCTCGTCAAGATGCAGGTGCTGGTCAACGACGAGCCCGTGGATGCGCTCTCGATGATGGTCCACCGTGACCGGGCCGAGGCGCGCGGTCGTGCCATGTGCGAGAAACTCAAGGATCTGATCCCGCGCCACATGTTCAAGATCCCGATCCAGGCGGCGATCGGCGGCAAGGTCATCGCGCGCGAGACCCTCTCGGCGCTGCGCAAGGACGTGACCGCGAAATGCTACGGCGGCGATGCCACGCGCAAGAAGAAGCTCTTGGAAAAGCAGAAGGCCGGCAAGAAGAAGATGCGCCAGTTCGGCAAGGTGGACATTCCGCAAGAGGCGTTCATTTCCGCGCTCAAGATGGACAGCTGAGGCGCGGCCTCCAGACTCGGGCGGCGGTCCCCACCGCCTCTGTTGGCGCGCAACGTTTCACACCTTGGTGGCAGACACCGTCGGCGTGATCGCGCGCCGCTTGAGCACCGCTTCGCGCCAGCTGATGAAACTGATGGCGGCAACGATCACCGTGCCGCCCAGCACCACGAAGATGTCCACGCCTTCGTCAAAGACCAGAGCCCCCAACAGCACCGCCCAGACCAGTTGCAGGAACGTGACCGGCTGCGTGACCACCAGAGGTGCCGCGCGAAACGCAAGGGTCATCGTAAAGTGCCCGATCGTCGCCAGACAGGCCAGCGCCAGGAGGATCGCCAACTCGTCCCATCTCGGCGTGACCCAGACGGCAACGGCCAGCGGCGCCAGCCCCAGCGACACCGTGATCGACAGCATCGCCACCACCACGCCCGCGCTGCATCGGCCAGAGACAACCTTGGCCATCAGATAGGAGCCGCCAAAGAACACCGCCGCGACCAGCATCGCCAGATGCCCCGGTCCGACCTCGCGAAAACCGGGGCGCAGGATGATCAGCGCCCCGATCAGCGCTACCCCCACCGCCATGATCCGCCGCAACGCCATGTGCTCGCCGAGAAACAGCGCCGCACCGATCGTGACATAGATCGGCGCAAGGTAGTTCATCGCCGTCACATCGGCGATCGGGATGCGCGCCATGGCAAAGAACCACAGCGCAACGCCCGCCGTATGCAGCACGCCCCGCGCACCAAAGAGCGCCCATGTCCTGCGATCCAGGCGCAAACGCCAGAGCGAGCCCAGCATGGGCAGGATAAAGACCAGCCCCATCGCATAGCGCAGAAACGCGGCTTGCGGCGCCGGCATCCGGGTGCCCAGAACCTTGACCAGCGCCGTCACCCCGACAAAGAAAATGCCCGTCACCACCATCCAGAAGATGCCCCAACCCGGTCGTGCGGAGGCCTCCGGTCTTGTGTCCTGCTCTGCGCTCATGGCGGCACTAAGACATGGCGGCGGCTGGTTGTCGAGTGGTGTGCCGCCCGGCCAATGCCCTGCGCGCAAAGGACTGTTCCGCCAGACGCATACCGCACCGCCGCAAACGGGCCGACCTGTTGCAGCGGCCCTCAGCCCAGCACCAGCCCTGCCGCGATCGACCACATCACGGCACCCACACCGACATCGAGCACCCGCCAACTGACCGGGCGCCGGAACAGCGGCGCCAGCACCCGCGCGCCATAGCCCAGGCTGAAGAAGAACACGAAACTCGCCGTCACCGCGCCAAGGGCGAACCCAAAGCGGTCCTCATACTGCGCACTGACCGATCCCAGCAGCACAACCGTATCGAGATAGACATGCGGATTGAGCCAGGTGAGAGCAAGACAGCTCAGCACGGCCCGGCGCAGACTGCCCGCGCCGATGCCGGCTTCGAGCACCGCCCCGCCCCGCCAGGCGGCCCGAAAACTGCGCCCGCCATAGATCAGCAAGAACGCTGCCCCGCCATAGCGCATTACCCGCTCCAGCCCCGGCAGGGCCTGCGTCAAGGCGCCAAAGCCCGCCACCCCTGCCGCCACCAGCACGCCATCCGAGAGCGCGCAGACCAGCACCACCGCCAGCACATGCTCGCGCCGGAGACCCTGCCGCAGGACAAAGGCATTCTGCGCCCCGATCGCCACAATGAGCGAGAGACCAAGCCCGAACCCCGCCACCATCGCCTGCATCGCGCCTGCCCTCCACCTCTCGCCCGGCCCGCCGCCCCCTGTCCGCAGGGCAGGGCCAGCGGCCACATGGTCTGGCGGGCCAGCCGATCCCCTTCGGGCTTCTTCTTGGTTCAAATACCCAAATCTGCCCTCGCCGCTCGCGCCGCGCGCCCCGACCGCGCGATCCCCGGATGCCTTCCGCATCCGGTACACAATCCGCGGACAGGATGTACAGCATGGACCTTGCGATGGCGCCCCCGAGTCGCGATGGGATGGGGCGCAAGGCTTACCGCTGCGCCCGCCGCGCCGTTAACCTTTCGAGCCCGGTTGCGGCGCCTCAGAGCTGGTCCATCACCGAATCAGGAGCCTCGAAATTCGCCGTCACGCGCTGCACGTCGTCGTCATCTTCCAGCGCGTCGATCAACTTCATCAGCTTCTGCATCCCCTCGAGATCAAGCTCTGTCGTGGTCACGGGTTTCCACACGAGCTTGGTCGACTCGGACTCTCCCAGCGCCGCCTCGAGCGCCGTGGCCACCTCGTTGAGGTCGGTGTCGCCGCACCAGATCACATGACCGTCCTCCGAGGAGTCAACATCTTCGGCCCCGGCCTCTATTGCCGCCATCATCACCGTGTCGGCATCCCCCGCCGAGGCAGGATAGGTGATCTCGCCCTTGCGCTCGAACATAAAG
>PFEY01000062.1:0-4781 GCA_002783205.1 Rhodobacteraceae bacterium CG17_big_fil_post_rev_8_21_14_2_50_63_15 | reverse complement strand
CGGTCATCGCCTCGACGATCACCGCCACGCCGCCGGGCCCGTAGCCCTCATAGCGGATTTCCTCGTAATCCTCGGCATCGCCGCCAATCGCCTTCTTGATCGCGCGATCGATATTGTCTCTTGGCATCGATTGCGCCCGCGCTTCCTTGACCGCCAGCCGCAGACGCGGGTTTTTCTCCGGGTCGGGATCGCCCATCTTGGCAGCCACCGTGATCTCCTTGGAAAACTTGGAGAAAAGTTTTGCCCGAACGGCATCCTGCCGTCCTTTTCGGTGTTGAATATTCGCCCATTTGGAATGGCCGGCCATGGTGCCCTCTCCTGCATTTCCGGGAATCTGCCGCCTTTTATCCGCTCGCCACGGACAGGGCAACGCCCCTCTTGCCGCCGCGCCAGTTGATCTATGTCAACCAAACTTGACACATTCTGCGTTACGTTAAGTTGACAGGACAGGGAGAGATCTGATGCGCATCCTTCTAATTCACCCCAATTACCATTCCGGTGGGGCAGAGATTGCCGGCAGCTGGCCTCCCGCCTGGGTTGCCTATCTCGCGGGGCATCTGCGCGACGCGGGCTATCGGGATGTCAGCTTCATCGATGCGATGACCAACAATCTCGACGATGACGCGCTTGCCACCCGCCTGCGCGAATTGCAGCCCGATGTGGTCGGCGTCACCGCCATCACTCCGTCGATCTACGTCGCCGAGACCATTCTCAAACTCGCGCAAGAGGTCGTGCCGGGCGCGCTTCGGGTGCTGGGCGGCGTGCATGCCACCTTCATGTACAAGCAGGTGCTGTCCGAGGCGCCCTGGGTCGATGTCATCGTGCGTGGCGAGGGAGAGGAGATCTTTCTCAATCTCATCCGCGCGGCGGATGCGGGCGACTGGCAGGAAAAGCGAAAGTCCATCAAGGGCCTCGCCTTTCACGATGGCGAGACGATCATCGCCACGCCCGCCGCCGCCACGGTCAAGGATCTTGACGCCATCAACCCCGACTGGTCGCTGCTCGAATGGGAGAAATACATCTACGTCCCCTTGGGCAAGCGCGTCGCGATTCCTAACATGGCGCGCGGTTGTCCCTTTACCTGTTCCTTTTGCAGCCAATGGAAATTCTGGCGCGACTACCGCGTCCGCGACCCGAAAAAGGTCGTGGACGAAATCGAGAATCTTGTTGTAAATCATGGTGTTGGCTTCTTCATCCTCGCGGATGAGGAACCCACCATCAACAAGAGGAAATTCGTGCAATTCTGCGAGGAACTGATCGCCCGCGACCTGCCCGCCCGCGTGCAATGGGGCATCAATACGCGGGTGACGGACATCTACCGCGACCGCGATCTGCTGAAATTCTACCGCAAGGCGGGGCTCGTGCATGTCTCCTTGGGCACCGAGGCGGCGGCACAGCTCAAACTCGACCAGTTCAACAAGGAAACCACCGTCGCCGAGAACAAGGAAGCGATCCGCCTCCTGCGCGAGGCCGATATCTTTGTCGAGGCACAGTTCATCGTGGGGCTCGACAACGAGACGCCCGAGACGCTGGAGGAAACTTTCCAGATGGCCTGGGACTGGCAGCCGGATCTCGCCAACTGGGCGATGTATACGCCCTGGCCCTTCACGCCGCTCTTTCAGGAACTCCGCGATCAGGTCGAAATCTTCGACTTCTCGAAATACAATTTCGTGACCCCCATCATGAAACCTGCCGCCATGACGCGCGGCGAACTGCTGGACGGGGTGATGAAGAATTACCGCCGTTTCTACATGCGAAAGGCCCTCTTTCACTACCCTTGGCGCGGCACGGGCTATCGGCGGCGCTACCTCCTGGGCTGTCTCAAGGCGTTTCTCAAGGCAGGCGTCAGCCGCACCTTCTATGACCTTGGCAAGGCCGGATACTGGGGCCCGCAGACCAGGAACTCGGTGCATTTCGATTTCGACGAAACGCGGACCATCGCCGAGGCGCAGATGGAGGATTGGGAGGCCAGCGCCGATCGCGCCGCCCGCGCGGCAGAGCGGCGCGCGGCGGTGCGCGCCCAGATGAAGGACCGCGCCGAGGAGCGCGCCTTCAAGATGCCTGAACCGGTCAGCGCCTGTGGCGGCGGCACCGAGCAGATGGATGCCTGACGGCAGTCATCTGACGGGCCGCATCGGCCCCAACGCGGTGCTGCAACTGGCCCCCGCGATGGATCGCATCGCAGGCGAGGCCGCGCGCCGCGCGCTCTTTGCGCCTCTGGGCTTTGATCCCCTGCCCGATGCGACAGCGATGATCGACGAGACCCGCGTCGCGGCGCTCCATCAGGCGCTGCGGCGCAACCATCCCGATGCCGCCCGCGCGATTGCCATCGCCGCCGGTCGGGGCACCGGCGACTACATCCTCGCCCATCGCATCCCGCACGCGGCGCAGGCCCTCCTGCGCGCCCTGCCCGCGCGTCTGGCCGCGCCGATTCTCACGCGCGCCATTCTCGCCCATGGCTGGACATTCTGCGGCACCGGCACCCTGGCCGCACGCTCCGGCCCGCCGGTCGTGTTCACGCTGAGCGACAACCCAATCATCCGCGGCGAGATGGCCCCTGCCCCCCTCTGCCACTGGCACGCGGCGGTCTTCGAGCGGCTTTATTCAAGGCTCGTTCCCCCGAAGGCGCGCGCCCGCGAGACCGCCTGCCACGCCACCGGCGCCCCCGCCTGCCGCTTCGAGATCGACTGGCGGTGAGGGGGGGCTATTTCCCCATCACCCCCTCGAACTCCCGCCATTCGCCCTTGCTCATGCCGGAATTCTCCTGTGTCACCGCCTCACCCTTCAGCATCCGCCGCACACAATCAAGCGCGGTGGCCGAGAGGGTCGCGCCGCCCATGCGGTAATCCTCGAAGGCCTTGTAGGCATAGGGCACCCAATCGGCCACCAGACGGCAGATTTCCTCGGCATAGACACGGATTTCATACTGTGCATGGGCGTCTGCCCTCAGCCGCAGGAAATGCAGGAGGTTGTGCAGGTCGGTTTTCCAATACCACTGGGTATAGATATTGGCGGGCAGGTTCATCCGGGCCAATTCGCGGGCGAGGCCCTGCTGGCCCTCCTGTGAAATCATCTCCTCGTAATGGTCATAGCAGCGCATCGCATCGTCGCGCAGAATGCGCAGCACGCGCTCGGCCTCCTCGCCGCTCAGCACCGCGCCGCGCCCCTGATTGTTGACCTCGGATTGCGCGTTCAGCATGTCCGGCGCGGGGATGTAGAACTCGCGGTCGAGGATCGAATAGCGGGCCGAGTATTCGTTGACATTGGCGGTGCGGTGCCGAATCCACTGGCGCGCGACGAAGACCGGCAGCTTGACGTGCAGCTTGATCTCGCACATCTCGAAGGGCGTCGAATGCCAGTGCCGCATGAGATAGCGGATCAGCCCCTCGTCATTCTGCACCGATTTGGTGCCGCGCCCGTAGGACACCCGCGCCGCCTGACAGATCGCGGCATCGTCGCCCATATAATCAATGACGCGGACAAAGCCGTGATCGAGCACGGGATGCGCGGTGTAGAGATGTTTCTCCATCCCCGTCGCGGTGGCGCGCCGGGTGGTGTGGGTCTCGTCGCGCTGAACGTCGATTTCGGCCTGTTGATCGGAGCTGAGGGGCATGGCGCGGCCTTTCGTCATGAGGGATGAGTCGAACCTTACTCTATCTTGCGGATACCCCTCGGGCCAAGACAATATCGGGTGGGTGCGGCTGCGCATCGGCCAACGGATTTGGCTCGACACGAGAGCCACGGCCTCTATCCTCGCGACAAAGATCAAGCACGGAGGATAAAAATGCGCGTGAGATATCTGCACACAATGGTGAGGGTCAGGGATCTTGAGGCCTCGATGGCGTTTTACCGCCTGTTGGGGCTCAGGGAAACGCGACGCTGGGACAATGAAGGCGGGCGCTTCACGCTCGTATTCATGGCGCCCGAGGGGCAAGAGGACTGCCCGGTCGAACTCACCTGGAACTGGGATGGCGATGAGGGGCTGCCCTCGGACAGCCGGCATTTCGGGCATCTGGCCTATTCGGTCGAAAATATCTACGCGATGTGCCAGCACCTGAAGGACAATGGTGTCCTGATCAACCGGCCGCCGCGTGACGGGCGCATGGCCTTCGTGCGCAGCCCCGACAATATCTCTGTGGAACTCTTGCAGGAGGGCGCGGCGCTGGCGCCGGCAGAGCCATGGGCCAGTATGGAAAACACCGGCCATTGGTAAGGCTGGCCGCAATCCTTCTGGCGCTGTCTCTGGCAGGCCCGGGGATGGCGGAATGCCGTCTGGCGCTGGTGCTGGCGCTCGACGTGTCGTCGTCGGTCGATGCGCGGGAATATGACTTGCAGCGGATCGGGCTGGCCTCGGCCCTCGATGCGCCAGAGATCCGCCATGCCATCCTGCATGGCGGTCCGGGCGATGTGGCACTGGCGGTCTATGAATGGAGCGGGCGGTTTAAGGAAAAGCTGCATCTCGACTGGATCCTGCTGCGCTCGGAGGCGGATATCACCCGCGCGGCAGCGGTGCTGGCGAGGGTGGAACGGTCGACCGACGAATTTCCCACCGCGCTCGGCGCGGCACTCGGCTATGGCGCCCAGCTGATGACTCGCGCCCCGGATTGCGACCGCCGGGTGATCGACGTGTCGGGCGACGGCATCAACAATCAGGGTTTCGGTCCGGCACTGGCCTACAAGAATTTTCCCTTTGCCGGAATCACGGTCAATGGTCTGGTCATTCTCGGCCATGACGGCGATGTCCTGCACTATTACCAGACAGAAGTGGTGCGCGGCGCGGG
>PFEY01000006.1:536-20366 GCA_002783205.1 Rhodobacteraceae bacterium CG17_big_fil_post_rev_8_21_14_2_50_63_15 | reverse complement strand
CGAAGTTCGACGTGGGCACCGGCGCGCAGGCCAAATCGGGGGGCGGCGCGCCCTCTTACACGTCGGTCTTTGGCAAGGCTCTGGCCGATGAGGCCGCGCGCGACGAACGCATTGTCGCGGTCACGGCGGCGATGCCAGAAGGCACCGGTGTGGACAAGATGGCGGCGCGGTTTCCGGCGCGGGTCTTTGATGTGGGCATTGCAGAGCAGCATGGCGTGACCTTTGCCGCCGGGATGGCGGCGAGCGGGCTGCGCCCCTTTTGTGCGATCTACTCGACCTTCTTGCAACGCGCCTATGATCAGGTGGTGCATGACGTGGCCTTGCAGGGACTGCCAGTGCGTTTCGCGATCGACCGGGCGGGGTTGGTGGGCGCGGATGGCGCGACCCATGCCGGGGCGTTCGATATCGGCTATCTGGGCAACCTGCCGGGATTCACCGTGATGGCCGCCGCCGACGAGGCGGATCTGGTGCATATGGTGGCGACGGCGGCGGCGCATGACGCGGGCCCCATCGCCTTTCGCTATCCGCGTGGAGCAGGGCGCGGGGTGGCGATCCCCGAGCGCGGCCGAGCGTTGCAGATCGGCAGGGGGCGGGTGATGGCCGAGGGCAGCGATGTGGCGATCCTGTCGTTTGGTGCTCATCTGGGCGAGAGCCTGGCGGCGGCCGGGATGCTGGCGGGCGAGGGGATCAGCGCCACGGTGGCCGATGCAAGGTTTGCCAAGCCGCTTGACGAGGATCTGCTGATGCAGCTTGTCGCGCATCACCGCGCGCTGATCACGGTGGAAGAAGGCGCGATGGGGGGCTTTGCCAGCATGGTGATGCATGTGCTGGCCCGGCGCGGGGCCTTCGACAAGGGGCTGATCCTGCGCAATGTCTGCCTGCCGGACCGCTTCATCGATCAGGCGAGCCCGGCGGAGATGTATGCCGAGGCCGGAATGCGCGCCGAGGATATCGCGGCCGAGATCCGCGCTGCGCTGGCGGGCCGTGCCGAGGTGATCCCGCTGCGGCAACTGAGGTGAGCCGTTACGGACTGGGGTGGTGCGTGGCGATGCTTTCGAGATAGGCCCAGACATCGCGCGCCTTGTCGCTGTCGGGCAATTTGTAGGCCATCTTGCCGCGCGCTGTCGGATTGTCGAGGTAATCGCGCAGGAAGGCCGTCGCATCCTTGACGTAGATCACGAAATCCTCTTCGTTCCAGCGCAGGCCCTGACGGCCTGCCGCGACCATCGAGGTGGAGTAGAAGAACCCCGGCACGCTGCCCGCGTGTCGCCCGATCACGCCATAGAGGTTCGGCCCGGTGCGGCCGCCACGCACGACCGGGGTTTCGGTCTCGTCGATCACCGAATGGCAGGCGCGGCAATCCTTGAAGATGGCCTTGCCGCGCTCGATGTCGCCGGACAGGGCAGGGATGGGCAGCGCGATGCAGATTGCCATGCTGATCGCGCACAGGTTGTGTGACATGACACCCCCTCTCGTAGCCGCCCAACTCTACTAGGTGGCGTGAGGGGGGGCAGAGTCAATCTGTTCTACGTCCCGTTCACGCGCTTGTCAGGCAATGTCAGGCGACCGCATGGGCGATGGCGCATTGCTTCCAGAGCGTGGTGAGCGCGGCGACCAGATGGTCGATATCGGCGTCTGAATGCAGCGGCCCAGGGGTAAAGCGCAACCGCTCGGTGCCCTTGGGCACGGTGGGATAGTTGATCGGCTGCACATAGATGCCCCAGTCGCGCATCAGGATATCGGCGATCATCCGGCATTTGACCGGATCCTTGATCATGACCGGGATGATGTGGCTGGAATTGTCGAGATGCGGAATCCCCCGCGCATCGAGCTTGGCGCGCAATTGCGCCACCTGGGCGCGTTGTTGCTGGCGCTCGCTCTGGCTCACCTTGAGGTGGCGGATGCTGGCGGTGGCGGCGGCCGCCACCGCAGGCGGCAGGGCGGTGGTGAAGATGAAGCCGGAGGCAAACGAGCGGATGAAATCACAGAGCGCGGCGGAGCCGCTCACATAGCCACCCATGCAGCCATAGGCCTTGCCAAGGGTGCCCTCGATCAGGGTGATGCGATGGGCGAGGCCCAGTTCCTCGGACACGCCGCCACCGCGCGGGCCATAGAGCCCGACGGCATGAACTTCGTCGACATAGGTCATCGCGCCATGCTTTTCAGCCACTTCGACGATCTCGGCCATCGGGCTGATATCGCCATCCATCGAATAGACCGATTCAAAGGCCACGATCTTGGCGGCGTTGGCGGGCAGGCGCGCGAGCTTGCGATCCAGATCCTCGGGATCGTTATGCCGCCAGATCACCTTTTGGGCGCGCGAGTGGCGGATGCCCTCGATCATGCTGGCATGGTTGAGCGCGTCCGAGAGGATCACGGCATCGGGCAGGCGGCTGCCCAAGGTCGAGAGCGCGGCCCAGTTCGAGACATAGCCGGAGGTAAAGAGCAGCGCCGCCTCCTTGCCGTGCAGGTCGGCCAGTTCGCGCTCCAGCACCAGATGGTGATGGGCTGTGCCCGAGATGTTGCGCGTGCCGCCCGAGCCTGTGCCGCAGGCGTCGATTGCGTCCTTCATTGCCTGTCGCACGGTCGGGTGCTGGCCCATGCCGAGATAATCGTTGGAACACCAGACCGTCACCTGATCGGGGCCATCGGCATCGTGGCTGCGGGCGCGGGGAAACTGGCCGCACTGTCGTTCCAGTTCCGCGAATATGCGGTAGTTGCCGTCTTCTTTCAGCGCGTTCAGTTGCGCGTTGAACAGATTGTCAAAATCCATGATGTCCCTCCGGTCTTGGCTTGTCAGTGGTTGATTTTGGCGCAGGCAGCATCCAGCGCCAGAGTTTTGCATCGGGCAGCGGCAGCACCATCAGCCAGTGCTCCAGCAGCGCGAGCGCGGTGATGGCGGTCAGCAGGGCAAAGCCGGTTGCGGCCTCGGGCGTTGGCGCGGAAAACAGCCGCTCCAGCCAGCAGGCCACGGCAAAGCTGAGTGCCGAGACGGAAATCGGAAAGAACCAGCTGAACGGGGCCACGCGAAAATGGCTGGCCAGATGGCGCAGGGTTTGCGGCAGGAACTCGGTGTTGATCTTGGGCACGCCGAAAAAGAGATTGAGCTTGGCGGTGATGCGCGCGGCGTAGAGCACAGTAAAGGTCCAGAGCCCGACTTGGTTTTCTGCGGCATGGCCGTAGAGCCAGAGCAGGATCAGCACTCCGGTCAGCAGCATCTCGTGATAGGCGATGGTTCCCCAGGCGCGCAGGAAGCGTTCCCAGAGCGGTAGGCCCGTTGGGCAGGGATGGTTGTTGGGGCCGGTGATCGCACCGGTGAGAAAGCTGAGCTCGATCCAGCCCCAGATCGCCACTGCACTGAGAAACGCGCCATAGGTGGCACCGGTCCCGGTCTGCCAGAGCGTCGACTCATAGCCCCAGATCCCAAGCGCCAGCACCGGTAGCGCCAGCAGCACGCAGTTGCGCCGGGCAGAGGCCCCGCGCTTTTCGGCAAGCCGCACCACTACAAGGATCGCCCCGGTGGCGAACCACCAGAGAAAGAGCGCAGAAAGCGCGGCGATCCAGGGCGAGGCAAACATCAGTAGGCGGGCTCCAGACGGGTTGAGACGGGCCGGTCGTGGCGGTTTGCCGGGATTGTGTAGAGCCCGATAAAGGCCGCCGCCGCCCGTGCCTGCGCGCCGAGCCCGCGCAGCCATCCACCAAGGCCACCTGCGGCCTTGGCCGCCGCCAGATCGGCATTGGCGCGTTGCAGCCGCACCAGACCCGCCTGCCAGCGGGGATGCTCGATGTCGAGCGTGATCGGGAAGATCTGCTTGCTGATCTCGGAGGTCTTGGTGAACACCGCATGGGCATACCAGTCGGGATCCACGCCGAGCGCCGCGTGAAAGACCGGGCGCTGATGATCGCGCACATACATCGTGGCATAGACGGCGGTGAGGAAGAACTTGATCCACAGCACGTTGACGCCGGAGGTCAGTTTCGGATCGGTCTTCATCAAGAGGGCGAAGGCCTCGCCATGGCCGAACTCGTCATTGCACCATTCGCGGAACCATTTGAAGATCGGATGGAACCGGTGTTCGGGATGCGCTTCGAGATGGCGAAAGATCGTGATGTAGCGGGCATAGCCGATCTTTTCGCTGAGATAGGTGGCGTAGTAGATGAATTTGGGCCGGAAATAGGTGTATTTCTTCTGCTGCGTCAGGAACCCGAGGTTCACCGCCACCCCCGCCTCGCGCAGCGCATCGTTGATGAAGCCCGCGTGCCGCGCCTCGTCGCGCGCCATCAGTTGAAAGAGCTGGGTGATGTCGTGGTTGGCGCCGCGCCGCTTCATTTCCTTGTAGAGCACGCAGCCCGAGAACTCGGCGGTGCAGGATGAGACCAGAAAGTCGATGAACTCCTTCTTCAGCTTTGGCTCCATCCCGTCCCAATCGACGTGATCCCAGTCCTCGTTCTTCTTGAAATGGCCCTTGTTGGGATCGCTTTCCATGCGCGCGATGAGCTGGTCCCAGTCCTTGCGGACGGCGCTGACGTCGATCGCGTCCAACTCGTCGAAATCGGTGGTGTAAAAGCGCGGCGTCAGAAGCGTGTTCTGCATCGCCAGTTCGGTTGCGGCCTTGCTGTCGAATTGCGCATTGGCCTCCTGGATGGCGAGGCCTTCCTCGACGGTGGTCGCATCGGCGGTGTGTTTGACGGCGATGTTCATAGCGTCACCTCATCGGAGAAGGAGAATTCGCACAGTTCCATGATCTCGAAATCGCCGGTCCACCGCGTCCAGAGGCGCTCGAGCGCGCTGGCGCGGATGATGGTAGCCTCGCGGTCCTCGCGCACGACCGAGCCGTAGGGGGCCATGATTTCGGGCCCGTGGACCTTGACGCTGTCGCCGGGATAGACGGTGGTGCCATTGTTGAAGCGCACATGCGCGTGCAGGCTGTCGAAACAGTGGCTTACCTCGACCGTGCAGGGCGCGTGTTCAACCTCGCGTGTCAGAAGTCCCATGTTGGTATCCTTTCCTACTGGGCCAGAAGCCGGGTGAAGGCCAGAGCGTTGTCCTGACCAAAGCCCATCAGATCCGCGCCCCAACCGGTTGACGGATCGTGGATCGAGACGCGGCCATCTTCCCGCGCGATGATCGTGACGGGGCCGGTCAGGGGCACGCCGTGCTTGGTGCGTTCGCGGTCGAGCACGCGGGCTATCCCGGCGATGAAGCCGCCCTGCTCGGGCGAAAGACGGGCGATGAGCGTGCCGCTTGCGTCGAGCACGGTGGCCGCGCCACTCATCTCGCCGGTCAGAAAGACATGGCGTTCCAGAACCACCGGACTGTCGGGTGGGGTGGAAATGACCGGCGCGCCGCTCAGTCGCGCATAGGTGACAAGCGCCAGCACGGTCAGGACAAGGACCAGCATGGCGCGGATCATGCGGCGCGGCACGAGATCGCGGTCGGGGGCCTGTTTCATGCGGGGCTGGGCCATATCGGTCATCGGTCTGGATCCTTTCCGGCTATTCTGCCGCGATCTGCTGGGCGGTGATGGCGCGGGTGATTTGCGGCGTGGCAATGCGGGTTTCTGCCGCCTCAGCCAGGATCTGCGCCACCTTGGCGGCCTCGGGGATGCAGCGCAGCGTGGGTTGCGTGCGGCGCATCACCCAGGGACGGACATGCGGCCAGCACACGAGATAGGAGAGCCGGGTCTCGCCCAGAAGATCGAGCGCGATCGATCCGGTGCCGCGTTTGCCGGGCTTGAGATCGGCGCTTGCCAGTTGGGTGAAGGGCAGGTTGAGCGTGACGGTGAGCGCGGCCCCGATCCGCATCGCCACCCGCCGGTTGGTGATCGTATAGACCGTGGCGCGGGCCTGCACGAAGCCCACCAGCGCCAGCATCGCGCAGACCACCGCGCCCATCACGAGAAGTGGCGAGGCGGCGGCCAAGGCCCCGATCAGCGGCATCTGGTCGATCAGCGTGAGAAAGCGCCAGAGCGCGAGCACGATGAAATAGCCCGCAACCCAGGGCAGGCTCAGCGCCTCGACGCTGAGCGCCCACCAGTCAGGGCGGCCCTGCCAGAGGATATGTTCGCCCTCTGGCGGGGTTTCGGGCAGGCCTTTTATGGGTTCAAAGGCGAAATCATCGTGGCTCATGGCTCTGGTCCTTTCCTTAGCCCAGTTGCGGCTCAAGCCGCTCTTCACTGGCGTAGAGCGTGCCGCCGGCATAGTAGCCAGCGATCTTGTCCTCTTCGAGCAACGTCACCTGACGCGGCGAGGCATGTTGCGGCACGCCCGCGAAATGCTTGCCGAAGATCGAGCGGATCTTGACCCGATCCGATTTGATCCGGGCAAAGGTCATCGGCACGAGGCGCTTGCCCGCGCCCCAGGGCGCGCTCAGTTCGATCTCGAGATAGCGCACGAGCTGTTCGGGTTCGTCGATCCACATGTCGCTGATCCGGCCGACGATCTCGTGATCGCCTGCCTGCACCGGCAGCCCGCGCGGATCGCGGCCGGCGGCCACGACGAAATGCTCGGTCGCGGCCATCGGCACGATCTTGGGATGGCCATGGCCATCAAGTTCCGGCACGTCGCGGCGCGGCGCCCAGGAGGCGGGGCCGACACCATCGACCATCGGATCGCCCGTCGGCTGGAACGGAAAGCCGTTGCCAGCGGCGGTCTTTTCCAGCGCCAGATCGGTGCGGTCCGGGTTCTGCCCCGAGGGCACCGTCAACTCGCCCCGTCCGTGCGGCAGGCGGAAGGTCTTGTCGCCGGGCAGCGGAAACAGGCCCTGATTGGCGGCAGCCCTGCCGTCGTCATCCTCGAGCGGATAGCCTTCGCGCATGTTCTCGCGCTGGATGTAGAAGATCAGCAGCGCGAAGAAGCCCCAGAAGAGCCAGAGCGAGAGGCTGGCGAGGTCGAACTGTCCAAAGAATGTTGCGGTCATGTCATACTCCTTTCGAGCAAGCACTTGTCATGTGGGGAAATCGGCCAGCCCGATACGGCCGCCCCCGGATTGCGGTTGCCTGCCGCGCAGGGCCAGCCGCACCAGCGGCCCCAGCACGATCAGGGTCAGGAAAAGCAGAGCGATCTCGGTGTGATAGACCGCCGAATAACCGGTTGCCGGGGTGTTGAGCGCTGCGCCCAACTGCCCCGAGAGCGCCAGATGATTGAGCCCGTCGCGCAGGCCGCCGCCGATGACGATCGAGAGCCCTGCCGCGGTGGCCTGCGCCGCGCCCCAGGCGCCAAGTGCAAGGCCATGACCGACACGGCCTTCGGCGGCCATCGCCATCGCGGCGGTGAGGGTGGCCACCGAAAAGAGCCCCCCGCCAAAGCCGATCAGACCCGCCCCGATATAAAAGAGCAGAGTGGATTGCATCGGCGCAGCAAAGATCACCGTGGAAAAGGCGGCAATCCCGGTCAGC
The DNA here is from genome assembly GCA_002783205.1 of Rhodobacteraceae bacterium CG17_big_fil_post_rev_8_21_14_2_50_63_15. Lineage (GTDB taxonomy): Bacteria > Pseudomonadota > Alphaproteobacteria > Rhodobacterales > Rhodobacteraceae > Roseovarius. Next base: position 12,969 of record PFEY01000006.1, on the reverse strand, counting down.
AGCCCGCCGCCGGCCATCCGGTAGGGATTGGCACCTTTGAGCAGCATCCGCCCGGCCAGGCCAAAGCCCGCCAGCGCGCCGGTTGCCCAGATCGCCGTCAGCAGCGTGGTGGCCGAGACCGACAGCCCCAGCACCTCGCCGCCATAGGGTTCGAGCAGCACATCCTGCATGTTGAAGGCCATGGTGCCGAGAAACACCACCACCAGAAGCCGCCCCGCCGTGCCCCCTGCCATGAGATCAGCCCAGGCGTCGCGGAACTGCGGGCGCGGCGCCGCGCGCTCTGCCGTGGACATCGGCGTGATCTTTTCCTGTTTCCAGAGCGCCACCAGATTGAGCAGGATGCCGGTCAGCGCCACGCCCTGCACCACGCGCACGAGCAGCAGCGGGGCAAAGTCGCGCAGAAGCCATCCGACGACGAGCGATGAGACCGCCATGCCGAGCAGGAACATCACGTAGAGCAGCGCCACGACGCGCGGGCGGGTTTCATCGGTCGCGCGGTCGCTGGCCAGCGCCAGACCGGCGGTCTGCGTCATGTGCAGCCCGAGGCCGGTCATCAGGAAGGCCACCGCTGCCAGCACCTCGCCCGCCCAGCTCGGGCCCACCGCCTGTTGTCCGCCGAGCACCAGAATGGCGAAAGGCATCACCGCCAGCCCGCCCATCTGCCAGAGCGAGCCAAACCACAGATAGGGCACCCGTTTCCAGCCGAGCGCCGAACGATAGGTGTCCGACCGGAAGCCGAGAAAGGCGCGGAAGGGCGCGATCAGCACCGGCAGCGCAATCATCGCGGCCACGACGAGCGCGGGCACCGACAACTCGACGATCATCACCCGGTTGAGCGTGCCCAGAAGCATCACCGTGGCCATACCCACCGACACCTGAAACAGCGAGAGCCGCAGCAGTTGCCCGAGCGGCAACCCCTCGCTCGCCGCATCGGCAAAGGGCAGCACGCGCGTCGTCATCGCCATGAGGCGCCTGTTGAGGCGTTTGCCGGTGGCGCGGATCATCGCGTCACCTCCATCGCCTGAGAGATGTAGAAGCCGGAGGTGATCCGCTCGAGCGGGCGCAACCGGGCCGGGCATCCGACGTCGCGCAGCGCCTGCGCAATCCCGCTTGCGGAATGCGGCACCATGATCGGCGAGCGATCAGCGCGCGGAAAGAGCTTGCCGATCCGCCACATCGCCATCAGCAGCGCGGTGCGCGGCGCAACGGTAAAGACGACCTGGCCCCGGGTGCGGGTAGCCAGAGTTCCCAGAGCGCGCGCCAGATCGTCCGCGCCATAATAAATCAGGCTGTCCATCGCCATGACGTGATCGAACCGCCCGAGCGTCGGGTCGAGCATGTCGCCGCTGGTCAATGTCACCCGCCCCGCCAACCGTTCGGGCAGGCGGGCGCGGGCGATCTCGACCAGCGCCGGCGAGATGTCGCAGGCCAGCACATCGGCGCCGCGCGCCGCCAGTTCCGCCGTCAGCTGCCCGGCGCCACAGCCCGCATCGAGCACGCGCGCCCCGCGCAGATCCTGCGGCAGCCGTGCCAGCATCTGCGCGCGCATCGCGTCGCGCCCCGCGCGCACGGTCTGACGGATCAGGCTGACCGGCGCATCGCTTGTCAGACGCTCCCAGGTGCGGGTGGCGGTCTGGTCGAAATAGGTCTCGACGCGCGCAAGGGTCCGGGCGTAGCTCATCAGTCGAATCCCAGAAGTTCAAAGATGTCGCGGTCCTCCATCGGCGCGGGCGCCAGCGGATCGGTGCCGTTCCAGAGTGCCTGCGCGAGCCCGGTATAGACCGCGCGCACCGCCAGAACCTCGTCATCGGCCTCCATTTCAAAGAGCGTCTTTTTCTTCAGCCGCGAGCGACGGATGCAGTCGATATCGGGCATATGCGCGATCCGCTTGAAGCCCACCACATCGCAATAGCGATCAACCTCGTCGGTCGCTTTCGAGCGGTTGGCAATGCAGCCCGCGAGCCGCACCTTGTAATTGGCCGATTTGGCCTGCACCGCGGCAATGATCCTGTTCATCGCGTAAATGCTGTCGAAATCGTTGGCGGTGACGATCAGCGCCCGGTCGGCATGTTGCAGCGGCGCGGCAAAGCCGCCGCAGACGACATCGCCCAGCACGTCGAAGATCACCACATCGGCGTCCTCCAGCATGTGATGCTGCTTGAGCAGTTTGACCGTCTGCCCGACCACATAGCCGCCACAGCCGGTGCCCGCGGGCGGCCCGCCCGCCTCGACGCATTGCACGCCGCCCCAGCCAGTGGTCACAAAATCCTCCGGGCGCAACTCCTCGGCGTGAAAATCGACCGATTTGAGAATGTCGATCACCGTCGGCTGCAATTGCCCGGTCAGGGTAAAGGTGCTGTCATGCTTGGGATCGCAGCCGATCTGCAACACCCGCTTGCCCATCGCGGCAAAGGCCGCCGAGAGGTTCGACGAAGTGGTCGATTTGCCGATCCCGCCCTTGCCGTAGACGGAAAACACCTTGGCGCCTTCGATCTTCAGGTCATCGTCCTGAAGAACCTGCACAGATCCCTCGCCGTCCAGCCCTTTCAGGTTCGGTATCTCGTCGCGTGGGCTCATGCTGTCCTCCAATCGGCAGACCGAAGGCCTGCCTGTTTCTTCTGGCCGGAAATATCCCGGGGTCTGGGGCAGCGCCCCAGATGACACCGGCAAAGGGCGCGCGCATCGGTCATTCTGCCGCCACCCCTTCCATCCGGTCTTCCATCGCCGCCGCCGCCGCTTGCAGGGCGGCCAGAGTCGCGGCATCGGTTTTCCAATAGGCGCGGTCATGCGCCTCGAGCAGGCGGTTGGCCATGCGGGACGATGCGGTCGGGTTGAGATCGCTCAACCGCTTGCGCATCACCTCGTCGAGAACAAAGGTTTCCGAGAGCCGCTGATAGACCCAAGGCTCGACCTGTCCGGTGGTGGCGGACCAGCCCATCGTATTGGTCACGCTGGCCTCGATCTGGCGCACGCCTTCGGCGCCATGGCGCAAGAGGCCTTCGTGGAATTTCGGGTTGAGCGCGCGCGCCCGGGTTTCCAGCGCCACCTGATCGCAGAGCGTGCGCACGGTGCCCGTCCCGCGGGTCGTGTCGGAGATGTAGATCGCCGCCTCCTGGCCGCCGCGCGCCCGGCGCACCGCGCGGCTGATCCCGCCCAGCGTGTCAAAGTAATGATCCACCGTGGTGACGCCCAGTTCGACCGATTCGAGGTTCTGATAGGCCACCTCGACATCGCCCAGCGCCTCTTGCAACAGTCCCGCCTGCGCCTGCGCCTTGCCGTTCACGCCATAGGCAAAGCTCTTGCGGGCCTGGTAGGCATCGGCCAGTTCGTCCTCGTCCTCAAACGCCCCCGCATCGACCAGTTGATTTACATTCGAGCCATAGGCGCCCTCGGCATTTGAAAACACCCTGAGCGCCGCGGTTTCCAGATCGCAACCGATCCGTGCGGCGTAGTCGAGCGCATGGGCGCGGATGAAGTTCTGCGCGCGCGGTTCGTCTGCGGTTGCGGCTTTCAGCGCGGCCTCGGCCAGCATCCGGCTTTGCAAGGGCAGGAGATCACGGAAAATGCCCGAGAGCGTCATCACCACGTCGATGCGGGGCCGCCCCAATTCTGCCAGCGGAATGAGATCGGCACCCGAGAGCCGTCCGAACGCGTCAAAGCGCGGGCGCGCGCCGATCAGGGCCAGCGCCTGGGCGATCGGTGCGCCATCGGATTTGATGTTGTCCGATCCCCAGAGCACCAGCGCCACCGAGCGCGGCAGGCTCTTGTGCGCCTCGAGCAGTCGCTGCGCCTGACGCGCGCCGTCGCGGCAGGCAAACTCGGTTGGCATACGGAACGGATCGAAGGCGTGGATGTTGCGCCCGGTGGGCAGGATATCGGGCGAGCGGATCAGATCGCCGCCCGGCACCGGCGCGGTAAAGTGGCCACCAAGCGCGGCCAGCAGCGCCGGGATCTCGTGATCCTCCCGCAAGAGCGCATCGACGCGCGCGCGGGTGGCGGCATCGGCTCCGTCCATGATCGCCAGATAATCGGCGCGTGCGGCATCGCTCATCGGCCGACCCAGCACATGCAGGCCTTCGGGGATCAGCGCCTGTTCGGTTTCCAGAAGCTTGAGCCAGAGCGCCGCGATATCCGATCCGTCCATGTCCACGGCGGCGGCCTGCTCGGCCACCAGCGCCTCGATCTCGGCGCGCTCGGGCGCTTCGACGGCCATCTCACGCCAGCGTGTCAGGCTGTCCTTGAGCTCGGCCAGCCCCTTGTAGAGCCCCGAGACCGCAAGCGGCGGCGTGAGATGGGTGATCGTCACGGCCCCCGAGCGGCGCTTGGCCAGGCTTGCCTCGGAGGGGTTGTTGGAGGCGTAGAGATAGACATTGGGCAGGTCGCCGATGAGCCGGTCCGGCCAGCAGCCCGCCCCCGGCCCGGCCTGTTTGCCGGGCATGAATTCAAGCGCACCATGCATCCCGAAATGCAAGAGCACATCGGCGCGGAAGGTATTTTTCAGCCAGAGATAGAATTGTACAAAGGCATGGGTGGGGGCAAAGCCGCGCTCGAACAAGAGGCGCATCGGGTCGCCCTCATAGCCGAAGGTCGGTTGCAGCCCGACAAAGACATTGCCGAATTGCGCGCCCAGAATGAACACGCCGCGCCCGTCCGATTGCACCTTGCCGGGGGCCGCCCCCCACTGCGCCTCGATTTCCTTCAGCCAGGGCGTGCTGCTGACGATCTGATCGGCGCTGACATGCGCCGCGATATTGGCCTCCTGCCCATACTGACGGGCATTGCCGCCCAGCACGGCGGCGCGCAGATCCTCGACGCTTTCGGGTGGGGTCAGGTCATAGCCGCGCGCGGCCATCGCGTGCAACGTGTTGTGCAGCGACTGGAACACATCGAGATAGGCCGCCGTGCCCGCTGCCCCGGCATTGGGCGGAAAGCCGAAGAGCACGATGCCGACGCGGCGCTGGGCCACCTCTTGCCGGCGCAGATGCGCGAGCCTCGCCACACGCGCCGCCAGCGCCTCGATCCGTTCGGGGCAGGGCGCCATTGCCTTGGCCCCCTCTCCCCCGACGCAGTGCCGGGCGCAGCCGGTGCAGGCCTCATCGCCATGACGTCCGGCAAAGATCGTGGGATTGGTCGCGCCGTCGATTTCCGGAAGTGCCACCAGCATGGTGGTCTCGATCGGCCCGAGACCCTGGGCCGATCCCGCCCATTGCGGCAGCGTCTGAAATTCGAGCGGATGCGCCGCCACATAGGGCACGTCAAGCCGTGCCAGAACGCTGACCGCCGCTGCGCTGTCATTATAGGCCGGCCCGCCAACCAGGCTGAACCCTGTGAGCGAGACCAGAGCATCGACGCGCGTCCCGTCCAGTCCCCGGAAATATTTCTCGATTGCGGGTCGCCCGTCCAGACCCGAGGCAAAGGCGGCAATCACCCGTAGCCCCCGTGCTTCGAAGGTGCGGATCACGCTGTCATAATGCGCCGCATCGCCAGACAGCACATAGCTGCGCATCAGCAGCAGGCCAACGGTGGCCTGTGCGCCGCGGGGCACCGGCAGGTCGGCCGGGTCGGTGGTGATCCGGCCCTCGATATCGGGGTGATAGAGCCCGACATCGGGATATTCCAACGGCGCGCGGGCGGTCAGGCCGCGCCATTTGGCGACATGGCCATAGCGCGACATGAGAAACCGCAGCATCGCCTCGATATTGTCATCCGAACTGCCCAGCCAGTATTGCATGACCAGAAACCACGCCCGCAGATCCTGCGCCTTGCCGGGAATGAATTTCAGGATGCGCGGCAGGCGGCGCAGCATCTTCATCTTCTTCTCGCCTGACTCGGCGGAAGGCTTGTCGGAGCCGCGCAGCCGCTTCATCAGCTTGCGCATGCCGCTTTCCGGGGCGGCCATATCAAGCGTGCCCATCCGCGTCAGCTTGACGATCTGCGCATCCGCAATGATCCCGATCATCGCGTCACAGCTGTCGCGCCGTGCCTGAAGATCGGGCAGGATCGCCTTGATGTGATCCTCGAGAAAGAGCAGGCTGACAAAAATCAGATCGCCGCGCGCGATATCGCCGCGCGCCGCTGCGAGGGCGGCCGGGTTCTCGCCCCACTCGGCGGCGGCATGAACCCTGAGGATGAGACCGGGAAACTCTGCCGCCATCCGCTCGGCCACCCGCGTACAGGCCCCTGCGGCATGCGCGTCAAGCGTCAGGATCACGACGCGGTAGGCGGGGGCGCTATGGCCCGTGGGGATCACGTCATCGCGCATAATGTGCCTTTGCCTCGTAAAGCGTGTCGATGCCGATCTCGCAAAGACCCTTCTCGGCCGCAAAAATCTCGGTGTTGCGCCGCGCCTTGCCGCGCACGAAGAAGGGGATCTTCTTCAATTCGCGCTCGGCATCGGCGAGCCAGATCACCAGGCCCAGTTCATTCTTCTTGGTTGAAATACCCCGGGGGGAAGCCGCAGGCTGGGGGGCTGGCCCCCCGGCGCCGACCGCGACCGGCGCCGCGCCGTGGTGGCTGGCACCTGCCGCATCATGGAATTCGAAATCGTCGCGGAACATGTGCAGCAGATGCTCCTCGAGCCCCATCACCAGCGGATGCACCCAGGTATCAAAGATCACGTTCGCGCCCTCAATGCCCATTTGCGGGGAATACCGCGCCGGAAAATCCTGAACATGCACGGGGGCGGAAATCACCGCGCAGGGGATCCCCAGCCGCTTGCCGATCATCCGCTCCATCTGGGTGCCGAGGATCATTTCGGGGGCGAGGGCGGCGATGGCGGCCTCGACCTCGAGGTAATCGTCGGTGATCAGCGGCTCCAGCCCATAGCTCTTGGCCAGTGCCCGGATCGGGCGGGCCATTTCGCGGTTGTAGCAGCCAAGGCCCACCACCTCGAAACCCATCTCGTCACGGGCGATGCGGGCGGCGGCGGCGACATGGGTGCCGTCGCCGAAAATGAACACGCGCTTGGCCGTGAGGTAGGTCGAGTCAACGCTGGCCGCATACCACGGCTGGCGGAGGCGGGCCTCGTCGAGTTGCTCCGGCAGGCCGGTGATCGTGCTCACCTCGGCCAGAAAATCACGGGTTGCGCCGACGCCGATGGGCACCGTGCGGGTATAGGGCAGGCCCAGTTCGCGCTCCATCCAGCGGCAGGCGGCCTCGCCGGTTTCGGGATACATCAGCACGTTGAAATGAGCCGCCCCGAGGCGTTTGATGTCCGAGGGGGTGGCGCCATAGGGCGCCGTGACATTGACCGAAACGCCCATGTCCGACAGGAGCCCGGTCAGTTCGGTCACATCGTCGCGGTGGCGAAAGCCAAGGCCGGTGGCGCCGATCAGGTTGCAGGTGATCCGTGCTGTCCGCTCAACCGGGCGCGCCAGCGCCCGGGTGATCTGGAAGAAGGTCTCGTCCGCGCCGAAATTTTCCTTGCGCTGGTAGCTGGGCAATTCCAGCGCGATGACCGGCACCGGCAGCCCCATGGCCTCGGCCATGCCGCCGGGGTCATCCTGAATGAGTTCGGCGGTGCAGGAGGCGCCGACGATCATCGCCTCGGGTTTGAACCGGTCATAGGCGTTCTGGCAGGCGGTCTTGAAGAGATTTGCGGTATCGGCCCCGAGATCGCGGGCCTGAAAGGTCGTGTAGGTCACTGGCGGGCGGTGGTTGCGCCGCTCGATCATGGTGAAGAGCAGGTCGGCATAGGTATCGCCCTGCGGCGCGTGCAGCACGTAATGCAGCCCCTTCATCGCGGTGGCGACGCGCATCGCGCCGACATGCGGAGGGCCCTCATATGTCCAGAGTGTGAGCTTCATGGCGCGCGCCGGGGGCGCTGCCCCCGGACCCCCGGAGTATTTGCGGAACGCTGAAACGCAATCATGCTCTTGCCCCCGGATGCAGCAGCGCGCGGCGGCGCAGCGGGCGCGAGAAGAGCCCGGCCAGATCGCCCGCCTGTTCGTAGAAATGCACCGGGGTGAAAACCAGTTCGATCGCCCATTTGGTCGCCAGACCCTCGGCCTCGAGCGGATTGGCGAGGCCCAGACCGCAGACCGTAAGATCGGGGCGCGCGGCGCGGCAGCGATCGAGTTGCCGATCGACATCCTGGCCTTCGGCGAGCACGGGGCCTTCGGCGAGAAGATCGAGATCCGGACCGAGGATGGATTTGTGCAGGAAGGGTGTGCCGACCTCGAGCGCGGTCATGCCGCATTCGCGGGTCAGGAAGCGCGCGAGCGGGATCTCGAGTTGGCTGTCGGGAAAGAAGAACACCGATTTTCCCGCCAACGTCTCGGCCGCCTGCGCCACCGCGCGTGTGGCGCGGGCGCGCGGCGCGGCGGTCACGCGCGCGAAGGTGGCGTCATCGACGCCGAATTCATCGGCCACTGCGCGCAGCCAGGCTGTGGTGCCCTCGGCGCCAAATGGAAAGGCGGCCGGGATATGGCGCGCGCCGCGCCGCTCGAGGGCGGTGAGGGTGTCGCCAAGGAAGGGCTGGGTCAGCGCAAAGACGGTGTTTGCGCCAACGCCCAGCGACCCGTCGGAGCGTTTGGCGGGCAGCACCGAAATCGGGCCGATGCCCATCTGCGCCAGCAGATCAAGGGCCTGATCCTCGACCACATCGGGCAGCGCGCCGACCAGCATCAGCTGGCGGGTGGTGCGATCGGGAAGGGTCGGGACCATCGACGCAAGGCAGGCATCCTCGCCTTGGGTAAAGGTTGTCTCGATGCCCGAGCCGGAATAGTTGAGCACCCGCACATGGGGGGTATGTTTCAGCGTCAGGCGCTCGGCGGCGCGCGCGAGATCAAGCTTGATCACCTCGGAGGGACAGGAGCCAACGAGGAAAAGTTGACGAATGTCGGGACGGCGGGCGAGCAGACGCGCGACCTCGCGCTCAAGCTCGTCCTGCGCGTCCTTGAGGCCCGCCAGATCGGTTTCCTCGAGAATCGCCGTGCCGAATCGGGGCTCGGCAAAGATCATCACGCCGGCCGCCGATTGCAGCAGATGCGCGCAGGTGCGGCTACCGACCACGAGGAAAAACGCATCCTGCATCTTGCGGTGCAGCCAGATGATTCCGGTCAGGCCGCAGAACACCTCGTGCTGGCCGCGCTGCTTGAGAAGAGGGGCGTCGCGGCACCCCGTTGCGGGGGGCGGGCAGGTGTCGAGGCTCATGCGGTTTCTCCCGCCTGAAGGCGCGCCATACGCAGCTTCCAGAGAAATTGTGCGGCGTTGATCGCGTAGGCGGTGTAGGCCGCGAGCGCGAGCCCGATCAGTCCCTCGGGGCCGAGAGCGCCGGACCACAGCGCCCAGAGATAGGCACTGTGCAAGGCAATGACTCCAAAGCTGAAAACGTCCTCCCAGAAAAACGCGGGCGCGAAGAGATACTGTCCGAACACGACCTTTTCCCAGATCGCGCCGGTGATCATGATGAGGTAGAGAACCCCGGTCTTGATCACGATCGACGCGGTGGCCAGGGCATAGCCCTCGCCGGTTGCCAGATAGCGCAGCACCAGCGTCAGCGAGATCAGAAAGACGAGAAACTGGAGCGGCGCGAGAATACCCTGCACCAAGGTCCAGACCGAGCCATCCCGGCGGGCGCGCTGCTCGGCTGTATAGAGCGCCCCTCTGCCGCGTTGATTCTGGGCGTGCCGGGCCATAGTGCTCCTCATCCATCTCGTCTTCGGCACTTTGATGCTACGGCTTGCAGGGCAAAAGTGTCAATTATAATTTACACCTTGGAGTCTCGTAATGTCGTAATTTCCTGACATTCGCCGAAGTTGGATCGTAGCTCCAGAGAATCGCGTATGACTTGATTTTCTTTGCATCTGGAAATTCTTTTTCTGTGGAGTCTTAGTGAGATAAGCGCCTCCTTGGCGGAAGGTGTCAGGATTATTTGACATTTAAATTCAGCGCGCGCAGATTATGTTTAATGAGAGCATAAGGTTGAGATTGCCAAATTTTGCGTGCGGGTCGCGGCGACGTGATTTGCCGAGGGACGCAAGAACGAGAGATAGTCTGGGAGGATATCGCATGGGTGGCGTCAAACGTATCGGCTCTGAAACGGCCTCGCCTAAGACTGAAGGAATTCGATTTCTTGTGGAATCCGCTTTACGCAAAGTAGCCTCGGAAAAGCACCTCACGGACAGTCCGCGCGATGACAGGGATTGGGTCGTGCGGTTGTGTGCCGTGCTGACAGAAGAGTCCGAGCAGGCCTATCAAAATCTGATCGCGAAGATGATGGCCAACGGGATTTCAACCGAACAGATCTACGACGTCTATGTCCCTGAGGCGGCGCGCCTGTTGGGTGAAATGTGGGTGCAAGACAAGGCAAGTTTCGTTGATGTCACGATCGGGGCGTCCCGGTTGCAGACGTTGTTCCGCAACCGTGGCGTATCTGGCCGGACCAACTGGGTGGACCGCTCGATCCCTCTGGGGCAATCTGTCCTGATGATCGTGCCGAAGTTCGAGGATCATTCGATTGGCGCATTCGTGGTTGCGGATCAGTTTCGCCGCCATGGTCTCTGGGTGCATATGGCGATCGGGCTTGAAACCGGGGAACTGCAAAATCTTGTAGGATCTGGGCGGTTTGCCATGACGGGCATTACCACTGGTAGTGCTAAAACACTTGAACCTATGGCAGAACTGATAGAGAGTCTGCGCGCGAATGGACGAATTTGTCCTCCGATCGTTGTGGGCGGACAGATCGTTACTAAATCTAGGGATGTTGAACAGAGAATTGGCGCGGATTTTGCTGTCAGGACGGCGAGAGAAGCGATCATGCGGTGCGGACTTGCATCTGTTGTCGAGCCTTTGTCGATCGATGAGGGCCCTTAGATGTCCGTCTGAAGGCCATTGCAACTTGGGGTAAGAGCGTGACGAAAGAGACCAGGCCGTCCAGAAAGCCCCTTATGGGTAACATGCCCGAACCATTGAGTGTTGACAGCCTCATAGAGCAGGCCTTTGACATTGCGGTGTTTGTCGATGACGCGCTGACAGTGACAGCGATCTCGGTCAGTCCTGATGCGCCCTCTCTGGGCTGTCTCGATCATTGGATCGACCGCGACTTTCAGAGTTTTCTGACGATCGAAAGTCGCGAGAAGTTCGCGCTGCGCATCGCTCAGATGCGGGCCAACCCGAGCATTGCGCCGCGTCCGATCGAGCTTAACCACAAGGACAACGCGAATTGGGAATTCCCGGTGCGCTACACGCTTCATCGGGAGAGCGGCAGAGAGGGGATCCTGCTTCTGGGGCGCGACATGCAGCCGCTCGCGGAGATCCAGCAACGTCTTGTGCGCGAACAGATCGCGCGGGAGCAGGAGGTTGAGAAACTTCGCGGAGTCGAGACCTGTTATCGTGTCGTGCTCGAAGCGTCCGAGACGCCGCTGGTGCTGGTGGAGCCGGACAGTGGACGGATTCGGGATATAAACTCAACGGCTGCTCATATTTTGGGATCCAAGCGCGACATGCTGACCGGCAACAGCTTTGCGCAGGCCTTTGAGGGCCAGCGGCGAGACAATTTTGCCGATCAACTCAAGGCCTCTGCCGCATCGGACGACATGACAGGTGTTGAGGCGGTCGTCCGGCGCAACGGGCGGATGGTGCGCCTGATCCCGCACCTTTTCCGCGCCTCGGGCGAAATTCTGATGTTGTGCACCCTGACAGTGATAGAGGAAGAGGATGCCGCCCGTCCGGAATCGTCGCAGTCGCTGTCGGCCCTGTTCGAGGCGTCGAGCGATGCGATCGTGCTGACCGATGGCAATGGCGCGATCCGGGATGCCAATGAGGGCTTCCTCGTGCTTGCGGACGCCGCGCAGTTGCGTGATGTTCAGGGGCGCTCGATGGCGGATTTCCTGTCGCGTGGCACGGTGGATCTCAAACTCATTCTTGACAACACCCGCAAGACGGGCCGGATGCGCAGCTATACGGCGACGCTTCAGAGTGTCGTTGGCACCCGCGCGGCGGTGGACATTTCTGCGGCAAATCTGCGCGTGCGAACTGCCGACCTCGGTTTCGGTCTGATCATCCGGGACGTGACGCCGCGCGATGCCCCGCTGGTGCAGGACAGCGGCGCAGCGGTCAGCGACGAGGCGATGCGCAACGTGATGGATCTGGTGGGAACCGCCTCGCTCAAGGAGCTGGTATCGGCCACCTCCGATGTGGTGGAAAAGATGTGCATCGAGACCGCCGTGCGGCTGACCAACAACAACCGCGTGGCTGCCGCCGAGATGCTGGGCCTGTCGCGGCAGAGTCTCTATGTCAAGCTGCGCAAATACGGGCTTGTGAACGCGCAGGACGGCGACTAGCCGCAGATCGCGCATCACTGACCGAGAATCTTCTTCCCTCCGGAAAGATTGTATAGTTTAATTGACACCATGAGTGTCACGGAAAACTTACATGCATCGCGCCGCCTGCCAGAGCCTCGGGCCCTGCTGACGCTGCTCAAGCCGATCAC
>PFEY01000006.1:153-499 GCA_002783205.1 Rhodobacteraceae bacterium CG17_big_fil_post_rev_8_21_14_2_50_63_15 | reverse complement strand
CCGATTCCCTCGGGCCGTGTGCCGGGGCGGTGGGGGCTGTGGGTGGCGCTGGCCATGTCGGTGCTGGCGCTGGCCATCGGCGCCTTGTTGGGGCCCTGGGGTTTTGGTGCGACGGTGTTCGGTGTGATTGCCGCCTGGGCCTATTCGGCGGAACCGGTGCGCCTCAAGCGCTCCGGCATCTGGGGGCCGGGTCTGGTCGGGCTCTGCTATGAGGGATTGCCGTGGTTTACAGGGGCGGCGGTGCTGGCGGCGGGGGCGCCGTCCTGGCCGGTGGTCATCGTCGCCGCGCTCTATGCGCTGGGCGCACATGGCATCATGACGCTCAATGATTTCAAGGCTCTGGAGG
>PFEY01000006.1:0-147 GCA_002783205.1 Rhodobacteraceae bacterium CG17_big_fil_post_rev_8_21_14_2_50_63_15 | reverse complement strand
GGCAGACCGGCGTCAATTCGCTGCCGGTCACGCTCGGGCCCGAGCGCGCGGCGCGCGTCGCCTGTTGGGTCATGGCGCTGCCGCAACTGGGGGTGATCGCGCTCTTGCTCGGCTGGGACCGGCCCTGGCACGCCGCCGCGATCGGCG
>PFEY01000004.1 GCA_002783205.1 Rhodobacteraceae bacterium CG17_big_fil_post_rev_8_21_14_2_50_63_15 | reverse complement strand
CATTACAATGTCTTTCCCCTGCCGGGGCGGCGGCGCGAGGATCACCTGTCCGAGCGCGATGCGATCAAGCGCGCGGTGCATGATCTGGTGCATGAGATGGGCGGATCGGTCAGTGCCGAACACGGGATCGGGCGGCTCAAGGTCGAGGATCTGGAGCGCTATGGCGATCCGGTGAAGCTGGACGCGATGCGGGCGATCAAGACGGCGCTCGACCCCTTGGGGATCATGAACCCCGGTGCGGTGCTGCGCGCCTAGCCCCAGGTGGGGTGGAAGCGACCGGCGGGCGAGAGCGTGAAGATCTCGGCGCCGGACGAGGTGACGCCAATGGAATGCTCGAACTGCGCCGAGAGCGACTTGTCGCGGGTCACGGCTGTCCAGTCATCGGCGAGCACCTTGGTCTCGGGGCGGCCGAGGTTGACCATCGGCTCGATGGTGAAGAACATGCCTTCTTCCAGCCGGGGCCCGGTGCCGGGGCGGCCATAATGCAGCACATTGGGCGGCGCGTGAAACACCCGGCCAAGGCCGTGGCCGCAGAAATCGCGCACCACCGACATGCGTTGCGCCTCCACGTAACTCTGGATCGCGTGGCCGATATCGCCGAAGGTGGCACCGGGGCGCACCGCCTCGATCCCCGTCATCAGCGCCTCATGCGTGACCTGGATCAGCCGTTCTGCCTTGCGGCTGAGAGATCCTGCAAGATACATCCGGCTGGTGTCACCGAACCAGCCATCGACGATCACGGTCACGTCGATGTTGAGAATGTCGCCATCCTTGAGCACCTTGTCACCCGGGATGCCGTGGCAGACCACATGGTTGACGCTGATGCAGCTGGCATGGCGGTAGCCCTTGTAGCCGATGGTGGCGGAGCGCGCACCGGCGGCCTCGACCATCTCTTCGATCACCTTGTCGATCGCGGCGGTGGTCTGGCCGACAAAGACATGTTCGGCAATCGCATCGAGAATCGTCGCAGCCAAAGCTCCGGCCCGATGCATTCCGGTAAAATCCGCCGCCTCGTGGATACGGATTCCTTCGCGTGTCAATCGCCCACGGGTTTGCTCGCTCACATCTTGCCTCACGGGATTTTTCGTTTTCTTTTTATTTAGGTCCATTTGCAGGCGAGGACCAGAGGGAGTGCGGCACCCGCGACAACTTTGACCAATTGTGTGACCTTGCAGGTTGGTAGCGACGCGATATGACAGGGGTGATGCGCCTTGATGGCGCCGATGCCGGGGTCAACGCGGCTATGGCATGGGCAAAAGAGGGGTTTGAAAGCCTTGGGGCCTGCGCCTATACCGGAACGGACTGCGCCAAGAAGGGGACCGCCATGCCCAACCCAACCGCCGCCATGCTGGTGATCGGCGACGAGATCCTGTCGGGGCGCACGCGCGATTCCAACATGCATTATCTTGCGGGCGAGTTGACCAAGCTGGGCATCGACCTGCACGAGGTGCGCGTGGTGCGCGACGATCCCGCGTCCATTGTCGCGGCGGTGAAGGCCTTGAGTGCGGCCTATGACTCGGTGTTCACCTCGGGGGGGATCGGCCCAACCCATGACGACATCACCGCCGAACATGTCGCGCGGGCCTTTGGCCGGCCGATTGCGGTGCGCGAGGATGCCCGCGCCCTCCTTGCCGCGCATTATGCCGCGCGCGGCCAGCAATTGAATGAGGCCCGTCTGCGCATGGCGCGGATTCCCGAGGGTGCGGTGCTGATCGACAATCCGATCAGCGCTGCGCCGGGATTCAGCATCGAGAATGTGCATGTGATGGCCGGGGTGCCCGCGATCTTTCAGGCGATGGTGGCCTCGCTGCTGCCGCGGTTGACGGGCGGCGCGCCGCTCTTGTCGCAGACGCTGGAGATCCGGCGCGGCGAGGGCGATATCGCGGGACCGCTTGCAGATCTGGCGGCGCGTTACGCGGATCTCTCGATCGGCTCCTATCCGTTCATCCGTGAAGGCTGTTACGGGGCGCATATCGTGATCCGGGGCAGCGACGGGGCGCGCGTCGATGCCGCGATGATGGAACTCTCGCGGTTGTTTCCGGCATGAGACCCGATGTCCAGACCCTCTATGGCGTGACCGAGGCGACATGGCCTGCCGCGCATCAGCGGCGGATCGGCCCGGTGGTGATTCGCGACGGCCGGGGTGGGGGCAAGCGGGTCTCGGCGGCCACGGCGGCGGGGGAGGTCCGCCCCGACGATCTGCAAGCGGCCGAGGCCGCCATGCGCGCGCTCGATCAGACCCTGCTCTTTCAGATCCGCGCCGGCGACGCGGCGCTTGATGCGCTGCTGGCGGCGCAGGGCTATCGTATCGTTGATCCGGTCAATCTGCTGGCTGCGCCGGTTGCCGGCCTGATCGTCGAGAGGCCGCCGCGCGTCAGCACCTTCACGATCTGGGAGCCGTTGGAAATCATGCGCGAGATCTGGGCCGAAGGCGGGATTGGCCCTGATCGCATCGCGGTGATGGCGCGCGCGCGCGGACCCAAGACCGGGCTTTTGGGGCGGCATGACAACCACCCCGCCGCGACCGGCTTTGTCGCCCTGCATGAGGGCATCGCCATGGTGCATGCGCTTGAGGTGCGCGCCGCGCATCGCCGCGTCGGGATGGGGCGGCTGATGATGCTGCAAGCCGCGCATTGGGCCGCCGCGCAGGGCGCGCGGCATCTGGCGGTGATCTGCACGCAGGCCAATGCCGCCGCCAACGGACTCTATGCCACGATGGGATTTGTCCATATCGGTCAGTATCATTATCGCCAGAAGGATTAGACCATGACCCATGCCCAAGAGCCAACTGCACTTGACCTGCCGATGGTCGATCCGTTGCCCGAAACGACGCAGAAATATTTCGACATCTGCACACAAAAGTTGGGGATGATCCCGAATGTGCTCAAGGCACATGCCTTTGACATCGACAAGCTGAACGCCTTTACCGGGCTCTACAACGTGCTGATGCTGGCAGATTCGGGGCTGACGAAACTGGAGCGCGAGATGATCGCGGTGGTCGTGAGCTCGATCAATCGCTGCTGGTATTGTCAGGTCGCGCATGGGGCGGCGGTGCGGGCGCTCTCGGGCGATCCGGCGCTGGGCGAGGCGATGGTGATGAACTGGCGCGTCGCCGATCTCGACGCGCGGCAGAGCGCGATGCTGGCCTTTGCCGAGAAGATCACCCGTGCCTCGGCGGAGATCGTCGAGGCGGATCGGGCGGCGTTGCGGGCGGTGGGATTCAGCGACCGCGATATCTGGGATATCGCCAATGTCGCGGGGTTCTTCAACATGTCGAACCGGGTCGCTTCGGCCACCGGAATGCAGCCCAATCCCGAATACCACGCGCAGGCGCGCTGAGCACGATGCGCGCGGCGAGCCTTCTCCTGCTGGGCCTCGGCATCGCGGCGCCGGTGGCGGCGCTCGATCTGCAACTGCCGGTCACGGCGACGCTGGCGCGCGAGGTCGTGCGGGAGGCGGACACGATCCTGCTGCCCACCGGAGCCTTTGCCGATGGCGCGGTGCCGCGCTTGCGTCTCGAGGGGCAGATCACGCAGCGGGCCTGGCATCTGCCGGTCAGCGGCATGACCACGTTGCAGATCCTGCTGCCGCTGCGCGACGAGTTGGAAAAATCCGGCTGGACGGTTCTGCTCGACTGTTTCGCCGCGGAATGCGGCGGCTTCGACTTCCGCGTCAACGCGCCCGTGCTGACGGCGCCGGACATGTTTGTCGATCTCTTCGACTTTCGCTATCTCCATGCGCGCCGGAGCGAGGGGGGGGCGACCGAGCATGTTGCCCTGATGGTCAGCCGCGCCGGGCAGACCGGCTATGTCCAGATCACGCATGTGCGTCCGGTTGGAAGCCCGGTGGTTCGGCCACCCGAGCCTGCCCCGGTGGCGCCGGAGGACGAGGCCGGGCTGGCCGCGCGCCTGCTGGCAGAGGGGCATATCAGTCTGGACGATCTCGATCTCGCCTCTGGCGCGGGGCAGCTGGGCGCGGGCCCATATGCCAGTCTGGAGGCGCTGGCGGCGTTTCTGCGAGCGGGTGCGCAGCATCGGGTGGCACTGGTCGGGCATACCGACAGCGTCGGCGGGTTCGAGGCCAACGTCGCCCTGTCGCGCGCCCGCGCCGAGGCGGTGCGCGAGCGGCTGATCACCCGCTACGGGGTTTCCCCCGAGCAGGTCGAGGCGCAGGGCATCGGCTATCTTGCGCCAAGGGCCAGCAATCTCACGGCTGAGGGCCGCGGACGCAATCGACGCGTCGAGGCGGTTTTTCTGGATGCGCAATAGCGCCGGTGTTCAGAGCTGCGTTGCGAGCGCCGTCGTGATCCCCAGGAAGAAACAGGCCGAGGCGAGCAGCACGAAGATGTGCCAGATCGCATTGGCAAAGGGCAGTCTTTCCCAAGCATAGAAGATCACGCCGAAGGTGTAGAGCAAGCCGCCCGCCAGAAGCAGCGCAAGACTGCTCGCGGGCAAAAGGCCGGTGAGCGGGACGAAGAGCGCGACACCGATCCAGCCGAGCGCCACATAGGGCAGCCAGCCGGTGGTCATCTGACCGCGTTTCGCCATCATCTTGGTCGCCGCGCCAAGCAGTGCGAGCGCCCAGACCAGCGCGAGGATCACGTAGCCGAAGGCGGTGCCCAGAAGAACGCTGAGCGGTGTGAAGGTGCCCGCGATCTTGACATAGATCGCGGCATGGTCGAGCCGCCGCAGGATCGGGCGCGCAACCGTGTGCGCCGCCATGTGATAGGCGGCCGACGCCACCAGCATCAGCAGCAGGGTTCCGGAATAGATGATGGTCGAGGCCAGCGTCACCCCGTCCATCCTGAGCGCCCACATGGCAAAGAGGACCGCGATGCCGGTGAGGGCCGCGAGAAGCCCCGCGATATGGACCGCTGCATCGGCCACACGTTCGGCCCGGGAATAATTGGGATAGGACATGTCGATCATACCGTCACTCTGGACTCTATCCCTTACTATATCCTGAATCATGACGGTTTGAGGTTATTTTTATTGATATCGTGCGGTATTTCTGGTGCCGGTCAACGCGGGGACTCAGAGTTTCGCGTGCGAGCCGTCGCAGAAGGGCTTGTTGGCCGAGTGCTTGCAGCCGCAGAAGAACAGTTTTTTCGAGTCCTCGGCGGTGTATTTCACCGGGGAAAATGCGGTGTCCTTGTGGCTTCCGTCGCAGAAGGGTTGTTTCGCCGATCGGCCGCAGGCGCACCAGAAATAGCTCTTGCCCGCTTCCACATCGACCGGGAAGGGTGATTTCTGGGCAATCCGGGGGGTTTCGGTCATGGCGGACTCCTTTCGGGTGATGTCGGATGCAGGGTGATCCCTGCTGCGGCGTTGTCAAGGGCAACGGGTGATCTGTTGTCGGGGCCGCCGCATCAGCGCGGCTTTGCAAGCCGTCCCCAGAGGTCATACTCTCCCGCCTCATCCACCACGACCGACACGATCTCGCCGACTGACAGCCCCTCGGTCCCCTCGTCGATGAAGAGGTTGCCGTCGATCTCGGGCGCGTCGGCCCTGGTGCGGCAGGTGGCGATGCCGTCTTGGTCGATCTCGTCGATGATGACATCGAGGGTGTGGCCGACCTTGGCGGCGAGGCGCGTCTCGGAAATCGCCTGTGCCTTTTCCATGAACCGATCCCAGCGCTCCTGCTTGACCTCGGGCGCCACATGATCGGGCAGGGTGTTGGAGCGCGCGCCCGCGACATTCTCGTATTGGAAGCATCCCACGCGGTCGAGTTGCGCCTCCTCGAGCCAGTCGAGCAGGGTCTGGAATTCGGCCTCGGTCTCGCCGGGAAAGCCGACGATGAAGGTCGAGCGCAGGGTGAGATCGGGGCAGATCGCCCGCCAGGCGGCGATCTCGTCGAGCGTCCTTGCCGCCGCTGCCGGACGGGCCATGCGCCGGAGCGTCTCGGGATGGGCGTGCTGGAAGGGAATGTCGAGATAGGGCAACACGCGCCCCTCGGCCATCAGCGGCACCAGGTCACGCACATGCGGGTAGGGGTAGACGTAATGCAGCCTGATCCAGACCCCGAGCGCACCGAGATCGCGCGCCAGATCGGTGATATGGGCGCGGTGGCCGCGTTCCTCGGCATGTTTGATGTCAACGCCATAGGCCGAGGTGTCCTGGCTGATGACCAGCAATTCCTTGACGCCGCTCTCGACCAGACGCTCGGCTTCGCGGATCACCGCATGGGCGGGGCGCGATTGCAGGCGCCCGCGCATGTCGGGGATGATGCAGAAGCGGCACTTGTGATTGCAGCCCTCGGAGATCTTGAGATAGCTGTAATGGCGCGGCGTCAGGCGCACGCCCGAGGCGGGCAAGAGGTCGATGAAGGGATCGGGCGCGGGCGGCACGGCGGCGTGCACGGCATCGAGCACCTGTTCATACTGGTGCGGACCGGTCACGGCGAGCACGCGCGGATGCGCGCCGGTGATATAGTCGGGCTCGGCCCCGAGACATCCCGTCACGATCACCCGGCCATTCTCCGAGAGCGCCTCGCCGATGGCCTCGAGGCTCTCGGCCTTGGCGGAATCGAGAAAGCCGCAGGTGTTGACGATCACCGCATCGGCCCCGGCGTAATCGGGTGAGATGCCATAGCCTTCGGCGCGCAGGCGGGTCAGGATGCGCTCGCTGTCCACCAGCGCCTTGGGACAGCCCAATGAGACCATGCCGATGGTCGGCTGGCCGCTGCGGGGGGTTTCGCCGACGCTGACGCTGACGCGGGCGCGCGGCGCGAGATCGGGGCGCAGGTTGGGCGGGTTGGTGCTCATGCGGCGCGATATAGCCGCTGGACACCTGCGCGGGAAGGGGCAAAAGCGGTTGCCCCGCGCGCCGGGCCGTGACTAGACTGACCGCAAGAGGTCTAGAGGGGGCGTTGTCATGCGGTGGATTTTCAGGCTGATCGGGCTGGTGATCGTGGTGGCGGGCATCGTGCTTGGCGCGCTTTTTTTCCTGCCCGGCGAGCGCATCGCCAAGATCGCCGCCGAACAGATCAGCAAGGCCACCGGCCGTCAGGTCACGATGCAGGGGGACACGAAGATCAGCTTTTACCCCATTCTGGGCGTTTCGACCGGCGCGGTCGAGGTGGCCAATGCCGACTGGTCCGATTCCGGCCCGATGCTGCGCGCCACAAGCCTCAAGATCGGGGTCGAGCCCAAGGCGCTGTTTGGCGGGGATATCCGCATCACCGGGCTTGAGGCGGTGAGCCCGGAGATCCGGCTGGAGCGGGCGGCGAACGGGCGGGTGAACTGGGAATTGGGCGTCGAGGGCGTGGCACCCTCTGGGCTGGCGGAGGATGGTGTCACTCCGGCCACGTCAAAGCGGTTGGCGCTGACGCTTGACCGCGCGCTGATCACCGGGGCCTCGGTGATCTATACCGATCACGCCAGGGGCGAGACGCAGGAATTCCGCAACATGGATTTCGATCTGCGCTGGCCCGATTACGAGGGCACCGCGACCTTTGCGACGGTGCTGCGGCAGGCCGGCGATCCGGTGACGATCGAGGGCACGCTTGATCGGGTGGGCGCCTTCATCGAGGGCGCGGTAAGCAATGTCGCGGCCACGATCCGCGGGCCGGGCGGCACGGTCGGATTCAGCGGGCGCGCCGGGGTGCAGCCGCAGCTTGACGGGCGGCTCGAGATCGACCTGTCGAGCACGCGGGCGTTCCTTGCGGGGCTCGGGCTGGGCGCGGTCGATCTGCCGCAGGGTTTCGGGCAGAGCGTCAAGGGATCGGCACAGGTGACGCTGACCGAGGCGATGCGCCTCAGCCTGCGCGAGATGGTGCTGGCCCTCGGCGGCAACAGCCTCTCGGGGGCGGCCGATATCGATCTTTCGGGTGCGGTGCCCCGGATCAACGCGCAACTCAATGCCGGGGCGCTCGATCTGTCGCGCCTCGCGGGCGCGGACAGCAACGGGGGCGGCGGGGGAGGCGACAGCGGCTGGTCGAGCGCGCCGATCGACGCCAGTGGCCTGAGCCTGGTGAATGGCGAGGTGGCGCTGGTCGCCGACAGCATCAATCTTGGCGATCTCAAGCTGGGCAAGACGCGCACGCTGATGACGCTCGACGCCGCGCGCGCGGTCTTTGGCTTGCGCGAACTCCGCGCCTATGACGGGCTGATCACCGGCGAGTTCGTGGTCAACAACCGTGCGGGCCTGTCGGTGGGCGGCACGTTGCAGGCGAGCGGCATCAATCTGGAGACGTTCCTGCGCGACGCAATGGAGATCCGCCGGTTTTCCGCCAGCGCCAGCGGCGATCTCACCTTTCTCGGTGCCGGCCCTTCGGTGCAGGCGATCATGAACAGCCTGAGCGGCAAGGGCGCTGTGCGCACCGGGCGCGGCGTGATCAGCGGCTTTGATCTCGACCGGCTGATGCGCTCGGGCGACCTTACCGGCGGCACCACGGTGTTTGATGCGATGAGCGCCAGTTTCACGATCGACAAGGGCAATCTCTACAATCGCGATCTGGCGATGAGCCTGCCGCTGGCGCGGGCCTCGGGCGAGGGGCGGGTGGGGCTGGGCGCGCGCGACATCGACTATCTCTTTACCCCCGTCCTGCTGGAGGGCGAGACCCGCAAGGGGCTGGCCATTCCGGTGCGCATCCGCGGACCCTGGGCCAACCCCAAGATCACCCCCGATCTGGAAAAGGCGCTTGACCTCAATCTCAAGGAGGAACGCAAGAAACTGGAAGCCGAAGCGGAGGATAAACTCAACCGCGCGGTGGAAAAGAAGCTCGATCTCGCGCCGCAGGAGGGGCAATCGACCGAGGATGCGCTCAAGCAGAAGCTGGAGGACAAGGCAATGCGCAAGCTCAAGAAGCTTTTCGAGTGAGGCGGGCCGGGGATTTGGGTATTTATGCCAAGAAGAAACCCGGCGCGCGGGCGATGTCCGGGGTGCAGGCGCAATACGAGGCCTATCCCTATCCCGCGCGCGATCCCGAAGATGAGCGCCGACGGCTGATCACCGGCTCGCCCTCGCATGTGCTGGAGATCGACCATTTCGTGTTTGAGGGGCAGCGCGACTGGTCGCAGCCGCTGCGCGTGCTGGTGGCGGGGGGCGGCACCGGCGACGGGCTCCTTCAGTTGGCGCAGCAGATGGCCGATGCCACGCGCCCGGTCGAGATCACCTATCTCGATCTCTCGGCTGCGGCGCGGCGGGTGGCGGAGGCGCGCGCGCGGGTGCGCGGACTCAAGGGGATCCGGTTTCTGACCGGCAGTCTGATGCAGGCCGCGGATCTGGGGATCTTCGATTACATCGATTGCTGCGGCGTGCTCCATCACCTGCCGGAACCGCAGGCCGGGTTCGAGGCGTTGCTGGCGGCGCTGGCGCCCGGCGGGGGGCTGGGATTCATGGTCTATGCGCCCTATGGCCGCTCGGGCGTCTATCCGTTGCAGGAGGCCTTTGCCGCGCTCTATCAGGGCATGGCGCCCGAGGCGCGGCTAAGGGCGGCAAAGGCGGTGGTGGCGGGCCTGCCCGAGGGCCATCCGCTCTGCTGCAATCCCAACCTTGGCGATCACCGGCAGAGCGATGCGGGGTTTTACGACCTCTTGCTGCACGCGCAGGACCGGGCGTTCGATGTGACCTCCCTGATCGGGGTGATGACGGCGGCGGGCTGGCAGCTGAGCGGGTTCACCATGCCTGGTCTCTATGACCTGGCGCGGATCACCGCGGTGCCGGAGCATCTCGATGCCCTGGCGCGGATGGCCGTGGCGGAACGGTTGCGTGGCACGATCAAGACCCATGTCGGCTATGCGGTGCGGGCCGCGGAGGCGCGCGGGCCCGCCGGGGGTGGCAACCGCGCGCTGGTGCCGCATCTCAAGGGTGTGCGCGCGGCAGAGCTTGCGCGGGCGATTGCGCAGGGGCAGGGGCCGCGGCTGACCTTTGCCGGGGTCGAGACGCGGCTCACCTTGCCGAAAGCAGCGGCGCCGCTGATCGCGGCGGTGGACGGGCGGCGCAGCCTGGCCGAGATCGCCGCCGGGACGAGCAGCGACCCGATCGCCATGGGCGCGCTCTGGGCCGGGATCGAGCGGGAGCTGACGGCCTGGGGTCTGCTGGTCTATTCGGGCCTCCTGCGCGGGCGCTGAGCCGATGTGCGGGCGGTTTGTCATGACCCTGCCCAATGATGCGCTGGCGCGGCTTTTTGCGGCGGCGCCGGACAACGACCTGCCGGAGGGGCCGAATTACAACATCTGCCCGACCGCGCGGGTGCATGTGGTGCGCGCGGGCGCGGGCGGGCGGCGGCTCTCGGCGCTGCGCTGGGGGTTCCTGCCGTCCTGGTCGAAGGGTCCGACGGACGGGCCGCCGCTGATCAATGCGCGCGCCGAGACGATTGCCGAAAAGCCCGCCTTTCGCGAGGCCGCGCGGGCGCGGCGCTGTCTCGTGCCGGCGGACGGGTTCTATGAGTGGACGATGGCGGGTGGCGCGCGTCAGCCGTGGTATATCCGGCGCCGCGGCGGCGCGGTCCTGGTCATGGCCGGGCTCTGGCAGGGCTGGGTGGGCGCCGCGGGGGAGGTGCTGGAGACCTGCGCCATCGTCACCTGTGCCGCGAATGCGAGCATCGCGCGGCTGCATCACCGGATGCCGGTGATCCTTGAACCCGAGGACTGGCCGCTCTGGCTGGGCGAGGCGGGGCATGGCGCGGCGCGGCTGATGCGGCCGGCCGCGGAGAGCGTGCTGGAGCTCTGGCCGGTGACCCCGCGGGTCAATTCAAACCGCGCCAGCGGGCCGGACCTGATCGCGCCCTGGAGCGCGCAGTCGTGAGCCGCTTCTTTCGCAACGCCCCTTTTCTAATCCGGGTCAAAAGTTATATAACCGGTTCTGAAAAGCCGCAAATACGCTGGTTCCGCGCCGATAGTGCAAGAGACATGATCAAGCATCTCATTCAAATGACCGGGCCGGGGGATGACGAGAGCCAGACCAATGTCGTCCTCAAGACCCGACCCAAGACCAAGCGCCCGCCGCTCTACAAGGTGCTGCTGCTCAATGATGACTATACGCCGATGGAATTCGTCGTCGCGGTGCTCGAGCGGTTCTTTGGCATGACCCATGCGCAGGCCTTCGAGATCATGCTGACCGTCCACAAGAAGGGCCTCGCCGTGGTCGGTGTGTTCAGCCACGAGATCGCCGAGACGAAGGTGGCGCAGGTGATGGATTTCGCGCGTCGTCATCAGCATCCTCTGCAATGCACCATGGAAAAAGAATAAGGTGGCCAAGCAGAGCCGTCTGACGCTGGCCCTGAGGGCGGGCGATATCATCCTGCCAGAGGCCGGGCGCATCGCGGTCTTTGCCCCGCGTGCGGGCGATGATCTGTCGGCGCTGCCGCAGCACCTGGTGCAGGTGATCACCGGGCTGAAGCCCGATCACGATCATTTTGCGGCCCTGGGGTATGACTGCATCGTGGCGCCAGAGGGCCGCTATGGCGCCTCGGTGGTCTGTCTGCCGCGCGCCAAGGCGCTGGCGCGGGCGCTGCTGGCGCAGGCGGCGGCCGTGACCGACGGGCCGGTTATCGTGGACGGCGCCAAGACCGACGGGATCGAATCGGTGCTGCGCGACTGCCGCGGGCGCGGGACGGTGACGGCGGTGCTCTCCAAGGCGCATGGCAAGATCTTCAGCTTTGTGCCGGGGTCGGACCTGGACCTGGCCGACTGGTCGGCGGCGCCGCAGGCGATCGCGGGCGGGTTCGTCACCGCACCGGGCGTGTTTTCGGCTGATGCGATCGATCCCGCCTCGTGGCTCCTGGCGGAGGCGCTGCCGGTGAAACTTGGCGCGCATGTCGTCGATCTGGGGGCCGGATGGGGCTATCTCGGTGCGCGGGCGCTGGAACGGGGCGATATCGTGCGGCTTGATCTGGTCGAGGCGGATCATGCCGCCCTGGCCTGTGCACGGCGCAATATCGCCGATCCGCGGGCGCGGTTTCACTGGCAGGATGCGCTGCGCTGGCAGCCCGAGACCCGCGTTGATACGGTGATCATGAACCCGCCCTTTCACGAGGGCCGCACGGCCACGCCGGAACTGGGGCGCGCCTTTATCCGGGCCGCGGCGGGCCTGCTCAAGCCGTCAGGCGCGCTGTGGCTTGTCGCCAATCGCCACCTCGCCTATGAAGGGGGTCTTGCAGAGCATTTTGCCCATGTCGAGGACATCACCGCAGACAGCCGCTTCAAGATCCTCCATGCCAGCCGTCCGGCGCGTCAGACCCGCTGAGATCGCAAGGCCAAGAGTGCCAAGCCACAGCCAGAAAGGCAAGGTTCATGTCATTTTCCATCTCCGGCAAGACGGCGATCATCACCGGGGCCGCAAACGGGATCGGTCTCGCCATCGGGCGGCATTTCGTGGACAAGGGCGCCAATGTCATCTTTGCAGACATGGATGAAGAGCGCCTGATCAAGGAACTTGGCGAGAATCAGGAGGGCAGCCCGGTGCGCTATTTCGCGGGCGATCTGCGCCAGAAACTGACCCAGGCCAATCTGCTGTCGGCGACGATAGACGCGTTTGAGTCGGTGGATATTCTGGTCAATGCCAGCCGCCAGATCCTGTCGTCCGAGGCGCTCAACCCGGATGACGACGCGGTCGAGATCCTCTTGCAGCAGAACATGTTGACGGCGCTTCGGATGAGCCAGCAGGTGGCGCGGCGGATGATCAAGCAGGCGGAGGGCGAGGGCGATGGTCAGGGTCAGGGTCAGGCCGGCACCATCGTCAACCTCTCCTCGATTGCGGCGCGTCGGACCCATCCTGACCTGCTGGGCTATTCGATTTCCGCCGCCGCCCTCGATCAGATGACCCGCAGCCTTGCCGTGGCGCTGGCGCCGCACCGCATCCGCGTCAACGCGGTGGCCTTTGGATCGGTGATGAGCAACTCGCTCATGGAGACGCTGCGCGAGCATGACGACTACCGCGACGAGATCGAATGTCACACGCCTCTGGGACGGATCGCCTCGGCCATGGAACTGGTCGAGGCGGTGCAGTATCTGGCCTCTGACGGCGCGGCCTTCATGACCGGGCAGATCATGACGGTGGACGGCGGGCGCACCCTGATCGATGCCTGCCATGCCCCGGCCCATTGAAGCCCGAAACCAAGGGAGAGCGCCGATGACCGAGGACTTCACAGAGCGAAAGGCACGGGCCGCCGGGTGGTTCCGGCAGTTGCGCGACGATATCGTCGCGGCATTCGAGGGGTTGGAGGCAAGCCATGCGGCGGGACCGCTGAGCGATGCGGCACCGGGCCGCTTTGATGTCGCGCAGACCCGCCGCGCGAGCGAGGACGGATCGGATGCGGGCGGCGGTCTGATGAGTGTGCTGCGCGGCGGGCGGGTGTTCGAGAAGGTCGGCGTCAACGTCTCCGAGGTCTATGGCACCCTCGGGGAGGCCGCGCAAAGGGCGATGGCGGCGCGTGGGGTGCCGGGCATGGCGAGCGATCCGCGGTTCTGGGCCTCGGGCATCAGTCTTGTGGCGCATTTGCAGAACCCGCATTGCCCGGCGGTTCACATGAACACGCGGATGTTCTGGACCCCCTCGGCGTGGTGGTTCGGCGGCGGCTCCGATCTTAACCCCTGCATCGAATATGCCGATGATACGGGCCATTTCCATGCCACGCAAAAGGCGTATCTCGATCCGCACGGGGCCGATCTCTATCCTCGTTTGAAGGACTGGGCGGATACCTATTTCTACATCCCGCACCGGCAGCGGGCGCGCGGTGTCGGCGGGATCTTCATGGATGACCACAACACCGGCGACTGGGACGGCGATTTCGCGCTGACCCGCGATATTGGGCGCGCCTTCCTGCCCGCCTATGTGCCGCTGATCGAAAGACGCCGGGGCCAGGACTGGTCGGAGGCCGACAAGGAGGCGCAGCTTGTCCATCGCGGGCTTTATGCCGAATACAAC
This sequence comes from Rhodobacteraceae bacterium CG17_big_fil_post_rev_8_21_14_2_50_63_15, assembly GCA_002783205.1. Taxonomy (GTDB): domain Bacteria; phylum Pseudomonadota; class Alphaproteobacteria; order Rhodobacterales; family Rhodobacteraceae; genus Roseovarius. The sequence continues at coordinate 7,391 of PFEY01000004.1, read as the reverse complement.
CTTGTCTATGACCGCGGCACCAAGTTCGGCCTTGCCACCGGGCATGATGCCGATGCGGTTCTGATGAGCCTGCCGCCGCTGGCGAAATGGATCTGAGGACGGCGCAGACAGGACGCCTCCGGCGGGAGTATTTCGGGGAACGATGAAAGGGCAGCGATCCGGTCATCGGGACGCTGAGCCCTGCGTTGCAAAAACGGCACCCGCTCGGGATCGGAGGGTTCTCAGGGCCGAAGCGGCAGGCCGGTGCCGATCATGCTGTCGCGGGTCACAAGCGCCGCCAGTTCGCGCTCGGTCAGGGTGTCTGTTCCCGCGGGGCGCGCGGGGAGGACAAGATAGCGCATGTCGGCGGTGCTGTCATGGACGCGCACGGTGGTGTTGGCGGGCAGGTCGAGCCCGAACTCGCGCAGCACCGCGCGGGGTTCGCGCACCGCGCGGGTGCGATAGGCGCGCGTCTTGTACCAGTCGGGCGGCAGGCCCAGCAGGTTGCGCGGGTAGCACGAGCAGAGCGTGCAGACGATCAGATTATGGGTGTCGGCGGTATTCTCGACCGCGATGAGATTGAGCGGTCCGATGTCAAAGCCCATTTCGCGACTGGCGGCGGAGGCGTCGTGGAGAAGCCGCGCCTTGAACGCCGGGTCGGTCCAGGCGCGGGCCACGACCGCCGCGCCATTGGTCGGGCTGCGGGCATCCATCGCCTCGATCTGGTTTGCGATCTCGGCGGCGGTGATCCGGCCCTTGTCGATCAGCAATTCGCGCACCGCGATTTCCATCCGTTGCCAGTAGGTCAGGGGGCTGTCATTATCGTGGCGGTAGGGATGGCCCGAGGGGCTCATGCCTTCGTGGTGGAAAGGCCCATGGTCGTGGTCATGGTCATGGTCATGGTGGTCGTGATCATGGTCGGGGTGGTCATGCGGCATGGGTCCGGGCCTTTTCGAGCCAATGGCCATAGAGTTCGGCATCGAGCGTGTCGGTGGGGTTTTCGGCCGCAGGGCCCCAAAGTTCGGCCATCGTGAAACGCACCCGGTAGAGCGGCTTTGTTTCGGCGGGCAGGCCATAGGCCAGTTGTTCGGGATTGTGGAAGTTCCCGAGGGACCGTTCGACCACCCCCTCCCTGCCGCGGAGATACCATGGCGCGCGGACATGGCCGGGGGGTGTGAGGGCCTTGACGCGGACGCGCTCAGCCATCCTGTGCCTCGCCATAGGTCGGGCCACGTGCCGCAATCTCTGCCATCCGCGCGGCAAGCTCTTCTGTCGCGTAGACGCCCGCCTCGATCAGGTTCTGGTTCACGGCGGCAATCCAGCGTTCGTAATAGCTGTATGTCTCGAAGGCCTCCTCGCCCATGTCCTCGAGCGCGCGGCGCAGGCCATCGACCGTAAAGAGGCCCTTTTGCCCGCAGAGCACCATCAGCGCATCGACCCGCTTTTCCCAAAGCGCGAAGTCATGGCTTTCCATCGGCACAGGCCCCGCAGCCTGTCCGCCCATGTCATGCCAGCGGCGTCCGTCCCAATCGGTCATGTCGGGGAGCCTAGGCGAGGCGATCTGTGCTGTCCAGTCTCAAGCGTCTTCGTCCTCTGCCGCGGGGGTGATCAGGGTGATCTCGCCTGCGGCTTCGAGCTTGCGCACCGCGTTGACGACGGCGGTCATCGCCTCTTCGGCGTCGCGCAGGCGCACCCGGCCACGCTCTGTCATCTCGTCCCGCAGGGCCTCGGCCATGCGTTTGCCCATGTTGTCGAGAATGAACGCCGCCACCGGGGCCAGATCGTCAGCGGTCGCGCCCGCCAGAGCCGTTACCAGAAGCGGCTGGTCCACCTCGCGCGCAACACGCGGGATGTCGGTGGGTTTGACCCGCTCCGGGATATGCGCGAAGGTAAAGATCGCGCGACGCACGAGGGCGGCAAAATCCTGATCGGTTTCGTCGAGCCCGGTCAGGACGTTATCGCGTATCGCGGCGGGTGAGGAGTTGAGGATCGCGCCGACACGTTCGACCGCGCCTTGTGCAAAGGCAACCTCGGGGACATCAAGCAGTTGGGCCGCAAGCGACAGGCCGATGCGATCCACCGCCTCCGGGCTGACCGATCCGGTCTGCGAGACGGCATAGGTGATGCGCCGCGCCAGATCGCCCGGCAAATTGCCCAGAAGCTCGGCCGCGCGGCCGATATCGAGCTTGGAGAGGATCACTGCGGCAACCTCCGTGCTTTCGTGCGTCATCATCTCGAGGAGGGTTCCGACCGCAGCCTTGCGCACCTGATCCCAGGGATCGCCGACCTCGCGCACGCCGGCCTCCTTGCGCAGGCGGGCAGCGGTGTGCGGGCTGATCCGACCATCGAGCGCCGACAGCGCGCCCGCCACCCCGCGCGGGAAGGTCAGGCCCATCCCCTCAAGCTCCTGGGCGAATTCTGCAACCACCTCGGCCAGAGTGGCGCGGTTCACATAGCGCATCGCACCCATCTGCGTGGTCAGGTGCGCCTGCAATCCCTCGGGCAGATCGGTGAGCGGCACCTCCGCGCCCTCGTTGAGCAGAAAACGGACGATGATCGCGGCCTTTTGCGCCCGTGTGAGATGCGCGGCCGCGCCTGTGCCCGCCAGACTGTGTCGCGCTTTCAAAGACGTGGAGTCCGGCATGTCATCCCCTGATCCGATCGCGTGCCGGATCATAGGGATGAAAGCGTGAAGAAAGATCTAAGCCGTTGCGGTTCTTGTCCGGCGGCGGGCGGGTTCAGCGTTTGCGGTCGCGGCGGCTCGACATCGGCTGGAAGGCGACGCCGACATGGGCCTCGCAATAGGGTTTGCCGGATTGCACCGGCAGGCCACAGAACCAGAAATTCGGGGTGGCCGGATCGCCCACGGGCCATTTGCAGGTGCGCTCTGTCAGTTCCATGAGCGTCAGCTTGCGGGCCTTCTTCTCGATTTCGCTGACCTTGGCAAGCGCCTCGGGGTCGATCTCGTTGGCAGAGGGCTGCGGCGGCAGTGGCTGGCCGGCCGGGATGATCGCCTTGATCCGGCTGACCGTGGCCGTGGCGGGGGCGGGATCGTTGGCCGGTTCGGGCTTGGCGGCAGGCTTGGACGGCGGGCGCGTTGCGGTCTTGGCCTGTTTTGCGTCCTCCTTGGGATCGGGTTTGCTCTCGGCGCTGGTCGGGCCGGCGGCGGGGGTTCCCGATCCGTTGCGGTTGGACAGGCCGAGGCGATGCACCTTGCCAATCACGGCGTTGCGTGTGACACCGCCCAGTTCCTTGGCGATCTGACTGGCGGATTGTCCTTCGCCCCACATCTTCTTCAGCAGCTCTACGCGGTCATCATTCCAGGACATCGGGGCTTTCCTCTGGGCCAACAGGCGGTCCAGACCCGTGGTCCGCCGCCTTGCAAATCTGATCAAGCCCCTATTCTAGTCACTGATGCCCGAGTTACAAGGCGTCGAATCGACGGCGCGGCATCCGAAAGCGGCCCTGCCTGCGCGTTCTGCGGACAAAACGGAGGGTGACGATGACAGGATCGAAAGAGCAGTCCGGGACAGGTCTGGTGCAGGCCATGGGCACCCGCCGCTTTGGCCGCGTGAACGGCCTTGGTCTGTGGACCCTGGCCGCGCGCGAGACTCGCCGCTTTCTCGGGGTCTGGACGCAGACCCTGCTGGCGCCGCTGGTCACGGCGGGGCTGTTCCTGCTGATCTTTTCGATTGCCATCGGTCGGCAAAGGGGCGAGGTCATGGGGGTTGCGTTCACCCAGTTCATCGCGCCGGGCATCCTGATGATGACGGTGATCCAGAATGCCTTTGCCAATACCTCCTCCTCGATCATCATTGCCAAGGTGCAGGGCAATATCGTCGATACGCTGATGCCACCGCTCAGTGCCGGAGAGTTGCTGCTGGGCTATCTCGCGGGGGCGATCGGGCGCGGGGTTCTTGTGGCGCTGGCGATTTCGCTCTGCCTCTATCTGGGGCTGGGGCTCGGGGTCAGCCACCCACTCTGGGCGCTGAGCTTTGTCCTGCTGGGGTCGGCCTTGCTGGGCGGTCTGGGGATCGTGGCGGGGATCTATTCCAACAAGTTCGATCAGATGGCGGCGATCACCAATTTCATCGTCACTCCGATGGCGTTTCTGTCCGGCACGTTCTACTCGGTCGAGGCGCTGCCGCCGCTGCTGAACCGGATCACCCATTTCAACCCGATCTTCTATCTGATCGACGGGGCGCGTTATGGGTTCATCGGTGTCTCGGACAGCGCCCCGCTGCTGGGGCTGGCGGTCAGCCTGATCTCGACGCTCGCGATCTTGTTGCTGGCCTGGCGGATGCTGGCGACGGGCTATCGCCTCAAGGCCTGATCATGTGCAGACCTGTTCGGCCCGTGCCGCGTAGGCGGCGTAAACCTTCCAGAATCGTTGATCGCCCGTGCGGTCGGACTGGCGGACACCCTGCGCTTTCTGCGGGTCCCGGTAGAATTGAACCGCGCGGCGCTGCTCGGGGCCGCTCAGGGTGTCATTGGCCACAGCCTGAATGCAACCACACAAACTGCGCGAGCGTGCCTTGCGATCCGATTGCAGGCAGGCGGTGTTGATCGGTCCTGAAGCCATCGGCATCACGCCGGACGTGGCGCGTGCGGTCCCGGTGGCGCGCTCCGATCCGCCACATCCTGCAAGCGCCAGTATCAAAGCCATGGTCAGCATACTTTTCATTGCTCGTGCCTCGTGCTGTGATTTTGTGCGGTGTTGGCCGTGTTTTGCAGACCCATGCCGCAACCGGGCGGATTTTTCAATTCACAACCGTGCCCCGTGCTGCAACAGTCAGTGCATGGTGGATCAAGACCAGCCTGACAGGAAAGAGCGCTCGCGCCATGGATTTCAATTTCTCCAATCTGGTTTTCCTGTTTTTTCTGGTGATGGTCCTGCAACCGCTGCTGACGGGTCGGGTTTTTGCCTTGCGTCGGGCCCAGGCGATCCGGGCGATCGAGCGTCGGCGCAAGAGCCGGGTCATTACCATGATCCACCGACAGGAAAAGCGCAGTCTGTTCGGCTTTGCCATGTCCAACATGATCGGGCTCGAAGATGCGCAGTCGATCATCTCGGCGATCAAGTCCACGCCGGACTCGACGCCGATCGACCTCGTGTTGCACACGCCCGGCGGTCTGGTGCTTGCCGCGATGCAGATCGCGCGCGCGGTCGAGGCGCACCCGGCCAAGGTGACGGTCTTTGTGCCGATCTACGCGATGTCGGGGGGCACGCTCATCGCGCTGGCGGCCGACGAGATCGTGATGGGCGAATTTTCCATGCTGGGACCGATTGATCCACAGATCATGGGGATTTCGGCGGCCTCGATCCTCGCTGCGCGCGATGCCAAGCCGGTTGAGCATGTCTCGGATCTGGCGCTGGTGCTGGCGGATGTGAGCGACAAGGCCACACGGCAGGTCAAACGCGGAGCCATCGAGATCATGACGCCGCGCATGGACCGCGCGAAGGCCGAGGCTCTGGCCGAGGCGCTGACCTCGGGCCAGTGGACGCATGATTACGCCTTGACGCCTGCCGAGGCGACCGATCTGGGCCTGCCCATCACTGTCGGTCTGCCGCAAGAGGTGCTCGACCTGATGAAACTCTATCCCGCCCCGGTCAAGCAGTCGGCGGTGGAAGTCCTGCCGTTTGACCCGCCGGGGCGACGCTTGGGATAGGCCATCGGGCTGAGCGGAATGTGGTTGTCCACGGCGCGGGCCGAAGGCTGCGATCGCGTCATGATCCGAAGAACCGGATCACCTGCCGCCCCGTGGGGGCCGTGTTGCGATAGACGGTCTCGGTGGGCAGGCGCAGCGTCAGCGTCGCCCGGGCGTCGGCCGGGGTCCAGAGGCGCCCGCTGTCGAGGCAATTTGCCTGTGCACCGGTGTAGTCGGTGCGCGCCCGCACCCGGCGCAGGCCGCTCAGATCCGTGAAAAGGACCTGTCCATCGCGTTCGGCGCGGCTGCGGCGCAGGATCTCGCGCCCAAGCGGTTCGGTCATCTCTACCTGAGGGGGAAGATCGGACCACACGCCGCAGAGATGCGCGCGGCCGTTGATCTGGACGACCTCTGCCGCGACGCGCAGGCCGCCGCCCGAGGAATAGCGCCCTTCGCTGACCCGCGCGGCGCGCGACAGGGACACGAGGCCGATGTTGCGGACAAGAAGGGGAACGACATCGAGCGCAGGTTCCATGGCGCCGGTCCCGGTCTGGCGAAACGAGATCGTGGGATCGCTGCCGCCGCCCTTTGCGCTGCTGATCTGCTGGCGCGGCACGAAGATCTCTGGCACGCGGCCCTCCCGCCAGGGCAGATCGAGCGCCCGGCAGCGCGCGGGTTGACCGGCATAGTCGAGTTGCGGCGCGACCTCGGGCAGGAACCCCAGATCCTGCGTGACGCGCCGCCCATCGACCGACACGCTGGCAAGTTTCACGATCCGCCGCGCCTCGCCCACGGTATAGCTCGACTGGCTCGCACTTTCGGCCCAGACCCCGCAGAGCGCGGTGCCGCCCGTCGTCGTCGGGCGCAGTTCAGCGGCGATGGTCAGCCCGCCGCCCGAGGTGAAGCTGCCATGCGCCAGCGTTACCCGCTCGCTGAGCAGGGTTTGCGCCTCGGCCATGCCGAAAGGGCCGAGGATGAGGGCAAAAGCAAGAGAGAGGGACAGGCGCATCGCGGGGTCTCCTTTGGCTGTGTCAGGTCAGACTAGCAGGCCCGGCGCTGGGGCTCAATTCACCCTCGCGCGGACTGCGCCGTCAGATCGCCACCTTCAACAGTTGCGCCTCGACCATCCGGTCGGCGACATGCGCCGGACTGATGCTTTCGCCTGCCGCGCGGGCCAGCAGATCCGTCATGTGGTCGCGCATCGCGGACAAGCGCTCCTCGACCCATGGGGCACGATCCGCGATTTGCAGGATCTCCGCCGCGACGTTGATGATGCCGCCGCCATTGGCCACATAATCGGGCAGATAGAGGATGCCGCGCGCGGCGAGACGTTCCGCGTCCTCTGGCGTGGCAAGCTGATTGTTGGCCGCGCCGCAGATCATCCGGGCGCGGATCTCGGGGATCGTATGGGCGTTGAGCACGGCGCCGATGGCGCAAGGCGCGAAGATCTCCGCCTCGGTGGCATGGATCGCGCGGGGATCAATGACGCTGGCGCCGAACTCCTTGACCGTGCCGGCGACGCGCACCGGGTCCATATCCGCAACGCTGAGCCGCGCGCCGGCCCCGTGCAGCAGGAGGCAGAGATGCCAGCCGACATGGCCCAGCCCCTGAACCGCGACGTGACGGCCGCTGAGATTGCTCGTGCCAAAGACTTGCTCCGCCCCTGCGCGCATCGCGTTGAACACCCCGCGCGCCGTCACCGGCGAGGGATCGCCGCTGGCATGTGCGCCACTGTCCAGACCGGCGACAAAGCGGGTCTCGCG
>PFEY01000092.1:20753-21428 GCA_002783205.1 Rhodobacteraceae bacterium CG17_big_fil_post_rev_8_21_14_2_50_63_15 | reverse complement strand
CTTGCTCAGAGGCGCATTCGCGTCGTAAAGATCCTTGAAGTTCAGAAGCTCGGTGATGAGCGTGCTCCACTTGCCCTTGGTGATGCCCATCGAGAACAGGATCAGGAAGGAATAGAGCCCGGTCTTTTCGATCTCGATCCGGCGGGCCGACAGGAATTTGACCACCACGCCGGCGGGAATGCCCATCTCCTCCATCGTGCCGTCGGCCAAGAGGCCCGGCGTCATGATGGTGACCTTGATCGGATCGACCAGCGCATGATCCGCAGCCAACCCTTGGAACCCATGCCACGCATCTCCCGGAACGAGCGACCAGCTCGCGCGGTCGGCGGCGGGCTTGTCCAGAATCCCCTCTGGCTGCCAGATGTCGAACCACCAGCTGTCCTTCACCTCCTGACGGACCGACTGCATCGCCCGGCGGAAACTCAGCGCCTCGTCGATGGTCTCCTGCACGAGACTGCGCCCGGCAGGCTGCTCCATCATCGCGGATGCCACATCGAGCGAGGCGATGATGCCGTATTGCGGCGAGGTCGAGGTGTGCATCATGAACGCGTCGTTGAACAACGCCATGTCGAGTTCGGCGGTCTTGGCGTTCTGCACATGGATCATCTCGGCCTGCGAAAAGGCGGCAAGCAGCTTGTGAGAGGATTGGGTGGCAAAGGTGATCGCATGCTCAAA
>PFEY01000092.1:0-20738 GCA_002783205.1 Rhodobacteraceae bacterium CG17_big_fil_post_rev_8_21_14_2_50_63_15 | reverse complement strand
GGACGAAATCGCGTGATAGCCATCATAGAACGGATGGAAATTCGCATAGGCATACCACGCCTCGTCAAAGTGCAGCACCTCCACGGAATCGCCCAATGACGTCTTTATGGCATCGACGTTGTAGCACAGGCCGTCATAGGTAGAGTTCGTGACAACCATCAGCCGCACCTTGCCGCTGGTTTCCTGCGCAAAGGGGCTGGCCGCGATCTTGGCCTTGATCGCGTCAGGGGTGAACTGATCCTTGGATATCGGACCGATGATGCCAAGCCCGTTGCGGGACGGGATCAGGTAGATCGGGGTCGCGCCGGTCATGATCAGCGAATGCAGGATCGACTTGTGACAGTTGCGGTCGCACAGGACCAGATCGCCGCGCCCGACCATGCCGTGCCAGACGATCTTGTTGGCCGTCGAATTGCCCCCGACCACGAACAGCGTGGCATCGGTGCCAAAGATGCGGGCGGTGTTGCGTTCCCCCTCGGCGATCGGTCCGACATGGTCCAGCAGGGACCCCACCTTGCCGACCGAAACAGAAATGTCCGACCGCAGGGTGTTCTCGCCGAAAAATTCATGGAACATGTTGCCGACCGGGCTTTTGCGGAAGGCAACACCGCCGCCATGGCCGGGCGTGTGCCATGAATAGCTGGCCTTGAGCGTGTAATCCATCAACGCCTTGAACATCGGCGGGGCAAGCCCTTCCAGATAGTGCTCGGCTGATTCGGCGATCACGCGGGCGATGAACTCGGGGGAATCCTCAAAGAGGCGCATAAAGGCGTTGGCATGACGCAGAACCCGGGCCGGCACCATGTCGGCGGTCGTCGTGTCGCCGAACAGGAAGATCGGAAGGCTGGGGTTGCGCTCGCGTTTGCTTGTCAGAATCGTTTCCAGAACCTGCCAGCGCGTTGCCGGATCCTCGGATCCATCAACCGAGACGATCAGGCAGGATTGTTTTTGGGACACATTGCCAAGCTGCAGCGCGTCCTCATAGCTGATACCGCCGATCACCCGAAAACCGTGCTTCTCGATTTCGGCGGCCAATTGTTTCATTCCGATGCCGGATGCCCCGCGGCTCTCGAAATCCTCGTCGATGATGGCGATTGGAAAGGCCTTGTAGAAGTCCATGAATGCGTTCTCCCCTCAGATAAAAGCATGTGATTGTCAGGAGTCTTGCGCCGTGAGGCCGCGCGCCGGGGGCAAGGCCCTCCGGGTGACCGGCGCAGTCCGGCAACGGGGTTTGCGCAGGAAAGACGAAGCGCGTCATGACGAAACGCCTTGCTGTACCTTCGCGCTTGCCGCGTGGCGGCGAAACAGGTTTGCGGCAATCAGCGACACGATGATCTGCACGGGGACCGCAAGCACGACCATCACGATGGAGCGGCGGTCCGATCCGGCCATGGTCATCAATGGCACCAGTGCAGCGCCCGCATTGCGGGTGCTCAGGCCAAGGCCAATCACGCTGCGCTGCGTCGCGGGCAGGCCTCGGGACAGCAGGTAACCGACCGCCGTCATGCAAGTCAGAAAGACAAGCTGCGCGAGGATCGCAAACGATCCAACCGTGTCAAAGAAATCCTGCCCATAGAGGATCGCACACAACACCAGCAGGAGGACTGTCGCAACCGCCGTGACCATCTTGACCGCGGGAAGGATGCCCTCTGCCACGGTCGGGACGGTGCGAAGAACCACCATGCCGGCAACAAGCGGGACCAACACCAGCGCCACAAGCGGGCTGGCAATGGTCCAGGCGCTGACCGACAGCCCCTTGGTGATGAAGGGCACCGCAACGGGCAGCAGCAGCACCGCTCCGACCGATGCCAGGATCAACATGGTGGCGGCATAGCTCATCTCGCCGGCAGCCCGGTCAACCATGGCAGGCAAGAACGGCGCGCAGGGCGTCAGGCTGAGCAGAAGAAGGCCAATGGCATAGGGTTCCGACAGCGACAGGACACGCGTCAGAACAAGGGCAAGGACCGGGCCCACGACAAACCCGAAAAACAGGCTATATCCCACGAAGCGCAGATTGCGCAGGCTGGACACGGCATCCTTTCCCTTCAGGCCAAGACCCAAGCCAAACAGCGATCCCAACATGAACACCACGAGAGACAGGTTCAGGACCGTATCGAGACTGCCCGTCACGTTGCTCTCGCTCCAGCTGGGACAGGTGATGACAAACCGGAATTCATTCGATGTGCACCTTTGTTGCTCTTCGCAGAAACTCGGCAATCTCGACCTCAAGCCCGGCAATCACCGACCGGTAATCGTCTATCTCATCCTGTCTTGACGGCAGCGCCTCACGCATCAGCCTTTCAAGGCTGCTGCACGCCGTCGCGTAATCCTCGCACGCGCTGCGAAAACTCGTGTCACCGAGGAAAAGACGTCGAATGAGCGCCCCATCATCGGGGAACTTGCCCGTGACAGAGGACAATCCGGGGCGGAGCTCATGCGATCTCATCTTCCATCGTCTTTCGGAACCGTTCACTGTCGCAATGGGCGGCCTGTTTCGTGGGCAAAAGAAGTACGTAACAGTAAACAACAGGCGTCGGACGTCCTGCGCCTCAGCCTGCCCTCACGTAACACTGGCCGTTTGGGAGAGGGGAACTTGACTTCTGGGCCCTTGATCTCGATCAAGGCGCATAGAGTTGAATAAATGTGATAAACTGTGAAAGTGGTTTCGAACCCGCAGATTCCTGGATTTTTTTCCGACACGCAGTTTTGCGTCGTCCGAGAGGCATCCTATGACCAGCGAAACCCACGCGCCCACGGCGGAAATGGTTCTTGAGCAGGTTGAGCGTATTCTCAAGAGTCCTGATTTCGACGCCTCCGAACGCAACGGGCGCTTTCTGGTCTATGCCGTCAACGAAACGCTGGCAGGCCGAGCTGACCGGATCAAGGCCTATACGATTGCGACCTCGGTCTTTGGTCGGGGCGATAATTTCGACCCGCAACAGGATGCGATCGTGCGGATCGAGGCCGGTCGCCTGCGCCGCTCTCTAGAGCGCTATTATCTCACCTCCGGCCAGAATGACCCGGTTCGGATTGCCATTCCGACGGGATCCTACGTGCCCGCTTTTACGGTTCAGGAACCGCTCAAGAAACACGGCACGCCCAAGGCAGCGCCCAGTCGGGTGGAGCAACCAAACAAGGCATCCCATCGCCCAACGGTGCTTGTCGCGCCCTTCTAGGAAGAGGGCGACCAGTCCGCCTTTCCCAGTTTCACCCGCGGCTTCACCCGAGATCTGATCGTGGGATTGACACGGTTCACTGATCTCTTTGTCCTCGGGCCCGAGACATCATTCCATTTCGGCCCCAATCTGGACATTGCCAGACGACGAGACGCGCATGACATCGACTTCGTGATGACCGGGGGCACTTTCATGCAGGATCGCCGCTTCAGGGTGGAGGCAGTGCTGATCGATACGCATAGCGGTCAGTATCTTTGGGCAGACAGCATCGAGCGTACGCTCGATCCTGAAACCATCATGAGTGTGCGGGACGATGTGGCGTGCAGTGTCACCCGCGCCATCGCGCCGGGCAGCACCTGTATGGCGAACCTCTATACCAGTAACCATGACCGGCTGCAGACCGAAGACCTGAGCACCGCCAAATTCATCACGCTGCATGTCATCGACGCAGTCGGCCTTGTCCATGCCATGCTCTTGCGGTTGCAGGTGATGATCATCCCGGTGCGCTCATTGGTCCTGACAGGGGGTCACTGACGGCGCGGGGATACCAACACTGTTTGTCGATGTCCGTGTTGTCGATCTCCGCTCTTTGCAGATGTCTCCGAACCGCAGTTGGTTCAGAGTTACTGAAAATCCGTCAAACTCCGACGAAAGGCCCGAAACATGCAGCAACTCTTTCACAGCATTCGCGACAACAAGATCCTCTGGTTGCTCGTTTTCGTGCCGATGCCGCTTCTCGGCAGCGTCCTCTTTGCGGACAAGCACACCCTTCTCTTCGTCCTTTCGATCCTGGCGATCGTGTCCCTTGCCGCGCTGCTGAGCACCGCGACAGAGGCCGTCGCAGCCAAGACGGGAGATGCAGTTGGCGGATTGCTGAATGCGACCTTGGGGAACCTGACCGAATTGATCATCGCTCTGGCGGCGCTGCGCGCGGGTGAATACATGCTGGTCAAGGCGGCGATCGCAGGCGCGATTGTGACAAACACGCTGTTCATGATGGGCGCAGCCCTTTTGATTGGCGGGCTGCGTCACAAGATTCAGGAATTCAATCTTCCAACGGCGCGCCTGCAGATTGCCATGCTGTTTCTTGCGGCCTTTGGATTGATGATACCCTCCGGCATTGCCGCCGCCGACAATCAGCCCGTAACCCAGAGCCTGAGCCTCGGCATCGCACTCATCCTGCTCATCACCTACGGACTTGGCCTGCTCTTTTCCTTGGGAACTCACCGCACTTATTTCAGCAACGCGCATGACGATCACAGCGAGGGCGACGCGGAAGAGCACTTGCCAATCCCCGTGGCCTTCGGGACCCTCGCAGGCGTCACCGTGCTGGTGGCGCTGGTCAGCGAGGTCTTCATCGAATCCCTGACCAAAGCGTCCAGCACAGTGGGCCTGTCGTCGGCTTTCGTCGGTTTTGTCGTGGTGGCGCTGGTCGGCGCTGCGGCTGAAATGACATCCGCTGATGCGCGTCGAACACCCAACTCGGGGCGGAGGTGATTTAAATGGCTTTGCGTGTTTCGCGGCGATGCCTTGCGGCGGTCTTCATGTTGAATTTGGCCAACACACCTTTGGTGGCGCAAACGCTGGTCGGGGACGGAACCCTCATCTGCGGTCAGCCCTATGTCGTCCAGAGCGGTGACACGCTGAGCCTGCTGGCCAAGCGCGCTTATGGCTAAACAGAGCTCTACAGCTCGATCCTGGACTCAAACTACGATCTGCTGGGGGGGGGATCCGAACCGGATTGCCGTCGGCATGTCGATCGCGATCCCCTGCCTTGATGCGTCCGGCGAAGCCTCGAACGCGACGATCAAATCCGCCATTGCGGCCGAGGGACCGCTCAGTCCTGAGGATCTGGACGCGCTGTTCGGTCCGGTGGCCCTGTTCCCCGACGCGGTGCTGACGCCGCTCTTGGTGGCGGTCACGTTTCCCCTTGATGTCGTAAAAGCCGGCCGGTTCGTTGCAGAGTCCGCCGACCTCTCGGACCAGGAACGCTCGACGGCGGCCAGCAAGCAGGATTGGGATCCGACCGTGCGCCAGCTCGCTGCGGGCTACCCCGGATCTGGTGACCCGGATGGCGGTGGTGATCGCGTCACGATTGGTGGCGGGGACCGCACCGAGATCGGTGGCGGCAACCGGGTGACGCCGTATGGCGAGGGGAACCGCGCAAATCAGATCGGGGATCGGACCAACAGAGCGGGCGGCGATGCCGCCAACCGAAATGCGGCCCGGCAGAAAATAGAGACCCGCCAAAGCAGCGGTCACGAAACGGCCAAGCTTCCGGCCACACGTCCTGCGGCATCCAAAAAATCGGCAAATCGACCCGAGGCGTCTCGCACGAACGCAGCATCACGTCCTTCGGCAAGCAATCGTGCAACCCAGGCGGCACGGCCCACTCAGGCCCGCGCGCCGTCCGCGTCGCGCAGTCAAGCGACCCGGTCGCCTTCTCGGTCGAACAACGCCATGTCAAGTCAGTCGCGCCAACGGGCGTCGGCCTCCAGCAGTCGTGGCCGTCAGAGCGCAAGGAGAAGGTAAATGATGTTCAATCGTCAGCGTTTCGCCATTCTGGCGCTTTTGGCTTCAACTGGGATCGCCAGCGCAGAGCCCGCTCCCTTCGAGTCGCCTGGCATCGTCTACGAGTCCGATCTGGGAGCGGACACCCTGACGCGCGCGCAGGACATCGTGGTTTTCATTCCAGACGATCTCTGGGCACCCGTCCAACCTGATCAGTGATTTTCTCCGGGTCAGCGCCTCCACCTTGGCGCTGAATTGTGCGCGACAGGCGTTCCCCTCAGATGTCCATCCGGCAGACCTCTGGTTGCGTACAAAACCCGCGTACCGACTGTGCGTCCTGTACGCATCCCTCGCGCCGCATGTCACTGGAGAAAGTGCAGGCTTCTGTTGCCAGGTGCCTGCGAACCCCGCCTTACGCTGCTAGGCGCAAGGGCTTAAGTTTCGGTTTGCTTACTGCTTACGCAGCAAGGGCCACCGGAGCACGGTTGTCATTTGCAACTGTACGTTTCGGACCGATAACGGTGGTACCTCACCGGGACAAAGCATAACCCCTTTGGACGTTCGTCGATCCTGTTTCGACCCCTAACTCCCTCAAATGAAGGGATTATTGGTGGAGTCGCCGGGTACCGCCCCCGGGTCCGATCCGCTTATTACGAGCGCGTTTATGTCCATAGTCCGCTTGCACGGACACTTCCTATATAGGCGCATTTCCGGCCTTTGCAACGGGGGTCAGCGCGGTATGATCCGCAACCAGATCCCGTCGCGCGCCCGCACGGTCAGATGCGCCACAGGCACCGGCGGCCGCTCCGGAACCGTTTCAAACCGATAGGCCCGCACCAGCATCGCCAGCAAAAGCACCCCCTCGATCATCGCAAACCCCGCCCCCGGACAAACTCTCTGGCCCGCCGAAAACGGCAGAAAAGCGTTGCGTGGAAACGACTTGCCGTTCTCGCTGTCATAGCGGGCGGGATCAAATCCGTCGGGATTGTCCCAAAGCCGGTCGTGCCGGTGCAGATGCCAGGGACTGATCACCACCTGCGACCCGCAAGGAATGTCGCGCCCGCGAAACCGCTCGGCTTTCGTTGTCTCACGCACCATCATCGGCACCGGCGGATAAAGTCGCAGCGCCTCGCGAAACACATCGCGCGTCAGGCGCAACCGTGACAGATCGGAAAACTCCGGGGCACGCGCGCCAAGGACCGTCTCGATCTCGGCCGCAACCCTGTCCTGCCACGCGGGAAAAAGCGCCAGCAGGTAGAGCGACCAGGCCAGCGCAGACGCGCTTGTTTCATGGCCCGCAAGAAAGAAGATGGCCACCTGATCAACCATTTCCTGCATTCCGAACCGTTCCCCGGTTTCCAGATCGGCGGTGGTCATGATCTTGGTCGCGAGATCATCAGGAGCCGTGCCGGCCTTGATCGCGGCCATCCGTTCGGCGGTGAGTTGGGTGATGAGGGCGCGAATGACGCGCGCAGTCTGGCGCGTGCTGCGGCGATGCCACCGCGGAAACCAACGAGGCAAGGCGATGAAGGCCGCAAGATTGAGCACCGGCTGGCTGCGCTGATGCGCCTTGAATGCCTCAAAGACCTGTCCGGCGGCTGTGTTCTCGATCGGGATCGAAAAGAGTGTGCGAAAGATCACGTCCGCTGCGAGGTGACTGGTCTGCGCCTCGATCTCGGTGGGCATGGCCTGAGCCAGACCATTCAGTCGCGCCACCGCGCCCTCACCCGCGGCTACGATCGCGGGAAAGCTGTCCCGCAAGCGCCCCCCCTCAAAGGCCGGATCGATGATGCGACGCTGCCGCTTCCATGTCGCGCCATTGGTCACAAAGACAGCCCCCCCCAGAAGTGGGCGCAGCCCCTCGCCCACACGGTTCGACTTGGGAAAATCGTCAGGACGCTCCCTGAGGACGAGATCGATCAGTTCGGGCTGATTGCATAGGTAGGATCGAAAGAAGGGTGTGCGAAATTCGGCCATCCAGGCGTGATAGAGCCGTGCCGGTTGCGCCGACAGGATATCGGTGCGGAAAAGCCGCAGATAGCGCCAGAGCGAGACACGGGCCGCTCGGGCCGGGGGCTTGGGCGGGATCATGGTCGCAGGCTCGTATAGCCCGAGGTGGCATCCTCGATCCGGCTCTTTGACGGCGAACGGTCCATGAATCGCGCGCCAAGCGTCAAGGGCCCGGCGGTGATCCGGAAATAATCGTAATCCCCGGGCCGGTCGAAGGCGCAAAGATACTGAAAATGCAGCCTGAAAAACCGCCATCGCACGGCGCGCCAGCGTGCGGGGCTCAGCGTCTGGGTGAAGGCTGCGGAGATCACCAGCGGCCAGCGCTTGTTCGGGGGAGCAACGCCGGACACGCTGACTGGATCGCAGAGCGCAAAGGCGCAGCCATCGCCCGGCGCGTTGACATCGACCCAGGTCAAGGCATCACACGCGGAAAGAAGGGCGAGGTCGGCGCGCAATCGGTCGGCGCGGGGCAGGAACGACACCATCGGCACCACCTGCCCGAGACTGAGCAGCGCCAACGCCGGGCCGCCCTGTGGCACGCGCCCCGAACGGATCAGATCAGCAAGGACTGAAACCGCGAGATGAGCGCCGGATGAGTGCCCCACGATGAGGACTTCTTCGAAATCCTGTGCAAGGGCCTCTGCAACATGATCGGCAAAGACCGCCAGCCGCGCCTCAAGATCCGGCGAATAGGCCCCCTGATGCGACGCGGCATGTGCATAGTCATGCATCAGATAATAAACGAAAACTCGCTTGTCCTGACGACGAAACCAGAGCAGGAGGATTGGCACGACCCCTAAACCTGCCCACGCGGCAAGCGGATGCACGAGGCCTAGCATACGCCCCGCCCCCCAGGCGGCAGCGAGGGCTAGGGCAAGTTGAACGATCAGAGATCCTACAGGATAGAGTGCCGCGATCACTGGCCCCTTGCGCAGGCGCATCAGCCGGAACAGCGCGCCGCTGCCGACATAGACCATGACCGTATGCACAAGTTGACGATAGGTCGCGAGGATTCCGCGATCCATGCTGTGCTTGACGATATCGGACCAGACCAGGACGGACATCTCGGTCTCTACCGTCACGTCATCGATAAGCGCTTCGACCCGCCAACCGTAGGTAACATCCGTTTTAGCTTTTAAGACATTGATACTATATGAAGAAATAAGGGATTGTTCGGCGCCCTCCTTGCGGTAGAGTTCACGATACCGGCGCGGCGGGATGGGATCATAGCCCGGGATGTAGAACACGCGCCTGCGGCGCACGGTTGCAGTGCTGCTCATGACCAACCTCTTGTGGGCCCGAGCCTAGCGCAGGATTCGCTTGGACGTAAGAACTATCCCAGCACTGCAAGCGCTGGAAAATTCTCCAGCAGCCAGAACGAAAAAGCGGAGAAGCCGCCCGTCAGCATCAAAAGGCCAATGGTCCACAACAGAAGGCCCATCACCCGTTCGATCTGTTCCATATGACGTTTCATCCATCCCATAAGCCCTTGCAAACGCGGAAGAAACGCGGCCACAAGGAGGAATGGCACGCCAAGCCCCATGGCATAGACCGCAAGCAGCGCGGTGCCGCGAGTCACGGAACCTTCGGCGGCGGCAAGCGACAGGATGGCACCCAGTTGAGGGCCGATGCAAGGGGTCCAGCCGAAAGCGAAGGCGAGGCCGAGAATATAGGCACCAAAGGATGAGCCGCTGCGGTCGCCCGCATCAAGGCGCGCCTCCCGGTCGAGGAAACCAATGCGATAAACACCGACAAAATGCGCCCCGAAACCCATCACAAGTATGCCAGCTATCGTATTGAAATAGCTTTGATATTGTAGAAAGACCGTGCCGATGGCAGAGGCGGTGAACCCGAGAAAGAGAAAGACGGTTGAAAGGCCCAGCACAAAGAACAGCGCAGGAACGATGGCGCGGGTTCTGTGGGCCCTACTTTCAGAGAGATCCGAGACGCTGATCCCGCTCATATAGGCCAGATAAGGTGGCACGATCGGCAGCACGCAAGGGCTCAAAAAGGAAATGATTCCAGCAGCTAAGGCCACGAACATCGCAGGAAGAAGGGCTGCGTCTATGATGTCGATTCCAAACATGCGTCAGACATAAACGTTTCCAGCATCGGCGTCATCTGGCAAACAGTCACATGCCAGTGGACAGCTTGTCACAAGCCCGCTATCTCATCGCGATGACACCAAATTATACCCTCGACGCGACCGGGCTTCTTTGCCCCCTGCCCGTTCTGAAGCTGCGCAAGAGATTGAAATCATTGTCGATTGGCGATGTGATTCTGCTCAGGGCGGACGATCCGGCAGCGGTAATCGATGTGCCGCATTTCTGCGCAGAGTCGGGGCACGAACTGATTTCGACCGGCGAAGTGGATGGCGTGCAAACCTATTTGATCCGCAAGACCGTCTGATCTATTCCGAAAGATCAGACCGCGCCCCGGATCGGGGCGCGGTCAGAGTACATCAGGGACATCGCGTGCGCGCATTTCGTACGCAATGCGACGATCACCCCAGAGACCACCAGCCCCTGCGCTTTGGCTTGGCCTCTTCGGCCGGAGCGGCCGTCTCGGGCGACGTGGCCGCGACCGGCACGGGTTGGGTCTCGACGACCGCCTCGGGCTCAGGTCTGACCTCTGCGACTTCTTCGACTTCCGCGACGCGCGGTGCGGTCTCGTCCACAGCGCTGACGGCTTGCGCGTCTGCCGGGGCGGCGGCCGCCGCTTCGGGTTCCTTCCTCTTGCGCGGGGCGCGGGTTCGTTTTGGCTTGTCCTCCGCAACCGGGGTCTCGGTCGGGGCCTCCGCCACGGCGGTATCGCCTGTCCCCTCCTTGGGCGCGGGTTTGCGACGGGGCGCAGGGCTGCGCCGCGAGCGTGACTCTTTCTTCGCTTCCGGCATTGGCGCGTCGGTCGTCTGTTCCGGTGCGGCGTTCACAACGTCATCGGCCACGGTGTCGTCCGCCACAGCCTCATCCTCGGCCTCCTCCTCGGCCTCGTCGTCGGACTCCTCGGCCAGATCTGTCGTCCGGTCCTTCTGATCCTGTGCCGTGCCACCCGATTTGGGCTTGCGACGACGGCTGCGGCGACGGCGGCTCTTCTTCGGCTTGTCCGCATCTTCCGAGGCGTCCGGGGATGTGGTCTGCTCGACGGCATCCTCCTCGACCTCTTCCTCGACCGTGTCGTCATCGACATCGTCCATCAGCGACGAGGAGGCCGACACAAAGAGCGCGGCCGGGGCCTCGGGAACGTTGCGAATGGCGGTCTTGAGCTTTTCGAGGGTGAAATGCGGGCTGACAAGGGTGGCATCGCCTTCGATGCGCACGGACAGACCGTATCGAAGCTCGATCTGAGCCACATGCTCGCGTTTCTGGTTCATCAGGTAATTGGCAATGCCGACTGGGCATTTGATCAGCACTTCGCGCGAGCGGTGACGCACCCCCTCTTCCTCGATCTGACGCAGGATCGAGAGCGCCAGACTGTCATCCGAACGGATGAGGCCCGTGCCGTGGCAATGTGGGCAGGGCTGGGTCGTGGCCTCGATCATGCCGGGACGCAACCGCTGGCGAGACATTTCCATCAGGCCAAAGCCCGAAATGCGGCCAACCTGGATGCGGGCGCGGTCGGTCTTGAGCTTGTCCTTGAAGCGCTTTTCGACCGCCGCGTTGTTGCGGCGTTCTTCCATGTCGATGAAGTCGATGACGATCAGACCTGCCAGATCACGCAGGCGCAACTGGCGGGCCACCTCTTCGGCGGCTTCGAGGTTGGTCTTGAGCGCGGTTTCCTCGATCGAGCCTTCCTTGGTGGCGCGGCCGGAGTTGACGTCGATCGCGACCAGCGCCTCGGTCACGCCGATCACGATGTAGCCGCCGGATTTGAGCTGCACCACAGGATTGAACATCCCCGACAGGTAGCTCTCGACCTGGTAGCGCGCGAAGAGCGGCTGCTGATCGGCGTAGTATTTCACATTCTTGGCATGGGACGGCATGATCATTTTCATGAAGTCCTTGGCGATGCGATAGCCACGCTCGCCTTCGACCAGAACCTCGTCGATGTCGCGGTTGTAAAGATCGCGGATCGAGCGCTTGATCAGGTCGCCCTCCTCGTAGATCTTCGCGGGCGCGATGGATTTCAGCGTCAGCTCGCGGATCTGCTCCCAGAGCCGTTGCAGATATTCGTAGTCGCGCTTGATCTCGGCCTTGGTGCGCTGCGCGCCCGCCGTGCGCACGATGAGACCAGCCCCGCGCGGCACGTCGATCTCGGTCGCGATTTCCTTGAGCTTCTTGCGGTCGGCGATGTTGGTGATCTTGCGGCTGATGCCGCCACCGCGCGCGGTGTTGGGCATGAGCACGCAATAGCGGCCGGCAAGGCTGAGATAGGTGGTCAGCGCCGCGCCCTTGTTGCCGCGCTCCTCCTTGACCACCTGCACCAGCATGATCTGGCGGACCTTGATCACTTCCTGGATCTTGTAGCGTCGCACCCGCGGTTTACGGACCGGGCGGATATCCTCGCTGTCGTCTTCTTCGGCGATGGATTCGATTTCATCGTCATGGCGCGTGTGATCGCGGGTATCCTCGTCCTGCGCCTCGGCGGTCTCGGGCCCGTCGCTGTCCTCGGGTTCCTCGACCGGGGTCTCGGCCACACGTTCCATGGGCGAGGTGCCCTCTGGAACGCTGGGGCCATCTTCCGCGAGATCGATCGTTTCCATCCCGTTGATTTCAGAGGAGACCACGGAATCGCCCGCAAGGGTCGCCTCGGCCCTTGACCCGGAGCGCGACCGTGACCGCGATCGGCGCTTGGGTTTTTCGTCCTCTTCCTCCTGCGCCTCGGCGAGGGCCTGTTCTTCGGCCATCAGCGCTTCGCGATCAGCGACGGGAATCTGGTAGTAATCGGGATGGATCTCCGAGAACGCGAGGAAGCCATGGCGATTGCCGCCATATTCCACGAAGGCCGCCTGTAGCGACGGCTCGACCCGCGTTACCTTGGCGAGATAGATGTTTCCGGCAAGCTGGCGTTTGTTCTCGGATTCAAAGTCGAATTCCTCAACCTTGTTTCCGTCGACCACCACGACGCGGGTTTCCTCCGCGTGGGTGGCATCAATGAGCATTTTACTGGGCATTTTTTCCATATGCACCGCGGCGCGGAGGCCGGACCCGGTCGGGCGGCCCGTTGCGGCAGGTGTCTGATTGGGGCGAATTCGGGCGCGCGTGAAAGGGTGCCGGTTGCGGCCCCTGATCTGACGTGTTGTCGTGTCGCGCGCTTCATCGCGGTTCTACTTCTCCGGCACCAAAGGAGTGCCAATGCAAGGCCTCGCACACCATTTCAGGGGGGCTTTGGCGTGTATTTGGCCCTCTTTCAAGGGCCCAATCGGTCTGTCCGGATCGAGGAAACATCTTCCGCCGACTATCCAGAACAGAGAATCTCTGCAGGCAAAGGTCGTCTCCGACCAGATCTGCCATACTGTCACACTAAAGCGTCTGAGGCGGCAATGACAATGGCGAAAATGCGAAGTCTCCGCCGTGCGCCGTCAGATATACTCGGATCGTGAGAGACCGTATTTCGCCATCTTCTCGTTCAGCGTTCGGCGCGGCAGGCACAGTTCGTCCATCACCGCGGCAATCGAGCCCTTGTGGCGGCGCATGGTATTGTCGATCAACATGCGTTCGAACGCCTCGACATATTCCTTGAGTGGCTTGCCCTCTGTGGTCATCACCGGCTGCATGTCCTGATGGTCGGACATGAGCAGAGAGGTCAGCGTGCCGCTGCCCCGGCGCGATTGGAGCACGGCGCGTTCAGCCATGTTGAAGAGCTGGCGGACATTGCCGGGCCAGGGGGCCTGCAGGAGCTGGGTGGCCTCCTGCGCTGAAATCTGCGGCACGTCGCAGCCATAATCCTCGGCGAACTGGTCGCTGAACCGGGTAAAAAGCGTGAGGATGTCCTCGCCGCGCTGGCGCAGCGGCGGCACGATGATGCGCAGCGAGGCGAGACGGTAAAAGAGATCCGAGCGCAGCGCATCCTCACAGGTCCGACCCTCGTCCTGCATGTTGGAAATCGCGATGATACGGGTTTCGGGCGGCGTGCCCTCCTCGTTGATGAAGGTCAGGAGGCGGGCCTGCGCGGTCTCGGACAGGGATTCGATATCCTCGAGCACGAGGGTGCCGCCGCGGGCCGCCTCGACGGCGGGAAGTTGATTGTCTTCGGGCTGCATCGGACCGAAGAGGCGCTTGATCAACAGTTCGTCCTCGAAGGCGGCGCAGGCGACGGTGACGAATTTCTTGCCGGCGCGGGCGCCCACGGCGTGCAGCGCATGGGCCACCAACGTCTTGCCGGTGCCGGTCTCGCCCTCGATCAGGACATGGCCATCGGCCTGGCCCAGATCGAGAATGTCCTCCTTGAGCCGTTCCATCGATGCGCTCGTGCCGATCAGTTTCTTCATCAGCTGGCTACCATCGGACAATTCGCGGCGCAGGGCGCGGGCGTCGAGCACCATCCGCCGCGCCCTGGTGGCCTTTTTTGCCAGTTCGGTCATGCGGTCGGGATTGAACGGTTTTTCCAGAAAGTCAAAGGCGCCGATGCGCATTGCCTCGACCGCCATCGGCACATCGCCATGGCCGGTGATCATGATCACCGGCAGCGAGGAGTCCGATCCCATGAGTTTCTTGAGAAACTGCATCCCGTCCATGCCGGGCATCTTGATGTCGGTCACGACGATGCCGGGATAATCCGGGCCAAGCGACTTGAGAGCGTCCTCGGCGCTGGAGAAAGCCTCGGTGTCATAGCCCGAGAGCGCCAGCCATTGGCTGATCGACTGTCGCATGTCCTTTTCGTCATCGACGATGGCGATCTTCATGGCTGCTGTCATGTCACTCACTCCGCTGCACGGGTCTCTTCTGGCAAGATAGGTAATTGCATCTCGAATACAGCCCCACCGTCAAGCGCATTGCGCGCCACCAGACGCCCCCCAAGGTCGTTGACGATCCCGGAAGAAATGGCAAGCCCCAAGCCCACCCCGTCTCCGGGCAGTTTGGTCGTATAGAACGGCTCGAACAGCTTATCGAGATTTCTGATCCCGTGGCCGTTGTCGCGCACCGTCAGCATGACCGTCTCTCCGGCAGCAAGCAGGATGTCGATGGCCGGTTCGGCTTCGTTCTCGGTGGCGTCCATCGCGTTGCGCAAAAGGTTGATGATCACCTGTTCGACGCGCAACCTGTCGCCCATGATCATCACCGGCTCGGACGGCAGAGTGCGGGTGATCCTGATCTTGCGCTGGCGCAGTTGAGGGTCCATCAAGGCCAGCGCAGAGGCCACCGCATCGCCCATGTTTACAGGGGAAAACACGTCGCCTGACCGGCGCGCATAGGATTTGAGCTGCTTGGTGATCGAGCCCATCCGTTCGATCAGATCGTCGATCCGCTGAAACGATGACAGCGCCTCGTCGGGCCGGTTGCGGTTGAGCAGAAGGCGCGCGCCCGCGAGATAGGTCTTCATCGCCGCAAGCGGTTGATTGAGTTCATGACTGACCGCCGCCGACATCTCGCCCAGAACCGCGAGTTTCGAGCTTTGCTGAAGCGTCTGTTCGGCCTGCGCAAGGTTTTCCTGCACCCGTCTGCGTTCGGCGATTTCCCGCTGGAGGCGCACGTTCAAGGAGCGAAGTTCGGCTGATTCCCGCTGAAACAGCGCCATACGCAGCGCCGCCTTGCGGTTGAGAAAGTAGAAGGCGAGCGCGAGGAGAATCGCAAAACCCATGATTTCGAGCGCGAGATAGCCATTCACCTTGTCGCGCACCGCCTGATAGGTGGTGAAGCTGGCAATCCGCCAGCCGCGAAACGCCACCCTGCCCTCGACCCGCATCACCGCCTCGCCGCGGACATAGGCATCCGCAGGCAGCGCGGTCCAATCCGAGGTCGCCTGAAGGGCGCGCTGAATGGCGCTGTTGGCCGGTTCTCGCACCAGCGCCTCGGCCTCGGTCAGGCCACGCCAGCGCGGCTCGGTGGCAAGGATGATCTGACCTTCGGTGTTGATCACCATCACCGCGTCGGAAATGCCCGACCAGGCGCGTTCGTACTTGCTGAGATCGACCTCGACCACGATGACGCCCAACACACCGTTCTGGGTTTCAATCCGGCGCGAATAGTAAAAATTGAATTGTCCGTTTTCCTGGCGCAACACGTTGAAAATGGTGTCTCTGGAGCGCAGAGAATCGACGAAATAGGGCGCCTGTTTGTGATTTTCACCCAGCCGGAAACGATCCGTCGTGGCGACAGAACGTCCGTCCTTGTCCAGCAGGATGAGCGATGCGGCGCTGATTTCGTCGAGAAAGGAGATCAGCCGCTGGGTGCTCTGGGCAAAATCCTGCGTGCTGAGCGCGCTGATCAAGGTCGGGTCGCGTGCCAGAAGCTGCGGCACGATAGCGTTCTGTCGCAACTCGCCGAGCAGGTTGCTGCTGTAAAGCACGAGACGCAGTTCGGCACGGTTGCGGGTGTTTTCGGTAAAACGGTCGGTCAACAGGCGGTTAGTGGTGATAACCATCGCCACCGCGAGCGCAAAGAGCGCGATGAGCACAAGGCGCGCGCGCCATGAGATCGTGCGGGTGCGCGGCTTGACGGCTGGACGGGGGCGGCGGTTGGACATGGGTCAAGAGTAGGCCGGTCTGCGCCGTGCCTCAAGCGCCATGACGCTCAGGCTTCGGCAAGGTCTTGCACAAGACCGGTGAAAAGCAGCGCTCCATCGCTGCCGCCATGCAGCGGTTCCGCCATCCGTTCGGGATGCGGCATCATGCCCAGCACCCGACGGTTCTGCGACAGGATGCCCGCGATGTCACGCGCCGAGCCATTGGGATTGTTCACATAGCTGAAGGCGATACGGTCTTCGGCCTCGAGACGGTCGAGCGTCGCGGGGTCGGCGAAATAGTTGCCGTCATGATGCGCAATCGGAACGGTAATGGTCTGGCCCGCCTCGTAGCGTCGGGTAAAGGCACTCTGCGTCGTGACGACGGTCAGTTGCACGGCCTTGCAGACGTATTTCAGCCCCGCATTGCGCAACAGTGCACCGGGCAGGATGCCGGTCTCGGTCAGGATCTGGAACCCGTTGCAGACCCCCAACACGTAACCGCCGCGCTCGGCATGGGCGACCACCGAATGGCAGATCGGAGATTTTGCGGCGATCGCGCCGCAACGCAGGTAGTCACCATAGGAAAAGCCACCCGGCACACCTACCATATCAATGCCTTCGGGAAGCGCGGTGTCCTTGTGCCAGATCATCGAGACGCGCGCCCCGGCCCGCTCGAAGGCCAAGGCCAGATCGCGGTCGCAGTTCGAGCCGGGAAAGACAATGACGGCGGCATGCATCAGGCAATCTCCACCCGGTAGCTTTCGATCACGGTGTTGGCGAGCAGTTTCTCACACATTTCGGTGACGGATTTCAGAGCCGTCGCGGCGTCGGTCTCGGTGAGATCGAGCTCGATCACCTTGCCTTGCCGCACCGCTTCGACGCCGTCAAATCCCATCGCGCCAAGCGCGTGCCGCACCGCCTCGCCCTGCGGATCGAGGACGCCGTTTTTCAGCATGACATGCACCCGTGCCTTCATGGCGGTCTCCTGCGGTCAGTTGATCAGCGTTGGCCGCACCATCGGCGTTGCGCCCTTGGGCATGACGCCGAGACGGGTAGCAACCTCGGTATAGGCATCCGTGAGCGAGCCCAGATCGCGGCGGAACACGTCCTTGTCGAGCTTGCGTCCGGTGGCGATGTCCCACAGGCGGCAGCTGTCGGGGCTGATTTCATCGGCCACGATCAGACGTTGAAAATCGCCGTCATAAACGCGACCGATCTCGATCTTGAAATCCACCAGCCGGATGCCCACGCCGAACATCACGCCCGAGAGAAAATCGTTGACCCTGAGCGCGAGGCTGAGAATGTCGTCCATGTCCTGCTGGCTGGCCCAGCCGAAGGCGGCGATATGCTCCTCCGTCACCAGCGGATCGCCCAGCTTGTCATCCTTGAGGCAGTATTCGACGATCGGGCGCGGCAGTTGCGTGCCCTCGTCCATGCCAAGCCGCTTGGCCATCGAGCCGGCGGCGAAATTGCGCACGATCACTTCGAGCGGCACCATCTCGCAGGCGCGCACGAGTTGCTCGCGCATGTTGATGCGCTTGATGAAATGGGTGGGCACCCCGATGGTGTTGAGCCCGGTCATGAAATATTCCGAAAGCATGTTGTTGAGCACGCCCTTGCCTTCGATCACGGCCTTCTTCTCGGCGTTGAAGGCGGTTGCGTCGTCCTTGAAATACTGGATGATGGTGCCCGGCTCCGGTCCTTCGTAGAGGGTCTTGGCCTTGCCTTCATAGATTTTCTTGCGCCGCGCCATGGAAACTCCGTCGCTGTGGGTGGGGGCGTGAGTCCCCCCATGCCGATGCGCCCTCATAGTGCAAGGACCCGCACGTCGCAAGATCGCGTTGGCCCCTTGCCCTTTTGCTTCTCAGATTGCATATCGGGTTGAGACCTAAACGCCAAGCAGGGGGACCGGCCCGATGACCACTTTCGATGACCGAGAAAGCGCATTCGAAAACAAGTTTGCCCATGATGAGGAAATGGCATTTCGCGCCGTGGCGCGGCGCAACAAGCTGTTGGGGCTCTGGGCCGCGGAACTTTTGGGCAAGACTGGCACTGAGGCCAATTCTTACGCCCTTGAGGTCGTCAAGGTCGATTTCGAGGAAGCCGGTCACGAAGATGTGGTGCGCAAGGTGGCGGGCGATCTGGGTGACATCGCCGATGTCGACACGATCCGCGCCAAGATGGACGAACTCCTCAAGATTGCCAAAGGCCAGTTGGTCAAGGAAGTCTGATTCCTCCGGATTGAAGACTTGAGGTATCCGGGGTGACGCAACTGTTTTCGAGTGGCGGACGTGAAGATCAATCAAGCGCGCCTCATCATCAAGATGAAATCTATGCATTTGCGCTAAGGGTCGAAAGATGGCACATCTGCGCGGCTAAGACTGCGAGATTGATGATATGACAAATGCCCTGACCAAGATGATGGCGACACGCGACTGGATCCTCGCCGACGGGGCGACGGGCACAAACCTGTTCAACATGGGTCTGGAATCGGGCGATGCCCCGGAATTCTGGAACGAGCGCCACCCGGACCGGATCGAGCTTTTGTATCGTCAGGCGGTCGATGCGGGCAGCGATCTGTTTCTGACCAATTCCTTTGGTGGCAACGCCGCACGCCTGAAGCTGCATGGCGCACAGGGGCGTGCGCGTGAATTGTCGCGGATTGCGGCAGAGATCGGCCGCGAGGTGGCGGATCGCTGTGATCGTGCGGTCGTCGTCGCGGGCTCTGTCGGGCCAACCGGCGAGATCATGGCCCCGATGGGTGCCCTGACGCATGAACTGGCGGTCGAGATTTTTCATGAACAGGCCGAGGGGCTCAAGGAGGGCGGCGCCGATGTGCTCTGGCTCGAGACGATCTCGGCGCCTGAGGAATACAAGGCCGCGGCCGAGGCCTTTGGTCTTGCCGGGATGCCCTGGTGCGGCACGATGAGCTTTGATACCGCCGGGCGCACGATGATGGGCGTCACCTCGTCCGACATGGTCACGATGGTCGAGAAGCTGGCCAATCCACCTCTCGCCTATGGCGCCAATTGCGGCGTTGGCGCGTCGGACCTCCTGCGCACCGTACTGGGCTTTGTCGCCCAAGGCTCGGAGCGGCCGCTGATCGCCAAGGGCAATGCCGGGATTCCCAAATACCACGACGGACATATCCACTACGACGGCACGCCCGACCTGATGGCGGACTATGCCAATCTGGCGCGCGATGCGGGGGCCACGATCATCGGCGGGTGCTGCGGCACGATGCCGGAGCATCTGGCCAAGATGCGCGCCGCCCTCGAGAGCCGCCCGCGCGGACCACGCCCGACGCTGGAGCAGATCACCGAGGCGCTCGGGGCCTTCTCCTCTGCCGCCGATGGCACGGGCGACGATAGCGACGCCCCGCGCCGGACGCGGCGACGCAGGGCCTGAGGGGGCGACACCCCCTCGGTCCGGCGTGTCAGGTAATCTCGGAAAAGTGAACGCGCCCCACAAAAGTGACGTAACGTCCTGATTGGACAGGGGCCTTACCTTGATGCTCAACTCGCGGCGTTCAAGTAACGCTCAGGGAGGAGCATCATGTTCAGACGATTGATTTTGGCCGGGGTGACGGCAGCCTTGCCGGTTTTCGCAAGCGCGGCACCGATCGGAAGCTTTACCGACCTCGTGGTCTTTGGCGACAGCCTCAGCGATCCGGGCAACATCTTTGCGTTGACCTCCGGCACGCCCGGGGCGGTGATCACACCGAATCCCCTCCTCTACCCCAATGGCCAGTTCACCAACGGCGACACCTGGGCCACGAAACTGGGGGCGGATAAGGCCTCGGGCACCAATTTCGCCTTTGGCGGGGCCACCGCCAGCACGAATGGCGATACCATTCCCGATTTCGCGGCACAGCGCGCGCTCTTTGGCGCGGCGGTCTCCGGCGGGCTCAGCCTTGGCGCGCGGCCCCTGGCGGCGGTCTGGTTCGGTGGCAATGACCTGCGCGACGCCTTTGGCGCGGCCAATCCGGGCGCCATCATCGGACAGGCGGTGACCGATCTGGTGGTCGGCGTGAACACGCTTCTCGCGTCCGGACTGTCGGACATCCTCGTCCTTGGCCTGCCCAATCTGGGACGTATCCCCGAGGTGACGGCCAACGGGGCCGGGGCCATCGCGGCAGCGACCGGCGCGACGCTGGCCTTCAATGGCGCCGTGCAAGCCAACCTCGCCGCGCCGATCGCCAGCGGAAATGTGCGCTATTTCGATACCTTCGCCCTCTTCGAAAGCATCGTCGGCAATGCCGGCGCCTTCGGTTTCACCAACTCGACCGACGCCTGTCTTGTGGCCGCTGCAAATCCGCTGACCTGCACCGGCGATGCCGGGTTTTTGTTTCATGACACGATCCACCCCACCGACCGCGCTCACACGCTCCTTGCGAACGCCGTGCGCGCCAGCGTCGTGCCGCTGCCTGCGGGCGGAATC
>PFEY01000051.1 GCA_002783205.1 Rhodobacteraceae bacterium CG17_big_fil_post_rev_8_21_14_2_50_63_15 | reverse complement strand
AGCGAAAGAGGTCGAGCCCGCCCAGTTCATCCACCACCTCGCTGCCATGGTTGGGCGGTGCAAGCATCACGACCCGGCCCATCTGCGCAGGCCGGTTGTCCCGGAGCCAGGCGCGCAACAGGATGCCGCCCATCGAATGGGTGACGAAATGGACCGTCGTCTCGCCACAGACCCGCAGCGCATAGGGCAGAGTTTCCTCGGCCAGCCGCGCGATGTCTTCCTTGGTCGAGGGATAATCGGGGCTGAAGACGTCATAACCCTGCGCCTCGAGCACTTCCTGCATCACCAGAAAGGACGCCTCGCTCCGCGCCAGTCCGTGCAGCAACACGACGCAATCCGCGCGGGCGGGGGCCGCGGTCAGGCCGAGAGCAAGTGCCGTTATGATTGCCAAACGCTGCATGGTGCCGACATAAACACAATCACGCACCCTGAACAGGGCCGTGGGCCTGCCCGCGCCGCGTCAGCCCCACCGCGCGCATCTCGCTCAGGCTCATCCGCGGGGTCAGCGCCTCGGGCGAGATCGCCAGATCGAGCAGGGCACCGCTCGGGGAGGCCAGAGCGCGCGCGAACGCCGCCGCGAAGGCCGCTGTGGTCTCGACCCGTTCGGCGTGAAATCCGTAAGCGCGCGCCAGGGCGACGAAATCGGGATTGACCATCGTCGTGCCCGAGACGCGCGCGGGATAGTTGCGCTCCTGATGGGCGCGGATGGTGCCGTAGATGCCGTTGTTGAGCAGCAGAATGACCGGCATTGCGCCCGCCTGCCGGGCGGTTGCCAGTTCCTGACCGGTCATCTGGAAATCGCCGTCGCCCGCGAAACAGACGACCACCCGCTCCGGGTGGACCAGCTTGGCGGCGATCGCGGCCGGCACGCCATAGCCCATTGCCCCCGATTGCGGCCCCAGAAGCCGTGCCTTGGCGCCATATTTCAGGAACCGCCCCGACCAGATCGCGAAATTGCCCGCGCCATTGGTGATGATGACATCCTCGGGCAGGACGTCGCGCAGATGCGCCGTGACCTTGCCCATATCGACCGGCGAGGGCAGGTCGGGCAGGTCGAATCCGGCTTCCCAGGCGGCGCGACCCGCCGCGCGCCAGGCGGCCCAATCGCCCCGCACCGGTCCAGTGCCCGCAAGGGCGCGGACGAATTCGTTCGGTCCCGCCTGAATCCCCAGATCGGGCTGATAGACCTTGCCGAGTTCCAGATCGGAGGCATGGACATGAATCAGACGCTGCCGCGCCTGCGGCACGTCGAGCAGGGTATAACCATCGGTCGAATTCTCGCCAAAGCGGTTGTTGAGGGCAAGGATCACATCCGCCTCTTTGATCAACGCCCGCACATGCGGCATCATGCCGACCCCGGCCTCGCCGCAAAAGACCGGCGCGTGATTGTCGAACTGATCCTGATAGCGAAAGACCGAGACGACCGGAATATCCGATCCTTCGGCAAAGGCCCGAAGGGCCGCCCGCCCCGCCTCGGTCCAGTTGCAACCGCCATAGAGGATCAGCGGCCGTTGCGCGCCGTGCAACAGGTCTCGCACCCGCTGCACGGTCTCCGGCGCGGCGGCGGCCTCGGGATAGGCGCCCGGTCCGGTCAGGGGCGCCGTTGTGGTCATGGTTGTCAGCATATCCTCGGGCAGCGCCACCACCACCGGGCCGGGGCGCCCGGTGAGCGCCGTTTTCCACGCCCGCGCGGTGATCTCGGGAATCCGTGCCACATCGTCGATCTCGACCGCCCATTTCGCCATCGTGCCGAATACCGCGCGGTAATCGAGCTCCTGAAAGGCCTCGCGCCCCTTCATGTCGGTGCCGACCTGCCCGACAAAGAGGATCATCGGCGCGCTGTCCTGCATCGCCGTATGCACCCCGATCGCGGCATTGGTCGCCCCCGGCCCGCGCGTCACCCAGGCGATTCCGGGCCGGCCCGTGAGCTTGCCATAGGCGGCGGCCATGAAGGCCGCGCCGCCCTCCTGCCGACAGAGCACGAAATCGAGACGGCCTGCCGTGTCATGCAGGGCATCAAGCACCGCCAGATAGCTCTCGCCCGGCACGCCGAATGTGTGCCGGGCTCCGAGTGCCACAAGACACTCCACCAGAAGCTGACCGCCGCTGCGCCTGTTGTCCGCCATGCCCTTGTCCTTTCCGTTCTGCCGGTCCAAGCTGACCATTGGCAGGGCCAAAGGCAAGCCTGGATTTCACGCCGTTGCCGCCCGCCCCCGGCCTGCGCCGTGTCGCCTCAGCCGCCCCGTTTGTAGTGAGAGAGATCATGCCTGCCCCCCGTCTCGCCACCCGCGCCGTGATCGTTGAGAACCAGCGCCTGCTGCTGGTCAACGCCTATGCCGATCCCTCCAGCACGCTCTGGTGCGCGCCCGGCGGCGGGGTGGTGGCGGGGCACTCGCTCCCCGACAACCTGATCCGCGAGGTCCATGAGGAGACCGGGCTGGCCATTCGCGTCGGCCCGCCCTGTCTCATCAACGAGTTCCATGCCCCCGAGACCGGTTTTCATCAGGTCGAGATCTTCTTTCGCTGCACCCTTGTCGCGGGTCGCCTCAGCGCGGACTGGCAGGACCCCGAGGCGGTTGTCACCCGTCGCCGCTGGGTCACGCGGGCCGAGATGACCAGCCTGCGCGTCAAGCCTGACAGCCTTGCCGCGGTAGCGTTTCAACGTGGTATGGGCTATGATCCGCTGGAAGAGATCCTGCGCGCCTGACGTCGCCCCGGAGGCAGGACCGAGATCGCCACGCCGCCCAGCACGAGCGCGCTTGCCAGCACGAAGGCAAGGCTCAGCGCCTCGCCCAGAAACACCATGCCACCGGCCATGGCGATCACCGGAACGGTGAGCTGCGCCACCGCCGCAACCGACGCCGCCAGCCGCGGCAGGATACTGTACCAGAGCGCGTAGCCCAGGCCAGAAGTCACCGCGCCGGACACGATCGCGAGGGCAATGCCCTCGCCGCCGAGGACAAGACCTTCGGTGCCTTTCGGCATCACACCCCAGACGATCACCCCGACAGGGGCGGCCCAGATGAAATTAGCCGCCGTCGACATCAGCGCATCGCCGGACCGTCGCCCGGAGAGCGAATAGACCCCCCAACCGACACCCGCGACCGCCATCAGGAGACCGTGGAGCACACTCACCTGCGGCCCGGCCCCGGGACTCAAGAGCCAGATCAGCCCGGCAAAGGCCAGCCCCGCACCGATCCAGCGGCGTCGCGGCATCGCCTCGCGCGCGAAAATGCCGCCCACGAACATGGTGATCTGCACCACGCCGAACAGGATCAGCGCCCCCAGCCCGGCATCGAGGGCCCGGTAGGCCAGCGAAAAGCCGTAGAAATAGACCAGCAAGGAGAGCACCCCAGCGATCCGCTCCCGCCCCCGCATCTCCACCCGACCGCGCAGAACCAGACACAAAAGCCCCAGCACCATCGCCCCCGAGACCAGCCTGACCACGCCGAAACTGACCGCATCCATACTGCCTTGCGCCAGCGCGATCCGGTTCAGAACCGAATTGGCGGCAAAGGCGGTCATGGTGAGAGCCGTCAGGAGAAAAAGGCGCATACCCCCTTGCTAAGCGCTGGCGCGCCCGGAGTATAGCCCTCTGTTCGCGAACCCTGCGCTTTCATCGTTCCGCAAATACTCACCTGCGCCGCTTGCCCCAGGCGCCAGCACCGGAGACAAAAAAGGGGGCCGCCCGAAGGCGACCCCCAATCGTCATACCGGAACGGTCAGATCACATCATGCCGCCCATGCCGCCCATGCCGCCCATGTCGGGCATTCCGCCACCGGCACCGGCGCCTTCCTTGGCGGGCCTGTCGGCAACCATCGCCTCGGTGGTGATCAGGAGACCGGCGATCGAGGCTGCATCCTCAAGCGCGGTGCGCACCACCTTGGCCGGGTCGATCACGCCGAACTTGAACATGTCGCCATATTCATCGGTCTGCGCGTTGTAGCCGAACTTGGGATCATCGCTTTCGCGCACCTTGCCCGCAACGACCGACCCGTCAACACCGGCATTCTCGGCGATCTGACGCAGCGGCGCTTCGAGCGCCTTGCGCACGATGGCGATCCCGGCGTTCTGGTCGGCATTTGCGCCTTCGATGCCTTGCAGTTTTTTTGCAGCCTGGACCAGAGACACGCCACCGCCGACAACAATCCCCTCCTGCACCGCAGCGCGGGTTGCATTGAGGGCATCGTCAACGCGGTCCTTGCGTTCTTTCACTTCGGTTTCGGTCATGCCGCCGACGCGGATCACGGCCACGCCACCGGCGAGTTTGGCAACACGCTCTTGCAGCTTTTCACGGTCGTAATCAGAGGTGGTGTCCTCGATCTGCTGGCGGATCTGGGCGACGCGCGCCTCGATCTCTGCCTTCACGCCATGGCCGTCGACGATCGTGGTCTCGTCCTTGGTGATCGAGATCTTCTTGGCTGTGCCAAGCATGTCCATGCCGACATTCTCAAGCTTCATGCCAAGATCTTCGCTGATCACCTGACCGCCGGTCAGGATCGCGATATCCTGAAGCATCGCCTTGCGCCGATCGCCAAAGCCGGGGGCCTTGACAGCCGCGATCTTGAGACCGCCCCGTAGTTTGTTGACCACGAGAGTGGCCAGCGCTTCGCCTTCGACATCCTCTGCGATGATCAGCAGCGGCTTTTGCGACTGGATCACTTGCTCGAGCAGCGGCACCATCGGTTGCAGCGACGAGAGTTTCTTTTCGTGCAGAAGGATCAGGCAGTCTTCAAGATCGGCCACCATCTTGTCGGCATTGGTCACGAAATAGGGGCTGAGATAGCCACGGTCGAACTGCATGCCCTCGACGACATCGGTCTCGGTTTCGAGGCCCTTGTTTTCCTCGACGGTGATCACACCCTCGTTGCCGACTTTTTGCATGGCGTCAGCGATCTGGCGCCCGATTTCGGTCTCGCCGTTGGCGGAAATGGTGCCGACCTGCGCCACTTCGGCACTGTCGGTCACGGGGCGCGACGCGGCCTTGATCGCGGCAA